>NZ_JAGFXZ010000015.1 GCF_019038395.1 Acinetobacter sp. BY419
AGCAAATCACATGATTTATTCTATAAGCCGGTGTGATCTTCAATGATCAGTGGATTCGAATTTTCTTCATCAGAATACAGATAGAAATGTTAGTTTTAAGCCGTGTGCGAAGTGAAATTTGAATATCAAAGCGATTTTATCAACGTCTTTTTCGATTCATTCAAAATTATGCCACCCACATTATTTCTTCAATATTCTAAAGGGTTATAAAGGGACTTATGGCCTTGTGAAACAAATCAACATCATTTTTATCAAGCATTGCTTATCCTCTATTTTGCGAATAAAAATGAGCCATAAAAAAGCCCGACGAATCAGGATTTCTTAGACAAAATTAGAGCGTCAGTTACTTATTGTCCGGCAAGGCATAGGCAATGAGTGAGTCGCCCATCTTGGTGCCAAAGGAACCATGACCACCCGCCATAATAACCACATACTGCTTACCATTGGCTTCATAGGTCATTGGCGTAGCCTGACCACCTGCAGGTAGACGCCCTTTCCACAACTCATCACCGTTGTTTACGTTAATGGCGCGAATATAGTTGTCTTGAGTTCCACCGACAAACATCACGTTGCCCGCAGTGGAAATAGGACCACCCAGCATCGGCACACCCATTTTGAATGGTGGCAATGGAATACCCGGCATACTGTCACGGATGGTACCGATGCGGCGTTTCCAGGCCACTTCATGGGTATTTAAATCCACACCTGCTACAAAGCCCCAAGACGGCTGTTTACAAGGCAGACCAAATGGAGACAGGAATGCATTGATTTCAACACCATACGGCACACCATACATCGGTTGAATACCGGCTTCTGTTCCTGCACCTTTAGCAGTTTTCTCACGGTTTGGATCTTGAGGAATCAGTTTTGAAACAAATGGCAGACCAATCGGGTTGGTCAGTGCAATCTGACGCTCTGGATTGACCGACATACCGCCCCATTCGAACACGCCCAGATTACCAGGGAATACCAGAGTGCCATTTTCAGATGGTGGGGTATAAATGCCATCGTAGTTCAGTTTATGGAATGCAACCCGGCAGACCAACTGATCAAACATGGTGGCGCCCCACATCTGCTTGTCAGTCAACTTGTCTTTTGGTGCCAGGTTAAAGTCAGAGAAGGGTTGCGTTTTAGCATAGAACTCGCCCTTGGTCTGAGGACCACGTTTCACAGATTGTGGTACCGGTTTCTCCGTAATCGGCACAATCACTTTACCATTACGACGGTCCAGCACAAAGGCATTTCCGGTTTTGGTCAAGACATAAATGGCTGGAACCATATTGCCATTTTTGTCTTTGATGTCGGTCAATGTCGGCTGTGACGGCACGTCCATATCCCACAAATCATGATGTGTGGTCTGGAAATTCCAAACCAGTTTACCTGTGGTGGCATTCAGGGCCAGCATCGAGTTGGCATAACGCTCGTCCAGTTCAGTACGGTGACCACCATAAATATCCGGAGTCCCCACACCTGTTGGTACATAGACGATGTCCAGCTTCGCGTCATAGGCCAAAGGTGCCCAAGCGTTTGGAGAGTTGTGTACAAATTTTTGGCCCGGTGCAGGAATGGCGTTTGGATCTTCAGCGCCAGTATCAAATACCCAAAGCAGTTTACCGGTATTCACGTCATAACCACGGATCACACCAGAAGGTTCTTCAGTTGAATAGTTGTCGGTAGTTGAACCTGCAATAATGATGGTGGTACCTGTGACAACTGGGGGTGACGTTGGAATATAACCGCCCGGATACGGAAATGGCATATCTTTTTGCAGATCAACTTCGCCATTTTTACCAAAGTCAGAACATGGCTGACCCGTGACTGCATTTACCGCAACCAGCCGCCCGTCATTGACCGGCAAAATCACTTTTTGTGGACATTCCGCAGAGCTGCTTTTTTTCGCAGCGAGACTAGTTTCAAAACCAGCTGTATTGTTCACATCATAATAAGACACACCACGGCAGGTTAAATGCTGATAGGTATGATCGGCTTTTAACTTCGGATCATAAGTCCATTTTGCCTTACCTGTGGCCGGATCAAGCGCAGTCAATTTCTGGTGAGTGGTGCAGATGTACATGTTGTCACCCACTTTAATTGGGGTAACCTGATTGGTGGTTTCACCCGAGTCATTTTCAGTTTTGAATTCGCCCGTGTGATATTCCCAAGCCACTTGCAGGTCTTTGACGTTTTCAGTATTGATCTGTTTTAATGGCGAATAACGTAAACCGGACTGGGTACGGCCATAGGCTGGCCAGTCTTCATCTGCCACACCCGGGATTGGCTGGTGGGTTGCAGGTTGCTGAGATTTTAATTCACCCCGAATTTCTTGCGGATCATTAAAGATAGAATAGATCATGACGGCAATGGTAATGGCCAGTGAACCCGTCAAGGCAATTTTGGCACCTTTACTATAATCAAAACCGCGTGTTACCGCAGGAATAAGTAGGACTAAACCGAACAGACCTAGAATATCTAGACGCGGCGCAAGCGCAAAGAAATCTGAACCAACTTCCCACAACCCCCACACCACTGTCGCCAAAACAAATATCGCATACACCATGAGTGCAGCACTTTTCCGCTGCTGTAATAGAATTGCGGTCGCAATAAAGACAATGCCTGCAATGATGTAGTACCAAGACCCACCCAGCACTGCAAGATAAATTCCTCCAATCAGCAGTCCTAAACCGAAAATAGCGGCAATGACCACTAAAATCGTTTTCAGTACCGAACCTGATGATGAAGTATTCATAGTGAACACCTTATATAAATTTTTTGAAAGCTTATGCGCAGGACCGGCATGAGCAACTTAATTATGAAATTCCTAGTTATAAATACATCAATGTCTTGAGCAGGCATCACTCATCAATGCAACAAAGTGCTTAGATATTCAACTATGTATTGGCAACTAAAAACTATATTTTAGAAAGATGTATCGAACTTAATCCCGTCTATCCGCACATTTTCACCCTCTTTGTCTGCGCTTAAGTGACGAACATCTTGCACATTCGAGCGCATGCTGAACCAGTTACTGGGGCATGTGAGCCACAATAAACTTCCGCGCCCATGTCGTGGTAAGGATCAGCATGTGCAGCTGGAGTCGCCAGAAGCAAAGCTAAACTGCCTTTGATGATGGGGGGAGAGAGATTCAATGTGACACCTTTATCACAATATGAAGCTTGGTATTGTATGCCTGTCTCTTTTGAATAATTATTACTAATAGTTAAAATGTATGAACAAAATGTTAAGGCAAGTATATTTATTATAAATTTATTGCAAATCACTCAATCTATAAATAATTGTTTATATTATTATTTTTAATTAAATGTAAAACATAAAGTTACAATTCCAAATACCGGAATGATATTTACGTGGTGTATTCAAGCTTAACCTCCGTCTACCGACTGCCAGTATAAATCTGTTCCGGTTAATGCTTGTCATCTATCCTTTCAACGCATGCTGACCTGAATATTTCATTGGCTGATCATCAAAACATTATTGCTGTAACTCGTTTGAAATCATTAGAAAATTAATGCCATTTCACTATGAATTTTTAAAAATTCGATTATGCTAAAGTTATTCTGATAAAAAATTGCATCGCTTTAAAAAAAATAATTTAGCTTAATAGACGAGAACAAGCATGAAACGTTCAATCCTTGATTTTTCAATTCAATACAATACCGGTTTCATCTCGGGAGATGATAATCAGCGCTATAGTTTTAATGGTGCGGACTGGCGTGGAGAACGTCCACCGTCCCGTGGGGATCGGGTCGATTTTATCGTGAACACCGCGGGTGAAGCCTCTGATATTTATCTGGCCTTAGGTACTTCTATTTATCTGGGGGAAAAAATTTCCAGTCAGCTCGACAAATACTCCAATCTGGATCAGGCCGAGGAAAATTACAGCAGCATTGACTGGTTTGTAAAATGTCTGACCAACTATGCAAACTTTTCCGGCCGCGCACGCCGTAAAGAATTTTGGTTTTTTATGCTGTTTTGTGTAATTTTAGGCATTATTGCTGAGGTTATTGATACAGTTTTAGGCACTAAATCGCTCGTAAATGGCCTGCTTAATCTGGTACTTCTTGTCCCAAGTCTGGCAGTTGGTGCCCGTCGTTTACATGATGTAGGACGTTCTGGTTGGTGGCAATTGCTGATGCTTACCGTGATTGGTGTTCTTGTGCTGATCTGGTGGTGGGCCACTGAAACCAAACAACAAAACAATAAATATGGTGCTCCGGCCAAATAACCGAAGCTTACAAATCCCGTCTTGATGCAGGATTTGTTTATCGCTTATTTAATGAGTAAATATCAGTAAAATCAGACTCTCACAATGCTACAAGAACAATTAGTGAAATTTCCAGATGCTGTATGGGTGCAAATTTATAAAGACAAAATGCAGCTGATGGACACAGATGGTACGATCACGCATACCCGACTACCAGATGTACCTTATGCCCATCCACGGAGTATTATTGCCGACTTTGATGCAGCCGCAGTGACCCTAAAACAGCTGTTACCCTCGCCGGTAATGAAAAGGCTATTCAGCCCTATTGCATTGCTGCAAATCATGGATCTGCCGGAAGATGGTTTAACGGAACTTGAAAAGCGGGCTTTGCTAGAACTCGGTTATGAAAGTAGTGTACAAAATGTCATCCTGTTCGACCACGCAGGAAATGCACTGACCAAAGCCAAACTTCCACCCCAACATCGAATGACGATCATCAAAATTTTGCTGGTGATCATTATTATGGTGGTGCTGGCATCAACCTGGTTTTTGACGCTTTAAGTATTCGTCCAAGATTAAAATCCTGCAGAGAGCGAGATTTTAATCGGGTCAGCGTTTAATAAAAGAGCTTATCTTCTAGATATACTGATCTCTATAGATTCACCCGCTGATAGATCCCAACATCTCTAAAAATCAGTTCAAATCAATTAAGCAAACAAGAAACTTCATTTAAAATAATCTAATAACTGATTAAAACTATCTATTTTATATTTAGGCTGTGCCAGTGCTAACTCATCCTGACTGCCATAACCATAATTCACGGCAATGGAGTCAATGCCATTATGACGTGCGCCAAAAACATCATATTCACGATCCCCGACCATCACACATTGCTCACCCTGCAACTGTTGCTGTTCCAGAATATATTGAATCAGTTCAGCTTTATTGGTTCGCTCGCCATTCAGCTCACTGCCATAAATTTCTGTAAAATATTGGGTCAGATCAAAATGTTCCAGAATCTGTTTCGCATAAACCGTGGGTTTTGCCGTGGCGACAAACAAGCGATAACCACGGCGTTTCAGTTCTGCCAGCGTTTCTGCCACACCCTCAAAAACATGATTTTCATATAGACCCTTGACTGCAAAGCGTTCGCGATAAGCCATCAAGGCCTGCTCAGCCAGAATATGATCTGTATCGACCTTTAAGATTTTGGCCAGCGAGGCTTTTAAGGGAGGACCGATAATCCAGTCGATATTAACCTCATCACTAATCGGATGGCCAATCTTTTCCAGGCCATAACGCGCAGACGTAGTAATACCCACTTTCGGATCAGTTAATGTCCCATCCAGATCAATCAAAATATTCTTAATCACCGTCCATCCCCTCTTCTCAGCACCGATATAAATTAATATCGAGAGTTCATTCAAATTTGCCTATACTAATGTAATTTAGTGAATGAAGGACATCATTTTGCGCCCTACCGTACTTTGCTTCTCCGGTTTAGACCCTTCAGGTGGAGCCGGTCTTCAAGCAGATATTGAAGCCATTGGTCAAAGTGGTGCCCATGCAGCAATTGCCTGCACAGCCCTTACCATTCAAAATTCGCAGCAGGTTTTTGGTTTTGAAGCCACGTCCCGAGAATTGCTGCTGGCTCAGGCCAATGCCGTGGTGAATGACTTGCCAATTCGTTGTGTAAAATCCGGCATGTTAGGCACCACAGATAATATCGCGGCACTGGCCGAGTTTCTGGCTGCACATTCGGACTATCTGTATGTGCTGGATCCGGTTCTGGTGGCGAATAGTGGTGGCTCACTGGGCAATCAGGCGACCCTGGTCAAAGCATTTACCCAGCTTATTCCTTTAGCTACCTTGCTAACCCCGAATACGGTTGAACTGCGTGCCTTGACCGGCGAGCAGGACCTCAAGCGGGCCACTCAAAAATTATTTGAAATGGGCGCACAGGCTGTTCTGGTCAAAGGTGGTCATGAAGATACCCCTGATTATATTCAGAATAGCCTGTATATCGCGGGTGAGCTGATCAACGAAACCCGCTGTCCACGTCTGGAAGGTGAGTATCATGGTTCGGGCTGTTCACTGGCCAGTTTCATTGCCGGACGTCTGGCCATGGGTGATCAGTTGAAAACTGCGGTACAGCATGCTGAAACCTGGTTATTTGGGGTATTAAAAAATGCTGAAATTCCTGTTCCAAATGGTCAGAGAATTCCAAAACGTTTTTAAGATTAAAATTTTAAAGATAAAAAAGCCTGAATCATTCAGGCTTTTTTATAGTTTCTATTTTTGCGAGGATACCCCTATTGAGCTGAGATAACTATGCTCACATAGCTTGGTAAATTCCAGGCACCACCAGCAAAGCCTTTGCATTGTACGGTCAGACTACTGAAGCTTTTGACAAATTTCCTGCCATTCCATGCCCATTGGTCCTGACTTCGACAATCACCCAAACCTCGTACTTTATGCCCGGAAAATATCTGGCCTTGGCTAAAGGTTTCTCCGGAGGTGGTCACCAGCTGTTTCAGCTGCTTGTTTTGATCCATCAGCCAGAAACCGCTTCCCATATTATACGCCCCACGCCAGCAGGGGATCTGAATCAACTGATTTTGAGCATTGATGGGATAAATCGTCATGGCATCATCCGACAGAAAACGCTGGCTAAACAGCAAATCACATTGATCCTCGTTGGTGGTTGCTTTCAGTTTTCGAATCATCTGCTGACTCGCTGCCGTATTCAGTTTTGCTTGAGTGATCTTGCCTGACTGATATTTAGATATCACAACTTGCGGTATCGCTGCGGCTTTGAGTACCGCTTGACAGGATTTTTTCCCAGGCTTGATCAAGGCTGAGGTCGTAGAGAGTCGGTGCTGAAATGCATCCATCTTGAGCAAAACGGCACTAGCTCCGGCTGTCGACAAAGTCCAGTGTGTTTGCGCATTCTTAAATATCACTGGACTTGTTCCCTGTACAGCTTTCAACAAGGCACGTGTTTGAGCCGTACTCGGTTGTCCTATTCCCTCCCGATTCAGGCCAATCATGCCATAAGCTGTATTGGCAATTTGCATCTGCACTTCTCGTGTCGTTGTGGTGGTAGCTAAGGGCAAAATCCGGACCTGAGCTTTGATGCCACTGTTTGCACCCGCAGCACGCTCTAATAGCACCGAAACAGGTAAATCAATGTCCTGGTCGGATTGATAACCGGCAGCGCGGCAGGTACCGGTATTGTCACAGGCAATTTCCCAATCCTTATGTGAAAAATGCAGTCCCTGAATGGCAGCCAGACTCCATGAACTGATACCGGTCAAAGCGAATACAATGCTCATAGCTTTGATGCTGTATGTCCATTTTTGTTTCATCATTTAATCCTTTTTTAAAACACTTGCCGAAGTAGCTGGCTGCATCTGTTCAATCTGCTTCTGTTTATCTTTTTTCTTGCGCTCATTACTCAGGGTTGCCATTAAATCCTGTGCCAAAGCTTTGAGCAAAATCATATCTTCCGCCTGCATCTGTCTCGGCTGCTTATCCAGCAGACACAGACTACCGAGCACAATTCCGTTTTTATCTCTTAACGGTACACCGGCATAGAAACGGATATGATGCTGTCTCAATTCTGACAGATACGGAAAACGCGGATCGCGCTGCAAGTCTTCAATCACCAAAGGCTCATTTTGATAGAGCAGATGGGTGCAGACAGAACTCTTGCACATCTGCCGGATTGCAACAGGCTCCTGGTTAAAAGGGCTGACCGGAATATACATTTCATGCTGATCTAGCCAGGAAATTTGCGCATAATCCACATCAAAGGCCTGGCGAGCTTCTTCAATATACTGCTTATAAAGGGTCTGATGGCTGTCGTCCAATAATCCCAACTCATTTAAAGCCTGCTGCCGTTCTTTTGTATTCTTGATCTCCAGATTCTCAAACCAGTTTTCTCCTTCACTCAAGGCGTCAGTCTCGATGGTCAGGATCAGATCATCCACGTTATTGACCAGTGCCTCCAGCTCAAAACGTTGTTGCAGTTCATCCAGAATCTCCAGCTGCGTCACGCCCCAGGTTGCAAAAATAACTTTCAGCTCAGGATATTGCTGTGCCAGTTTATATTTCAGCAAACGAATCTGTGCCGCAGGTGCATGATGAAAAATAGACACACATAAAATCTTGATCGAAGCTGGTAATACAATGCCCTTTTCAGATTCGCCCGATTGAATCAGCACATCCGGATCATTTTGGGCGGCAATCTGTTTGAGGTTCAGGGCATGCGCCAACATGGCAGAAATCTGGGTGTCAATTTCCCACCGCGCCCCCACACAATAGACTTCGGGCTGCTCTGCACTCATTTCACTCGGATAAGCTTTTTGAAAAGCATGATTAAAGAACTTCAATCCTTGATAAAGACGCAACCGATGCGCGGCGGTGATATCGGTATCATGTCCTTGGGAATAAATTCGAATGGCTGGAATGGCCACTTTGCCATAGAACATTTGTACGCAACGAGCGACATCATCCGCAGTTGGCTTTTTAGGCAACTGCGCACAGATATAATCATTGGCCACCTGCATCGCGTCATTGACTTCATCGGCCACCAGTCGCTGATAAAACTGCTCGGAGGGTGACAGCACAGGCGTACTGCCCAGCAGAGTTTTGACAAAACCCAGTGCGGGCACATAGTTGGACAATACCAGTAAACAGGCAGTCAAAGGCGTCGACAAGATCAGCCCCACTGGTCCCCAGAGGGTAGTCCAGAAAGTAGCTGCCAGAATAATCGCCAAGGTAGACAGACCGGTGCTTTCTCCATAGAGCCAAGGTTCAATCACGTTATTGCTGATAAGTTCCAGGGCCAGAATCAAGGCCACGGTCCACAGCACCATGTTCCAGCCCGGATCGACGGCGAAGGCCAGCGTTATCGGAAAAATAGCTGAAACAATCGGACCTACATAAGGTACAAAACGCATGACCACTGCGACCAGTCCCCACATGACCGCTGCTGGCACCCCAATCAGCAACAGTCCAATCGCCATGGGAATGCCATAGGTGACATTGACCAGTAATTGCATACGCAAATAGGTTCCGATACTTTTGCCAGCATCATCCAGCGCATCGGTACCGATATTCAGATTACCGCCCAAGAGCTTCAGAAAGCGGTCATGCAGGTCTTTGCCATTCAGCAAAATCAGCACCATAAACAGGAACACAATCCCGATAATCGCCAGCGGATTCAGGATTTTATTCAGCCAATCCAGCGCAGCTTCTTCACTCGATGGTTCCAGGCCGACCACTTTAACATTCTGGACTTTCGGGTCTTCAGTTTCCTGTTCCGGGGTATCTATTGAATTTTCTACGGTATCAAAGGTCTGGATTGCGCCATCCCACATACTCGGTCCCTGACGATAGGCTTTGAGCATATTCAGTTTTTGCTGGATGGTGTCCTGATATTGCGGCAGTTCCTGACTCAGCTTGCCGAGCTGCGCCCCAAGATAGGTTGCAGTCCCCCCCAAAAATGACAAGGTCAGACACATGACCAGACCAATCGCAGCCCATTGTGGACAGCCCCAACGCTTTAAACGGGAAACCAGCGGAGAAAGTAAAAATGCCAGCAAAATAGCCAAAGCCAGCGGAAGAAAAATATCGCGGCCAAAATACAATGCTGTAATCACCACGGCAGCAATCACAAAGCCTGCCATCAATCTGAGTGCATGTTGGGTACGCTGCCGCTCGGACTGATCCGGCATCAATACTTCAGTCTGTTGTTGCAGAGTGGCCTGTCGTAGTTTGACTTGACTGGTCTTGTTGTCATCCACCTGAAGTGTCCTAGCTTATTCCTTCAGCATAATCTAGGACTTTCTCTATTTTTGTTACAAAGGTATTCCTGTAATCATTTGCAAAGATATTTCACTTAAATCTTTACAGGCATATGAATCAGCTCACACTTTTGATCCGGCGCATTTTTCGGGTTTCGAGTTGTACTGGGACTGAAGTATGCTGATGCAGTAATTGCCATTTGCCTTGCTGCTTGCTGAGACACATGCTGACCCGACACCAGCCCAGCTGAAAAATCGGTTCAATCACCGCATAATTAACCCGCACATAACCATCGACGACCGCCAGATCATGGGTGACATGGATATTAAGATCCTGGCGCTCGATACGGATTCCTTCAGGCATAAAGGGCCGATATTGCTGCCAGAGTGCCTGGTAAGCCTCGACACCTTTGACTTCCATGCTGACATCGACCAGACGGATCTCCGGTCGGCATAATTGAATAATATCCTGAATTTCGAGCCTGGCTACTGCGTTGTCCCACTCCTGAAGAAATGCCATGACTTCCCGAGCCAATTGCTCATTCCCAAAAACTTGCATAAGATTCCCTCAACCGGACAATTTAGACCTGAAATCGGGGTGCAATCAGCTGACCGGATTTCTGATCTTTTGTTATTATTATTCTGCCTGTGCTAGCGCTGCTCTCGCTTCGCTGCCTGATTCGCTACAGCTCATCTGAAGATCATTTATACAATTATTTTTATCTCAGTCAGGATGAACCCACTGTTTCTTTATTGGATGATTCAAGAATCAGCAGCGATTAAAATCTACTTTAGAACTTTTATCTCATATCTGTAAATGACAAAATATATCATTTAAAAAATAGAAATATTTTTGGATCTGCACCAGATACCCGGCCATTACAGAGCAGGTAGATCTGCTTATGAATTTCTTAATGCTTGAATAAGCTTTTAATACATTTTATTTATGCCATATCACGCGATAAAAGCCAAGGTTCAAATAATGGCTTTAGCATAAGTCTGCTTTGGCATTTCAATAATTTCAACACAGAGCTGTATTTTTAATCCGGGCTGTGGCGCAATGTATTGCTGCATGACGTCGAGCACCAATGCAGAAATCGCCTGACGCACTTCGAGACTACGCCCACTCAACAGCGAAACTTTAGCATGCACATAAGCTTGATCTGTAACAATATTTAGTCCAACCACATAATCCTGCTGCATAATCGCACGACTTTTTAAATCATTGAGATCAGCTACATGGCCGGCATTAAAAAGTGCCTGATGGATGGCAACCAATAAAGCTTTAGTCTCGATATGTTGCAGATTGTCAGAATATTCCAGATGCAGGTGTGGCATAGAAAAGCTCTCGGATCGAAAACGTAAAGGTCAGGGCACTGAAAAATATTCAGCCCAAAATTTCAGCAATATTGAAAATATAATACAATTGATCAACCGTATTATTCTCTCATTGGAATTTTAATCTAAGACTAAAGTTAAGCTTTTTTTACATATTCCGATTTCAGTTTCATCGGACCAATTCCCTCGATTTTACAATCGATATCATGACCATCGGCAGCATCAGGCAATAGGCGGATGCTTTTTACTTTGGTACCCACTTTCACCACTGAAGATGAACCCTTGATTTTCAGGTCTTTAATGACTGTTACGCTATCACCATCTGCCAGTACGTTGCCATTGGCATCTTTAATGACCACTTGTTCTTCAGTGATTTCGCCTTCTTTCCACTCATATGCACATTCAGGACAGATCAGTAGATCGCCATCTGCATAGGTATATTCAGATTGACATTTTGGACAGTTTGGCAGACCCATAGGAACCTCGAAAAAGAGAAAAATTAAATAAACAAAGAAGCTTACAGTATAGCGCCTTTGCATGCAGCGCTAATTGGCAGGATCTTGAGATGCAACCAGCACAGCAACGTGAAGGAATCAATTATCTGAAATCTGCGGATTAACCAGCAAAGATAAGAGTTGCAGTGATTCCTGCCAACTCAAATGACACACCGCCGGTGGTACCAGATCCGGATAACCTACCTGAATAATATGCAAGCCGGTGCCAATTGACACTTTTTCAAAGATCACGGTAACTTCTATTGCCCCTTGCAGTTCCGGGGTGGAAAATTGATCGGTATAGCGCAGCAACTGATTGGGAATCACCTCATGATAAATGCCATGAAAATGATGTTGGGTCCCGGTAGAAAAATTGGTAAAGGTGGTTTTATAGCTGCCGCCGGGTTTGATTTCTGCATGTTCTACCTTGGCAATAAAGCCATGTGGTGCTAGCCATTTCGCCAGTGCATCCGGCTGCACAAAGGCACGATACACCCGCTCCGGTGGTGCGCTGAACACACGATGCATTTTTAAGGTGTAACTCATTTTGTCCTGTCCTTTATTCTTATTCTTTATTTTTTTTATTGAGGGATATCCCCTGCATTGGTCGTGACTGATCAGCCTGAGTTGGGCAGTCATCTCAGTCATTTTATCCAGTTTCTAACTGGCTATATATAATGAGTATGTATCTATGCACAAGTTCAAGTTTTCGCATATCCATTGAATAAAGCATATAAAAAACCCGGTAGCACCGGGTTTTTTCATTTAAATCACCGTATGATCAGCTGCTACGCGAGCTGCTTTCTTCATCATCCAGTTCATCATCATAGACATAGGCCATACAGCCCCAGCCATCATATTCACCCTGAAATTGTGCAGCGATTTTACTGAACCATTCTTCCAGATCAACAATATCTTCGTAAGCAGGCTCCATATACACATAAATCGTGATGATCCATTCCAAGGTATCGCTTTCTTCATCCTGAAACAGGCTGATTTTTTGCTCTTCTTTTAACAGGTGCAAGGCACAACGATCCGCCTGTGCTTCATCCGCAAAAGCAATCGAAAACTCAATTTCGTGTGCTTCCTGCAAGTCATCACCATCCTGATGCATTTGCCACAATACATTGCCATTTTCATCGTCAGGGAATTGATTGTAATCACGTGACATAGAAGTATCCTTATTATGATGCCGTTTTATTCTGCATTTAAGATTAGCTGATTTTTATACAATTATCGAGATCAGGACAAAAAATATTATCTTTTAACCATAAATAAACATATGATTTTTATAAATATAAAAATATACGATACGATCAACCTCTCCAGCCTTTCCATAACCTAAAAATCCTGAAAATATCAGGATTTAAACCTGCCTCTGGCAAGCAGAACACCTGGCAAAAATCATCTATTAGATGTTGATAAAAATCATGAGCTAGACGGTGTGTGGATACAGATGATCTTGTTTCAGTTGCATGAGCAGTGCAGCAAACCTGAGTTCCTCTAAACGCAGATGAAGATAGGATTCCTGAACCATGGCCTGACTCATTGCCTGCCCGGTATAATTCAGCAAGACATAATCATCTCTTAAAGCTTGCAGCATTTCGCCCAGATTTTCTGTGCTTAATCGAGAAAGATATGAATCTGCCTTACTATTAAAAGCCAGACTGATGATTGCAATGGTGCTTCGACGGCGGCTGTCGTCAACATAATTACAGCTTGCTACCTGCTGTTTTTCTATGGCCTGCTGAATTTTCTCACGCACATTGCACAAATACCGAGCTGTATCCGTTTCGTTATAGCCTTCAATCAACTGTTCCAGAACACGTGTTGCAGGAAGCTGCAAGCCGAACTGCTTGGCCTCTATTTTATGCTCTAAAGCACTTAATACCTCCTGCAAGCGATGCTGTTGCTTGGCCTGCTCATAATAGCCTGTAGACTTTGTCGGGCCTGCTGCTCGACCTCAACTAAGGCTTGCGCCTGAAACTGGGCAAGATAGTCTTTAACCTTTGCGATATAGGCCTTGAGATCATCGATCATAATCGAAGCGTCCAGCTTGGTCACTTCAACAAAGTTTTCGGCCTGCAAGGTCCGGTTAATAATGTATTGCCCTATATCCCAGATATCCTGATATTTTTTGTATTTATTCAGTGCAATGTTTAAACTGCTATTTTGTACCCGCAATTGGGTCATTTCATAATTCAATTCATCGACTTGAGTTTCATAATCTGACAATTTTCTGCGGGAATGATCCAGGTTTTCCTGTAAAAACTGGATATTGCTGCGTAATGAGGCCTGTATCTTCAAGCTCCCTAGCAAAACACATAATAGAATACTCGCGAGAACGAAGAGAGCCATACTAAGCATCGTTCTTTCCTTTAACCCCGGGCATTGCCCTAAACCATCAAATTAAAAATTTATTATAAAGTCGTGGTTGATTCTGCATCACTTTAGCCAGATAATCAAAGTCATTCATCACTAAGTCATTCATTAATTTTGTTTTTCTGTATTTTTTAGAGAGTAGATGATGCATGCTGGACTAATTTTTAGCTCAAACCCACCCCATTCAGAAAGCGTTGAAGAAATTCACTTTATATCAGAGGATATAATTTTAAAATAATGAAAGTAAAATCAAAAAAAATAAAAGTAGAGGTATCAAGATGATAAAAACGATAAAAAACCATCTGAATTCGTGATCAAGATATGTACTGGGCTTGGAAATCTATGTCCTATATCGATAGCCAATCAGGCAATCTACAAGAAGATATCAATTCAACAGGTTGATAAATTCACTTATCTCCAAGCTGCTACCGAAACAAATTCTCACATTTTTTATTTGAGTGACTTGATTTAAAGGATTGATCCTCATCATATTTATGCGTTTAAAAAGTATGTAACCTATGGGAGCTGACTCTTAAGCGGAATTCGATCAGAATGGCACGACGGCCTTAATTTCAACTGGCACACCACTCAACGGCTGGGTAAAAGCCAGATAACTGGCATGCAAAGCCATACGATTTAAAGGACTGCGCTGTGGTTCAGGGTGATAGATTTTATCGCCAGTAATGGGATGACCCAGATGCAGCATATGCACGCGAAGCTGATGGGAACGACCGGTAATAGGTGTCAGTAGCACTCGGCTAATATCTTGCTGAGGTAAATATTCTACTGCCTGATACAGGGTTTTGGCTGCCTTGCCCAGTTCATAATCCACCATCTGACGCGGACGGTTTTCCCAGTCGGCAATCAAAGGCACTTCGACACTCCCCTCACCTTCAAGTTTGCCCTGTACCAGCGCGACATAGTTTTTAACTACCCTGCGAGCCTGAAACATTTTACTGACTGCCACTTCTGCATGCGATGTTTGGCAAACATTAAAATACCCGAGGTGGCCATATCCAGACGATGGGCAATTTTGGCCTGCGGATATTTAGCCACAACCCGTAAATAGGCACTATCATGATGTTCAGGTAAACGCCCCGGAACCGACAATAATCCGGCCGGCTTTTCTATTACCACCAGATCATCATCTTCATAGACAATATGCAGCGGTTCTTGCGGTGG
Organism: Acinetobacter sp. BY419; assembly: GCF_019038395.1. Lineage (GTDB taxonomy): Bacteria > Pseudomonadota > Gammaproteobacteria > Pseudomonadales > Moraxellaceae > Acinetobacter. The sequence goes on from NZ_JAGFXZ010000015.1 coordinate 15,429, forward strand.
ACAATAGACAAAGTCTTTATTGATGGGCATGTTAGCGTATAGCGTCTGGAACAGTGCGCGCAAAATAACAAGCTGCTTTCAGGCTGTCAATTACCGCACTTGGCCAGATCAGGCTAATCTGCCAGATAATAATCGACTGTCGAGACCACGCGTACTTTCTTCAAATACGGGGTATTGCTGTCGCGATCTTCAATACTAAACAGCCCCTGGTTTGCGGACTTGATTTTACCCAGACGACTTTTTGAATCTGCAGCAAATTTTTCCGCCACGCTGCGGGCATTTTGTGTAGCTTGTTCAATCATCGCCGGCTTGATGTCATTCAGTTTGGTAAATAAATATTCTGTTCTTTGTCCGGAATCATCTCCTGCAAAAGCAATCCCTTTTTTCCCCAAAGCCACCAGACGACTTTGTGCCACGCGCACAGCATCTATTTTATGGGTATAGACCGTAATGGTCTGGCTGGCGGTATAACGCAGTGCGACATTAGCATCACCGCCATATTGCTGGGCGTATTTATCTGTGATACTCGGTGAAGCACTGGTAATTTCTTCCGCGCTAAAACCTTCATTTTTTAAAAAGTTCTGAATTTCCTGGGTATTGGTCTGCATGATATCGTACAACTCGCCCAGATCTTGGCTGCCCGCGTTAAAGCGGATTGGCCATACTGCCACATTGGCTTTAACTTCGCGTTCCGACAAACCTTTGACTGAAACTACACGCTCATACTGTTTGATTTTCAGCGCGCTACTGCCCAGAATCCATGCTGCAATTATCAGTCCCAAGCCAATCAAAGCACCCAAAATCAGTGCCGGTTTGAATTGATTCATCTGCTTCAACTCCTTTGAAATCTTTTTTCGTTTTTATTTATCATACTGCGCTCAAAATCATTATAAAATTATTCTGAATAACGCCATTTTTCTATCATGAACATATTCAGTTCAGGATCATTCTTAACTTTGATTCATCAGATAGATTGCGATTAACGACGTCAGGTTAAACAGTACTTAAAAATAACAGGTTTGCGTTGTAAAAATGAAGCGGTGATTTGTATCTTTCCTGAATTGAATTTTATTTTAAGTTTTTGATTTATTTTAATTATTATTTAAATTTGCATTGCTGGATAATTTTTTAGGGTGTTGGGAAAACGTCTAATGGTTTACTTCAACTATCAATCTTTGTAAGACTTGATCTTATAGCCTATAAACTTTTGGTCTATAGCGTCCTAAGCCGGATCGAGACCTTTTGGGTTCGTACTGCACTCGCGTTTTGCGCCGCTCACAGCATGCTACTCTTTCCGATCCCATCACACCCTTGAAAGCTATATTAGGCAAAGCTGGACGGGATTAATTTCCTATGTTTTTTTAATTTTGAGAATTTTCGAAAATTTATTTCGCCATTCCCCTTCATACAGGGAAATAAATCCTATTTCTGATTTTTTGCGCTTTTTTCTTCTATAAAAATAAGCTTTATTGGAATTTATATTCAGAACAGGATTTCTGTTTTATTGAAAGAAAGTACTCTGAATCCATTGTGCACTAAACCACCATGCACTGATGGCCGACATCCCACAAAGAAGATTAGCCAAAACCTTGTTGAGTTTGGTCAGTTCAGAACCATAATTTTTCAGATTAAGCAGATAGGCGATCACACCATACAGCGAGCCAATCGCGCCTCCAAAAAGGATCAAGATCAGCGGCCATGCGGAGTAAAAATGGGCTTTTTTATTTAATTTGCCTGATTCTGGTGCGTACTCGCGAATTTCCATAGGTGATTGCCCTCTTTTTAATATATGCAGGTGCACTATTTCTAGGCAGATATTTAGTTCTTATCAAATATTTGCCTTTCAGGACTTTCACTGAAGCAAGAAGCAGACCAGTTTTAGCGTACAAATAGCTGTCGGGTATGATGATTGATATAGGCATTCAGACCATCGCCATATTGGGCGAGCTGTTTCATGTTTTCGACATGCTGATAACCGGCACTACTATAGCTGTAGGTATAGACTTTAGAGGTTTTCTTGAATTGCACACGAATAAACTCCTTACCAATCTCGTAATTGGCAACACCTGAGTCGTGATTAAGATCAAGATAATGTTGCAATTGAGCCGCCCTAAATACTGTGAATCTAGGGATTTATATGGGGTTTTCCGATCAATTTTCAATCAATTTTAAACTATGAATGGGCATATTCAGATAGCAAAAAGCCCTAAGGAGTAATAGGGCTTTCATTCAAAACAGAGGGTAACTGTTTGAGTTGTTTTGCTTAGGCATTCTTATTGTTAAATTGATTGCCTTGGCATTTGGTACACGGTGGTAAACGATCAGTACCAATTTCTAAGTAGGTGCGGTGTCCGCATTGAATACAAAAATAGAAGCCTGTTCCGGGTTTTTCGCCAGCAGTAACCATCTTTGTTCTCCATAGTTTTAGAAATGGTAGATCTAGTATAACCCTCTTATGATGAATGTCTATTGTCCATTTCGACAGGTGATGGTGGCGTTTGGGCAAGCCACTATCAAGAATGGATTATAAGACCCCCTATCCACACCTTCTGGATTAGCAGCATAAAACGTATCAGATCCATTCAAAGTATTATATTTCAGCGCTTAACGTTAAATTCCTGCTTGTTTCCTGCGATTAATAAAGACCACAATAACGGCTATGCAGGTCAATACACTTGCAAAAACCAAATTCAACCAAAGCCCAATACTGTCATAAATGAGTCCACCAGCAAAAGCGCCCAATCCGATTGAAAGGTTAAATACAGCAACATTAAATGCAGTAGCTAATTCAAGCTGCGTCGGCGCTGAACGAATCATCCATGTCGTTAGTGAGACTGAAACGCCACCATAAGCAAATCCCCAAATTAAGAACAAGATAATATTTAAATATAGAAAATCACCAAAAAATATGAATAACAGCAATGTTGTACTTAATAAAGAAGCGATGATAAATAGTGTTTGCCATAAAAATTTTTGAATTGTAAAACCTAAAACAAAATTACCTGAAATCCCAAAAACACCATAAATTAATAATAAAGCGCCAATCGATGCATCCGAGAATTGTGCGATTTCTTGTAATATAGGTCGTACAAAAGTGTATGCAGAAAAATGCCCTGTCACGATAAACAAGGTCAAACATAAGCCAATAATAACATTCGGTTTTTTAAGTACCGTTAAACTGCTTCGCAACGTACTTACTTTTTTAATGGGTAGCGAGGGTAATGACCAAAAGAGCATCACAAATACAATGGCCACTAAAATGGCGACAGAGATAAAAGCCATCCGCCAACCAAATAAATCACCGAGATATACACCTGCGGGTATGCCCAATACTGAAGCCGCAGCAATACCGCTAAAAATAATGGAAGTGGCGAGTCCGACTTGTGCGGGAGGCATTAAACGAATAGCGAAACTCCCTGCTAAAGCCCAAATACCGCCCATTGAAATCCCGAACAATACTCTCGCCAGTAATAACCAATGGAATGTGTCCGTCATTGCTGAAACTAAGGTGGAAATAAACAACAGCAGCATAAACAAGAGTAATAATTGACGGCGATTAATGCGGGTAAAAACTAAAACGACACACGGCGCAACAATAGCAGCCACTAGAGATGGTGTGGAAATAATCAGACTGGTACGTCCTACAGATTGCTGCATACTTTCTGCGATGGGCGTCAACAATCCAATCGGAAGCATTTCCGCGCTTACCACAGCAAAAATGGCTAAAGCCACTGCGATCACTGCCAACCATGCTTTTAAATTGGCTTGAGGGATTTGTTCAATGGACGTTTTAGAACTCATTGGGGACTTCAAATATTTTACTGTGTCGTAATATACGCAATAGCGAGACTTAATAAACGTTATTTGTATCGTATTCTTGAAGGGAATAAGTGATCAGTCCCTTCTTTATTGGGATGAATGATAGAAATAAGCTTAAATTTAATCAAATAAAAGTAATAATTTATTTTTTAAATCAGATAGCTTAAATGTTTAATTATGATTGTTTTTCTCGATAAGTAGCTTCATTAATACGACAGAAAATTTCGACTTCTGCACTTTCAAAACGAAACTCTTTGGGTAAGCGAATGGCTTGGACTACGTCCTGTCATAAAAACTTTTGCGGTGGACATAAAAATATCCTTATCATTTTGGTATGTATCTTATGATAGATACTTGTTGAACACTTTTAAACCACCCTTAAATTAAGAAAGCCCTACCGAGTGATAGGGTTTTATATAAATTATTTGATACACGGAAGTAAACGATCTTTATCTATTTTTAAATAAGCGCGGCGTCCGCACTGAATACAAAAATAGAAGCCTGTTCCGGGTGTAGAGCCAGCTATAACCATTTTCGTTCTCCGTGTTGTTTTAGAAATGGTGAATGCAGTAATAGACAACTCGTTTATAAGTTAGATTGACCTTTTTGTAAGGAAGGTTTGGCGATTAGGCTAATACAGATATCTTTAAAAAAATTAAATGAGCCTATATTTATAATCAAATGCTCTAGATGGACTACCCACAACTTCAATTTTATTTTCCTTACGTAACCTCTTTAAAACCCCTTTAACTTTATTGACATCATTTTCACCTGTTAACTGCCTTATCAGTAAGTTCGTAATGTAAGAATCAGGGTTTTGACTTAGATACTCTAATATGACTGTTTCAATGGAAGATAATTTTTTATGGTTCAAAGTTACAACAAAGGAGTTTTCATTCTCTTCAAAAAATGGCTCAACCAATCCTGCTTTTCTCAATTCATTTTTGACTGTGTCCAAACCTTCTCCAATATCGTGGTTCAAAGGTTCAGGTAAATTATGCAACATTCTCACTAAATTTGGATTTCTGGAAAATCGCTCTTCATATAAATTATTTATCGTCATATATCCTGGCAATTTACCTGGACTAGTTACTTCAATACGATCATCATAAATTTTAACGTGAATATCATCATTTAAACTATAATCACGATGTATAACAGCATTTACTAATATTTCTTTAATTGCTTCAGATGGATAAGTCATTTTACTACCATCATGTAATTTAGCACCATCCAAATAACTTTTGATTTTTTTAATTGCATTACGAATTAATATTTCTAATGACCCATTAATTGTTACTGGCATCTCTAAAAGATGCTCCCTCTTATAATTGGAATCAGTAGTCAATAATCTATAAATTTTTATAGCACAGCGTGTATCCATTGTCGCCTGTGGTTCTTCATCAAATAAAACCACACACCCAACATTTGGAACAAGCATTTCCCCCTCCAACTTTGACAATAATCTTTGTTTTTTAAGAAATTTTTCGGGAGTCTGCGTTGTTGATATTCTCATCATATAATCTGATAATATTTCAGATTCAATTAATTCTTCAATATCAGTATTAGCAACAGCTTGTCGCTCATAGGCCATTATTCCCTTAGAGTACGCAAGTGATGTAATACGATCTCCCTTTATCTTATTTTTATTGGCATTTAGCCGAATGTAGCATTCATCACTAGAGGTGTAATGAACTTTAGGACTTTTAGGTATAGAAATAAAAAGTATATAACCTTGTTTAATTTCTAAGAATTCAATACCCACACCTTCAACCGTAGGTTTTGTTTGCTCTAAAAGAACATTAATTATTGCATTTGCTTCTTCTAAATTTTTAAATGGATTAATCCTATCCCCTTCAAATTTTTCGTCTTCAATACCAACATATATTTCTCCTCCGTCAGCATTAGCAAAAGCAACAAATGACTCTTGTAATTTCGCAGGTTTAATCCCTTTTCCTTTTAAATCAAAAAATGATCTTCCTTTGCGTCTAGTAGTTTTCGAAGACCTGTTTCATCTAATTTTTTTATTTCAAACATTATTTTACTCTAAATAATTTTACAAAAACCACTTTAAAAGTATGATCTTTTTAAACAATATCAACAACTTTAATCCTCCCCAACCCTCCTTTTTCTAAGGAGGGAGTTCCCCTCTTTCATAAAGAGGGGCTAGGGGAGATTCTTAAACATTCCCTTCTAAAAAGTCCTGCGCAAAGCGTTGTAATACCCCACCCGCTTCATACACATGCACTTCTTCTTCCGTATCTAAACGACAGGTCACAGGCACTTCAATGGTCTGTTCCTTACCATCCTCTGTGGCACGCTCAATCACTAAAGTTAAAGTCGAACGTGGAGCAATATTACCAATCACGCTATACAGTTCAGTACCATCTAACTTCAAAGTCTTACGATCTGTGCCCGGTTTAAACTCAAGCGGCAACACGCCCATACCCACCAGATTGGTACGGTGGATACGCTCAAAACCTTCTGCAACAATGGCTTCCACACCTGCAAGACGCACACCTTTCGCAGCCCAGTCACGACTCGAACCCTGACCATAATCCTTACCGGCGATAATGATCAATGGCTGCTTGCGGTTCATGTAAACTTCAATCGCTTCCCACATCCGCATCACTTCGCCTTCCGGCTCTACACGTGCTTTTGAACCCTGCTTGATTGTGCCATCAGAACGTACCACCATTTCGTTATACAACTTCGGATTCGCCAGTGTCGCACGTTGCGTAGTCAGGTGATCACCCCGATGCGTTGCATAAGAATTAAAGTCTTCCTCAGGCACACCCATTTTCGCCAGATATTCACCTGCTGCCGAATCACGCACAATCGCATTCGATGGAGACAAGTGGTCGGTAGTGATGTTATCGCCCAGAATTGCCAGCGGACGCATGTTTGCTAGTGTACGCGGTGCAGCCAGCGCCCCTTCCCAATACGGCGGACGGCGGATATAAGTACTTTGCGGACGCCAGTCATACAGTGGGCTTGCTGATTTTTCATTCTTGCCTAAATCGAACATTGGAATATAAATTTGACGGAACTGTTCAGGCTTGACTGCTTTTTTGACCAGCGCATCAATTTCTTCATCAGACGGCCAGATGTCTTTTAGATAAATCGGATTGCCGTCTTTGTCTGTGCCCAGTGCATCTTTTTCGATATCAAAACGGATGGTCCCCGCAATTGCATATGCGACAACCAGAGGCGGAGAAGCCAGGAAAGCCTGCTTCGCATAAGGATGAATACGGCCATCAAAGTTACGATTACCTGAAAGTACCGCAGTCGTGTACAAGTCACGGTCAATAATTTCCTGCTGGATTTCCGGATCGAGCGCGCCCGACATGCCGTTACAGGTGGTGCAGGCATAGCCCACGATTCCAAAACCCAGCTTTTCCAGATCTTTGAGTACGCCAGCTTCTTCCAGATACAAGGCAGCAGCTTTAGAACCCGGTGCAAAAGATGATTTCACCCAAGGCTTACGCACCAAGCCCAGTTCATTGGCTTTACGTGCCAGTAAACCGGCTGCCACGGTATTGCGCGGGTTTGAAGTATTGGTACATGAGGTAATTGCCGCAATAATCACAGCACCATCCGGCATTAAACCTTCAGCCTCTTGCGCGCGTGCAGCATCTAGATTGCCTGCAATGCCTTTGGCTTTTAAGTCGCTGGTTGATACGCGCGCATGCGGATTGGATGGCCCTGCAATATTACGTGTCACAGTTGATAAATCGAAACGCAGCATACGTGGATATTCTGCCTGAGTCATATCCGATGCCCAAAGACCAATCTCTTTGGCATAGGTTTCGACCAGTTTGACTTGCTCAGGCTCACGACCGGTTAAAGTCAGATAATCAATGGTGTTTTGATCGATATAGAACATGGCTGCAGTTGCGCCATATTCCGGGGTCATGTTGGAAATCGTGGCACGATCTCCGACCGACATGCTGTCAGCCCCTTCACCGAAGAATTCTAAATATGCGCCAACCACACGCTCTTTACGCAGGAATTCGGTTAATGCCAAAACGATATCGGTCGCAGTAATGCCCGGCTGACGCTGACCGACCAGCTCCACACCAATAATGTCCGGCAGGCGCATCCACGAAGCACGGCCCAGCATCACGTTTTCAGCTTCTAAGCCACCCACACCAATCGAGATTACGCCCAGAGCATCGGTATGGGGTGTATGTGAATCCGTACCGACACAGGTATCCGGGAAAGCAACGCCATCGCGGCTTTGAATCACCGGAGACATTTTCTCAAGATTAATCTGGTGCATGATGCCATTACCGGCAGGAATCACATCGACATTTTCAAATGCAGTTTTGGTCCATTCAATAAAATGGAAACGGTCTTCATTACGACGGTCTTCAATCGCGCGGTTCTTCTCAAAGGCATCCGGATCAAATCCGCCAAACTCAACTGCCAGTGAATGATCGACAATCAGCTGGGTGGGTACCACCGGATTGACTTTAGACGGGTCACCGCCCTGTTCGGCAATGGCATCACGCAGACCAGCAAGGTCTACCAAAGCCGTTTGCCCCAAAATGTCATGACACACCACACGTGCCGGATACCAAGGAAAATCGTGGTCTTGCTTGCGCTCAATTAGCTGGCGTAAAGACTGTTCCAGAATGGCAGGATCACAACGACGAACCAACTGCTCCGCCAGGACTTTGGAAGTATAGGGAAGTTTGGCATATGCGCCTGGCTGAATATCTTCTACGGCCTGTCGCACGTCATAATATTCCAGCTGGGTGGATTGCAGCGGTTTACGGTAGTTGTTGTTCATAAGCTTGCCTGCCCTCGTTTATCTCTATTTTTATTCACCAATTGATATTGATGAGTTACTTCTGTAATAACAGCATTGTACGCTGTACAAATAGAATTTCCCAAATTTAATATATTTCAAACACTTAAATAGAAAAACTGGCATTTTAGATAAAATTTGTTACATAGACTTTAGAATTTTTGCCCGAAACCAGGCTTTTGCTAAAAAATTCTAAATAATTCGCCTCATTCTTTAGTCTTATGTTGCAAAATATTCCTGCATCTATCGACATCATTATTCCTAATTAAGTATTTAATATTATTAATAAATTATTTATTTTATTTAACGTTTACTTTATATAAAAAATATAGCCTCACTGGTTTTTATATGCCTGTCCTGCTACAGCATTGAGTAGAATTTCAATCCTTAAATTTGGAATAGCAGATTTTCCAACACTACCAGAAGTTCCGTTGGAGGCATGTCACATGATTTGTATTCCTCACATTAAAAAAAACCCATATAAAGGCAGAATTGAAGTATTTAAAATAGCAATATTCAGAGCGATAGCTGCCATTTTGATGCTCAGCACTCACGCTTGGGATGGAACACATCCTCACTGACTCCCCGACCATTCCAAAAGCCAATGATTTAGATTGTTGTGGGCTTTTTTGTTTGCCTCTATTAGAGGCTTGCTGCACAATAACTGGATTGATTAATAGTATTCAAACTAGGGCTTATCATGGCAACGTCTCCTGCTTTCACATTGTTTAGTCTGAATGGTGTCGATGCACAAAAATTCCTTCAAGGTCAGGTGACTTTGAATACTGAAACTTTGGTAGAAAACCAGACACGCTATACTGCAATCTGCAGTCTGAAAGGACGTATTCAATTTGGCTTATGGCTTAAAAAGATCAGTCCGGAAAGCTTTGAAATCGTGAGCACTGAAGATCAGGCAACAGAACTGGCGAATCATATTAAGAAATTTGGCGCTTTCTCAAAAATAAAACTGGAACTGGTCGGTCCGGTTTATCCGGTCATCAATGGTATTCATACCGACTTTGTTGCAACTGAAACCGATGTGACAATGTGGGAGCAGCAAGCCATTGAATCAGGTCAGGCCTGGATTCAGGCTGCTACCGCCAATCTGTTTCAGCCACAGGAATTGCGCTTGCACCAACGCGAAGGCATTCACTATGACAAGGGCTGCTACCTGGGTCAGGAAGTGATTGCGCGCCTCTGGTTTAAAGCCAAGCCTAAACACTGGTTACATCTGGTTCAAGGGACAGGTGCCGCGCCTGCTGTTGCCACAAAACTGAATAATGATGTAGAAATCGTAAATAGCCTCGCGATTGAACAGGGTTATAAAGCGCTCGTGGTGGCAAAACCTGAAGCACTGACTGAGCTAGGCCTGGAAGTTCTGGAACTTCCTGACGCTTTGAGTGGTGATGTGGCGCGTCCGCAATAATCCCGATTTAGCCCATGAAAAAAGCCAAGATGAAATTCTTGGCTTTTTTGTTTTAGAAACCATGAAACAGCTTGTTCATGTCTTTCACCAGATAATCTTTGAAGTGATAAGCACGCGCATGTTTAGCATCAAACTTTGCGGTCAAATCTCCTTTTTGAAAGATATATACCCGGTCTTCCTGACTAATCAAAAACTCTGCCCCAAGTTGCATCAACAATGCATCAATCTTGTCCTCATCGGCAATCGATTCATCTGCGTTGATTCTGTCATAGTGACGTCTAATGGTTTTGACAAACATGGTGAAATCCTGGGAGTCTGATTCAAACCGAGATTTAATCAGAGAAGTTGGCTGAAGCAAAGTAATCCTTTCAATATCTGCAGGATTGAACTAAAACCTATCCACACCCAGCATCGATTTAACCAGTGAATCATGCTTCTATGATTTGTATTTAGTGACAAATTCTATATTTACAAAGTACAAAATCCTTTTATGATGTAAGTGAAAATGATTAAAACCGCACCAAGGAATAAGGTGCCAGCAATAATAAGGTTATAGGAACCATGAAAAAATTAGTACTCGCTGCAGTTCTTGCCGTTTCTGCACAATTCGCTCTGGCAAATACCGTAAAAGATCAAGTCGATCCGCAATTCGAAAAAATTGAAGCCATGGTCAAAGGCAATAATTTTAAAGGCGCCTATGAAGCTTTAAACCAGTTAGCCAGTCAAGGCAATGCCCAAGCCTTATATAACTTAGGCTATTTAACCCAGACCGGCCAAGGTACAGTCAAGGACGAGAAAAAAGCCATTCAGCTCTATGAGCAGGCAGCCAGTAAAGGCTATCCGGTGGCCAATTATGTACTGGGTAAAAACTACGCGGCCGGCTCACTCGGTCTCAAACAGGATTTGACCAAAGCCAAACAATACCTGGAACGTGCTTCGGTAGCCAAGTTTGAGGATGCCAGCATAGATCTGGCTGTACTGCTATTTTCTGAAAATACAGCAGCCTCAAATAAAGCCGGGCTGCAAAAATTGCAACCTCTGATCAGTAAGGGCAATATGCAGGCTATTCATGCCAAAGCCTTATATGACATTAGCAGCGGTTTCCAAAACAAAGATGAAAAACCTATTCAGCAAGGTTTAAGCAGCATTCAGGAGCTGGCAAAAAAAGGCTATATTCCAGCACTGATGGCGGTAGGCAATATGTTTACCAATGGCAGTATCGTGCCGCAAAACCTGCCAGAAGCGAAAAAAATATTTGCCGCACTGGCACAGCAAAATATTCCGCAGGCCAAAGAGTCTTTGGCAGCGGTAGACAAAATGCTGGCAGAGCAGAAAAAAGCACCTGCCAAGAAGAGTTAAGTGATCCAATAAAATTCAGACATAAAAAAGCCCTAAATTGCATAGGGCTTTTTTATGGGGAGAGCATCCATCTTCTAGAAGATTATCCCCACCACAAGGCAATTAAACCGCTGGTTACGATAAAACCGGCAATCGTACTCATCAATAGTGGCGTTAAGGCTCGATCATTCAGACCATAGGCCTGCCCTAACATGCCAAAAATCGTTGGCATCGGCAAAGCTGCAATCAGTGTACCGGCACGAACCATTTCCTGATTTAAGTCAGTCAACTGGCTTAGTCCCAGATACATCAACAGCGGCATGATAATATTGCTGGAAAATACCAGATAAAAGCTTTGCAGATTGACATATTTCAGGCTCATTCCCACGATACCACCGCCAATGGCAAACAGAGCCAATGGTGAGGCGGTTTGACCAATCAAGGCAAAGACCTGATCGAGATAGACCGGAATTTTAATCTGGAAAACAGCACAGGCCATCCCGAGCATCACCCCCATAAATAAGGGATTTTTTAGCAAGGTCAGCAGTGCACTTTTCAAAATGGAGCCCAGATTCGCCTGATGTTGTATACCCATGGCCGCCAGTACCAGCACCAGCGGAATCAGCAATACACTTTCGATGATGACCACCAGAGAGGTATAGGTCATCGCCTGCTGCCCCATCAATAGGCTCAGCACGGCAGTACCAATCAGGCCGGTATTTGACATTGCGGCACCCAGCGATAAGATTGCACTTTGCGAATGCGTATTCTGAAAATAACGGCGCATAATCCAGAAACCACTTCCATAGAGCAGCAAGGTCACGCTGCTATACACCGAAAAGTATTCAAAATACCAGATTTCATGCAGGTCTTTGGAGGCAAGGGACTGAAAGAATAGCAAGGGTAAGGCCACTTTAATGACAAAAGCACCAACCGTACCGACCTGCTCCTTATTTAACACTTGACTCTTTACAGTCAGATAACCCAGCGCCAATAATAAAAATATCGGCACAATGACCGCAAAAATCATAATGCAGTATCCTCTTGCCAGTGATTTCCTATTATAGGAATTTCAGGCGCTAAAGCAGTGTTAAAAAGACTCAAAAAGGTGATTTAAACCATGCGGGGCACTGCGCAGATATTGTGGTGAAATCTTTATTTTCTCCCCAAGTGCTGCTGCTGCATGCCAAGGCCAATGTGGATCATAAAGAATGGCCCGTGCAATGGCGATTGCATCTGCCTGTCCTTTATGCAATATATCTTCTGCCTGCTCTGCTTCGGTAATCAAACCCACGGCAATCACGGGAATATTCACCACTTTCTTGATCGCATCTGCAAAAGGCACCTGATAATTCGGTTTCACATCAATGTGCTGTTTGACATGCAGACCGGCACTGGAAATATGGATATAGGCAGCACCTGCAACTTCCAGTGCCTTGGATAATTCAATTGAAGACTCAATCGTCCAGCTATCTGGCTGGTCCATCCAGTCACTGGCCGAAATACGTACCCCAATTGGATAACCTTCTGGAACTGCTGCTTTTATGGCTTGCAATACTTCCAGCGTCAGGCGAATCCGGTTTTCCAGTGAACCGCCATACTGATCATCGCGTTTATTTGAAAGTGGTGACATAAACTGATGCAGTAAATAACCATGTGCTGCATGCAGCTCAATCAGGTCAAAGCCGGCATCCACTGCACGTTTGGCACTTTCTGCAAAGTCAGCAATGACCTGATTGATCTCTGCTTGACTGAGAGCTTTGGGTGGATGCTCGTCTGCCTGAAATGGCAGATTACTCGCAGAAACAGTTTGCCAGCCATGAGGTTGATCTGGCGCGATCTGGCCTTTGCCTGACCAGGGCTTATCGGTGGAAGCCTTACGTCCTGCATGTGCCAACTGAATAGCAAATGGCATTGGCGATATAGATTTAACCTTGGCCAATAATGCTTTTATTTGGGCAGCTTGCTGATCATTCCATAAACCTAAGTCAGCATAACTGATCCGGCCTTCTGGCTGCACTGCAGTCGCTTCCACAATACATAGACCGGCACCTGAGAGAGCATAACTCGCCCATTGCTGCTCATGCCAATAAGTGATTTCACCTTCATCTGTGGCTGAATATTGACACATCGGAGCAATAATAATTTTATTGCGGAGTGATAACGAACCAAACTGTAGCGGTTGAAATAATAATGTCACGTGGCATTCCCTCTTTATTCATGTTAAGTATGATCGGGCAATAAAAAGCAGGCTTTAAAAAGCCTGTTTAGTTATAACGTGAACCATCACTTTTTAGAAGATGATGCGACTGCTTAAACCCAGTACTAGCGCATTATCTACGTTGTTGGTTGACCCTGGATTGACCACATATTGCAGGTTTGGACGTAGCATCAGCCATTTTGTTGCATTATAGCTATAGTTCAGTTCGATATTGTATTCTGCACTGGCATTGAATACCGGACGTGAATCTGTAAAGCGGTCATTCACATGCACACGGTTAACGGCCAATCCCAGAATATCATTTGGCTGACTGTCGACCAAGCCGATATATTTCACTCCGAGTTGTTGTGAATTGTCTACTTTATTGGTCACACGGTCATGCCAGGTAAAGTTGGCAAATGAATGCAAACCCTGACGACCCTGACCTGTTGAAGTTAACTGTTGTTCTACAGCAAACCAGCCTGCAAAAGTACGATTCTTGGCATCACCAGGATTGGCAATATCTTTTTGGTTGGCAACATCATCGGCAGTATTGTACATTCCACCCACACGGTAGCTGCCCGGCAAGTTATTAATGAATGCTTTTGGTGTCCATACGATTTCTGCAGGAATCGTCATGCCATCAGCATGCTCAGTGTCTAAACTCCAGCCCTGACCTTCTTTAGCCCCATTGCCATTGTCCGGATTAAACTCATAAACCCCGACTTGTACTGCAAGTTCAGGATTCAGTTGCTGCTTTACGCGCGCACCCCATTGTGCAACCGGTGTATTCATCCAGATATTGCCCTGCCATTTACCCATTTGTGCAGCACAAAATGCCGTACTGGCAAAATCACAGGCCATCACGTTAAAGTCCATGCCCAACCCCAGACGACCAGCCTTAATGCTGAGTCCCTGTTCTTTATAATTCTTTTCAATAGACAGCTCACTCAGACGGCTATCCTGATTACCGCGTCCAAAAGTGCCTTGTACATTGGCCAGCTGCGGTGCATGAGGATCCTGCAAATCACGAACCGAGGTACTTTGACCTTGGCGCGCACTCATCATGGCACGTACAGTGACACCCTCCCATCCCGCCAGTTTTGCCATGTCCAATTGAGTACCCAACCATAATTGGGCAGAAGTTAATGGATCTGCACCGTCATTACGACCACCATCAGCAAGATAGGCAGTATCGGTTAACAGATTGGCTTCAAATTTGATCCCCTGTTGAGCCAGTTCTGTACGTTGACCATTCCAGTCCCCCAGCAAATACTGACCTTGTGAATCAAATGCAGATTCTGCCTGCACGGTTGTTATCATGGCAGCCATTAACGGCAATAGAGCTTGACCTAAATATTTCATGTAAAACCCGAACATATGGAGAGATAAACAAGCAAGGTTTTAAAATTGCTTTCAAGTGCATGAAGTTACATAACTTTTCATATAAATTCTCAGCATTTTTTTTATTATTAATTAAACTTTTAGTTATGCCTTAAACATAAAAATATAAGTTTTATTTTATGATTTTTAATTTATTTATATATTTTTCATGATCTTATAATTTATTTATTTTTCAATAAGATTTCTTCTTTTGAATATTTGCTAAGAAAAACTTAAAACCCCCGTTCATTCTTTCAACAATAACTGCTCAAATAAATATGAAACTTCCGGTCATTTTCCAGTGATTTCATCTAGATTAATGCTTGCAATCCTGGCCGATTCACCCAATATTAACTGCATCTCCCTCGCCACCGATGTGTTATGCCAGAATTACCAGAAGTTGAAACCACCAAAACCAGTTTATTACCCTTATTAGACCAACGCGTGAAACGTGTTGAGGTGCGCCAGTCAAGTTTACGCTGGCCCATTCCTGAAAATATAGAAAAACTGGAGGGGCAGAAATTACTCAAGCTGAGTCGCCGTTCCAAATATATTCTGGCAGAGTTTGAACACGACACAATGCTCTGGCATTTAGGCATGTCGGGGAGTTTCCGTCTATGCGATAGCAAGGAAGAATTACGTAAACATGACCATCTGATCATTCAGTTTGAAGATATCGAACTGCGTTATCATGACCCTCGCCGTTTTGGCTGTATTCTCTGGCTAGATACACAATCACAAAGCAAACTGATTGACACGCTAGGGCCAGAACCTTTAAGTGACAACTTTAATGCCGAGTATTTATCTGAAAAACTGAAGAATAAAAATGTTGGCACCAAAGTTGCAATTATGGATAACCATGTGGTGGTGGGTGTCGGTAATATTTATGCGACTGAGAGTCTGTTTAATCTGGGGATTCATCCGGCACAACCCGCTTCGACTTTAAGCCTGACGCAGATTGAAAAATTAGTGCTGGAAATCAAGCGTATCTTGAAACAGGCGATTGATCTGGGTGGCTCGACCTTAAGAGACTATACCAATGCCATGGGGGAAAATGGCTATTTCCAGCAAACCTTGCTGGCCTATGGCCGTGCCGGGGAAATGTGCGTGAACTGTGAGACCACGCTTGAAAATATCAAATTGGGACAACGTGCTTCAGTTTTTTGTCCTGAATGCCAACCTTTGAAAAAGATTCAGCTCCCTGTCAAAAAAATGGCAACTGTACGAGGGAAAAAGTTATGAAAACAGCCATTGTGCGTCATATTCTGGTCAAGGATAAAGAAATCGCTGAACAGCTTAAAAAGAAGATTTTAAGTGGGGCCGACTTTAATAAAATCGCCAAACAGTATTCCACCTGTAATTCTGCCAAACGTGGTGGTGAGCTGGGCGAAGTCAAAAAAGGCCAGCTGGTTCCAGTCATTGATAAGCTGGTATTTACCGCTGCTGAACGTGTATTACATGGCCCGGTCAAAAGCCAGTTTGGTTTTCATTTGGTAGAAATCAAATTCCGGATGGATTTTTAATCCCCCCTAAATCCCCCTTTCACAAAGGGGAGCTCCCCCCTTTATTAAATGGTGAGAAGCACTGCTTCGCAAGAGGGATTCCATAAAAAACAGTGCCCTCAGCGCCGTTTTTTATTTATCTCAAAAGCTTAAGCTTCGGGACGCTTTTTCAATTCATCACGAATTTCACGCAATAATGCGATATCTTCTGGAGTCGCTTCCGTAGTTGGCTCTGCTTCTTCCTTGCGGCGTAACTTGTTCATCATTTTCACTAGCAGGAATACAACCCAAGCCAATAACAAGAAATTAATCAGAATAGTCAGGAAGTTACCATAAGCAAATACATTTAAGCCCGCTGCTTGTGCTTGAGCTAATTGAGTCACGTTGTTCGGGTTATCCCCCAACACCAAGAACCAATTTGAGTAATCAACTTCACCACCTAAAATCCATGAGATTAATGGCATGAAGATGTCTTTCACCAGTGAATCGATGATTTGACTAAATGCGCCACCAATGATGACACCGATCGCCAGATCCATCACGTTGCCTTTAACAGCAAATTCTTTAAATTCTTGAACAATACTCATGTCTTTTTCCTCTTTATTTTGAAACTATTCTTTTTAATTAAATATTTCGAGAACTGTATTGCATGGCAGGGCTTTTATAACAGTTCAAAATTCCTTGTAATTTACTCGGAATTATTTCTTTTGAATATATGGAATTGCCAATTGCAAACAAAAAAAAAATGCTATCAATAAATTGATAGCATTTTTTCATAATATCGCTCTAAATGAGCAAGCTTATTTTTAAATCTTATTTACCACGGTTACGTTTACGTTCGTTTTCAGTCAAGTAACGCTTACGGATACGAATTGACTTCGGTGTTACTTCAACTAATTCGTCATCTTCGATGAATTCAAGCGCTTGCTCAAGCGTATATTCGATCGCAGGAACAAGAGTTAAAGCTTCATCTGTACCAGATGCACGTACGTTGGTTAACTGTTTCGCTTTAGTTGGGTTCACAGCCATGTCGTCAGAACGTGAGTTAATACCCACGATCATACCTTCATAAACTTCCAACTGTGGTTTCGCAAATAGGCGACCACGGTCTTGCAGCGTGAACAATGCATAGCCAAGACATACGCCTTGAACCATAGAAACCAACACACCATTTTGACGTTTCGCAACATGACCTGCTTTCGCTGGACCGTAATGCGAGAAGCTAGATGTCATGATCCCTGTACCAGAAGTCATGGTCATGAATTCAGAACGGAAACCAATTAAGCCACGTGAAGGAACGGTTGCTTCAATACGGATACGGCCTTTACCGTCTACTTCCATATTGGTCATTTCGCCTTTACGGAAGCCCATTTGTTCCATCACGAAACCTTGGTGCTGTTCTTCGACGTCAAATGTTACGTTTTCAAATGGTTCTTGCATTTGACCGTCAATTTCTTTCATGATCACTTGCGGACGGGATACACCCATCTCGAAGCCTTCACGACGCATGTTTTCGATCAATACAGAAAGGTGAAGTTCACCACGACCAGATACTTTGAAACGGTCTGGACTGTCAGTATCTTCAACGCGAAGTGCTACGTTGTGAATCAATTCGCGGTCTAGACGTTCACGGATATTACGTGAAGTGACAAATTTACCTTCTTTACCAGCAAACGGTGAGTTGTTTACCTGGAATGTCATCGATACTGTAGGTTCGTCTACCGACAATGGCGGCAGCGCTTCAACAGCTTTCGGATCACAAATCGTGTCAGAAATGTTCAATGCATCGATACCCGTTACGCAAACGATATCCCCTGCATTGGCTTCTTCGATGTCTACACGATCCAAACCATGATAACCCATGATTTTTAAGATACGGCCATTACGTGTCTTGCCATCTTTATCAACAACAGTCACTTGCGTGTTCAATTTCACTGAACCGCGTTGAATACGGCCAATACCGATCACACCAACGAAGCTGTTATAGTCAAGTGAAGACACTTGCATTTGGAAGGGACCATCAATATCAACTGCTGGTGGTTCAACGATATCTACGATTGTTTGAAACAACGGCGTCATGTCGTCAGCAAGTTCTTCTGGAGAAGGACCCGCAACACCACGAAGGCCTGAAGCATAAACAATTGGGAAATCTAACTGTTCGTCAGAAGCACCCAAGTTATCGAACAAATCAAATACCTGGTCAATCACCCAGTCTGGACGCGCGCTTGGCTTGTCAACTTTGTTAATAATGACGATTGGTTTCAAACCACGTGCGAATGCTTTTTGCGTTACGAAACGTGTTTGTGGCATCGGGCCTTCTTGTGAATCTACAAGAAGAAGTACGCAGTCAACCATCGACATTACACGTTCAACTTCACCACCGAAGTCGGCGTGTCCCGGGGTGTCCACGATGTTAATGCGGTATTCAGTATTAGTACGTTCATCTAACCATTTGATTGCAGTGTTTTTTGCAAGAATGGTAATACCACGTTCACTTTCGATAGCACCAGAATCCATGACACGCTCGATCTCACCCGCGCGATCACCGAGAGCACCTGATTGTTGCAAAAGTTTGTCTACAAGAGTGGTTTTACCATGATCGACGTGCGCAATAATGGCGATGTTACGGAGAGTTTTAATATCTGACATGTAAATTCAATGCATATGTAATTTGAGGGCAAATTATACAGAAAAATACAAAACTTTTATAGTCACTGTTACGACACTCCTCAACTTTTTTTGCCCAGTTAAGGCTTTTTTGATTTTGTAAAGACGTGTAACTCGATTAGAATAGCGCCATCCTGCCTTAATTTGCATTGACACATGTCTGATTTTAATCAATCTCCTCCCTCGAAAGATCAACTTGACCTGGTATATGGTCTGGACGATCGCCCAAAACCATTCATTGCTTTTTTAGCTGCTTTCCAGCACTTACTGGCGATTATTGTCCCGATTGTAACCCCTGGCCTGCTGATTTGTCTGGCACTCGGTGTTTCCAAAGAAGATACCAACATGATTTTATCCATGTCACTGGTGATCTCAGGTATCGCAACTTTTTTACAATCTAAAAAAGTGGGACCTTTTGGTGCCGGTCTGCTGATTGTTCAGGGAACCAGCTTTAACTTCATCGGTCCAATTATTGGTATTGGTTCAGCCATGGTTGCTGCCGGTACGCCAGTTGAGTCAGTGATGGCGGCAATTTTTGGTGTGGTGATTGCAGGTGCATTTATTGAAATGGGCGTGTCACAGATTCTGCCTTGGATCAAAAAACTGATTACCCCGCTGGTAACCGGAATTGTGGTACTCCTAATTGGTTTAACCTTAATTAAAGAAGGTTTAATCAGTATGGGCGGTGGTTATCAAGCCATGAGTGATAAAACTTTTGCCAATGCCGACAACCTGATTATGTCCTGCACAGTCTTGGCGCTGATCATTATCCTGAACCGTATCCGGATCACCTGGGTAAAAAGTTCTGCCATTTTGATCGCCCTGGTTTGTGGTTATATCCTGGCCGGCTTTATGGGCCATCTGGATTTTTCCGGCTTAAAAGATGCCCCACTGGTACAGATTCCAACCCCAATGCATTTCGGCTTAAGCTTCTCCTGGAGCCTGTTCATCCCGATGGCGTTCATTTATCTGGTGACCTCTTTGGAAGCCATTGGTGATATCACTGCGACTTCAAAGCTTTCCAACCAGCCGGTCGATGGTCCAAAATGGATGCAGCGCATTAAAGGCGGGGTACTGGTCAATGGCGCGAATTCATTCCTTGCTGGTATTTTTAACACCTTCCCAAGTTCAGTATTTGCACAAAATAACGGTGTGATCCAGTTGACCGGTGTAGCGAGTCGTTATGTCGGTATCTGGATTGCTGCTTTGCTGATCATTTTGGGTTTACTGCCTGCAGTTACTGGTATTATCCAGGCAGTTCCGCAAGCGGTACTCGGTGGTGCAGTGATGGTCATGTTTGGCGCAGTAGCAGCTTCCGGCATTAACATTTTGTCTGGCGTACATCTGGATCGTCGTGCCCTGCTGATCATTGCGATTTCACTGGCACTGGGTTTAGGTGTTGCACAAGTTCCACAAATTCTTGAGCATCTTCCTGAATTATTCCGTAATATCTTTAGCTCAGGCGTTGCCACTGGTGGTATTGCTGCCCTTATTCTGAATGTTGTACTTCCTGAAACAAAGAAGTAATTTCATGTCCAAAGAACACTGTCTAGGTCAGACTTAGGCAGTGTTCTTTATATTGGAGAGATACCCATGGATCCTAAAAGCGAAGTTTTATTAAGACAATATGATTTTTTGTCGGGTCGCATCTTACTCATTAATGCACCGACAGATGATCTACTCGCTGACTTCGATGCCTCTATCAATCCCGCTGTCTGGACATGGAATTTTAATGATTTTCAATATTTCCAGTCACAACAAGCAGATGTGCATTTTGGTGCAGAGATGCCTGAAGGTGAATTTGATCAGGCGGTTATTTTTGTACCTAAGTCCAAAGAACTGCTCAATTATTTACTGCATAATGTGGCAGCGCAGCTTAAACCGGGCAGCAGTATTTTTCTGGTCGGTGAAAAGAAAGGCGGGATAGAACGTGCAGCCAAACAGTTGCAGCCTTTTGGTAAAACACTCAAACTCGATAGCGCACGTCATTGCCAGCTTTGGCAACTGGTTCTAGATCACACGGTCGAGAAAAAATCACTTGCTGACTGGGCACAGCGTTATACCGTATCCACTCCAAATGGTGATCTGAATATTTGTGCCCTTCCGGGTGTCTTTAGTCAAAACCGTTTAGATATTGGGACTGCCACGTTATTACCTTATTTGTCACAGGTAAGCTCCGGTAAAATCGCTGACTTTGGTTGTGGCGCAGGTGTGATTAGTGCGTATCTGGCAAAGTTGAATCCTAAAAACCGGATTTTTGCGATGGATGTTGATGCCTTTGCACTGGCCTCTACACAAATGACTTTTGAAGAAAACCAGCTCACTCCTGAACAGATTGAAATTAAGGCGGTCACCGGCATTGCGGATGCACCCTTATTCTTGCACGCCATTGTCAGCAATCCGCCATTTCATATGGGAATCGAGACCGATTACACGGCAAGTGAAACCTTGTGTAAAACTTCGCGTCGTCATTTAAAATCAGGCGGTGAGCTCTGGATAGTCGCCAACCGTTTCTTAAACTACCCTACCCTGATTGAACAAAACTTTGGTCGCTGCACAGTGAAAGCGGATCAACAAGGCTTTAAAGTGCTCTTCGCCAGCACCAAAAAAAATGTTAAGGAATCATGATGAGCGAAACGCAAAATACGATGCAGCTGCAGCGTAAGCTGGGTGCTCGTCATCTGAATATGATCGCCATTGGCGGATCAATTGGTACAGGCCTATTCCTGGCCTCAGGTGCGACCATTGCTAACGCTGGACCAGGCGGTGCACTACTCGCATATGTACTGATTGGTATCATGATTTATTTCCTGATGACCAGCTTGGGTGAACTTGCCACGCACAACCCGACCTCAGGTGCATTTTTCACTTACGGCACTAAATATGTCGAAGGTGGTTTTGGTTTCGCTCTGGGTTGGAACTACTGGTATAACTGGGCCATTACCGTGGCTTTTGAGCTGGTGGCAGTTCAGTTCATTATGAAATTCTGGTTTCCCGATATTCCGGGCGTGTACTGGAGCGCAATTTTCCTTGCCATTATTTTTGGGATTAATGCCCTGACGGTAAAAGGCTTTGGTGAATCTGAATTTTTCTTTTCTCTGGTGAAAGTGCTCGCGATCATTGCTTTTATCATCATCGGAATCTGGATGATCGTGAAAATCATGCTTACCCCGGGTGCTGAAGCATTTGCCAACTGGAGCATTGGTGATGCACCCTTTGTCGGTGGTTTTCAGGCGTTAATTGGCGTGGCGATGATTGCCGGATTCTCCTTCCAGGGTACCGAAATGGTCGGTGTGGCAGCAGGCGAGTCGAAAGATCCAAAGAAAACCATTCCGGTGGCTATCAAACAAATTTTCTGGCGTATCCTGTTATTTTATATCGTGTGTATTTTCATTATCGGCACATTGATTGCCTATAATGACCCACGTTTATTACAGGCAGCCGCAACCGATAATATTGCGCTTTCTCCATTTACCCTGCTCTATGAAAAAGCCGGCTTTGCCTTTGCTGCCAGTATCATGAATGCGGTGATCTTGACGGCTATTTTATCGGCGGGTAACTCGGGTATGTATTCATCTACCCGTATGCTGTTTGATATGGCGCGTAAAGGCAGTGCACCTAAAATGTTTGCACGTCTGGACCCACGTGGTGTACCGATGAATGCGCTGTATGCTACTACTGCGATCGCCGCTCTATGCTTCCTGACGACCTTCTTCGGTGAACAGGAAGTCTTTAACTGGCTACTGAACATGTCCGGAATGTGTGGCTTTATTGTCTGGCTTGGCATTGCAATTTCACATTACCGCTTCCGTAAAGGTTATTTAGCCCAAGGTTATAAACTGGAAGATCTGGCTTATCGCGCGAAATTCTTTCCTTTCGCTCCCTGGTTTGCTTTTATCCTCTGTACGATTGTCGTCCTGGGTCAAAACTATCAAGATGTGCTGGCAGGTCAATGGATGGGAGTTCTCTCGACTTATATCAGTATTCCACTATTCCTGGCCATTTGGTTGGGCTACAAATGGAAGAAAAAATCTAAACTGGTTTCTTATCAAGAGATGGATGTACAACCCATGAAACTTGATCAGGAATAAACCATCATTCATTAAAAAATCAGCCTACGGGCTGATTTTTTAATTTCTTGGATTAACCATGCCGCATGACAAAATTACGATCATCAATCACAATCACTTGCTGACAGATCCCATCTGCTTGACGCTGCTGCTCAAAAACGTCTGCCGGCATAGCATCAAAACTGTCAAAGAAACTGATCTCGTGTTCATCCATTGCATAGATCAGTGAATGATTACCCACCCCTTCTAAGGTGTCATAGAAAACAATCACGAAGCGGCCAGCTTCGATCTGCTGCTGAATCTCCGCATAAGGAATTACCCGCTCTTGTACAGGAATATTCAGTTTCTCAGCCTGTTGATAAAACTCAACTTCAATGGGCTGTTTATCCGCATCATATGCTGTAAAGAAAGTAACATCCAGCCCCAAAGTTTTGAGCGCAACTGCTAGCGCAATAGTTGAAGTTCCCATCTCATCATCGTGCCGTGTCAATTGCACCAGGTCAGGAATATGTAGATCGATACCATAATGATGAAAGATCATCCAAATCGCATAAATACCGCTATTGGCTTCCAGACTCAGCAAGTCTTGAGGAAGTTCTATACTCATGCCTTTACTCAAAATCATTTTAGAGCTACAAGTGTATGTAAAAAACAGCCATAAAAAAAGCGACTCCTTAGAGTCGCTTTTTCAGTCTGTGTTCAATAACGAATTATTGAGCAGCTGGAGCTTGTTGTTGACCTTCAACCAGTACAGTACGGCTACCAGTGATTGTCGCGAATACACGACGGTTCATCGCACGACCTTCTGCAGTAGTGTTGTCAGCAATCGGTTGATTCCAAGCGAAACCTTGAGTAGACAAACGAGATGCATCTACGTTGTATTCGTTCACAAGTGAAGATTTAACTGAGTTAGCACGAGCTAGAGACAAACGTTCGTTCAATGCAAGTGGCCCAGTGTTATCAGTATGACCTTCGATGCGAGCAGTAGCGTTTGGATATTCAACTAGCTTCTCAGCAACTTTCGCGATTTCTGGTTTGTACTGATCTTTGATGTTTGACTTGTTAGTATCAAAGAACACACGAAGTTCCATGTTCAGATCTTCAGTCAACTCTTGTGGAGCTGGAGCAACCTGTTCAACTTGAACAACTTCAACTACTGGCGCAGCAGGTTTCAAGTGACCACCTAGAACTACGTTAAGACCAGCAAGTGCTGTATAGTTCCAGAACTCGTGATCAAAGTTATAAGTAGCACGTGCTTCAGTACGTAGTGATAACGCGTCATTTAGCTGCCAGAAAGCACCGATACCCGTATTTGCTAAAGTACCTTCTGACGTATTACCGCGGTCACGACGTACTGGAGCTGTTGGGCTGTTCTCACGACCTACACCATCAAATTTATATTTGTAGTGACCCGCACCCGCCAATAGGTAAGGCTTAACTTTGCTGTCATAGTTACCAGTGATTAAATCAGAAGTAACATAGAAGTTACCGTTGATTTGAGTTTGCTTATACTCAGCGCCTGGTTCAACTTGTGATGGACGACCATCAGTAATATAACGAAGTGATTTGTTAACATCACCCTTCACCTGGTTATATTCAGCCTCGAAACCTAACCATGGAGTTAGTTCTACACCAAGTGCTGCACCAACGAACAAGTCGTTTTGCATTTCGCCTTGACCGAGTTGTGCAGATAACAAGTGGGACTGACCATTGTTATGCTTGGTGTCTTGCCAAGTATAACCCAGCATTAATGGAGTAACAGTTACGCCTGCGTTTGCAGCAGCAAAAGGTGCAACTACAAGCATAGCTAAAGCAATACGACTCATTTTCATGGATTTATCCTCCAGAGATAACAATTGTTGTTCAAGCTCAAGCCTTATAAATAGGCCATCCTGAGATAGGCTTTTTATTACCCCAGTATTATTCTTAAGCTATTCACATGGCATCATACAAACACTTTATTATTTTTCCAAGTGCTTGATTAATTTAATCAAGTAAATTATTGACAAAATTACTTACAATTTCCGTTGTAATTCGGTAACTTTTTACTCAATTTCTTATTCTGAATGACCTATTGTGATTGCCAATTATTTTAACAGCTTTCTTGAAACTTAAGTAAGCAATAATTTACACGGTCAATAAAGCATAAAAAACGTATAATTAATAGCATCTTTATTATAAAAATAATATATAAATCAGGTAACTCTATGTATAAAAAAACAACAAGAGCGTTTACTATTGTTGAGTTAATTATCTGTATTGCAGTGATTGCAATTCTCGCCAGTATCGCCCTACCCTACTTCCACGAGTATAGATCCCGGCAGGAAGCTAAAAATATTCCGCTCAAGTTATCTGCAATTAATCGTTATGCACGCAGCCAGGCTGCAGTGTTTCAGCAGAATATTGTGATCTGCCCCAGCCAGAACACTCTCACTTGCCAGGCCAATCAATGGAACAATAACATGCTGGTTTTTATTGATAAAAATAAAAACAGGCAAATTGATACGGGTGAAAAAATTTTACATATTGATGTACTTAATCTCAAATACGGTAACCTGAGCTGGCGAGGAGCCTTGAGCTCACCAAGTGTCACCTATCAAGCACATACGGCCTTGCCAATTGGTTCAAATGGCAGTTTCTATTATTGTTCTTCCCACATTTCTAGCCAACAGCGTATTGTACTGAGCAAAATGGGACATATCCGGGTTGAAAGCCCCCCCTCCTGTTAATAGAACTATCCAGTTTATGCTTCACTGCGATTAACCCTTCAATCCTGAGTTTTTTTCAATATACTGCTTAAGTTTGAAAAAATTGATTAAAACTCATGCGGAGATAGAAGAATGACGGACATCGTAATTGTCAATGGCGCACGTACAGCCATGGGTGGCTTTCAGGGCAGCCTTGCCAGTGTAACTGCTCCTGAACTGGGTGCTGTAACGATTAAAGAGGCAATTTCCCGTGCGGGTCTGCAACCAGCAGATGTTGAAGAAGTCATTATGGGCTGTGTCCTTCCGGCAGGCTTAAAGCAGGGCCCGGCACGCCAAGCCATGCGTCAAGCTGGTCTTCTTGATTCTACTGGTGCTGTGACCATTAACAAGTTATGTGGCTCAGGTATGAAAGCCGTCATGCAAGCTGCTGATATGATTAAAGCAGGTTCTGCTTCAATCGTGGTTGCAGGTGGTATGGAATCGATGACCACTGCGCCTTATATATTGCCAAAAGCACGTGGTGGTTTTCGCATGGGTCATGGCGAGATTAAAGATCATATGTTTCTGGATGGTCTCGAAGATGCTGAAACAGGTCGCTTGATGGGTTCATTTGCGCAAGATATGGCCAATACCAAAGGTTATACCCGCGAACAGATGGATGATTTTGCGATTCGTTCATTAAAACGTGCGCAAATTGCCGTCAATGAAGGTTACTTTGCCGATGAAATC
Source organism: Acinetobacter sp. BY419 (assembly GCF_019038395.1). Lineage (GTDB taxonomy): Bacteria > Pseudomonadota > Gammaproteobacteria > Pseudomonadales > Moraxellaceae > Acinetobacter. The sequence goes on from NZ_JAGFXZ010000015.1 coordinate 42,084, forward strand.
GTGCCTGTAACAGTTAAAACCCGTAAAGGTGATGTGATCGTTGATAAAGACGAACAGCCGTTCAATGCCAATCTTGATAAAATTCCGACTTTGCGTCCAGCTTTCGCCAAAGACGGTACGATTACAGCGGCTAATGCCAGCTCGATTTCAGATGGTGCATCTGCTCTAGTAATTACTTCGGCTGAAAATGCAGCAGAAAAAGCTTTAAATCCTTTGGCCAGAATTGTTGCCTATGCTTCAAATTCGCAACATCCTTCCGAATTTACCATTGCTCCAGTAGGCGCGATTCAAAAAGTGCTAGATAAAACTGGCTGGACAGCTGAAGAAGTTGATCTTTGGGAAATCAATGAAGCCTTTGCGATGGTGACGATGTGTCCAATGGATGAGTTCAAGCTTGATCCTGAAAAAGTCAACATCAATGGCGGTGCCTGTGCACTTGGTCATCCTGTCGGTTCAACCGGTTCACGTATTATCCTGACCTTGATCCATGCGCTGAAACGTACTGGTGGTAAAAAAGGGATTGCTGCACTTTGTATCGGTGGTGGGGAAGCAACAGCGGTAGCGATTGAACTGCTATAAACTTTTAAAATCTCCCTTTGTTAAAGAGGGAGACCTGTATATCCCCCTCTCTCTAACTCTTTCCCTGAAGGAAGGAGGATATAAAAATCCCTCTAAATGAGGGATTTTTTATGCTTACATTTTCATAAAGCTTGCTCACCTAAATCGCAGCAAAGCGGCGTAGATTAAATGGAGTAGAACAAAAAGGAGTTCTCCCATGCAACTCAATCACTATCTGAATTTCCAGGGCCAGGCTGAAGCTGCCTTTAATTTTTATCGTTCCATTTTTGGTGGTGAATTTTCAAATCTGACCCGTTATGGTGAACTACCTGCACAAGAAGGTTTCACCCTATCTGAAACAGATAAAAATAAAATTCTGCATATCTCACTTCCCATCAATGAGTTTACCGAACTGATGGCCTCTGACAGGAATGATCAGTTTTGTGCACAAAACAATACGGTGTTCACTCAAGGTAATAACCATTATATTTCGATTAATTTAGAGGCTAACGAGCAAACTGAAGCACAGCGACTCTTTGATGCTTTATCAGTGAATGGTCAAATTGAGATGCCGCTAGAAAAGACATTTTGGGGAGCACTTTATGCTGCTTTTAGCGATCAGTTTGGAGTTCACTGGATGATCAACTGTCAACTTGAAGAAAGTTGATGGTTTTTATCAAAACATAGAAAAGCCGGAATCAATCCGGCTTTTTTACAGCAACTTAACTTAAATCAAGCACCTGTTTGATAATGTGCCTGTGCCACCGCAGTTGAGGCTTGGTAAGGATTAGTAAAGTCACCCAAACCTGCTGCCGCTTCCTGAATATCTTTACCTTCTTTAATCACGAAAGTATCGAAACCAGAACGCTTCATGTAGTTCAACACATCTTTGAACACATCACCTGTGGCACGAAGTTCACCCTGAAAACCCTGACGACGTAGCAGTGCAGCAAATGAATAACCACGACCATCATTAAAACCGGCAAACTCAATAAAGATTGCATCCAGCTGCTCGAGCGGAAATTCATTGGTTTCAGGCGAAGCATCTACGGTTAAGTACAATGCTTTTTTGCCTGATACATTGGCAATTTGATCCAACTGCTCTACGGTCAGAACGACATCACCTTGCGGCAAAACGCCATCTTCAACAATCAACTGGTAAGTGTTATCTGCAATGCTGCCATCCTTAGAGAGCACTTGTAGTGCGGTATTAAGCATATGCTCGCTCCTTGAATGGTTGAATGCCAACACGGCGATAAGTATCGATAAACTCTTCACCGTCCTGACGCAGGTCAAGATAAGTATTCAGAATTTCTTCTACGGTCTCCGGCACCAGGTCTGCTGCAAATGATGGTCCAAGAATGTCACCAATCGAAGCGTCATGATCCGCATTACCACCCAGGGTAATCTGGTAGAATTCAGCGCCTTTTTTATCAACACCGAGAATACCGATATTACCGACATGATGGTGACCACAGGCATTCATACATCCTGAAATATTCAAATCCAGTTTGCCCAGATTATAAATCGTATCCAGGTCATCAAAACGGCGTGAAATCGCTTCAGAAATCGGAATCGATTTCGCATTCGCCAGTGAACAGAAGTCACCGCCCGGGCAGCAGATGATGTCGGTCAAGAAACCGATATGCGCACGTGCCAGGTTGTTTTGCTCAAGGGTTTGCCATACGGCGAACAGATCTTTTTGCGGCACATCGACCAGCGAGATATTTTGTTCGTGCGTGGTACGTAATTCACCGAAAGTGTACTGATCGGCAAGGTCTGCAATCAGGTTCATTTCTTCAGTGGTCACATCACCTGGTGCAATTCCGGCACGTTTCAGTGAAATCGTCACAATACGATAGCCTTTCACTTTATGTGCATTGGTATTGATGTTAAACCACTGTTTGAATTTTGGATATTGCGCAAACAATTCAGTGAAATCTTCGTCTGCATAATCCTGATACGCAAATGGCGTGAAGTTCTCATCCATTTTTGCCAAGGTTGCAGCATCGATCTTCAAGGTTTTAACGGTATGCGCAAATTCAGCTTCAACTTTTTCTGCAAAGACTGCTGGCGTTAAAGCTTTGACCAGAATCTTGATACGTGCTTTATATTTGTTGTCGCGGCGACCATGCAAGTTATACACACGAAGTACTGCTTCCAAATAAGCAATCAAGTCTTCACGTGGCAGGAACTCACGGATAAAGCTGCCAATCACCGGAGTACGGCCAAGACCACCACCGACCTTGATTTTATAGCCCATTTCGCCTGCTTCATTACGCACGATATAGACACCGATATCGTGAAATGCAGTTGCTGCACGATCGGTTTCTTCCAGCGCAGATACCGCAATCTTGAACTTACGTGGCAAGAAGGCAAATTCCGGATGGAAAGTGGACCACTGACGGATCAGCTCACAGGTCGGACGCGGATCGGCAATTTCACCGGCAACCACACCGGCATACTGGTCAGTCGTGGTATTACGGATACAGTTACCCGAAGTCTGGATCGCATGCATTTGCACAGTCGCCAGTTCAGCTAGCATATTCGGCACATTTTCCAGTGCAGGCCAGTTAAACTGAATGTTTTGACGGGTCGAAATATGCGCGTAGCCACGATCATATTCTTTTGCCAAATCAGCCACTTTACGAAGCTGTTTTGAGTTCATCAAGCCATATGGAACTGCAATACGTAACATTGGCGCATAACGCTGTACGTACAAACCATTTTGCAGACGAAGTGGACGATACTCATCTTCAGTGAGTTTGCCTGCTAAATAACGTTCCGTTTGGTCACGGAACTGTGCAACACGTTCATTAATCAGTTGCTGATCAAAATCAGTATATAAATACATGGCGTACAGCTAGTAGTTTCTATTATATCGAGCGCAAGGATAGCGAGATTAAACCTATCAATAAAATGCTTTTTATACATATTTCATAGCGGTTTTATTGATAAGCCTGCCAAAGTTTCACTGATATCAGCATTTACCGCACATACTTCCTTTTTCAGCTAATAATGCTTTAATTCTTCAATCATTAGCACTTATTTTCATAAAGAGATTTTTCTATCTCCCCTATCGTCATCAATATATTAAGCTATTAAAAACCCTACCAATTTTCAGATTCCCCTAAAAACTGCCCAACGAAATCATAACGTATCTTTGAGCGTGAAAATTTAATCGGGCATGCCAGTTGTGCTTCGGTCTGCTGACTATTGAACTTTAATGGAACCTGTGTCACCCAGCCCCGCTGCTGGGCCAGATCGGAATGCAACGCTTCTTCAAGTTTAAGCACCGGTTCGACACAGACATCCAGCGCTGCAAACTGCGTTTGCCATACAGATAATGGCTTGGTCTTGATTTTATTTTGAATCGCCTGCTTTACTGTAGTACGGTCTTCCGGAGCAAAAGAATTACCTTTTTCCAGAATAATCGGCAGCTCTAAAGCCTGTGCCAATCCCTGCATAAATTGCGGCTCCAGACTGCCAATTGACAGATAGCGCCCATCCTGAGTTTCATAATAATCGTAAAAGGTTCCGCCATTCAGATACCCCGATTCAGGCTGCTGATGCTGGTTGCCGACCAGACTGGCAGAAGCAGCCAGATTATTCATGGTGACCACGCAATCGGTCATGGAAATATCAATATATTGCCCTTTTCCGCTGTGCTGACGTTCAATCACAGCAGCCAAAATCGCAATCACAGCATGCATGGAACCGCCCGCAACATCGGCAACCTGAATTCCCAACGCTGGAGGACCACCTTCCACCCGACCGCTATGTCCTGAAATTCCCGCCAACGCCAGATAATTAATGTCGTGCCCAGCTTTATCTTTATATGTGCCGGTCTGGCCATAACCGGTAATTGAACAATAAATCAGTTTCGGGTTAATTTCACTTAAGGTTTGATAGTCTAAGCCCAGACGTTGCATCACCCCGGGACGGAATTGCTCAATCACAATGTCATAATCTGCTATCTTGGATTTGACCAGTTCGATATTTGCAGGATCTTTCAAATCCAGCGCAACCGATTGCTTGTTTCGGTTCAGATAACTCTGTGAAGTCGCCTGTCCGTTGGCAAAGGGTGGCATTAGTCGTAACAGGTCCGGTCGGGTCGGTGATTCAATATGCACAACTTCTGCACCTAAATCAGCAAGATACAAGGTGGCAAAAGGGCCGGGTAAAAGTGTAGAAAAGTCGAGGATTTTCAATCCTTTTAATGCATATGACATTGGAGTATTTGCTCTACTTATATTGCTTTTTTCAGTATCATAGAAATATAAATGTATAAAAACAATGTCATGTTCAGCCATTTACCTTGATAGTTTCGGCAATCTAATATGTAAGAAAATAGCAAAGGTATTCCTGTAAATTGCCATTGCTTTATTATTTTTCGTCATTTAGGTCAATTATTAGTGAACATTAAAGAGACTGAAGGATTAAACATGAGTCGTGATACGATCAGTATCCATTTCGTCAATGCGGCCTTATCTGGCGTCAAGCGCCTGGGCATGGATGTCGATACTTTATTGTCTCACGTCGGGATTGAAGCAGAACTGCTGCATCAGCCAAAAGCGCGTATTTCGCCTGAACAATATACCCGCTTTATAAAAATGTTGTGGATGGTGACCCAGGACGAGCATGTCGGTTTTGACAAACAGCAGCGTCGTTTGGGTACTTTTGCCATCATGTGCCAGCTTATCATTCATGCCAAAACCCTGGGTGATGCACTGGAACTGTCTTCCCAGTTCTACAAACTCTTCGGTGATGACTGGTCGGTGACCCTGGAGCGCGACAAACACGAAGCACGTCTGGTGCCATTGATTCCAAACGCAATGGATCCGGATCATTTCATTACCGAAAGTATGCTGATGATCTGGCATGGTCTGGCGTCCTGGCTTATCGAACGCCGTTTGCCATTGGAACGTGTGCACTTTAGCTATCCCCGCCCTAACCATGCCGATGAATATGATGCCTTATTCTTTGCGCCCGTGATGCAGTTCGACATGCCTCGCACTGAAATTACTTTTGCAGCGGACTATCTGGATCTGCCAATTCGCCAGAATGAAGAAACCCTGGAAGAGTTTTTGAAAGCAGCACCCGCCCAACTGCTGGTGAAGTTTAAAAACACCAATTCACTGACTTCAAGAATCCGTGATGTGCTGAAGAGCCAGATTGGGGAAGAAATGCCGACATTAAATGATGTAGCATCGATGTTATATCTTTCTCCACAAACCTTGCGCCGTCGTCTGGCTGCCGAAGGTAAAAGCTATCAAGGGGTCAAAGATGCCCTACGCCGTGATGCTGCAATTCATCTGTTATTGAATCCTGATCTGACGCTGGAAGATGTGGCACAACAAGTGGGCTTTAGTGAAACCAGTACTTTCCACCGTGCCTTTAAGAAATGGACCGGTGTGACTCCGGGTCTGTATCGCCAATTACATGGTTATCATTAATGAAATGGTACCGAGCCGTGTTTAAAAAGTAAAAACCGGTTCTCTCCGCCTGAGCACTAGCTTAGGCTTTTTTTATCGCTAAAATTGGCCAAATCGATCAAATGATCTGAGCCGTTCTCGTCATTGCACTTCCTCATTTAATCATTACACTCAAAGCTAAGAATAATTTCAAACCGCTTAAAAAAGGATTGCGCTATGAGCGAAGCCTATATCATCGATGCCATTCGTACCCCACGTGGCAAAGGCAAAAAAGATGGATCTTTACATCAAGTCAAACCTATTTCATTACTGACGGGCCTACTCAACGAGCTCCAAGCACGCCACCAATTTGATACGTCAAAAGTCGATGATATTGTCTTGGGCTGTGTCACACCGATTGGTGATCAGGGTGCCGATATTGCCAAAACCGCTGCCATTGCTGCGGGCTGGGACAATGATGTTGCTGGTGTACAAATCAACCGTTTCTGTGCTTCAGGTCTGGAAGCTGTCAATCTGGCCGCACAAAAAGTTCGTTCCGGCTGGGAAGATTTGGTGGTTGCAGGTGGTGTCGAATCGATGTCCCGCGTGCCGATGGGTTCCGATGGTGGCCCTTGGGCACTGGACCCTGAAACCAATATGGCCTGTGACTTCATTCCACAAGGAATCGGTGCAGACCTGATTGCCACCATTGACGGTTATAGCCGTACAGATGTAGACCAGTTTGCTGAACAATCACAGAAAAAAGCAGCATCTGCCCAGGCCAATGGCTATTTTAAAAGTTCAATCATAGCGGTTAAAGACAAAGCCGGTGTAGTGATTCTAGATCAAGATGAATTCATCAAACCGACAACAACCGCTGAAAGCCTAGGCAAACTCAATCCAAGCTTTGCCACCATGGGACAGATGGGCTTTGATGCCATCGCCCTGCAAAAATATCCTGAAGTCGGCACTGTCAATCATGTGCATCATGCCGGTAACTCTTCAGGCATTGTCGATGGTGCTGCTGTGGTTTTAATCGCATCGGAACAAGCTGTCAAAGAACAAGGTCTGAAGCCGCGCGCCAAAGTGCTTGCTACAGCGCTAGTCGGTGCTGATCCAACGATTATGCTGACCGGTCCTGCCCCGGCTGCACGTAAAGCTTTGGCTAAAGCCGGTTTAAGCATTGATGATATTGACCTGTTTGAAGTCAATGAAGCCTTTGCTGCCGTGGTAATGCGTTTTATCAATGAAATGAAGGTTGATCCTGCAAAAGTGAATGTCAACGGCGGTGCAATTGCCATGGGTCATCCGCTCGGTGCGACTGGTGCAATTATTTTGGGAACCTTGCTGGATGAGTTAGAACGTCAAGGTAAAAAACGCGGACTAGCCACACTATGTGTCGGTGGTGGTATGGGCATCGCGACCATTATTGAACTGGTATAAGGAGAAAAATAATGAGCGCAATTCAATTTGAAAAAAATGCCGACAATATTGTTATTTTAACGTTTGATTCTCCAAACCAGTCTGCCAATACCATGAATGCAGATTTTCGTAGCGCTTTGGCTGAAACTGTAGAAAAACTCAAAGCTGATGACATGATCAGCGGTATTATTTTCTGTTCAGCCAAAAAAACCTTTTTTGCCGGCGGCGATCTGGATGAACTGATTCAAGCCACACCTGAACATGCGACTGAATTCTTCAACATGATTGAAGAGATGAAAGCGCAAATGCGTTATATCGAAACCCGCGGTATTCCGGTTGTAGCTGCACTGAATGGTACAGCGCTGGGCGGCGGCTGGGAAATCGCCCTGTGTGCCCATCAGCGTATTGCTTTAGATGATCCCAAAACTAAGTTTGGCCTGCCTGAAGTTACGCTGGGCTTACTCCCTGGTGGCGGTGGAATCGTACGTATGGTGCGCCTGCTCGGTTTGCAAAATGCCTTTCCATTATTGATGGAAGGTAAACAGTTTGGAGTCGATAAAGCCAGATCTCTAGGGCTGATTCACGATGTCGCAGACAGTACCGATGAACTTTTAGAAAAAGCGATTGGCTGGATCAAAGCCAACCCGAAGTCGCAACAACCTTTCGATGTGAAAGGCTATAAAATTCCGGGTGGTAACCCTTCTACACCGGCAGTTGCACAGATGCTGGCAATTGCTCCGGCGATGCTGCGCGACAAAACTAAAGGCTGCTACCCTGCGCCTGAAGCGATCATGTCAGCTGCGGTAGAAGGTGCTCAGGTCGATGTCGATACTGCCCTGACCATTGAATCGCGTTACTTTACTTATCTGGCGACAGGTCAAATTTCTAAAAATATGATTGGTACTTTCTGGCATGGTCTGAATGCGATCAAATCCGGTGCGAGTCGCCCTCAAGGTATTGCAGCGTGGAAAGCTACTAAAGTCGGCATTCTGGGCGCAGGCATGATGGGTGCTGGGATCGCCTACGCTACTGCCAGTAAGGGCATTCCAGTCGTTCTAAAAGATATTTCAATAGAAGCGGCTGAAAAAGGCAAAGCCTACAGCCAGAAACTACTGGATAAAAAAGTCGCTCAAGGTCGTTTAAGTGCTGAAAAACGCGATCAAGTTTTGGCATTGATTCAAGCAACGGCAGAAGCTTCAGATTTACAAGGCTGTGACTTGATCATTGAAGCTGTTTTTGAAAACCCTATACTCAAGGCCCAGGTCACACAAGAGGCAGAACAGTATCTTGCCAGTAACGGGGTAATGGCATCGAACACTTCGACCCTGCCAATTACAGATTTGGCCCAGGCTTCTAAAAATCAAGCGAACTTTATCGGCCTGCATTTTTTTAGTCCGGTCGACAAAATGCAGCTGGTTGAAATTATCAAAGGTCGAAACACCTCGGCAGAAACGCTAGCCAAAGCCTTTGACTTTGTTCAGCAGATTGGCAAATTACCGATTGTGGTAAATGACAGCTGGGGGTTCTTTACCAGCCGCGTATTTGGCACCTTTGTACAGGAAGGCTTATGCTTGCTGGCAGAAGGTGTGCATCCGGCGCGAATTGAAATGGCTGCACTCAAAGCCGGTATGCCTGTAGGGCCATTGGCGATTCAGGATGAGGTATCTTTGACCCTGTCTGAACATGTAGCCAATGAAAGATACAAAGCCTTAGAGGCACAAGGTCAGACCATTACCAAATCACCTGCAGACGAGGTGATTCACAGCATGATTCACGAATTTAACCGTAAAGGTAAGGCTGCAGGTGCCGGTTTTTATGAATATCCAACCGATGCCAAAAAGCAGCTCTGGTCTGGTCTCAGCCACTGGAAAAAAGAGAATGATATTTCGGAACAGGAAATGATTGACCGTTTCCTGTTTGTACAGGCACTGGATACTGTCCGCTGTCTGGAAGAAGGCGTACTGGAATCTGTGGTCGATGCCAATGTCGGTTCCATCTTTGGAATTGGTTTTGCAGCCTGGACGGGTGGTGCAGTGCAATTCTTGAATCAGTATGGTCTGGCCAGAGCTGTGACGCGTGCCAAGGTGCTTGAAAACAAGTATGGTGAACGTTTCAAAGCCCCGCAGCTTCTGAAAGATCGGGTAACACATGCCCAGCCCATTCAATAGTCCATAAATTTAAATAAAAAGAGGACCCGGGTTCCTCTTTTTTATCCTCCAGATTGGGCTGAATCGTTGGATACCATCATCTGATGACAGATTTCGATCTGCTTTTTGATCAATTTATGTTATAAAGTTACATAAGTTTGATATCCACGTGGGTAAGACCAATGACTGATCACAGTTCACCTGAAAATTCTCCTTGGGGTTGGAAAGCACTTATTATCTTCTGTATTTTAGGTGGATTATTCATGCTTATTTTTTGGCTTGCGGTGAGTAATGAACCAGATTACATGCCAAGCCAGCAAAATAAACAGGCCACTCAGCAGCATGCTTTTAAAAATGCACCGACCATGTCGCCAGAAGCGCTTGCCAAAGCGCAAGCGGATCGTGCAGCACGAGAGGCTGCCAATACGGTTCACTCAGGTACGACAACCGTTGAACATAATATGCCAGCTGAAGAGCATGCCAATATGGATAATGCTGAGCACAGCTCAAATACAGCGCACGGTCACTGATCCAGATTTAGTATATGCATAAAAAAAGCGAGGTCATGGCCTCGCTTTTCATGTCTGAGTGAGAAATTAGAGCTTTAAATACATATCAATATGTGGAATGCCGCAGTCTAGATATTCGTCACCTTGAACGCGAAAACCCAGTGCTTGATAAAAACCAATCGCATGAACTTGCGAAGATAGTTTTAAAGCTTCTCGATGATCTGCTTTGGCATAATCGACAATGGCCTGCATCAATTGCTGACCGATCTTCAAACCACGATGTGACTTTAACACTGCCACGCGACCCACGCTGTTATTCGCCAGCAATCTTGCAGTCGCTATGGCATGATCTTGTTCATAAACCACAAAATGAATAGAAATGGCATCTTGCTTATCCCACTCATCTTCAGCTGCAATGTTTTGCTCTTGGATAAAGACCGCCTCACGAATCTCTTTGGCCTGCGCTGCCAAATCATCCCAAGTACCTGAAACAATCCTCAGTATTGAACTGTTTAGCATTTAGCCCCGATCCCCTGCTGATCCCATTGATCATTGAGTAACAATTCCAGTGAATGTTTTTGGATACCATACATCTCTTTCAAGGCCTGGATTTGTTTCAGGACTTCCTGATCGGGTTGTTGATAGTCTTTGCGCTTTGTCGCCAGAATCATTTTATTTTTACTGGTATGTTCAAGCGCAACAAATTCAAATACCTTGGTTTCATAACCATAGGCTTTCAGTAATAAAGCACGAATGGTATCGGTCAGCATTTCGGCCTGCTGTCCGGCATGAATACCGAACTGCAACATCGGACTCAGCACTTTCGGTGCTTGTAACTGCGGACGCAATTCCTTATGACAGCACGGCGCGCACATGATCATCTGCGCATTCAGGCGAATACCGCTATGAATCGCAAAATCCGTTGCCACATCACAGGCATGTAAGGCGATCATCACATCCAGACGTTGCGGTGCATAGGTACGGACATCACCCTGAAAAAAGTCCAGCTGATCAAAACCCGATTGTTGCGCGACATTCTGGCAAAACTCGACCATTTTCGGATTGAGTTCTACCCCAGTGACATACGGTGTTTGACCATGTTTTTGCATATAGTCATATAAGGCACAGGTCAGGTAGCCTTTACCGGAACCAAAATCCACCACGCGCAGACCCTCGGCTTGTGACTTAATCTGCGCCAGTGCACCTGAAAAAATTTCCACGAACTTGTTAATCTGTTTCCACTTGCGCGCCATACTGGGAATAATTTGCGCTTTTTGATCGGTAATGCCGAGATGCTGGAGAAAAATACTGTCCTGGTCCACAAAACGCTGTTTAATTCGGTCATGACCTTGTTCAGCAGGCTTCGCCTGAGTAGCAGATACTTTATGTTTACTGCGTGTCAGCATGGCTTTTTTCTTGTTTTTTTTCAATTGTAACTCTTCATCTACCGTCATCAAATTGGCTTGCTTGCAACATGCTAACAATGCCGTCACCTGCGACAGTGCATCCTCTAAAGGATAATTTTTGGTGACATCCTGCGTCTTGTAGCGATACAGACAGCTCAATACTTTCTGTTCATTTAATGAAATGACTCGCAAGGTCATTTTCTCTAAGTCTTGCAGTTCACCTTTATACTGACTTAAAATCAGGCGATCAAATTGATCCCTTTCAACAGCTTGCTGAAATGTATCCAAGAATTGCTGTTCCTGATCCGAGAGAGTTGCCAACGTTGACATAGATAAAACCTGAAATGAATTGCAGATCAAGTTTAAATCTTCTTAACCTAAAAGCAAAATTGAATTAGTATACAAGTGTATATTTAGAGAAGAATGACAATCATGCAGAATGCTCCACTGGTTCCCGATTATGATCAGAATGAAGAACGGATTAACTATATTAGTCATGGTCTAGGTGCCGGGCTTTCGATTATTGCCGGCATCCTTTTGATTATTAAAGGGTCTTATTTAAGTACTGGACAATGGATTGGCCTTTGGGTCTATGCCCTGAGCATGATTCTGCTGTTTTCTGCATCCATGCTCTACCACATGGCCACTACCGCAGACCGGCGTTATTTTTATAAAAAAATGGATCATACGGCGATTTATTATTTAATCGCGGGTACCTATACCCCATTTTTAGCCATCGCGATTCCAACCGCCAAAGCGCAGTATCTCTTGGTTGCACTCTGGGTGATCGCCATTCTTGGTACGCTTTTCAAGTTCGTTTTCATTAACCGTTTCCAGAAAATTTCTTTGGTGGCGTATCTGGTCATGGGTTGGCTAGCCCTGCTGGTGATGGACGATATGCAACAATATCTCAGCGCTCAATCTTTGACCTTTCTGATCATTGGAGGATTGGCTTATACCGTAGGTGCATTGTTTTACGCTTTAAAAAGAGTAAGATATACCCACGCTATCTGGCACATATTTGTATTGATAGGCGCAGGATCACATTTTCTGTCTATCTATCTTTACGTGATTTAATCATCTCCTTTTTCATTTCAGTGACCCTGAGCGAGTTGAAGCGAGAAGATTGCAGTTGTTTTTTTAAAAAATTACGCCTTTTTTAAAAAGATTACGCTTTTAAAACTAAGTTTTTTTATTTTTAGTAAGTGTAAGGTTTCTCATGGCGTCATCAAATTCTATACCTGCTTCGAAAGAAGTAGCGACAAATTCAAAATTACGCGTACTGACTGCAAGTCTTGTTGGTACCACAATCGAGTTTTTCGATTTTTATATTTATGCTACTGCCGCTGTCATTATTTTCCCTTATCTGTTCTTCCCTGCAAGTACAGATCCGATGACTGCAACGATTCAATCGCTTGCAACATTCGCCATTGCCTTTATTGCCCGTCCCATTGGGGCAGCATTGTTTGGTCATCTAGGTGACCGGATCGGACGAAAAGCCACATTGGTCGCTGCCTTGCTGACCATGGGAATTTCCACCGTTGCGATTGGCCTGCTGCCCACCTATGCGCAAATCGGAATTGCTGCCCCCCTCTTACTTGCACTGTGCCGTTTAGGTCAGGGCTTGGGTCTGGGCGGTGAATGGTCAGGTGCGGTACTTCTTGCGACCGAAAATGCCCCTGAAGGCAAACGTGCCTGGTATGGCATGTTCCCGCAACTGGGCGCTCCAATCGGCTTTATTCTGGCCACAGGTTCTTTCCTGACGCTGGGCGCTTTCATGTCTGAGGCCGAATTTATGGCTTGGGGTTGGCGTATTCCGTTTATCTCAAGTGCCTTGCTGGTGATTGTGGGTTTATGGATTCGTTTAAAATTGCACGAAACCCCTGCTTTCCAGAAAGTGCTAGATAAACAGAAAGAAGTGAATATTCCGTTTATTCAGGTTTTCAAAAAACATTCTCGCATGCTGGTACTGGGTACGATTGCTGCAATCTGTACTTTCGTCGTGTTCTACCTCACCACAGTATTTGCGCTGCAATGGGGAACCCAACAACTTGGTTATTCTCGTGAAGAATTTCTGCAATTGCAGTTAGTTGCGACTTTGTGTTTTGCTGCATTTATTCCACTTTCAGCAGTATTGGCCGAGAAATTTGGCCGTAAAACCACGTCTATTGCGGTATGTATCATTTCTGCAATCTTCGGTATTTTCTTTGCAGATCTGCTCGAATCTGGCAGCACCTTGGTAGTGTTCCTGTTCTTGTGTATTGGTCTGTCGATCATGGGCTTAACCTATGGGCCAATCGGTACTGTATTGTCTGAAATTTTCCCGACTTCAGTACGTTACACCGGTTCTGCCTTAACCTTTAACCTGGCAGGCATCTTCGGTGCATCATTTGCCCCGTTAATTGCAACCAAACTGGCAACGACTTATGGTTTGTCTGCAGTCGGTTATTATCTGACCGCAGCATCTATCCTGTCACTGATCGCATTCCTGTTGATTCGTGAAACCAAAAATGATGATGTAAATAATCAAATCTAAGGTTATAGATAGATTCAAAAGCCAGCACCCGATGCTGGCTTTTTTTATGATTTCACAACAAAACTCTGCTACTTATCTCGTTAAATTTGCTCAACAATCAAATGGACTCAACCAGACAGTGAGGCAAGACCATGCAGGAGCTTATTGAATCCCTAACGCAGGAACAGTTGGTCAATATCATTATTTTGCTGGAAGATGATAAAAAATTAGAAGCTGTTCGTTATATCACCGAAAATACGCCCCTGGATGAAGTTCAGGCGCTGCAAGTGATTGAAGAGATTGTGCGTGAGCACGACATAGTCATGAAAACAGAAAGTACAGGACCACGCTTTAGTGATGATGCAGATGATATCGACCTGGTGACACCACCACTGGAAATCCCCACCCATCCCAGCTTAAGTACGCCTACAGAAACTGAAATCATTGCGCAGCAATTACGTGAAAATGTGCCTACCCGGAAAATCGAAAAGAAAATCTGGATGATAGCGGTAGTTGCAGTGCTGCTGCTGATTCTGCTCTGGATCATCAGTTAAAGCTAAATAAGGTAACTTTGTCTTTTAGATCAGTTCAATAATATCAATGGTAGGGGGTACTCTGAAACGGAAAGGTACACCAACCAGACCCGTGCCGACAGTGACAAACACATCTGCATGTTCATGACGGTACATGCCTTTCTTATGGCCTAAAATTGATACTCTTTTCATGACGTAATTCGTCAGCCAAGGCAGCTCGACCTGTCCGCCATGGGTATGCCCAGAGAGCATCAGAGGTCGTGTCGGCAGCTTGGGAATCATATCGACCGTATCGGGGTTATGAGAAAGAATGACCCAAGGCTTGTCCTGAGGAAGGTCTGGCAGACTGCGCATATCGGCTTTTCCTGCCCAGAGATCGCCCACACCCAAGAGCCGGAATTCATCAAATTCGACAATTTGACCTTCAATATCCATCACCTGATTGACTTGCAGCGCATAGTGCAGCAACTCCTGGATTGGCGGCCCTGGATATTGTTCATCGTGATTGCCATTGACTGAGTAAACGGGTGCATGAATCTCTTTCAGAACAGCCAGTTCCTGTGCCAGTTTATTTTCCGGTTCATAAGTCCAGTCTCCCGCCACTACCACCAAATCAGGTTGAATATGATTTAATTTATGTACAATTTGTCGTAACTGCCGCTCATGTCCTGAAAACAGACCGATATGCAAATCGGCAATCAGGGCGATTTTGACCGGTTTCTGTAAACGTTTATCCGCATTGATCTGATATTGTGTCGTTTTCACTTGAATTAAATGCGGCTCGATAAAGCGCGCATAGCTCAAGACTGCACTGAGCAGAAATACAAAAACTGCTTCATGCAAGGAATAATAACCAGTCCATCCGGCATAAATACTGAAGAAAACCAGTGGAACTAACAAATAGGAAAGATAAAAAGCCAGCAAATGACAGAATGCTTTAAAGGGGTGAATGGTCTCGGTTCGTGTTTGGCTTGACCATGCCTGATACACAGCCCAGATGGCAAGAATGGCCATGCCGAGATAAAAATAAAAAAGTCCGGAATTTGAATCCCACATATATTCGCCTTGTTTCAGTCAAGCAGTATATCACTGGCTTTATATTTATCTTTTCATAGCTGGCAATTATACTCAATTCTAATTTTTCATTCTTTGATCTATATGGCCACTGCCCCCCGCGCTCAAGTTAATCCGCAAACAACTTATATTATTGGTTCTAAACGCTATAAAGCGGGTGTTTTACTGAGCTGCTGCCTGGTACTGGCTATTCCTGCCTGTAGTACCCTGCCCAAGCAAATTGAGCAGCCGACCCAGATGGCTTTTGAAACTGATACTTCGAAAACCAGTCTGGCCCAGATTATTGAACCTTTACGTGAACAGAATATCGGTCTGACCGGTTATCGCGTGCTTTATGATCCACTGGAAGCACTGGCTGCACGTATACAGCTGATCCATAAAGCAGAACGCAGTCTGGATCTGCAATATTATATCTGGGATAACGACCGCATTGGCGCCCTCGCCCTACATGCCATTATTCAGGCAGCGGACCGTGGTGTAAAAGTACGCCTGTTGATGGATGATAACAATGCCAAGAAAATGGAAGGGATTTATCTGGCCTTAAACCAGCATCAGAATATCGATGTGAAACTGTACAACCCTTATCGCTTTCGTAAATACCGCGCCATGGACATGGTGCTGGATTTAAAGCGGATCAATCGCCGCATGCATAATAAAAGCTTTATTGCTGACAACCAGATTGCACTGATTGGCGGGCGCAATATGAGCAACCAGTATTATAATGTCAGTGAAAACTATCAGTTCTCGGATGTCGATGTCATGCTGGTCGGTGCAGCAGCAGATGAAATTATCCATTCCTTTGATGAATACTGGAATGATGATTATGCGTATCCGGTACAAGAAATTGTCAATCCGCACCATCACGGGTTACGTTTCCCGAGCCTGAGGCAACAGCTTGAAGCCCATAGTCAGGATCCAGCCACACAGAATTATCTAGATCTGGCGAACCGCTCTCTGGCCTTTGATCAATGGCTGGAACAGAAGATTCAGCTAGACTGGGTTGAAGCAGAAGTCGTCAAAGATCCACCCAGCAAAATCAAGGCCAAAGCCAAAACTGAAGAACATCTCAATTTCCAGTTATTGCAGCATCTGGAAAAGCCAGAACAGAGTGTCGACATTGTCTCTGCCTATTTCGTGCCGGAAAAAACCGGTGCAGACCGTCTGAAAAAACTGGTGAACGAGAATATCAAGGTTCGGGTATTAACCAACTCATTTAAAGCCAATGACGTTTCTGTAGTACATGCCTTTTATGCCAAATATCGAAAGGACCTGCTGGAAAATGATGTCCAGCTATATGAGTTTCTGGCTGCCCCGGATTCACACAACCTAAATGTCAATACAGAAGAGATTGCCAAAAAAGCGAAAGTTAGCCTGAGAGGCCTGAGTCGCTCCAGTCTGCATGCCAAACTGATGGCACTGGACCAAAAACAGGTTTTCATCGGTTCATTTAATTTTGATCCGCGTTCAGCTTATTTGAATACTGAAATTGGCGTGTTGCTGAACAGCCCCTCTCTGGCAAAGACCGTACACGAGACCATGGATCAGAATTTGAGTAAACATGCCTATAAACTGGTTCTGGATGCCAACCAGAATATCAACTGGAAAATCAAAAAAGCCAATGGTGAAATAAAAACCTTTACCAAAGAACCAGGAATCAAGTGGTATCAGAAAGCCGGATTGAAACTGCTGTCCTGGTTGCCGATTGAAGGTTTTATGTAAGTCCGATGCCTAACCCTTAATCCTAAAAAAGCCCGTTTATCGAGGCTTTTTTAATACACGAGACTGCAATTCCTGTAAACCTTGCTGCATTTTTTCCTGCACCTCACGGGTCAGGCTGTCTACCGTATGCCCTTCAGTAGAAATTGCTGGTAAAGCCATTAAATGCGCAGTGACCTGCGGCATTTCCAGGACTTTTTTGACATGGGCTGTAAAACTGAGGTCGTTGATAAACGGCGCCACCAGATCCAGCTCACCCTGCTGATTCACATAACAGATCAGACAGATTTGCACTGGGCGGTCAGCTTCAATCGCAGCCCCTAAAATCCGGCCATGAACTTTTTTAATAAAACGGCCATCTGAAGTCGTGGCTTCCGGAAAGAACAGCACCGGAATATCCTGCTTGAGAAAATCAGTAATTTGTTCACGAATTCTGATGGAGTCTCCAGAACCACGTTTGATAAATAAGGTGCCACCACCTTTGGCCAATTTTCCAAAAACTGGCCAGTTTTCAATCTCTGCCTTGGCCAGGAAAAATACCCGGGCCGCCGACCCCAGCACTGCGATGTCTAGCCATGAGATATGATTACTCACCCATAGAGCGGGTTCACGGGGAATATCCCCATGCACCTGCACTTTAATATTAAAAACCTGACATAGTTGACGGCAAAAATATTGTACATAACGGGTATTGGACGGTTTGTTCGGATTTTTATATAAGCCGTGACGAAAAACCAGATAAAACCCGTTACTGATGGCTGCCAGCAAGGCACCCATTTTTCTTGTGTAGAGGAAGAATTTTGTCAAGCCATGTATGCGGGATGTTTGATCTTGTACAGTCGGGTTCATAAAAACGTCACTAAAATCCTAATCAAGATACAGGGAATATCCACGAATTAAACTCATTCTATACTGTTCATTCGCAACATGCATTGATAATAAAAACACAGCAATCAGATCTATAGCTGCAATATTAAATTAATTAACTGCTCAATTAAAATAACAACATTTCAATATCCGATTAAAACTAGGATCGCTGCCATGCAACATCTACCACAGCCTGCGAATGAAAAACTTAAAGCTAAACAGGTACTCAAATATATTTTGGCCGGTGTCTGTGTATATGCTCTAGGACTGGTAACACTTGCACAACTTTTTATCACCACTCTTTAAACTAAGCCCGGTAAATTTGGTATCTGCCACGTGTATTTTCTACTACACTAAAGTTTTCAAGTGGAGAATGACCTGAGTGGAATATTTAGAGCAACATCGAGGGAAAGAGCGCGTTATTCTGGTAAGTGTCAGCGTACAAATGCTGGATGACCTTGATGCTGAAGAGCTTCGCCTGCTGGCAAAATCTGCAGATGCCGAAATTCTGGAACATATTTATGCTCAACGGGTCAAACCGGATGCCAAATTTTTTATCGGCTCAGGCAAGGCAGAAGAAATTGCCGAACGTGTTGAAGAACTGGATGCCAATCTGGTCATTTTTGACCACGCGCTTACACCGGCTCAAGCCCGTAATTTGGAACAGGTGATCAAATGCCGCGTGGTAGATCGTACTGAACTGATCCTGGATATTTTTGCCCAGCGTGCCCGTACCTATGAAGGTAAACTGCAAGTCGAACTGGCACAGCTCCAACATTTATCTTCGCGTTTAATTCGTAGCCGTGGCAATCTCGACAGCCAGAAAGGCGGGATTGGTTTACGTGGCCCGGGTGAAACCCTGCTGGAAACAGACCGCCGTTTGCTGCGTATCCGTATGGGGCAACTCAAGGCACGTATTGATAAAGTCCGCCAGACCCGGATGCAGGGCCGTGTGGCGCGTCAAAAAGCGGCTGTGCCGACGGTATCCCTGGTGGGATATACCAATGCAGGCAAGTCAACCCTGTTTAATTTACTGGCCAATAGCGATGTCTATGCCGCCGATCAGCTGTTCGCCACCCTGGATCCCACCTTGCGGCGTCTGGAATGGGATGGGATCGGCAATCTGGTTCTAGCCGATACGGTAGGTTTCGTACGTAATCTTTCCCATTCGCTGGTTGAATCTTTCAAGGCAACTCTGGAGGAAACAGTAGAAGCCACGTTATTACTGCATGTAATTGATTCAAGCAGTCCAGAAATGCTGGAGCAGATTGAAGCCGTTGAAAAAGTTCTGAAAGAAATTGGCGCCGACGTACCGATCCTGCAGGTTTACAATAAAATTGACTGTAGCGGTGAAGAGGCCAAAATTATTTATCGACGTCCGGGTGAACCTGAACGCGTCTACGTTTCGGCACATACGGGCGAAGGGATCGACCTGCTGCGTAAAGCGGTACATGAATCCTTGATGGGACAACTACAGTCCTTTGATTTGATCCTGAAACCCGCCTATGGCAAGCTGCGCAACCAGCTCTATGGTTTAAATGTGATCCAGTCAGAACATTATGATGATGAAGGCCAGCTGCATCTACATATTCGAATTGCGCCACAAAAACTGAAACAGTTGATTAACCAAGCACATTTACCTTTAGACGAAATCTTGGGAAAACAGGCGCAGCAGTTTCAACGTCCACTAAAAGCATTTGAAATCCAGTCAAAGATCGAGTAAAACTTGATAAGTAAACTTATTAATGATCATAGCAATGAACTGGATAAAACGAATAGATTGGCCAGCATGGATCGGCACCCTATTACTTATTATTGTCTTTCGGGAAGCTTCGGTCTGGTTAATGACCCAACTGAATCATTCTGAGTTAGGCAATCTGGTGGGGTTATTAAGTCTTTTAATTGCGCTGTTTACCTGGCGTTACTTCGGCAAACTCCCCGCTCGCCTCGTGGACACCAACAATAAGCTGATGAAGGAAAGTGCTTTTGCTTTCCTTCCCGTCAGTGCGGGTGCACTGATGATGCTGGTACATATGGGTCAGAAAATTCCGGCCTTTTTGTTTATCATGCTTTTCAGCACCCTGATTCCTTTATGGATTTACGCAAAAATGGCCAAGCGCTGGTTATAGGAGTTCCCGCATGTTATCTATTTTGTATGGCTTCGCGGTCACGCTCGTCGCCTATCTGATTGCTAAACCCTGTAACCGGACCATTCCGCAAATTCCCGTGATCGTATTCAGCATGTTCTTTGTGCTGGCGATATTATTTGTGCTTGGTATTCCTTATGAAAATTACATGGATGAAGTTAATCCACTCTTCAACCATTTACTCGGCTATGTCACAGTCGCACTGGCCATTCCTCTAGCAGCGATGCGCTATGATGATTTACCGCTCAAAGCCATTATCGGTATTTTGGTCTTTGCCAGTATCAGTGCTGTGGCCTTGCCCATGGGTCTGGCTTATCTGCTGCATATGTCTTCTGCGGATATTATGGCTTTTGCTACTCGTGCCGTCACCACTCCGATTGCGATTAATATTGCGACCTTGCTGGAGGCACCAATCAGCATGGTGATCCTGATTGTGATTCTTTCTGGTGTGATTGGTGCGGCTTTTTCTCCGTTTATTCTCAGACATATTAATGATGAACGTGCATCCGGACTGGCTTTAGGACTGGCAGCACATGCCATCGGTACGGCTCAGGCCTGGCAGCGCGGCAGTGTTGCGGGACGTTATGCTGCTTTTGGCATGGCGGTAAATGCAGTCTTTACTGCAATCTGGTTGCCAACTTTTATACTTTATCTGCAAAAAATGTGACTAGTGAATCAGATTAATCGTTTGTTTTATGGGGTAATCGTTCTTACCATAGAGTAAGAACACTAATCTTACCTAGGAACAGATATATGAAAAAGGTTCAATTCTTTTCAACTTTACTTTTAGCCTCTTTCAGCCATCTAGCTTTAGCCTCTGACCTTTCAGGAACATGGCGAAGTATTGATGACAAGACAGGTTCGTCTAAAGCATTCCTGGAGATTCGTGAGACATCGGAAGGGGTATATACTGCCAAAATTACGAAAATCACTCCGCGTCCTGGTTATACAGCAAAAGAAACCTGTGTTTCCTGTCCCGCACCGCATACGAATAAGCCGATTCTAGGACTGGATGTGCTGACAGGCCTGAAGTACGCGGGTAATAACAACTTCAGTCAGGGCAAACTTCTCGATCCATTATCAGGCAATGTTTATAATACCAAAGCGAAATTAAGTGCCAATGGTAAACGTTTGACCTTACGTGGCTATGTAGGGGTTTCAGCACTGGGGCGTAGTCAGACCTGGATTAAATATGAATAAGTCAGGTTTAAGCGGATAAAATGTGATTGATTTATGCTTTAGTAGATAGAAGCTTGCATTTTCATACATTAAGTTGTATGAATATTAGACATATGCAGTTTTCATGCAATATAAATTATAAAAGTGTATTAAGGCAGTTTACATCAACGTTCACCATATGGAATTAGGTGAACGTTAATTAAAAAAATAAGGATATCGCATGCATAAAATCGCAATTTTAACTGTTCTTTCAGCTTCTTTATTCACCGGCTCTATGGCATTTGCCCAAGAATTATCTGGTCTATGGCAACAGATTGATGATAAAACCGGCTCGCCTAAAGCATTGATTGAGATGGAAACTCAGGCAGATGGTTCCTATACCGGAACGATTAATAAAGTCACACCTCGCCCGGGTTATACGCCACGGGAAAAATGTATTAAATGTCCAGCACCTTATACAGATAAACCGATTTTGGGATTAGAGGTCATTAAGGGACTGAAACCAACTACCAAAAATAACTATGCGCATGGCCGGGTACTCGATCCATTAACCGGTAAAACTTATGATTTAAAAGGGCGAGTTTCCGCCAATGGGAAACGACTGACTTTACGTGGATATGTCGGGATATCGGCGATTGGTCGTACACAAACCTGGATCCGCCAGGATTAATAAAAAAACAGCACTTGTGTGTTGAGGATATTTTATTTCATCTATAAAAAAAAGGGATAAATATAATGAAACAACTTAAATTAGGAATAATGTTCATTGTTGCACTAATGACTGGGACTGCTTATGCACAGGATCTAACTGGCATCTGGCAGCAAATTGATGATAAAACCGGCTCACCAAAAGCAATTATTGAAATTCGCCAAACTGATAATGGGACTTTTGCTGGAAAAATTATCAAAGTGACTCCACGCCCTGGCTATACCCCACAGAAGACCTGCAATAAATGTCCTGCACCTTATACCAATCAACCTATCTTAGGCATGGATGTATTGACTGGCTTAAAACATGTGGAAGGCACCAATAACTATGAAAAAGGCCGTGTAATAGACCCGCTGGCGGGTAAAGTTTATGATGCCAGAGTGCGTCTGAATGCCAATGGTAAACGCTTAACCATGCGTGGTTATGTCGGCGTTTCCGCTTTAGGCCGCAGCCAGACCTGGATTCGTCAGGACTAGCACCCAATTCTCACTATTAAAAAAAGCTGCCAACTCGGCAGCTTTTTTATTTAAATAACTCTCGAGTATTCAAATAATTATTGACTATTCCAGTAAAATTCCTAACATGAGCGGAGGATAATAAAAACTCTGTGGAATGATTCTCTATGTTAAAAAAAATATTATTTGTCATGCTTACAGCAGGATGTATGTCCAACCTTTGGGCAAAAGATATTACCGGGACCTGGCAACAAATTGATGACAAAACCGGTGCCGCAAAAGCAATCATCGTCATTTTCAAAGAGGACAACAACACTTATGCGGGAAAAATTGCAAAAGTGACCCCTCGCCCGGGTTATACACCACGGGAAAAATGTAATAATTGTCCTGCCCCCTATACCAATCAGCCTATTCTGGGGATGACGATTATCAAAGGCCTGCAACATATGGAAGGTACCAATAACTATGAGAAAGGGAAAGTGATTGATCCCTTGTCAGGCAAAATTTATGATGCAAAAATTCGTTTGAACAACACAGGAAAACGCTTAACCTTACGTGCCAGTATTGGTGTTTCTGTTTTAGGCCGGAACCAGACCTGGATTCGGGCAGACTAAACTTAAAGCTAAAAAAGCCACGTGATCACGTGGCTTTTTTATGGGATTTGCTTAGATCACCGGATTATCTACTGCAAACATCTGTTGATCTTCCAGACGAAACGCCATGAGTTGATTGCCCCAGACACAGCCACCATCTACATTCTGAATCCTGTCCGAAATGGTTTTACCATTTAATGCTGCCCAGTGACCAAACAGGATCTGATGACTTTTTGCAGCCTGTGATTCATACTCAAACCAAGGTTTAAAGCCTTCCGGCATCGGATCATCTAGCCCATCTTTAAAGCTGTACTCCAGACGTCCCTCAGCATCGGTTAAACGCATCCGGGTCAAATAATTCACGATACAGCGAATACGCTCATGGTCTTGTAGCTGATCTGACCAAAGTGCTGGTTGTTTGCCAAACATTTCTTTCAGGAAATCATCCAGCACATCAAAGTCATCATGAGCAATTACCGCCTCCACCTCTTGTGCCAATTGCGCGGTTTTTTCTGCACTCCAGATATTTGGAATCCCGGCATGCGTCAGAATTGTCTGCTCATTGGGAAAGAGACATAGTGGCTGTTTACGTAACCAGTCAATCAGGTCATCGCTGTCGATGGCATCAATCACATCTTGGACATTGTCTTTTTCTTTTACTGGCTTGATACCGCGGGCATAGGCTAGCAAAGTCAAATCATGATTTCCCAGGACAGTCGCAGCCGCACCCTGTTCAGCCAACTTCTTGATAAACCGCAGTGCACCAATTGAGTTTTCACCACGTGCCACCAAATCCCCAGCAAACCAGATAAAGTCCTGCTCTGCATCAAACTTGATTTCTTTCAGCAAAGCTTTCAAGGCCTCAAAACAGCCTTGAACATCACCAATCACATAATTATATCGAGCAGTACGGTTCATCGTAATTTAAGCCACCATTTGATCTGAAAGTGCAACAAACTGTTCAAGTGTCAGGGTTTCCGGACGCGCCATCGGGTCAACACCAGCTTTTTCAAAACCACCTTCTACCAGCATACCTTTCAAGCTGTTACGCAGGGTTTTACGACGCTGGGTAAATACATGAGATACCAGACGTGCCAGTGCTTTTTCATTTTTAGCCACCACCGGCTTGTTCGCATAAGGTTCTAAACGGAATACCGCCGAGGTCACTTTTGGTGGCGGATTGAAAGATCCGGGTGGTACTTCGAACAGGAAGGTCGGTTTACAGAAATATTGAATCATGACCGACAGACGGCCATATTCTTTGGTATTTGGTGATGCGGTAATACGATCGACCACTTCTTTTTGCAACATGAAATGCATGTCTTGCACTTTGTCGCCAAATTCCAAAAGATGGAATAACAGTGGCGTTGAAATGTTATAAGGCAAGTTACCCACTACACGTAATGGACGATTTTCCTGAAACAGTTGAGAATAATCATATCTCAATGCATCGGCTTCAATAATGGTTAAACGTTCAGGATGCGGTACACGACCCGGCAGACCAGCAGCCAGGTCACGATCCAGCTCAAGCACGGTCAAGGCATCACATTCACCAATCAAAGGCGAGGTCAACGCGGCAAGACCCGGTCCAATTTCCAGAATGTTTTGACCTGGACGTGGATTGACTGAGCGGACAATTTTGGCAATGACACGTTGGTCATGTAAGAAGTTTTGACCAAATCTTTTTCGAGCCTGATGCCCTTCATCTTTTGGGTTTAAGGCATTAATTTGATACATAAAAACAATTCCAACGTGAGTGATGAACAATAATCAGTGGCGCGCCAGATCGAAGGCTAAATCTACAGCAACGTGCAGGCTGGAACTTTTCGCAAGTCCTGTACCCGCCAGGGAGAGTGCTGTGCCATGATCAACAGAAGTTCGAATAAACGGTAAGCCGAGGGTAATATTAATGGCTTCACCAAAGCCCTGTGATTTTAACACAGGTAAACCCTGATCGTGATACATCGCTAGAACAGCATCAGCATCTTTTAAATTTTCCGGGGTAAATAAAGTATCGGCAGGTAAACTTAAACTCATGTTTATGCCTTGGGCACGATAGCTTTCGAGCACCGGATTAATCACTTCAATTTCTTCCATGCCCAGGTAACCGCCTTCACCTGCATGTGGATTGAGGCCGCAAACCAGAATACGTGGCTGTTCAATTTTGAATTTGGACTTCAGGTCGTGAATCAGGATATCAATCACCTGATGTAAGCGTTCAGGCGTAATCGCATCGGCAACTGCACGTAATGGAAGATGCGTGGTGGCCAAGGCCACACGTAAGGTCTTTGTGGCCAGCATCATCACCACACGAGCAACAC
The DNA here is from genome assembly GCF_019038395.1 of Acinetobacter sp. BY419. Taxonomy (GTDB): domain Bacteria; phylum Pseudomonadota; class Gammaproteobacteria; order Pseudomonadales; family Moraxellaceae; genus Acinetobacter. The sequence continues at coordinate 67,649 of NZ_JAGFXZ010000015.1, forward strand.
CGGCAAATTCCTGGTAATACTCGGTATGCCCACTGAAAGAAATACCGGCCTCGTTGATCACTGACTTTTGTACGGGTGCAGTCGCCACACCAACACTTTTGCCTGACATGGCATAATCTGCAGAACGATGCAGTTGTTCTAGTACATAAGCGGCATTGTTCGGGTTCAATTCACCCATAACAACTTCTTGCTGCACAGGCACATGTTCTACAAAAAGCTGACCAACCCCTGAAGATGCGTCCTGCCCTTGATATTCAATCAATTCAACCGCCAATTTGAGTGTCTGAGCACGTTGCTCGAGTAGCTCCATGTCAGCCAAGACCACAATCGGGCGCTCATCAACACGATCTGCCAGACTCAGGCAAATATCAGGACCAATTCCGGCAGGTTCACCACTGGTGACATATAAAGGCAGCATCATCTTCTCAATTTGGCAAAGCTGAAAAATATTATAACCCGATCCCGTCTAAGCTGTAGTGATCATTGCAAAGAGTACTTATAAATCAATATTTTGATACGATTGAAAGGATCGTTACAAATATAGTCACAGTTTTTGCTACATATAGAGGTTTTTGTCTTTCCTTATCCCAAGAGATTAGCTAAAATACAGCGCTTGAAATTTTAATTTTCATTTGTGATTCTTCACGTATTCGTTTAGAATCGCGTCTCCTTTAGTTTGGACAGATTCCATAGTCCAAACCAACTATAATAGGTAGTGGTTTAATGAAAACTCTCAGCGCTAAGCCAGCTGAGGTTCAACACGACTGGTACGTTGTTGATGCTTCTGGCAAAACTTTAGGTCGCCTTGCGACTGAAATCGCTCGTCGTTTACGCGGTAAGCACAAGACTTCTTATACTCCTCACGTTGACACTGGCGACTATATCGTTGTTATCAATGCTGAAGAAATCACTGTGACTGGTAAAAAGTCACAAGATAAGAAATACTATCGCCACACTGGTTTCCCTGGTGGTATCCGTGAGACTAACTTTGAAAAGTTAATCGCTCACAAACCAGAAGCAGTTCTAGAAAAAGCTGTTAAAGGTATGTTACCTAAAGGTCCTCTTGGTTATGCAATGATCAAGAAAATGAAAGTGTATGCAGGTACTGAGCATCCACACGCTGCTCAACAGCCACAAGTTTTGGACATCTAAGGGATAACAGCACATGGCTACTAATTATGGTACAGGTCGCCGTAAGACCGCAACTGCACGTGTTTTCCTATCAGCTGGTACTGGTAAACTCGTAATCAACAACCGTACACTTGAACAGTATTTCGGTCGTGAAACTGCTCGTATGGTTGTTAACCAACCACTTGAGCTTCTTGAAGCGACTGGTAAATATGACCTTTACATCACTGTTGCTGGTGGTGGTATCGGTGGTCAAGCAGGCGCTATCCGTCACGGTATTACTCGTGCACTGATCGCTTCTGACGAAACTTTAAAACCTGCTCTTCGTCAAGCTGGTTTCGTTACTCGTGATGCTCGTGAAGTTGAACGTAAGAAACTTGGTTTACGTAAAGCTCGTAAACGTCCTCAGTTCTCTAAACGTTAATTCGTTTACCGAATGGGACAAAAAAACCCTGGATTTTCCAGGGTTTTTTATGTCTATAAGTTGTTCACTTAAAGCAATTTGCTCGTTATTGTTCATGAACGTCCTTGCCCCATACCCCCTCATGACACCAGAACGACTTCATCAAATAATAATTTGCGATCCCAATACCTATAAACAGCAGCACGATGAGCAATTTGATCAGCATCTTATTTTCCTCCAGTTGTTTTTCTTATAATCTACCTTGGCTCAAGCCGATTGATCTTTGATGCTTGGTGCTTTTTAGGTTGAATTTTAGTATCCTAGTCTATTCATTAGAACTTCATTAGGATTTATGTCAGTCGAAAGCGCGCCTCTTCAAGGAATTACCTTATATAGTCATGCCGATGACTTCCGTTCCCATTGGATTCGCTATGTGCTTGCCGAGAAGCAAATTAAATATAACCTGATTCTTGTAGATGCAGATGATGAGGATCTGGCCAGTCTCAATCCTTATAATCAATTGCCCATGCTGGTCGAAAATGAACTCAAATTATTCAATACTCCGATTATTTCTGAATACATAGATGATCGTTATCGTCAGAATAAACTGTATGCCGATGCACCGATGCCACGCGCAGAACAACGGCAATATATCTGGCGCTTTGAAAATGACTGGTTGAAGCTCGCTGATATCATGTTACGCCATCCAGATACACTGGACAAAAAAGCCAGAACCAAGGCCCAGAAGCAGTTACAGGATATTCTGATCTCACTGATGCCCTTATTTCAGCATTTCCCCTATTTTATGTCCGAACAATTCAGTATCCTTGACTGTATGCTGGCGCCGATTTTTATTCGCCTGAAACAGATGGGTATAGAATTACCGCAGCAGCAATGCCGTCCATTTTATTTATATTGCCAGCGCATTTTCAGTCGTCCTGCCTTTGTAAAATCCATGACATTGCAGGAAAAAAACCGTTATTCAGCACAAATCAAGAACCCGTAGAGAAACATCATGTCCGAACAAGAATTCAACCTTAGCCCTACTCGTCCCTATATGGCACGCGCAATCTATGAGTGGGTTTGCGATAACAATCTGACGCCTTATCTGCTGGTCGATGCTACACGTCCAAACACCATGGTCCCTGAGCAGTTTATTAAAGATGGGCAGATTGTCCTGAATATTGTGCCTCATGCCGTGCATGCACTGCATATAAGCAATGATGCCATTAGCTTCTCTGCTCGCTTTGGTGGTGTCTCTCGTGATATTTATGTACCCATGGAAGCAGTACTCGGTATTTATGCACGTGAAAATGGTCAAGGTTTATTCTTTGATCCAAGTGAATATGAGCATACACAAACGGATAAAGATGCTTTAAAATCAAGCCCTGAAGAAAAAACTGAACAGCCAAAGAAAAAACCGACTTTAAGGTTATTAGATTAAAAAATAATGGAGCAAGTGAATGGCTTTTGATTTAGTACAATATTTTGTTGAACAGATAGAAACTCAAAAGCCTGAGCTTCTAAAAGACTATACAAAAGAAGAAAGACGAAAATATATATCAGAAATCAATGCCTTAACTTTAGGTAAACTTATTACTGAGTGGCGTCATAATCCACAAAAAATTTATAATGAAATCAATCATCCTGATGAATTGTACATCTTGGAAATCGTACGTCGCCTGGCCACCAGCCCAGAAAATAAATCCACTTTGGATCGAGCGCAGCTGGAGCAGATCACTTCAGAAATTTTTCATTTGCAGCTTATCGAATTAAAACAGCTGCATGATACCGGCAATCATAATCTCAATAGTATCCAGGAATTGTTGACCGGGCAAATTGAACATTTATCCGGTCAAGCAGATGATTGGGTTTGGACAACAAACAAGCTAACAGAACTCAAAGGCTCTAAACCGATTGTGCAAGAAGAGCTATCATTGGAAGCATCAATGAAGGAGTTTAATCAAATGGTAAGCCAGAATCATCAGCATCAAGATGCCGAAGAAATCATTCTTGTAGAAACCCCAAAATGGGCAAAGATTGTTGAACCAATTATAGCCCTTGCAATTCTTTGGGTATTAATCGCAGCCGTCATGCGTGTGTTTAGCTAAAATGAGTTTGTATTAAAAAAACCAGCGAATCGCTGGTTTTTTTATTTGCCCGGATTTATAAGATGGCCGTATAAACTCTTCTTGAACCCAGCCTTGCGGGCTGGATATGCCATCAGATTAATAGAAATAACCTGACTGAGAAGATTTTGATCAGCTTTGAGAGAAATAGGTTTAAGCACTTAGAATTATTAAATACAGGAAGCTCCAAGCTCAAATACTGCTTATAGAAATTATAGAAAGATTAAGTATTTATTAAATGTTGATAAAAACAGGAAGTGAATAGAGACCCAATCAATCACGATAGAAATCCTGTCTACAAATCCCACGCATAAAAAAACACCCCCTGTCTTTAGACAGGGGGTGTTTCGAATAATGAGCTGGCGATGACTTACTCTCACATGGGTAACCCCACACTACCATCAGCGCAAAGAGGTTTCACTTCTGAGTTCGGGAA
>NZ_JAGFXZ010000016.1 GCF_019038395.1 Acinetobacter sp. BY419
ACGGATGAATACATTTCAGAAATCACTGACCGTATAAATCATCGTCCAAGAAAAAGACTCGGCTTTAAAAGTCCGAGTCAGGTATTATGGCAACAACATGGTGTTGCACTTCAAATGCTAATCTAAGTAATTAAAATAACGTGTATAAAAACAATGAATATGAAGTGCTTGACCCTATTTCCCAGCTTGTTTCTCGTTGCATGTGCCACAGGCGGAAATCAGCATCTGTAATCAGTCTCTACAGCCCTATGTCGGTCAAACTGCAGCACAGGTTCGCAGCCAACTTGATCTTCGTGCCATGGGATTTAAAACCTCCCAGACACCGATTCAGACAACAGAATCTCTCAGCTACACTATTTTCCGGGATATAAATATTCCGATGGGTACGCCTAATATTAGTCAAAGCATCTTGATGGGTGCACCAATGCCGACAACCTCGAATGGGGGTTATAATATTGAGATGAAATGCCACATCTGGTTTGACTTGAAAGGTGAAATTGTTCAAGACATTCGTTATACCGGTAGAGCTTGCTGAACTGCATTCAGTGAAGTTCAGAGCCTGGATGGGGTAAATTAGGGATCCAACTCATCAGTATACCGCTCTAAACCGTGTGTCAAATTACAACAATAACCCTGCCATTTTCTGCCTACACTAGTCTTCAGTCAGTCCTGTGCAGGAGTGAATTATGTTGTTATCTCATCGAGTATCCCTAAGTCTCTTGGGTATAGTCATCGGCATGACCGGTTGTACACATTCACCAACCACCACCCCAACTGAACGGGAAGCTTACTTGCAGCAGTTTATTGGACAAAGCAGTCAGTTTATCGATCAAAATCTGGATCTGAAACGCCTGGGTTATCAACAGGTCAGTGGCCCCAAACTGAGTGCCAATCAATTAAGCTATGTGGTACAGCGTCCTATTTCTATTCCTTTGCCTTCAGCAGGGAATGGACCCGTCCCCATCCCTATCAGCCCTGCAGATAGCTATGATGTTGATCTGCAATGTAAAATTACTTTTTTATTAAAAAATAATATTGCAACAGCTGTCCGTACTTCAGGTCGAACCTGTTAATCATTTTCAGATTCGAAATTCCAGCCATAAAAAACGCAGCTCAAGGCTGCGTTTTTTAATCAAAACTGGCTTAGCTCAATGCAGCAACTACCGCTTGACCCATTTCAACCGTACCGACTTTTTGCATGCCTTCAGACATGATATCTGCCGTACGCAAGCCTTGATCCAAGACCTGACCTACTGCATCTTCAATCGCTTTTGCAGCCGCTTCTTCACGGAAGGTATAACGTAGCATCATCGCAACCGACAGAATTGTCGCCAATGGATTTGCCAGGTTTTGACCGGCGATATCTGGCGCAGAACCATGACAAGGCTCATACATACCTTTGCCATTTTCATCCAGAGATGCCGATGGCAACATACCGATTGAACCGGTGAGCATCGCTGCTTCATCCGACAAGATATCACCGAACAGGTTAGAGGTGACAATCACGTCAAACTGCTTCGGTGCACGTACCAGTTGCATTGCGGCATTATCGACATACATGTGCGATAAATTAATTTCAGGATATTCAGCTTCTTTCAGTGCAGTTACGGTCTGTTTCCACAGTTCAGTCACTTCAAGTACGTTGGCTTTATCGACCGAGCAGACTTTACCACTGCGAAGGTTAGCCATTTCAAAGGCTACTTTTGCAATGCGTTTAATTTCAGACTCTGAATAAATGTCAGTGTTATAACCTTGCTTTTCACCGTTTTCCAGTTCACGGATACCACGTGGCTGACCGAAGTAAATACCACCCGTCAATTCACGCACAATCAGGATATCCAGCCCCGCCACGATTTCAGGTTTTAAACTTGAAGCATCAGCTAATTGTGGATACAGAATTGCTGGACGTAAGTTGGCAAACAGGTTCAGTTCGCTACGCAGTTTTAATAAACCCCGTTCCGGACGGATTGAACGTTCAATCGTATCCCATTTTGGACCGCCGACTGCACCCAGTAAAATTGCATCGGCTTTTTTGGCCTGCTCAGAAGTCACTTCAGGATACGGAGAACCGTGGGCATCAATTGCTGCACCACCGAGTAAACCCTGTTCCCATGTCAAATCGAGATTAAATTTTTCATTTACACGAGTCAGCACCTGCTCTGCCGCTTTGACAATTTCAGGACCGATGCCGTCACCAGCTAAAATCAAAATTTGTTTAGACATGAGATTTTCCGTTTAAAATGTCAGATTCAGACCTGACAAGGGTTAAATTTTCTTTTCTACAAACTCTGCGATGCCATTGACCACGTTATAGGGTTTGCAAAAACGACGAATGGTTTTCTGCTCTTGTACCAGATCTACGCAGAGCGGATCCGGTGCCGAGGCATTTAATAAACTGCTGCTACGCGCACTACGGTCGCGGAACATTTTTAAGGTATAGGTTTTAGTGGCCTGAAAGTGGTGAAACACATGCAAGGTTTCTGCTTTATCCTTGGTGATCGGATAAAAACGAACCACCAACTCATGCTGTCCTGCAGGTACAGACAAGTAAATCGGATTGACCTGATTTAAATTTTTCGCTTGCAAGCGCACCAGTTTTTGCTTTTGCGCTGCATCACTGATGCGGCCATTGTCAGCTTTGACAATAATGGTCTGGTTTAAGCGCTCAAACTGGCAATCTGGCGTCCCTGTACAGTAAATCAGGGCATTGTTTTTGCTCTCGATATTTGCTTTGGCATGTCTGAGCTTCATCGTATCGATGCTTTGACATGCAGTCATCAGCACCGATACTGTACTTAAAGCAAGCCACTGTTTCCAATAATTCGCCATAATGTCTGTCTTACCCAATCAAAAGACTCAATAATCTTTCGATATTAGCAAGGGCGTCGCAGTCATGCTATGACAATTGTCGCTGATTTATCCATGAATTTCAGCAAATACCCATGGACGTGATTGTTGGGTTTTTTCTTCATAGGCACGAATGTCATCTGCTACCTGTAAAGTTAAGCCAATATCATCCAGACCATTTAACAGACAATGCTTGCGAAATGGATCAACTTCAAACTTAAAGCTTTCACCTGTTGGCGTGCGAACTTCCTGTGCCTGCAAGTCAATCGTCAGTTGATAGCCTTCATCTGCTGCACATTCTTTAAATAACTGCTCAACAATCTCTTCTGCCAAAATCACTGGCAACATCCCGTTTTTAAAACAGTTATTAAAGAAAATATCGGCAAAACTTGGCGCGATCACGGTACGGAAACCATATTCGCTCAATGCCCACGGCGCATGTTCACGACTTGAACCACAACCAAAGTTGGCACGTGAAATTAAGATACTCGCACCCTGATACCGTGGCTGGTTCAAGACGAAATCCGGATTAAGCGGACGAACTGAATTGTCCTGCCCCGGATAGCCTTCATCCAGATAACGCAATTCATCAAACAGGTTGTCACCAAAACCGGTACGTTTGATCGATTTCAAAAACTGTTTTGGAATAATTAAATCTGTATCGACATTGGCACGGTCTAATGGTGCAACGATACCTTGTTCTACGGTATAAGCTTTCATGTTTATTTCCCAATGAACCCGTAACCTCTCCCTAGCCCTCTCCCATGAGGAGAAGGTTTGAATGAGGGCTTAAACTAGAATGAACGGACATCAACAAAGTGACCGGCAATTGCAGCGGCTGCTGCCATGGCCGGGCTGACCAGATGGGTACGACCGCCATTGCCCTGACGACCTTCAAAGTTACGGTTTGAAGTCGATGCGCAATGCTCGCCCGGTTGTAACTTGTCTGCATTCATCGCTAAACACATGGAACAACCGGGTTCACGCCATTCAAACCCAGCCGCCAAAAATACTTGATCCAAGCCTTCAGCTTCAGCCTGCTGTTTAACCAAACCAGAACCCGGAACGACCATCGCCTGTTTAATTGAAGCTGCAACTTTACGGCCTTTAATCACTTCAGCCGCAGCACGGATATCTTCAATACGCGAGTTGGTGCATGAGCCAATAAAAACACGATCTAGTTGAATTTCAGCCAAGGCCTGACCCGCATTTAAACCCATATACTGATAAGCACGGTTCCAGTCATTGCGTTGTACCTCGTCTTTGGCTTGTTCCAGAGTCGGTACTGCCTGAGACACTGGAATGACCATTTCAGGAGAAGTCCCCCAAGACACTTGCGGCTCGATTTCTTCACCTTGCAATACAACTACCCTGTCAAAGTATGCACCTTCATCCGAATGCAAGGTATTCCAGTAAGCTACTGCCTGATCCCACTGTTCTGCAGTCGGGGCATACGGACGGCCTTGGACATACTCAATGGTTTTGTCATCAACAGCGACCATACCCACACGTGCACCGGCTTCAATCGCCATGTTACACACAGTCATACGACCTTCAATCGACATGTCACGGAACACCTGACCGCCAAATTCAATCGCATGGCCGGTACCGCCAGCCGTACCAATCTTGCCGATAATCGCCAAAACTACATCTTTCGGTGTCACGCCCTGACCTAATCTGCCATCAACGCGCACCAGCATGTTTTTCATCTTCTTTTGAACCAGGCACTGGGTCGCCAATACATGTTCAACTTCTGATGTACCGATACCATGCGCCAAACAGCCAAAAGCACCATGTGTTGCCGTATGTGAGTCACCACAAACCACAGTCATGCCTGGCAAGGTCAAGCCTTGCTCCGGCCCGACCACATGCGCGATCCCCTGACGGATATCGTTAATATCAAATTCAACAATATTGAAAGTCTTGCAGTTATCATCCAAGGTTTGTACCTGGATGCGCGACGTTTCATCTTCAATTCCGGCAACGCCCTGTTCACGCTCTTTTTTCGAGGTCGGGACGTTATGATCCGGTGTAGCAATGTTCGCGCTTAAACGCCATGGCTTACGCCCGGCAAGCTGTAAGCCTTCAAATGCCTGTGGAGAGGTCACTTCATGTAATAAGTGACGGTCGATGTACAATAAGGCAGAACCATCGTCACGTTGCGTTACTAAATGGTCATCCCACAATTTGTCATATAATGTTTTTGCTGTTTGGGTTGCGCCTGCCATGTCGATGTACTCCACTGGACTGGGGAAATTCTTTCTCTAATTTGATTATATCGCTGCAATCACATAAATCTAATTTATCATTTTTATCAGTTAAAAAACTTTTTGGAATCTTTTAACAGCTCAATTAAAGCATGCTTTCATTATATTTTCATAAATCTAATTTTCCGATCTTTTTATTAAAAATATTCGTTTTTACAAACTAAATGAGAATTATTATTATTTGTTCATCGGCAGAGATAACTACTTTTGAGGAACTTCGACATGGCACATATTCAACGCTTTGTAGACAACAACCAACGTATGTTTAAAAAGACTTTCAGCTATTACATTATGCATATTACGGTAGCGATGATTGTAGGTTACCTGGTGACCGGCAGTTTAACTATGGCAATTGCCCTCAGCTTATTAGAACCAACAGTACAGGCCGTTGCTTTCTTCTTCCATGAGAAAATCTGGGAACGTAACAACGGACAGCAGAATGAGGACATCACCGCCTGATATCTTCTGTCGAGGTTCTGAATAAAAGACTGCCCTGAGAAAAGCAGTCTTTTTTAGTTTTTGAAAACACCAAATCTTTGAAAATGTTTAGTAATTCAACAAATCAACATAGATAAGCCTATTTTGCTTTGATTTATTCTTAAAATATAACAATAATAGACTTACACATAAAAATTCTTTATAGGTGATTAAGATGAATCTCGCAGCCTTTGAAGCCTTCGTAAAAGTCATGGAAACCGGTTCGATTTCTCTGGCCGCAGATCAGCTTTTTATTACCCAGCCTGCAGTCACCAAACGTATTCACAGTCTGGAAGAATACTTTGGGGTCAAGCTGTTTGAGTCTGCCGGACGTGGCGTACAGGCCACCCATGCGGCGCACTCCCTGTTGCCTAAAGTGAAAAACTGGCTGAATGAACTGGGTGATATTCATTATACCTTGAGCCATGAACAAGGTCAGGTACAGGGCAAACTGAAAATAGGTACCAGCCATCATATTGGCCTGCATCATCTTCCAAGCCATTTGCGTCGTTATGTTCAGGAATACCCAGACGTGACCCTGGATGTGCATTTTGTTGATTCCGAACAGGCGCATGAACAGGTGATTGCCGGTGATCTGGAACTGGCATTTTTAACCTTACCGCCACGGGGCGATGCACGTCTGAATTATGTGACCATCTGGAATGATCCTCTGGTCTTTGTGGTTGCACCTTTTCATCCGCTGGCGCAGCAAAAAAACCTGTGTCTGGAAGATTTGCTCGACTACCCAAGCCTGTTACCTTCTTCACAGACTTATACCTCACAGATCACCTTGGCCGAATTTGAAAAACAGGGCATTAAACCGAAAGTCAGCATGAGCAATAATCCGCTGGAGTCGATCCGGATGCTAGTATCGATTGGTTTGGGTTGGTCTGTGCTGCCAAAAACTCTGGTCAATCACGACCTGCACCAGCTGGATATTAATCTGGAAATGAACCGTCGTTTGGGTATGGTCTGGCATCCGGGCCGTACTCAGTCCAAAGCGGCACAGGCTCTGGTTCAGCTCATGCAGGGTGCTGCCCTGTCTATTTAAACTGATCCTAATCATGCTGCATCCGAAACGGTGCAGCATTTTGTTACCTAAATACCCCCCATCTGGCGATATCTTTCGAGTATTTTTAAGATAATTCCATTCTTTTGCAAGGCAAAGGAATGCTTAAAATTATTCGATGGAGCCTGACGGATGCAGCTCGATTCCCCCCTAAAATCCCCCTCTAAAAATCAAACAAATGCCAGCAGCCCATGGCTTTCGGCCAAACCGATGCTGCTGCCTACGCCTGCGCTTGATTTTGCCGATGAACAGACTGCTAGACACAGCCTGCGTGAATATTTCCTGAATACCTTTGACACCTACGAACAGTTGTTTGAATGCTTGAAACATGAAGATACTTTTTTTATCAAGCCTATTACCTTACGTCATCCGCTAATTTTTTATTTTGCGCATACTGCGACTTTTTTTGTCAATAAACTGCTGCTCAGCAAACTGATTAGCGAACGTGTGAATCCGCATTTTGAAAGTATCTTCGCGATCGGTGTGGACGAAATGGGCTGGGACGATCTAGATGAAGTGCATCATGCCTGGCCTACCGTGCAGGCAGTTCGCGATTATCGGCATCAGGTGCGCGCCCTGATCTTGAACATTCTCGAGCATGCCCCGCTGACTCTGCCCTTGAGCTGGCAGAACCCTTGGTGGACGCTCATTATGGGTATTGAGCATGAACGGATTCATCTGGAAACATCTTCTGTGCTGATTCGCCAGCATGCTCTGGAACATGTACGCCAGCATCCGCAGTGGCGCGCCAATATCATTACCGGTATTGCCCCGGATAACAGCTTGCTGGCTGTGCCTGAAGGCAAAGTGCATCTGCAGAAAGATTTCAACTCTCCATTTTATGGCTGGGACAATGAATACGGCCAGCATGAAGCCGAGGTTGAGGCTTTTGCAGCTTCCAAATATCTGGTGTCAAATCAGGAGTTTCTGGCATTTGTCGAAGCAGAAGGCTATCAGGCCGAACAATACTGGAATGAAGAAGGTCTAGGCTGGCTGCAATTTTCACAAGCGACCCATCCGGTTTTTTGGCGCAAAACTGAATTGGGCTGGTCACTGCGACTGATGCTGGAAGAAGTCCCGATGCCTTGGGACTGGCCGGTAGAAGTAAATTATCATGAAGCCAAGGCCTTTTGTCAGTGGAAATCGCAACAGCTTGAAAAAACCATTCGCTTACCGACTGAAGATGAGTGGTATCGCCTGTATGCAGTTTCTGACCTCGATCCACATTTACCGAGTCCTGAACAGGCCAATATCGAATTGAAATACGGCACCAGCTCCTGCCCGGTTGATCATTTTCAGCAGGGCGATTTTTATGATATTCAAGGCAATGTCTGGCAGTGGACTGAAACTCCGATCTATCCATTTCAGGGTTTTCAGGTGCATCCATTTTATGATGATTTCAGCAGCCCGACCTTTGACGGTCGCCACAACCTGATAAAAGGTGGCTCCTGGATTTCGGCCGGTAATGAAGCCCTATATAGTTCGCGTTATGCCTTCAGACGGCATTTCTTTCAGCACACGGGCTTTCGCTATGTTGCCTCTGATCAAGCTCTGCAACAATTTCCTTCACAGTATGAAAGCGACCAGCTGGTCTCTCAATATCTGGAATTCCAGTACGGCGCCGAATATTTTGACGTAGCTAATTTTGCCAAAACCTTGGTTATTTTGGCACAACCGTACTTTCAGGAAACGTCGTGTCATAGGGCCTTGGATATTGGCTGTGCCACCGGCCGCGCCAGCTTTGAACTGGCACGGTATTTTGATCAGGTGACCGGTCTGGACTTTTCTGCACGTTTTATTCAGCAGGCAGACTATCTGGCCCAAGGCAACAAGGTACGTTATAAGCTACCAGTAGAAGGTGAAATCAATGAAGATAAAAGCTGTTCACTTGCAGATGTGGGTTTGGATCAGCTTGTGTCTAAAATAGAATTTTTTCAGGCGGATGCCTGTAATCTGAAAGCGCATTTCAGCGGTTATGATTTTATTCTGGCGGCCAACCTGATTGACCGGCTGCATCATCCCAAAGACGTTTTGGCGCACATTCATGAGCGTATCAATATGGGTGGAATTTTAATGCTAAGCTCGCCTTATACCTGGCTGGAAGAACATACTGCGCGTAGTGAATGGCTGGGCGGTTTTCAGCAGGATGGGGGAAACATCACGACATTGACTGGTATTTCCAATATTTTAACTCAGCATTTTGAACTCGTGAACGAGCCTCAGGATGTGCCTTTTGTAATTCGTGAAACGGCAAGAAAGTATCAACATAGCCTGTCACAAGTCACAATCTGGAAACGAGTTCGCTAAAGGTTATGCTCTAAAAAAGCCAATCGTATGATTGGCCTTTATCTCATCCTTCACTGGTTGAGTTTTCATGCAGGGATTCATTGAGTTGATCTACCACAATTGCCCATGAACCATCCGATGCAATTTTTTCGGTTAAAAATTGACGCTGGGCTTCTGACCAGTAGGGTGCATCGAGCAAAGTCAGATCTTTATGCAGTTGATGTTCATGAATGAAATTTTCAATGCCTTCCGCAGTGGAGTCCAGGCCAAGCTGCTGAAACAGATGTGTCATACGCGGTCGAACGTGAGTCATATCATTACACCTCAAACTTTTCCATTGTTTTCATGTCCTGTTTTTCGAGCATAGCATGTCCGATGCAAGTGGACTGTGAAAAAACATTAATACTCACATTGCATTCAGGCAAATAAAAAGCACAACCGAAGCTGTGCTGAATAGGTCACATGAATGAATTTGGAATTCTTAGAGCGACCAGTCCTGTATATCCCAGCCCTGTTCCTTAGCCAGAACTTCCAGGCGATCATCCGGATTGACCGCAATCGCATGGTCTGCGTATTCCAGCAAGAAACGGTCATTAATGGAATCTGAATAGGCCCAAGACTCGGTCACATCGCGACCTTCTAGCCACTGTTCCAGACGCACCAGCTTGCCTTGTTGATAACACGCCGTATTGATGACCTTACCGGTATATTTTCCATCAATGACTTCAGCATTGGTGGCAATAATTTCAGTAATCCCAAATTCACGAAAAATAGGGGCGGTAATAAAGTCTGAAGTTGCAGTAATCCCCACTAAGGCATGCCCCGCTTCACGGTGGCGCTCGATTGCCTTAAAACCTTCGGGACGCATCTGTGGACGAATGACTTTTTGCATGAACAATTTATGTAATTCAACCAGATAATCATGGTCATGTTGGGTCAGAAACTGAAATACAAATTCATTATAGGCATAGGGATCCAGCTGGCCCTTTTTATAATCGTCATAAAATTTGTCATTCATGGCGCGATGCTGAACTGGATCGACCAGGCCCTCACTGACCAAAAACTCTCCCCAGGAATGATCCGAATCCGTGTTTAACAAGGTGTGATCAAGATCAAATAGCGCCAATTTCATGAAAATACTCGTAAAAACTGAAATTTAAGAAAAAAATTGTAAATCTATCTCCGCTAGTCGATAGAAATTCGTTAAGATCATAGCAATTTTAACATTTTTAAACTTTGCTTTTTTCGAGTTGGATAACGAAATAATGCTCCCCGATGGCAAAGGCATAAATTAAACAATTTTTAGGTAGCCAAATGATCGACTCTGAAGGTTTCCGACCGAATGTCGGGATCATTTTGGCAAACGACGCTGGACAGGTTTTATGGGCAAAACGCATTGGTCATAATGCATGGCAATTTCCACAAGGAGGTATCCAGTATGGAGAAACCCCTGAACAGGCACTGTATCGTGAGCTGAGAGAAGAAATTGGCTTATTGCCCGAACACGTCCAGATCATTGCGCAAACCAAAGGCTGGTTGCGCTATCGTTTGCCACATCGATACATTCGTACGGATTCTGATCCGGTCTGTATTGGTCAAAAACAAAAGTGGTTTTTACTCAAACTGACGGCCTCGGCACAGAATATTCAGTTGAATTTGTCTGATCCGCCCGAATTTGATCAATGGCAATGGGTCAGTTACTGGTACCCACTTGGTCAAGTCGTGAATTTCAAACGTGATGTTTACCGCAAAGCCCTGGTGGAGTTGTGTCAGCAACTTCCCCAGCAAAAACCTTAAAAAATCGCATAAATTATGCAGATTTTTTACTCGGCTATTGTTATAAATAAACTCATCACTGAAATTTTCTTAACACGGAGCAGACCTTATGTCGAATATGCAACTGGACACCTTGAGACGTATTGTTCAGGAGATCAATGCGTCTACCAGTTTGCATGAATCGCTCGATATCATGGTCAAACATGTGGCTGAGGCCATGCAAGTCGATGTCTGCTCAATCTACCTCCTTGATGAACGTAATCAGCGTTATCTACTCATGGCTTCAAAAGGCTTGAATGCGGAATCTGTTGGCCATGTGTCTCTGCAGACCGGTGAAGGTCTGGTGGGTCTGGTGGGTCAGCGTGAGGAAATTGTCAATCTGGACAATGCTCCCAAACATGAACGCTTCCTGTTCTTGCCTGAAACCGGTGAAGAGCTTTACAACTCTTTCCTTGGCGTTCCAGTCATGTACCGTCGTAAGGTCATGGGCGTGCTGGTAGTTCAGAATAAAGAGTCCCAAGACTTTTCTGAAGCCGCCGAATCCTTTCTGGTCACACTGTGCGCACAGCTCTCTGGTGTGATTGCACATGCCCATGCGGTGGGCAATATTGATGTATTTCGTAAGCCGAGCAACCTGCCCGCCTATAAAACCTTTCAGGGTGTTTCCGGTTCTGGGGGGATTGCCTTAGGCCGTGCGGTGATTCTCTATCCGCCAGCGGATCTTACTGCTGTGCCGGAACGGGAAGCCGATGACATCAGTGAAGAACTGATGCTACTGGATAGCGCACTGAACTCGGTCCGTGAAGAAATTCAGTGGCTCGATGACAAGATGCAGGATGCGCTCATGGCTGAAGAGCGCGCACTGTTTAGCGTATTCTTGCGTATGCTGGATGAAAATGCCCTGCCTGCAGAAATTAAGGCTTTTATTCGTGAAGGTCACTGGGCACAAGGTGCAGTACGGATTGTGATTGACAATCATGTGGCGCAATTTTTCCAGATGGAAGATGAGTATTTGCGTGAACGGGTAGCAGACCTGAAAGATCTGGGTCGGCGTATTCTGGCGCGTTTACAGGAAGCCGATGCCAGTCACCGTGAACTGACCGATGAAAGCATCCTGATTGGTGAAGAAATTTCGACGGCCGCGCTGGTTGAACTGCCAGTGGATAAAATTGCTGCGATCGTCACCACTGAAGGTGCGATGAACTCGCATATGGTAATTGTGGCGCGCGCCCTCGGCATTCCGACTGTAGTCGGTGTAACTGAACTGCCGATTAATACCCTCGATGATGTGGAGATGATTGTCGATGCGCATCAGGGTCGGGTCTTTATTAATCCGCCACGTCGCCTACGCAGTCGCTATAAAGAAATTCAAAAAGAAGAAGAACAGATCGCTAAAGATCTGCGCCAGTACGAAACCAAAGATACGATTACCCCGGATGGCATAGCGGTAAAACTGTTCGTCAATACCGGCCTGATGATTGATGTAGTCCGTGGCGTGCAGCGCGGTGCCAAAGGCGTTGGTTTATACCGCTCTGAAATTCCGTTTATGCTACGCGACCGTTTCCCAGGTGAAGAAGAGCAACGCGCGATCTATCGCCAGCAACTCAGTCACTTTGCCAATAAACCGGTGGTGATGCGAACTCTAGACATTGGTGCAGATAAAGACCTGCCCTATTTCTCGATTGAAGAAGAAAATTCGGCACTGGGCTGGCGTGGCATTCGTTTTACCCTGGATCATCCAGAAATTTTTTCATCACAAATTCGCGCCATGCTCAAAGCCAGTATCGGGCTGAACAACCTGCATATTCTGTTGCCAATGGTGACCAGTGTCAGTGAAGTCGAGGAAGCACTCTACCTGTTAGAACGTGATTACGTTGCGATTCAGGAAGAGGAGCAGGTCAAGGTGAACAAGCCGAAACTCGGCATTATGGTGGAAGTTCCCAGCGTGCTCTATCAGATTGATGAATTTTCCGAACTGGTCGATTTCTTCTCGGTCGGCTCCAACGACCTGACCCAATATCTTTTGGCAGTCGATCGTAATAATCCACGGGTTGCCAATGTCTATTCACATTTACACCCTGCCGTGCTGCGTGCCCTGACCCGTCTGGTACAGGACTGTCATCGTAATGAAAAACCGGTCAGTATCTGCGGTGAAATGGCAGGTGATCCGCTTTCTGCGGTTTTGCTCATGGCCATGGGCTTTAATACCCTGTCGATGAGTTCGAGCAATATCCTAAAGGTACGTAAAACCATTTGTCATGTTCCGATGAGTGATGCACAGGAATTACTGCAACATGTGTTAAAAATGGACAATCCGCTGATGGTAAAAAGCTGGTTAGAATATTATTTCAGAACCCATGGCCTGGGAGATATGGTGAAATCAGCCACGCGTATGGTGGGTGCTTAATACGGGACTTTTTCCAGTCCCTCGACAGCAGTAGAGGTGGTTATGGAATTTCTGGTTATCCTGTTCATGATAATTATAGTGTTCTATATTGTCATTATTGCACCTGCCTTGCGAGCCCGGAAAAATGCTGATTATTCCGGTTCATCTTATACACGTCCTGCCAGCAATCGAGCCAGCAGCTATGCCGATCGGCCAAAAATGTCCCCATTATTGGGCATTGAAATTTCGGCATCGCAACGACGGCGTTTAGGCCGAAATGATCCCTCTGTGATTGCGGCCAAACTCTATCGCCAGCAAAAAGATCAATTTGCCAGTTTTCAGCAGACCAGACCACAGCCTCATTCCTCTCAGCACAAACCACCTGTTCAAAGCAGACTGCATCAACTATTTAATGACTTCATCGCAGATGAACCCCCAACACCATCCCAACGCTCCAATCAAAATTCACAAACCCGTAGTACCCGGCCTGTCGCCCCACTCTCTCCAGTTAAAACCAATCCCAAACAGCCACCGCGTCGCCCCCAACCACCGTACAGACCTTAAGCTGCCATTAAAAAAGGGCGATCTTCCATGGAATATCGCCCTTGTCTGTGCTTGTTGTAGCCACATTTTGCATTTTTCTTTCGATCTACAAAAACCTGACTTTTGTTGACTTCATGCATGTGTTTTGCCACAAAATTATGGATCACCACATGCTCGACTGTTTTCTTCTTGGCCATGTTGTACTTTCACCTTTTAACTATATTTCAGTGAGCTCCCACGCGAGTGGGGAAAATAATGATACGCCATCTTGGACAATTTTCAAGCATATTTGCCAATGCTTTTTTAAAAAAAAAGACCATTGAGACAGGATTTTCTGTATGCAGAAATGAAAGTTATGGCCAGAAAATATTATTATTCCATTCATTCTTTTTCTGAATTTTTTCAGAGAAACAAAACCCAATTAAAAAACCATTTAAAATAAATCAGTTATAAAATTTATTTTAAAAAGATCTATTCATTTATTATTTTTATTCTGGGATAAAAACATATTAGGGACTTGAATATTGTTATTTTCGTTTAATCCCATTCATTATTTGAGTTATGCAAAATAAATAGAATTTGATATTGTCAGCGAGTAGAAAACTCGCTATTTTTACAAAGTAACCATTTAATTTTCAATATTTTAGACTTTATTAACTTTAATAATATTTTTTGAGTGACATTACTCAATTATATCCTGTGAATCCCATTTTGTGCCCCAACAGCATTTATATCAAGATATTGAAAATAGCGTAATACCTGATGCCCTATGCATATAGCTTAATATTTTGTGAATACTGGATAAACGCTACAAGATATTCAAAACTTGGAGAGGAAAGATGAGCCAAGATTTTAAAAAATGCCCTGTGACCCACCTGACCACTGAAGCTGGCGCGCCTGTAGTCGACAACCAGAACAGTATGACGGCAGGTGCACGTGGACCTTTACTCGCCCAGGATTTATGGCTGAATGAAAAACTGGCCAACTTTGTTCGTGAAGTGATTCCAGAGCGTCGTATGCATGCCAAAGGTTCAGGTGCTTTTGGTACCTTTACCGTGACCAACGATATTACCCAGTATACCCGCGCCAAAATTTTTTCGGAAGTCGGCAAGAAAACCGACATGTTTGCGCGTTTCTCGACGGTGGCCGGTGAACGCGGTGCTGCCGATGCAGAACGTGATATCCGTGGTTTTGCCCTGAAATTCTATACTGAAGAAGGCAATTGGGATCTGGTTGGTAACAACACCCCGGTGTTTTTCCTGCGTGATGCCCGCAAGTTCCCTGACTTGAATAAAGCGGTAAAACGCGACCCGAAAACCAACAAGCGCAGTGCTACCAATAATTGGGATTTCTGGACATTGCTGCCTGAAGCCCTGCACCAAGTCACGATTGTAATGTCGGATAGGGGTATTCCTGATGGCTACCGCCATATGCATGGTTTTGGTAGTCATACCTATAGTTTTATCAATTCCCAGAATGAACGCTTCTGGGTAAAATTCCATATGCGTACTCAACAGGCTATCAAGAATCTAAGCGATGCTGAAGCAGAAGTTTTGATCGCCAGAGACCGTGAAAGTAGCCAGACCGACTTGTTTGATGCTATCGAACGTGGTGACTATCCAAAATGGAAAATGTATGTTCAGGTCATGCCGGAACTGGAAGCTGAAACAGTTCCTTATCACCCATTTGACCTGACCAAAGTCTGGCCGAAGGGTGATTATCCACTGATTGAAGTCGGTGAGTTCGAGCTGAACCGCAATCCGGAAAACTATTTCCAGGATGTAGAACAGGCTGTCTTTGCACCAAGTAACCTGGTACCGGGGATCAGTTACTCACCGGATCGTATGCTACAGGCGCGTTTGGTAAACTATGCCGATGCAGCGCGTTACCGTGTTGGCGTGAATCATTCACAGGTTCCGGTCAATGCTGCACGCTGTCCTGTAAACTCTAATCGTCGTGATGGTCAGGGCCGTATGGATGGCAACTATGGTTCATTGCCACATTATGAACCGAACAGTTTCAGCCAGTGGCAGGAACAACCTCAATTTAAAGAGCCACCACTGAAAATCACTGGTGATGCCGATTTCTGGGATTTCCGTGAAGATGACAATGATTACTTCAGCCAGCCACGTGCCCTGTTCAATCTGATGAATGACCAGCAGAAACAGGCTCTGTTCAATAACACGGCCGGAGCAATGGGTGATGCGCTAGATTTCATCAAATACCGTCACATCCGTAACTGTTATAGCTGTGACCCGGCCTATGGCGAAGGCGTAGCACAGGCACTCGGGATGACCGTAGCAGATGCTCAGGCGGCACGCGAAACTGATCCAGCCAAAGGTTTAGCTAGCTTTCTCTAAGCCCATTTAAACCTGTTATAGAAACTGTATAAAAACCACCTTCGGGTGGTTTTTTATTAGGACATCTAGCACTATAGAAACAACCTTTTGCCAAAAGAAATACAACAATGCACCCGAATATTGAAGACATCATTCAACAACACAACATCATTTTATTTGATGCTGTTTGCGTGATCTGTAATGGCTGGGCACGATTCTTGATTAAATACGATAAAAAAATACAGTTTAAACTGGTTTCCGCCCAATCCCCTTTAGGTGTTGCCCTGCTCGAGCATTATCAGATGTCCACTGAACATTACACCACGATGCTCGTCATTCAAGATGGCACACTTTATACCGAATCGACGGCATTACTGAAGGTGCTGCAGCATATCGGTTTTCCATTTAATTTAATGGGCGCAGGTTATTTCGTTCCACGCTTTATCCGCGATTTTCTATATCGTGGGGTTGCTTTAAATCGCTACCAGCTATTTGGCAAAACCGATTATTGCCTGATTCCATCCAGCGAAAATAAACGCCATTTTCTGGAAAATGCTATTCGTGAATCCTAAGCCTGTTTTCACTCAAGCACTTCGCACCATTTAGCTTGGCGATGCTCTGGCTCCATCAAGGACTGATTCCAAAAATTCTGTTCCAGTCCCCCTGCTGAAATCACGATCTGGCACAACCTGGGCTTTGAGCTGGCACTGGCCAAAGTCTGGGTTGGCTTTTCTGGCATATGTGAAATGCTGTTTGGCTTATGTTTTTTGAAATGGAACAGATCGATTGTATTACATGGATGGAATATCATAGGACTTGCAGGATTACTGCTGCTGATTGCCCTTACTGCGCCCTTATAACTTGGCGCAGCCTTCAACTCTGTCTTGATGAATATCGCCATGCTGATGCTTTCTGTGATTGCCATACAACTCATTCAACAGGAACAGCAAATCCTTAGACAATAATCCGTTTGCCTTCACGTATGCAGTAAAACGGATTAATCAGCTTGGAGGAATGCTTGATAATTTCATGCAGGTCATGTTCGGGTGCATCGCGGTCTTCATCAGTCAGCTGAAAAGTGCGGTAATGAATGGCCAGTGAGCATTTGGCCTGCAAGTCATGATGGGCATGATAAGCGTCTTCAGGATTCATATGAATAGCGCGCATCAGTTCACGCGGCTCATAAGCGCCTATCGGCAGCAAGGCAATCCGCGGTGCACCCAGACGTTTGCGGATTTCCTTAAAATGTGAGGCATAGCCACTATCTCCGGCAAAGAAACAATGCTCCTTGCCATGCAATAAAGAAAAGCCTCCCCAGAGTGAAGAGTTCTGATCGCGTATGCCGCGCCCTGAGGCATGTTGTGCCGGTGTATAGACAATCCGGATCTCTTCAAAAAATGCGTTTTCCCACCAGTCCATTTCGTGCACGGTGTAATGTTCTGGCAAATACCAGGCATTGCCCAGACCGGTATAAATTGGCATCTGAAAAGTTGTATGCAGCCATTCCAGACTGGCCAGATCCATATGATCATAGTGGTTATGGCTAAGCAGTACAGCATCAATATGTGGCAGCTCATCCAGGGCAATACCTGCCGGAATGACGCGCTGCGGCCCAGTAGAGGCAGAAGGACCGGCATATTCGCCCCAGACCGGATCGGTCAGGAAATTATAGGGTCCGATCTGAATGAGCACGGTGGCATGACCAATAAACCAGATTTGCCAGTCATCTAAAGGAGCATCAGGACGATGCTGCGGCAAGGCACGTGGACGTGCAAAAAACTCGGTACGCTCCTCATCCAGGTTGACATTCCAGGTACTGGATTTTCGGGTAACCAGCCATTTATATAAATCAAAGCGACTGCGCGATAATGGGGAATATTCCGGATTATAGAAGCGTTGACCATCAAAATGATCGGAATGCAGATACTCAAATACCGGCTTAGACCAGACATGTTTCCAGCTGGACTGCGTGGTTAACTGAAATTTTTTAGTTTTAAAAAAATCTTGCATAAATATCCACTATTTATTATTCGCTATATGCAAGACAGCATCCGCTTGAAAGGGTCAAGTGGAGTATCTTTTAATTAGCATACAAACTAAAAACAGGCGCATAGCAATATAGTATGAAATCCCTCACAGTTAATCATGTATGTTTTTGTTATTTTTAATAAAAACATACTGGGAAAATACCTTCAGCTTAGGGAAGCACTGGATTATCGAGAAAAATATTGCTCACGCCCTTCTGTCTAAAAATACAAAATGCTGCCAAACATGGATAGGCTCATTTTGACAGAGGTATGACCGCCATTGGTAATTTCCTGACAGAGTGCATCTGCTACAACGGTAGCATCACATTAGGCGTGCTAGAGAAGCGAGCTGAGATCGAAAAACTGCCCTCAAGCGATTTTTCATGTCCCTATATACGACCTAGGGTTCGTTCCAACCACACCGCCTTGGTTTGAGGCTTCACAAATAGTGCAATAATTTCCGGGTGCAATTGTTTAATCTGGGCCTCGATCCTGTTTACACAGATTTCAATTTCATCGGAGGTCAAACCATCTTTAAATTCCAGACTCAAGGATGCAATGACTTGATGCGCACCCATCTGCTCTGTCAAAACCCCATTCGCGCTAAAAACCGCAGCATCCTGTTGAGCAATCTTCAATACATTATCCCGCAGTTTTGGATCTGCAGTTTCACCGAGTAACAGGCCTTTCGTTTCACGTGCCAGAAACCAGGCCGATACTGCAAGCACCACACCAATTAAAATTGAGGCCACCCCATCCAGCTCGGGAATATTCAGTTGATGGGCCAGAAAGATACCGACCAAAGCAATCAACAAGCCGATCAGCGCGGCAGTATCTTCAAATAAAACGGTAAAGGTAGTTGGATCCTTACTGCGTCGAAAGGCTTCAAAATATCCCATATTTCCTTTTTGTTTACGAAACGTTTTTAATGCCACTAACCATGAAAATCCTTCACATAAAATGGCTATGCCAAGCACGATATAGTTGATCAGAGGATTCTGCATTTCTTCAGGCTGGATAATATGGTAAATACCCTGAAATATAGAGACGATGGCACCCAGCGCAAAAACCATCAGGGCCACAATGAAAGCCCAGAAATAAAGTTCACGACCATAGCCAAACGGATGCTTGGCATCTCCAGTTTTTTGGGCTTTCTTCATTCCATATAGCAACAGAATTTCATTCAGGGTATCGACCACCGAATGGACAGCTTCACTCAGCATTGCAGAACTATTGGTGAGATAGGCTGCGATAAATTTAACGAGGGCAATCGCTAAATTTCCAAACATGGCTGCATATACGACAATTTTATTGGATTCAGACATCTTGATACTGTCCTAAATAATTTTGATCAAGTTTTTATTAATCTTATTTCTTGCATCTTAAAGTGTTTTGACTGCCGAGTTGTTTTACAAATTGTTGTTTCGTCGTGCTGTTCTCGCACCTCCAGTCTGCCTTTAGAAAAGCCCAGACCCTAAAAAGGGCGTTTGCCCTTTTCATTGATGACCAGATTAATGTCTAGAAAAATATTGCTCACGCCATTCTTTACAGAAATACAGAATAATCCCAAACATCACCACCGCAATGCCTGCAAAAGCATGACTACTGATGATTTCATGATTTAGCGTCGCCCCCAATACCAAGGCGATCACTGGTGTCATCACATTACTCAAAGACACGGTGGATGCGGCTAATCGGCGAATCAGCCAGAAATAGCACAGCATCGCCACAATTGAGGACATGACCATGGTAAATACAAAACCGATCAGCGCCTGTGTGCCGGGTAGCTGAGTCGGCATATGCTGCCAGATGAATGGAATCAGCAGCAGTGAACCGGATGCCGACACCAGAAGTGAACCGGTAGCCTGAGACATCGGACTCAAAGGTGCATTGATCTGTTTAACCCAGAAAATCGAACTGATATAAGACACCATACTGATCAGCATCAGCACCACGCCCCAGGGATTGATCTTGCTGTCTGCCGAATCGGCAAAAACAAAACACAAGCCAGCAACAGCCACCGCCATCCCCAGCCATTGCAGCCAGACCAGTTTATGGGTTTTTAAAATTACATGACCGATCAGACCGGCAATCAGCGGTGAGAATCCGAAAATAAGTGCCATTAAACCTGAGGTCAGGTAGTTAGCAGCCAGATAAATAAACAGCTGCGCGCCAATCAGATTCAGACTGCCCGCCAGATAACTTTTCATCGAAGTGCTATCAAATGGCAGCGGATCACGCATGATCTTTAGCAGGAATAGCGCAATAATCGAAGCACCAAAATAGCGGATAATCAGCACCCACATCGGGTGAATTTCGGCAACACTCCAGACAATCGCCAGCGGTGTTGCAGCCCAGATCAGCACCAATAAAGCGTAAATACTTGCCGTCACCAGTATGGGAGAGGAATTCGAAGTCATAAATGGTTCTATCTCAATATAAATTCAGAAGCACCACGGCACATGAAGTCCAGCCAAAATCTATTTCACTTGGTGGCATGGATGCCGCCGCTAAACTGAGATATAGGGATGTATCTTCAGTTTAGCAAAAGATTTTTGTCACTTTTGATCTTTCAAAAGTGAGGCTTCACCTTCGCGCTAGCAGTTGCTTTTACACAGCATTTGAGGTTGTGAAATCGTCAAATGCGTCTTTGAGTTTTTCAACAATCATAAAAAAAACAGACCTAGGTTGCCCATGGTCTGCTTTTTTGTAAAGCGAGATTATTTGACCAGCTTACGAAGATCTTGACTCAAATCTAGATATTTATCTGCTTCAAATACCGCTTGCTTGCTAATCAGTTTTTTCAAATGCCGCATTTCTTTGGCAGCATTGACCGTAATACCACCCACAATCAAGCCATCCGTCACACCAAACAAGACAAATGAGGATGCAGCGCCTTGTGCCGCATCAATCTCTCCGCGATTATGCCATTCTGCAGCAGACATATCCCCGACAAACTGATAGTTGATCTCCAGCTGATCAGTCCAGAACCAGGCCGGATTTGGCGTAGGATGTTCCACACCCATCACATGACGTGCAAAAATACCGGCTTGAAGATTGGCATTTTCCCAAGTTTCTACGCGGCGGTGATTGCCACAAGCACGCAGTTGTGATGCAACATCGCCTGCTGCATAAATATCAGCATTTGAGGTTTGGCAGTTTTCATTCACATGTACGGCAAAATCTGCATCTAGACCTGCTTCTACAGCCAGCTGTGCATTGGGAATAATGCCGATCCCGTAAATCACGGCATCTGCACGTAGCACTTCACCGCCTTCGAGGGTCACGACAATTTCTTCACCCTCAAGCTTGCAATCAGCAATCTGAGTCGAAAGACGTACATCTATGCCCGCAAGACGTTGCTGCTCGAGCAGGAATTCACTCAAAATACGCGGTGAACAACGCCCCATTACCATCGGTCCCATTTCAATCACAGTGACCTGACAGTCTTTAAAGCGTGCAGATGATGCAAGCTCAAGACCAATCACACCACCACCGATTAAAATGATACGGCGACCGGCTTGAAGTACAGGCACAAGGGCTTGAGAATCTTCCAAGTTACGCAAGGTATAAACATGTTTACCTAAGGCATCGAAGTTTGGCAAACGGCGTGCTGCACCGCCTGTTGCTAAAAGCAATTTGTCATAAGCAACAACGTCACCGTTTTGGAGTTCCACCATTTTCGCATCAGCGTTAATTTTTTGTACGCCATTGCCGCGAATCGTAGTCACACCTAAATCTGCCAGTTTCTGTTCTGACAGGATTTCGATCTTGGTGTCTTCAGGTTTGAGAATCACATCTTTAGACAGCGGTGGGCGCTCATAAGGAAGATGGCTTTCATCACCAATTAAGGTGATTTTACCTTCATACTTGTTGCCACGAAGTTCTAAGATTGCGCTCGCACCTGCTTGACCAGCACCCACGATCACGATGTTGTTTACGTTGCTCATTTTATTAACCTTTTAAATCTGCAGATACGATACCGAAGCCGGCAATCCATTCGCTGATGTCTTCATAGCAATGCGTGGTCATGTCGTACTCACCCATTTCATGCAATGCTGCAAATGCCGCCATCCAAGAACGAACCTCCTGACCACCGCGACCACCGTCACGACGAATTTCATCTTCAGTCATCGCTTCCAATGTCGCAAAATCCGCTTTCTTGAAGGTTTCTAGCAATGCACGATCCCAATCGGCATTGAGCGGCACTGCAACCGAGGTATCGCCTGCTGCCAGTTTCTGACCGACCGCAATGATTTTGGCTTGGCGATGATTACGTGCCTCAATTGAGGGGTAACGCCCTGCAATCAGGAATTCTTCCACTTCAGGAGGAACCGAACCCATTTGCGGTGTCGGTGGATCATGCGATAAACCACCAGTACCTAAAATAAGCACACGCTCATTTTCAAGGTTTAGAGATTTGATGTATTGACCTACTGCACGACCCAAAGCGATGGTACGCTTGGTGGTTGGCATCGGTGCTGCAGCGCCATTAATAAAAATTGGAATCGTTGGATAACGATCAAGCTGGCCTTCACACAGGAAATGTAAGGGCTGAGTCACCCCATGATCCGCTTGCATACGATATGAGTAAGCAACATCAACACCTTCATCCAAGACACGGCGAACTAAGCCTAGAGCTTTGTCTTCAGGTACATCGATATGATCATTGTCTTTACCATAATCCCAGTCACCCGCGGCTTTGGCGCGAATACCGACACAAAAACTTGGCATCAGGTCATAGAAGAAACCATTGAAATGGTCAGGACCAAAAGTGATGATCAGGGTGGGGTCGTAAGCTTTTACTTCAGCAGAGAGTTTTTCAAAAGCATCACGAACGGCTTGTTCTTTACGCTTTTCCTGTGGTGAAGCAAATTCCATTAAAGGACTGTGCGATGCACAAATAAGTTTAACGGCCATGAGAGACTCCAAAAAGGAAAGCTTTCTATCCTTAAAGTTAAAAGCTGAATCCACCCCAACCCTCCTTTAAAAAAAGGAGGGAGCATCCCCCTCTTTAAGAAAGAGGGGTCAGGGGAGATTTTTGAAAAGCGATGTTTATTCGTCAAAGAAACCGGCACGTGGCTGACGTAAACCACGAATCCCGAGACCGCATTCTGCATTGATCAGAACGCCAGTCAACGGACGGTTGTTGGCACGAGAAGCCAAGAGCACATATGAACCTGTCATGTCTTCTGGTTCAGGCAGGAAATTCAGCGGCATGCCACGTGCAATTTTCTCAGGATCACGGGCATCAAGCAGGCCAACATTTTCCTGACCCAGCGATGCCGCGCCTTTGATATTCACATTCATACCTGATGGTGCAACCGCGTTCACTCGTACTTTAGGCGCAAGCTCGTAGGCCAATTCTTTCATAATACCCACTCCTGCATGCTTAGATGCAGTATATACAGGGCCTCCGCCAGCAGAGTACAGTGCCGAATTAGACAAAGTAAATATGATAGAACCTTCAGAAGCGATCAATGCATCCAGTGCAGCCTTTGCACCCAAGATCAGAGATTTGGTATTAATACCCATAATCTCGTCAAAGGCTTTTTCCAGCTGCTCGCCTGAGGTATTGACGATATCGGCATAATGATCCCAGATACCGGCATTACCGACGAAGCAGTCGAGTTTACCAAAACGTTCTACCGTGGCATTCACTGCACGAACGTTGTCTTCATAGCTGGCCACATCACCTTCAATCGCAAGAACTTTACCACCAAAGTGTTCGTTCAAGGCATCCACTTTTGCTTTTGAACGTTGAAGAACGGCCACTTGGGCACCTTCTTCCAGAAAACGTTCAACCAATGCCCAACCTAAACCCGAACCACCGCCGGTGATGAGTGCAACTTCGCCTTGTAGCCAACCCATGATTACTCTCCTGCCATTTCTACAAACAACTGACCATCTTCAACAATCACTGGGAATGTCTGGATTGGATCAGTTGCAGGTAGACACAATGCTTGACCTGTTTTTAAGCAAAAACGGGCTGCATGCAGTGGGCATTCAACCGTACCGTCGTCTTCAAGATAACCTTCCGACATAGACGCATTACCATGTGAACAGCGGTCATTCATTGCGAAGAACTCACCACCGTTGTTGAATACTGCAAGCGCTTCAATACCGTTTACACCGCAATCCACTTTCAATGCATCGCCTTCGTCCAATTCGTCAACTTGGCAAACAAAAATCTTATTCATTAGAAGAATACACTCAGGTTATGTGAACTGTAAGTAGCTTGGTCAAGCATGATCTTACGGTTGAAGATCTGGAAGCCGAGGCCGCCTTCAACTTTACGGATCTTGTCATGGCGTTTACCGCAGTAAATGACAATGTCTTTCTCTTTTTGGGTACGGTACAAAAGATAAGTCACGTACACGTCATATTCGCCTTCAATCTCGGTTGCTTCAACAATCACATTGCTCACCATGTGAGTTGTACGTGAAGGAGGCTCTTCAGCCCAAGCCATACCGGTTTCAAGACGAGCTACACGACGCTCTAAAAGATCTTTCGTATCGTTGAACACCCATGTTGTAGGTGGTTCAACTGAACGACGACGGTCACGGGTTTGTGCATTTGGCGTGGTACGTAGCGTATAAGAAATATCTTCCGCCAACATATCCAGCCAATCGCGGAATTTCCAATCGTCTAGCGCTTTGCCTTCACGATAGAGAAACTGACTAATTTGATGATGAAGTTCTAAACTAATCTGACTCATTTCATTAGCTCCTTCTCGTATTCATCAGCTGCTTTTTCTACGTCTTCCCATTTTTCATGGATCAACAAATCTGCCCAGCGGCGATACATGCCACGTGCTGCAGTTTCAGAGAAGATATAGTTGGTAATACCCGGGATTCCATCTTCACGGAATTTCTCGTTGCCTTTACCCATTTCCATAATGAGTTTGTTTTGACGCGCTTTATAGCCGCGTAAAACTTTTTGGATCTCGATCCAGTTTTCAGAGTCATCTTGCTCTAGGAAACCAGCAGGACCAAAGGCACGAGTCGCAGAACGTTCAAATGCTTCCTTCACTTCTTGAGACGCTTCAGCATCGGCAATACAGAATGCCCATACTTCAGTTTTGTTTGGACCACGTGGGTGCCATACGCGAAGTGTTGCAGTGCCGTTCAACCAAGACAATGTTGGGAACATGGTGTTGTGACCTGCAAGACGCAGTGCACGAGTTTCACCTAGACGTTCTTTCACTTCTTCATAAGTTTCACGGAAGTAGTTTGCAACTTCACCGTCAACCCATACGTTTGCATCTGGTTTCTCTGTGAAGAAGAAGCCTGAACCGTGACCACGTGAACCGTACTGGATCGCGTCTTTGGCAGTTTCCCAAACAGGACGAGCCGTTTGTGCAGCACCCAATTTCTTAGAGGATTCGTCGTCTGGTTTCGCACCAAGCACTTGAATTGCAGATGCGTGAGAGAACAATGCGTGATATTGGTCAGATGCAAACTGTTCAGCCGCAAATTTCCAGTTACACTCGATTTCCCACTTGTGTACACCACCAATGATTTCTGTACCACCTGGGCGACGATCTACAACGCCGTCTAGGTACCAAGCGATATCACCCATGTATTCTTCTAGGTCAGGCGTGGTTTCATCCCAGCAAGCGAATACCAGGCCTTTGTAAGACTTCACACGGTTAACTTCGACCAAGCCCCATTGTTCTTTGCATGCACCTTGCGGGTAAGCACGCTCTTCAAGCGGGATGTCTTTTAAAGAACCGTCAATACCGTAAGACCAGCCGTGGTATGGACACGTGAATGCACGGGTATTACCACAGTCTGCGAAGCTCACACGCATAGAGCGGTGACGGCACTGGTTTAAGAATGCTTTGATTGAGCCATTTTTTTGACGTGCCACGATGATCGGATCTTCACCCATGTAGGTGTTGAAAAAGTCACCAGCCTTAGGAATTTGGCTTTCATGACAAAGGAACAACCAAGTACGGCCGAAAACGCGTTCAAGTTCTAATTCGTAAATATCTGGATCTGTATAAATAGATGGAGTGATACGTCCATTTTGTGCATCGACTAAAGCGTCGATTTCACGCACATCAATTTTTCCACTCATGAAAAGCTCTCCTGTGACCCATCAAGGCACAAAGTAAATAGACTCAATTCGAATGGATAATGGATTTTAGGCGGGTTTTGGGGAAATATTTTTTTTGTTTTAATTAATAGCTTTAAGCAATTATTAAGAACGTAGATTTTTATATTAAAACATCCATTAATCCCGTCAGTACATTTAGTTTATGAATGGCAAAATAATCTTCACGACATAGTTGTTTATAGATTATACTTTGAGGAAATTATAGTAAGACATTTTTTGGATTACTCTTTGGGTTGATGACATGGAATTACGACACCTTCGCTACTTTATTACTGTCGCTGAAGAATTAAACTTCAGTAAGGCAGCACTTAAGCTTTTTACCGCACAACCTTCTTTAAGTCAGCAAATCAAAGATCTGGAAGAAGATGTCGGCGTGCGCTTACTAAACCGGACCAAACGTAAAGTAGAACTCACCGAAGAAGGCGCAGTATTCCTAGAACAGGCTCGCCTGACCCTGGCACAAGCAGACAAGGCCGTTGCCATGGCACGTCAGGTGTCACAGGCCAAGCAGCAAATGCTACGGATTGGTTTTGTCCCGGTGGCCGAAATGAAAATTTTCCCGTATATCTTGCCAAATCTGCGTGTCCAAAATCCGGATTTAAAAATTGAATTGCTCAGCCTGAACAACAATGAACAAATGCGCCTGTTAAAAAAAGGTGATCTGGATCTGACCTTTACCCGTCATAATTTCAATAGCGATGAAATTGAAAGCCAGTTCGTGATTCGTGAACCGCTGATTTTTCTCCTGCCTAAAGATCACCCTTTAGCAAAATATGAAAGAATTCCTGTTAAGGCATTGAATGGTATTGATTTTATTATTCCATCAGCAGAGCAGTCTTTTACCCTGCACCATACGATTCTGGATTTTGCCAAGGCCAACGGAATTGAATTTAATATTGTACAAAAGGCTGATAATATTTTATTTAACATCAATTCGATTGGCATAGGCCTGGGATGTACCATTTTGCCGGGCTATATTGCTCCGTTGACCATGGAAAATACTGTGATTCGTCCTCTGGACGTAGAACTGCCGTATTTAGACCTGTATGTCAGTTACCATAAAAACAACAAATCCTATGCCGTAAGCAAATTCTTGGAGCTTTTGACTCGTGTGTTCTATCTGGATATAAACCGCGCCGAACAGAATTAACCTCCCCCTAAGCCCTCTCTGATTAGGCATATGCCATTCAACTTTTGATAAGCATATGCTTTTTGTTTTATTATTTTTTGCTAAAGAACTTACTCTTAATTCTATTTTCTGATAAAGATCTATTACCAAAACTTAAATTTGCAGTTTTGCCCTGTCAAATATCATGTCTTTTTCACTCTAAATATGCACCATTTACCACTTAAGTCTAATAAAATTTAATTCGGGTTTTTCTTAGTTCAAACTTAACCAGTCGCTAAAAGTCATTAGATTTTTGAATCCACCCAGATAAATGATCATGATTCTCATTTAGCCATATTCGGTTAAATATTTTAAGTACGAAAAAGGATGGCTGAGCCATCCTTTTTTTTAAAACTGTATGGGGCTTATTTTACGCCGTGTACAGCCAGGTAGTTTTTAATCACTGTGTTGAATTCATCTGCTCTTTCTACTTGAGACCAGTGACCACACTGACTAAAGATATGCGCATCTGCATTTGGAACAACATTGAGAATATCCCAAGTACGTGATACTGGAATCACCACGTCTTGCGTACCATGAATCAACAGCACTGGCACAGTAATGTCTTTCATTTTTTCGAAATCCAGCGGAAATTCGAAACGGTCACGATCACGTGCGCCAACCACGTCCATCAGACGGTCAGATGCATAATCATTTTTCGCAGAAGCAAAACGTACAGCAACCAGTTCATCTGTAATCAGGTCTTTGTTCACCACAAACATAGACAATGTTTTCTTGATGCCTTCTTCAGTCAACACCGGGTTTGCATGTGCTTTTAGTGCAGCCGTTTGTTTCGCGCCACCTGTACCCATCGACACAATACCCAAAATACGTTCTGGATAATCAAGCGCCATTTGGAAAGCGAGCCAGCCCCCTAAAGAGTTACCCACTAACCAGGTTTTTTCAATGCCCAAAGCATCGAGCGTGCGGATCGCATGATCAACCCAAGCGCGGATTCCATAAGCAGTCCCTGGTGCCACGACAGTTTGGCCATAACCAATGGTATCGATGGCGATACAACGTGCTTGCTCAGCAATTTGTGGTAGGTTTAACCACCAGTTTGCCGCAGCCGATACACCTGTACCTGAACCATGTAAAAATAGAATAGGCGTACCTTCACCAATTTCGTGGTAATGGGTCAACTCGCCTTCAGCGGTTTCAATCCATTTGTCTTCTAAGCCAAAGAATGGATCTGTTTGATAGTCAGGGATTTGAACAGTGCTCATAGTGCTTCCTCTTACAGTCTTTAGCTTGCGTGTCCCTCTATTTTCAAGAATTCGACGTCAAGTTGACTCATTAAAATGACTTGTGTACACCCTTATATTAACCGCTCAACCGCAGCAAACTGATACAAAATTACGATTGCATCCTACAAAATATATATAATTTAAGTCATTGTTTTATCTATTAATTTTAAATAAACCCTATTTAATTTAAGGCTTTTATTAAATTCTTAAGCCAAAAAAGCAGCCAGAAGACTGACTGCCTTTAAAATGCGCTTCTATTAGAATTTATAGCTATAAGTGGTTGCTACACGGTATTCTTGGAGGTCTGGTTTTGCTGGATTGGCAAAATTCACATCAATATACATACCCTGTACGCCCAAACCTTTTAATTTACCTTCTGGCACAGTGTAATTGACGATCGCATTCACTTCATCCGTATTGAAGTTCTGACCTTGATATGCCCCAGTCCCTTTCTGATCATAGCCTTTGAAATAAACTGCTGTTGTATTCAGCCCCTTCAAGCCAACTTTAGAAAAGTCATAGCTATAAGACATATGCCATGACTTTTCTTCTGGCGCGGTGAAAGTCGCTACTCCCCAGTTCGCCAAATAAGGCTGTGGCACCCAGCCTCCCAATGTCGGGAATGCGCTGCTGTCACCAAACATTTGCTGATAACCCACACCTACCGTATGCGCACCATGATTGATTTTTGCAGCTACCGATAATGCCTGGTTGTCGATCTCACCATACAATTTATCGCCAGATCCCGAATTATTGAAATAACGCACATTACTATCTAATTTGGTTTTTTCGCCTAACCCGGTTTTGTAATTCACACCCAGATAATGCTGCTGGTAAATGTCTTGAACATCGGCATACCAGTAACTTGCAGCCACTTCTTTGGTCAGTTGGTGGTCTACACCTACAATCCACATCCCATCAGAAGCTTCACCATTATCGTAATATTTTAGGCCTTTAACAGGTGCAAATAAAGTTAAATCACGGAACTGATTGTCATAACGGTTATTAATTTTATCCACATAAGCCAAAGTGAGTTTAGTATCTTTAATCTCTTTCGACTCTAACCATGCACCGCTATAAGTTGTTAACAACTGACGCGATGGATCGAACACTAAAACAGGAGAAACCGGAAGCAACTCACCTACTTTTAATTCAGTTTTTGAAACCTTGGCTTTTAAGGTTGCGTTGACTTTACCGAAATGGTCTTTTGATTTCTTACCATCATGCGGTAAAACCCAATCCGGATTTTTATCACGACCTTTGAGTTTAACTGCATGCTGAACCAGAACATCAGTCCCGACCTGCACACCACCGCCAATATCGTGATAACCAGACTTAGCATCCAGAGTTATCCCTTGTGACCACGAACCCCAGTTTCGTGCGGAATAGTCATCTTGATACTGACGGTCTAAATAGAAATTTTTAAACTTCAGTTGAACATTGCTGTCGTCAATAAAATCTGCATTCCCTGCAGTTGTCCCTAAAGTTGCTGTTGCAGCAAGTATTGCTATCCATAAGTGGTGACGATGCATGATGAGTTCCCCATTCAGCAGATAAAATCCATGCCGCCATCATGCGTAAGTCGATTTAAATAAAAAATCCGACTACAGTATTAAACTTTTGTTCTTTTAGATCGCCCTATTGCAGAGCCCTGTTCAAGCACAAAATCTGTTAGATTTTAAACCGATTAATAAAACTAAAAATTTGACCAAAGATTTAATTTAATATTTTGTTTCTTTTATTAATAAGAGTAAATTTTTTAAAAACTTTGCGCCTCTATTTTTTATTTATCGTTTTTATGTTTAAAGAAAAAATAAAACTCAAATAATCTTAATATAGCGCTATAGCTAAAATATCTGAAGTCAGAGTTTTAATATATTATTCAACAGAATTAAAAATAAAAAAGCATCCAGTCTGGATGCTTTTTTATTGACCTTATTTTAAATGCGACTGCATTAAAAATTAAGCTTGTAACTCACGTGCTTTAGACATGGTTAATGCCAAGTCTTCAATCATGTCTTCCTGACCACCCACCGTACCACGGCGACCAAGTTCCATCAGGATTTCACGTGCAGATACGCCATACTTCGCTTCAGCGCGTTTTGCGAACAACAGGAATGACGAGTAAACACCAGCATAACCTAAAGTTGCCGCATCACGGTCGGCACGGATCGGGTTGTGCATCATTGGAATGACTAGATCTTCAGCAACGTCTTGTACTTTGAACAGGTCTACGCCAGTTTCCATTTGCATGCGGTTTGCAACAGCAATGAACAACTCAAGTGGTGTATTACCTGCACCCGCACCCAGACCCGCAGATGCCAAATCGACACGTACTGCACCGGCTTGTACCGCAGCAACAGTATTCGACACGCCCATACCCAGATTATGGTGACCGTGGAAACCAAGTTCGATGCTTGGATCCAGGTGTTGACGTAAATGATCAACACGATCAGTTACATCGTGCGGCAGCATATAGCCTGCAGAGTCAGTCACATAGATACAGTTTGCACCATAAGACACCATCTTTTTTGCTTCTTCAAGCAATTGAGCTGGCGTTGCCATGTGCGCCAGCATCAAGAAACCGACAGTGTCCATTTCCAGTTTGCGTGCAGCAGTAATATGCTGTTCAGAACAGTCTGCTTCAGTACAGTGAGTCGCAACACGAATGGTAGATACACCAATTTCATGTGCCATTTTTAAATGATCGACCGTACCAATACCAGGTAGAAGTAATGCAGAAATTTTTGCATTTTTCATACGTGGCACAACAGCAGACAAATATTCTTCATCTGTTGCAGCAGCAAAACCGTAGTTCACGGATGAACCGCCAAGGCCGTCACCATGGGTTACTTCAATTAAAGGTACGCCGGCATCATCAAGTGCGGTTGAAATCGCAATCATTTGCTCAACAGTGGTTTGATGGCGCTGCGGGTGCATACCATCACGCAAAGTCATATCATGAACAATAATCTTAGACATTTTGGTATTCCTTTAAGCTTCAGCAGTGTTAAACACGTGTTCTGCGAACATTTCTGCAGTACGCGCAGCTGCTGCAGTCATAATATCCAGGTTGCCTGCGTATTTCGGCAGGAAGTCACCCAGACCTTCAACTTCTAAGTAAATTGACACACGGTTGCCATCAAATACCGGACCGTTTACCAGTTTGTAACCTGGTACGTATTTCTGAACTTCCTGGATCATCGCATGCACTGACTCTGTGATCGCTGCCTGATCCGGCTCACCTTCAACCAAGCAATGCACGGTGTCACGCATCATCAACGGTGGCTCAGCCGGGTTAATGATGATGATTGCTTTACCTTTTTTCGCGCCGCCAACTTTCTCAATCGCACCCGCAGTGGTACGCGTGAATTCATCGATGTTTTTACGGGTACCCGGACCTACAGACTTGGTCGATACCGTTGCGATGATTTCGCCATATTCAACAGGCTGTACGCGAGAAACTGCAGCCACCATCGGAATGGTTGCCTGACCACCACATGTCACCATGTTGACGTTTGGCACTTCACCTTGTGCAAGTAATGCTTCAAGGTTGACCGGTGGCACGCAGAATGGACCAATCGCAGCAGGCGTTAAGTCAATCATTAAAACGCCAAGTTCATTCAGCTTGCGGCTGTTTTCCGCGTGAACGTATGCAGAAGTCGCATCAAATGCGATTTTAATGTTATCTTCAAGTACATGAGGCAGTAAACCGTCTACACCTTCAGCCGTGGTTTTTAAACCCATTTTCGCTGCACGCGCAAGACCTTCAGACGTTGGGTCAATCCCCACCATCCAGACTGGCTCTAACCATTCGCTGCGTTGTAATTTATAAAGCAAATCAGTACCAATATTCCCTGGACCGATCATTGCACATTTAATCTTTTTCATGAATGTACTCTCTTGGAATCTTGATTATTCAGCAGCAAATGCAGCGGTTACTGAACCAAAGCCTTCAATCTCAACCTTAAATTCATCGCCTGGTTGAGCCACAACCATTGGACCTAAAGCACCTGTTAAAATAATGTCACCTTTTAACAGTGGGCGGCCACGGCGTACCATTTCATCTGCCAGCCAGACTGCGGCATTTAAGGGGTTTGCAAGACAGGCTTTACCTACACCTTGAGACACCACTTCTTCACCGCGCGTCATCACCATCTTGCAGTTCACAAGATCAAGATTTTCTAGTTTGACTGGCTGAGAACCCAATACAAATGCAGCAGAAGATGCGTTATCTGCCACAGTATCAATCAGGCTGATTTTCCAGTTTTCGATACGGCTATCGACCACTTCAATTGCAGGCAGTGCATAATCAGTCGCGCTGATAATGTCTGCGTAGGTGTGTTTTTCTTTGGTTAAATCCTGGTTAATCACCAATGCGATTTCCGCTTCAACTTTCGGCTGAATCAAGAGACCGGCTGGAATTACTTCACCATCGCCATAGGCCATGTCGGCAAATAACATACCAAAATCCGGCTGATCTACACCCAGTTGCGCTTGAACGACTTTAGAAGTCAAACCAATTTTACGACCGACCAGACGGCGACCTTCAGACAAGGCACGTTCGGTATTCACTTCCTGAACGGCATAGGCGATATCTACGTCAGCGCTTTCACCGCCAAGTTCCGGGCGAATCGGCGCGATCGCAGTTTGTGATAATTCAGCGCTACGAAGTGCTTGTGCAACTGATTCAACGACAGCAGAATTCGACATCAATGTTTCCTTAAACTGCAAAAATGAGGCTTATGCCGGAAGCTAAGACAGACAAAATGCTCCCAGATGACCTTTCCAATCACCAGAATGAACAGCTGTTCCTAGATGGGCATATGAATAAACAGTTTTAGGATGGGAAAAATCTGGCATTTGTGCCAATAGTTATTTTATTTTTTGCTATAGCTATTATCTATAAGGAATATTTATAAAAATCAATATTAAACAGGAAGTTATTATTTAAAGCATACTATGATTTAGCAAAATAACGGCAGTTATATGACCGAATAAAATCAGCATAATGACAAGTTTAGACTAAAAGATAAGAATAATTGCTGAAATCTGCAGCACTCCCCAGCAAATTTAAGCTGAGGAAATACTTGTATTTCATTGCCACCACGATAATAGATTAAACCGCTTGTTTCCATTGGACTTTAGCCAACAGTGCAGTATGCAAAGCGGCCACATCATCCACGATACAGACTGGATTAAATTGAGCCAAAAGTTCAGGCTCATGCACGCCATAACTTACGCCAACACTTGGCATGGCAATATTTTGTGCCATTTCCAGATCATAAGAAGTGTCACCGACCATAATCGCATGTTCGGCCTGCACGCCAGTTTCCGCAAGAATTTCTTCCAGCATCAAAGGATGTGGTTTGGACTTCGTTTCACTGGCTGCACGCGTCGCAACAAACAGCTCAACACTATCGGTTTGTTTTAATACCCGATCCAGACCTTTACGGCTTTTTCCAGTCGCCACAGCCAGTTTTACGCCTTGCTGCTGTAAATCCGTAAGCATATGCGCCACGCCCTCAAACCAGGCATCTCCTGATGAATTCGCCACATAATGCTCTGAATAGGCTTGCAAAATATCTGTATGTAATTCAGGCACTGCCGGAAATAAACGCTGTGCCACTTCAGGCAAACCTAAGCCAATAATGCTTTTCGCGTCTTCATCGCTTAAGGGCTGCTGAAATTGCTGTGCTGCAAATTGCAAACTCGCCACGATTTGACCGACTGAATCAAATAAAGTGCCATCCCAATCAAAAATGATCAGTTTTACAGGTGAGTTCATATCAGGTTCCTAAATTTGATTCAGTTTCAATCCACTCTTTGCAGAGCAAACTCATTTACCTCTCCCCGGCTCTCTCCTTTAAGGAGAGGAAGATTCCTTACCAAATAAATTCAGGATTAAACTTTCATTGGAATAAAATGGACTACATTATATTCATGAAAAGATTTAATTTAATAACATTCCCTCTCCTTTTAGGAGAGGGTTAGGGAGAGGTCTTACCCATTAATATTCAGAAGAAGCCGCAGGCTTATCCGCCTTCTGCGCACGAAGTTGTGCCACCAAACTCTGCATATCTTCCGGTAAAGGTGCTTCAATCACTGGATATCCCGGAATATCCAGACGCATTGCATGTAAACACAAACGGCGTGGTTTTGGCCCACGATATTCGGTTTCATGACCATACTTTTCATCACCCACCAGCGGATGACCAATGCTGAGACCATGCACACGAATCTGGTGGGTACGACCAGAAAGCGGAGATGCATATACCAGTGTGGCATGCATAAAGCGTTCTTGTACATTCCACTGGGTTTTAGACTCTTTACCTTCTTTCGGTGAGACACAAACCCGGCGCTCGCCGTTGGCCAGCTCATAACGATGTAAAGGTGCATCAATCAGCTGTTTATCCAGACTGACCTGCCCTTTAACCACAGCGACATAGGTTTTTTTGATTTTATGTTCACGGAGCATATCTTGCAGTAATTTTAGCGTACTGCGCTTTTTAGAAATCATCACCAGACCTGAGGTATCACGGTCAATTCGATGAATGAGCTCTAAATATTTTTTACCACTGGCAGCACGCAGACCTTCAATCAGCCCATAGGCCATACCACTCCCGCCATGTACTGCAATGCCAGATGGTTTATTAACAACCATTAAGCCTTCATCTTCATAGACAATACGGCTGAGTAAGCTTTGTGCAACCTTGTCTGAAACAGGCGCATCGGTTTCATCTTTGATTTCATAACGAATTGGCGCAACGCGAATCTGATCACCAATCGCCAGTTTGGTTTCGGCTTTAATGCGTTTTTTATTGACGCGAACCTGGCCTTCACGAATCAGACGATAGATACGGCTTTTTGGCACACCTTTCAGACGACTAAACAGGAAATTATCGATGCGTTGTCCATCTTGATGTTCATCCACTTCAAACCAAGTGACGTTTTGCCATTGTTGCGTAGAATTCATACAGTTACTATGACCCAAAAAATACTAAAATTGTTTAAAAACTGACCACTCAGGTTATGCTTTACACAAGAAACATAAGCTTAGCCCATAGGCAGATGATGCAAGGTTTGATATAGTCAGCGCACGGAAACCATCGTTTGTGAGTAAAAGTTGAATCATTTCAGATTTTTCTGAACTTGATTGTTCAATTAAAGACTCACATGATACGGGAAGGTCCCCAAAGAATTATGCCGCGCCGAAGGCTTATTATATCGGCAAACAAAGCAAACTGTTGCGTTTAATTGTACCTCAGGTACATAAATCAGTTTGTCTTAAAAAATATGTCGCCAACTTTGTTGGTTTTTAAACGTAAACTGATACACATCAGATTAGTCGCAACCTGAAGACGACTTCAGGCTACAGCGTTGATGCATTGGATCTGCACAGTTTGTAAAGGTACGACGACAATTCCGTATCAAGACACTTTCTATAAAGAAGGGATGATCTTCGAGCAATGTGACAGTGAAAGTTACACACATCCAATGCACCGCTCGTCCGCCAGTGAAGCGTTCAGGTGACTTTAATCGTTTAGAGATTGAAGCCGTATTGCCATCATCAATACGTGAATCAAAAACCGAAGCCCATCTATATTAAATAGAGCTCGGTCAGAAAAGACTCAAACCACAATGAATTTCATTGCAGATTTGAGCCATTGATCCGTGATGTGTGATGTTAGCTACGTGTATAGCGATTTTTTGCTGTGTATCACTATAAGGTGTTACACCCATGAAACGTATGTTGATTAATGCAACACATGCCGAAGAAATTCGCGTTGCACTTGTCACTGGTCAGCGTCTTTACGATTTTGATTTAGAAAATCGTACCCGTGAACAAAAAAAATCCAATATCTATAAAGGTCACGTGACTCGCGTTGAACCTTCTTTAGAAGCTGTATTCGTTGAATACGGCGCAGGTCGCCAAGGCTTCCTGTCAATGCGTGAAATCGCAAACTCATATTACAAAGCCGATCCTCGCCAAACTTCAAATATCCGTGAACTGATCACTGAAGGCACCGAGCTTCTGGTTCAGGTCGAAAAAGAAGAGCGTGGCAATAAAGGCGCTGCTCTTTCTACATTTATCTCACTTGCCGGACGTTATTTGGTACTGATGCCAAACAACCCTAAGGGTGGTGGTATCAGCCGTCAAATTTCTGGCACAGTTCGTGAAGATTTGAAAGAAATGCTGGCAACGCTTAACGTACCACGCGGCATGAGCGTGATTGTGCGTACTGCTGGCATCGGCCGTTCACAAGAAGAACTGCAACTCGACTTGCAACACTTGCTCGACCTTTGGGCACAAATCCAGAAAACAGCAAGTTCTGGCCCATCTCCAATGCTGGTACATCAGGAAGCGGGCGTGGTGACACGTGCCATTCGTGATTACTTACGTGATGACGTTGCCGAAATCCTGATTGACTCTGAGCAAGCTTATAACGAAGCCTATAACTTCGTAAAAGCGGTGATGCCACTTCAATTAGACAAATTAAAAACTTATACCTTAAATGAGCCTCTATTCGCTCACTTCGGTATCGAAAGCCAGATTCAAACGGCTTATGAACGTGAAGTAAAACTTCCTTCTGGCGGTTCGATCGTAATCGACCAGACTGAAGCTTTGGTGTCAATCGACATTAACTCAGCAAAATCGACTCGCGGTAGCGACGTTGAAGATACTGCGCTGAGCACCAATATCGAAGCAGCTGAAGAAATCGCGCGTCAACTGCGTTTACGCGATATCGGCGGTCTGGTTGTGATCGACTTTATCGACATGACCAAAGATCGCAACCAGCGTATGGTTGAAGCGAAACTTCGTGAAGCCACTCAAAGTGACCGTGCCCGTATTCAATTCGGTCAATTATCACGTTTTGGTTTAATGGAAATGAGCCGTCAACGTCTGCGTCCTTCTCTTGAAGAAGCGACTGGCTACGTTTGCCCACGCTGTCATGGTACCGGTATGGTACGTGATCTTCGTTCTTTATCGCTTTCGATTATGCGTAAAGTGGAAGAGATTGCCCTGCGTGAACGTCATGGTGAAGTTCAAGTCGAAGTTCCAGTCGAAATCGCTGCTTTCTTATTAAATGAAAAGCGTCACACCCTGGTGTATTTGGAACAGACGTCAAATGTGCGTGTCACTGTGTTGCCGCATCCGCATCTAGAAACACCGCATTATGAAATTACTTATAATGCCGAAGGCTTTGCACCAACCAGCTATGAACGCACTGAAGCAACTCGTTCAAGTGAAAAAGAGTTGGGTTATGAGTCATCTGAATGGCATTTAGAAGAAGAACAACATACGCATGCTGCTGCGCCAGCGTCTGCCCCACAGCAAAACGACGGCAGAAACAATAAACGCCGCAGTAATCAGCAGAACCCAAATGTACAGCAAGCACCTGTTGTTGAACCAGCTCCTGTCCAAGCGCAAGTTGCTGCACCTGCAACCAGCCCATGTGCATGGTTAGAAAACCTGTTTGTACAAAAGCAAGCTACGACTGTTGATCAATCTCGTACTGCCAACAATGCAGCAGCAGCGATTGAACAGATGATCAATGGCGGTGCCGTAAGCCGTGGTCAGTTTGGTCAAGTCGCTGCACCTGTGGCACAACCCGCTGTACA
Organism: Acinetobacter sp. BY419; assembly: GCF_019038395.1. GTDB lineage: Bacteria > Pseudomonadota > Gammaproteobacteria > Pseudomonadales > Moraxellaceae > Acinetobacter. Next base: position 38,178 of record NZ_JAGFXZ010000016.1, read on the forward strand.
ACAGGTACAAAATCATGTACAGCAACCTGTACAACAACAAGTTGTAGAACCTGCGAACAATGCTTATTTGGTACCATCAACAGTGGCCTATAAGCAGGAACGTGATGCTACAGAAAAACCGGCAGAGCGTGAGGAAAGAACACCTCGTCACAACAATAAAAAGCCGCGCAACCCGAACCCGAAGCACAGAGAGCCGCGTGAGCAGGTTCAGTCTGAAGCTTCTGCTCCTCAGCAACATCAGGTGCATGAAGAAGTTGTTCAGGTGTCTCGTCAAGAGCAACGTCATGAAGCACGTGAAAACAAGCGTAATTCTCGCCGTCAGCCTCACAATGAGCCATCTCAGCAAAATGATGTTCAAAACAATGAACAACAGCCACAGCAGACAGTGCCACGTCGTGACCGTCGTAACCAGCCACGTCAGGAACGTCCAAATCGCCACCGCGATCCAAGCGTGCTGAATGAGCAGGCACCGCAAGTACAAGCAACACCTGTAGCTGTAGCCGTTGAAGCTCCGGCAGTCAATGACCAGCAACTTCGTGTTGAATTGGTTGATGCGCCACGTCAAGAGGTGATGCCAACAGCCCTGGTGGTGAATATCGACCAGGCGAAAAGTGAAATCGTGGCATTGAATGACCATACGGCAGTTGCAACGCCAGCGGTTGAAGTTACTGCACCAGCAGATGCGCCAGTTGAAGAAGCCGCTGCTGAAAATGTGGTGGAAGCTGCACTTACAGCGCCTACTGAAGAAGTGGTGTCAGCTGAAGCAAGTGCTGAAAAACCACGTGCCAGCAACGATCCGCGTCAGCGTCGTCGTCAGCAGCGTGAAAAACAGTCTCAACAGGCTGCAGTTCAGCAGTTGACTCCGTCACAAGTGCCGACTCTGGGGCAGTTCACTATTGGTAGCCTGATTCGCCATGTCTATGGTGAAGACTGCTCCGTGCTGATTGAACAGTTTGGTTTATTGCCAACTTTCAACCGCGCTTTAGAAAAGTTCACGAAAGAGTACAACGCGAGTCTAGTGGCTGCAGCAACACCTGCCGCAGAGAAAAAACCAGTCACTCGTGATGTTCAAATGACAGTAGCCAAGGTTGAAGTAGAGCCGGCTCCCGTTCTGGATCTGACTCCACCAAAACCGGTGTCGGACAAACGTGTCGCAAACGATCCACGTGAGCGTCGCCGTCTGGCCAAACAGGCTGCAGAACAGGCTCTGCAACAAGCTAAGCAACAGGCTAAAGTAGAAGCAGCTCCGGCAGTTGAAGCTGTACCAGAAGCAGCTGTAGCAATAGAAGCCAAAGCAGAGCCTGCAGAACCGGCCGTAGCTGAAACTCCAGTAGTCACGGAAGTAGCGACTGAAGAAACGGTAAATGCTCAGCCAGCTGAACAAGCAACTGAAACCGAAGCACCAGTGGATGTAGCTCCTGAAACTGAAACTATAGCTCAGGCTGAAGATGCTGCGCCAGTTGAAGCAAATGCTGAATCAGAAGCTCCTGCAGCAGAGACCCAGGATCAGGCTGAAGCAACCCCAGAGGAAACTGAAGCCAGCGAACGTGAAAAAGCAGAGAAGCAGGCTGCTCGCCCACGTCGTCCACGTGGTCGTCCACCGAAAAAAGCCAATACTGCAACTGAATCATAATTTGCTCAATTGCAGTCATATAAAAAAAACCTAGTCATTTCGGTGACTAGGTTTTTTTTGCTAGAGTTGGGCAGAATAGGTTGATTGCACTAGTGTTTTAACGTTAAAAGATGGATAGCTCGTCTACTGTATATAAATTGAACGTATCGGATACGAAAAATAAATAGGATTCTCATGACCGAAATGAAACCACACGATCTTATTGGTATTGCAGATGTCGCTGCCAAACTCCCGGCTTTCTTGACCAAAGTGCCCAATTTGCTCACCGGTCTAAGACAGGCGTATTTACGTACTCCGAACACACCGGCCGGCCTGGGTCTGGCTTTTGAAAAAGCGGTTAAGCGCAACCCGGAAGGCATCGCCTTGCGTTTTGAAGACCAAAGCTATAGCTATGCCGCTCTCAATGCCTGGGCCAACCAGATTGCACACTACTATCTGTCCTTGGGCGCCCAAAAAGGTGATGTCGTAGCTGTGATGATCGAGAACCGACCTGAACTGATTGCCAGTGTGATTGGTCTGGCCAAATTAGGTGTGACGTCGGCTCTGGTCAATACCTCGCAAGTGGGCAAGGTGCTGACCCATAGTATCAATCTGGTCAAACCGATTGCCCTGATTGTCGGGGAAGAGTGTCGTCAGGCAGTCAACGAAATTCGTGATGACCTGAATATTAGCAGTGACCGCCTGCACTGGTTTGCAGATCAGAATACCCAAGCTGATCCAGGTCAGGCGCCTGAAGGCTTTATCAACCTGGCGGAAAAAATCGATCTCTCCCCAAAATTTAATCCGCCAACCACCCATTCGGTGCAAGGCAAAGACGGTCTGTTCTATATTTACACTTCTGGCACTACAGGCCTGCCCAAAGCGGTCATCTTTACCAATGGCCGCTGGACCCTGGCTTATGGTACCTATGGGCATGTGCTGAATCTAAACAAAGATGATGTCATGTACTGTACCCTGCCGCTTTATCATGCCACTGGCATGGTGGTGTGCTGGTGCGGTGTCATTGCAGGTAGCAGCACCTTGGCCATTCGACGTAAATTTTCGACCTCCTCTTTCTGGAAGGATGTGAAAAAATTTGATGCTTCTGCGATTGGTTATGTCGGTGAGCTGTGCCGCTATCTGATGGATGCTCCCCCATCTGAACTGGAAAAAGGCCATCGCGTAACCAAGATGATTGGTAATGGGATGCGCCCAAATATCTGGGACAAATTTAAATCCCGTTTTGGCATTCAGGAAGTGCTGGAACTGTATGCTTCAAGTGAAGGCAATGTCGGTTTTAGCAATATTTTCAATTTTGACAATACCGTCGGTTTCTCACCGACACCGTATGCCATTATTGCCTTTGATAAAGACAAAAATGAGCCGGTGCGCGACGCTAAAGGTCACTGCAAACGGGTCAAAAAAGGAGAAGCCGGTTTACTGATTGGTAAAATCACTCGTCGTTCGCCTTTTGATGGTTATACCGACCCGGAAAAAAACAAGTCAGTGATCATGCAGGATGTTTTTACCAAAGGTGATGCTTACTTCAATACCGGAGATCTGGTACGTAATATCGGCTTCCGCCATGCCCAGTTTGTTGATCGTCTAGGGGATACTTTCCGCTGGAAAGGCGAGAATGTTTCAACAACCGAAGTTGAAAACATGCTGACCGAGTATGACAAAATTGTTGAAGCGGTGGTGTATGGGGTAGAGATCCCAAATACCAACGGTCGTGCAGGCATGGCCGCGATTACCCTGAAACCTGATGCAGAATTAGATGACGCCGATTTGGCAGCAATAGCCACTTGCTTTAGAAAATGCTTACCGGCTTATGCGGTACCGGTATTTTTACGCGTACAACAGCAGGTTGAGACTACAGGTACCTTTAAATACCAGAAAAATAAATTGAAAGAGCAAGCATTTGATCCGAGTAAAACCGATGAACGCCTGCTGGTGTTATTACCAGGCGCAACGGCATATTCCGAGCTCACCGCAGAGACTTTTGCGAATATCCAAGCCTATCAATATCGCTTCTAAGTACTGAAGTTGCCTATTTTTTGTTTAGATAAAGCATAATTGTTGTATTTATAATCAAACATAGGCAACTTTGTTATTTTTCACTTGCGCTGAAATGAGATCTTGCTACAATACGCTCCATCAAACAAAGTGGTGAAAAACGCTATCGTTTTTCTTGCACTACAAATTCAAGTAACGCTTGAATGCTGGTTCAGGGCCGTTAGCTCAGTTGGTAGAGCAGTGGACTTTTAATCCATTGGTCCCGCGTTCGAGTCGCGGACGGCCCACCATTTCTTTGATATCCCTTGATGGGCCGTTAGCTCAGTTGGTAGAGCAGTGGACTTTTAATCCATTGGTCCCGCGTTCGAGTCGCGGACGGCCCACCATCATTCTAAAACATCAAGTTTTAGAAACCTTAATCAAATTCATTTTGATTACCCAGAATGGGCCGTTAGCTCAGTTGGTAGAGCAGTGGACTTTTAATCCATTGGTCCCGCGTTCGAGTCGCGGACGGCCCACCATTCTTTCTTAGAATACCCTCTCAGATTTACCTATTTATATTTTAATTATTGAATACGATTTTCTGGTCGTGTATTTCTGCATCCAGATTTTATGCTCACGCGTTCCAACAGCTCACGTTTATTGTATTAATTTAAATCTTTTTTGAACAACATCTTAGACTAGATCAACCAACTTTATCTGACATTATTGTTTGATATGAAAGGAAGTATCTTTGACCAGTTCATAAGCCTTAGAGGGTGCAGGATAGCCGCGATCAAATAATTCACGATTGACTCTTTCCTTTTCACTATAGATTTTTTCCAGATTCATCACCAGATGGTTAGCGTCTTTAATCGTATAGTAAAAACTGGCCCCCTCTCTCCGATTTACCACCACCTCAGTACGCTCGGGATTGATAAACCAGCGTTCTTTACGATAGGTAATATTGTTTGCACTGGTATTTTTTGTATTATCAATAAAGACTTTGCCATACTGCAAAATGCTGCGATGCACCGTTCCATCGGGCAATAAAGTCAAAATAAATTTGGCAGTCCCTTCACTACATGGAGCAAAACGTCCATCACACTCAATCTCGGTATGATAGCGACCAATAAATTTTTTGGCATCATCTGGAACAGTCGGAGGATTCAAGTCTGTCTCTAGTGGTAATCTGGCTTGAGCCGCCACCTGAGTGAGTGATTTGGCACTGCTCGCCACGACATCGGCCGTGGTATTGGCAGCGGAAATTTTTACACCCTCTTCTGAAACTGCTTGACTCTCCTGTTCAGGTTTGACTTGTTGCTGATGACAGGCCGGTAAAATCCCCATACTTCCCAACACCAGGCTACATTTTAAAAAACGGCTTAATGTACAAAATGATGCATCTAATTTCATTTTTAATAGACCTAAATAGGAAATATAGCGAGCGAAAAGTACACAGCAAAGTCGATGAACTTTACACAAGAGTTCAATAGAATTTTCACTATGTTAGTGGCTCTTAAGTCCGGTTTTAATCTTTGTTAACATTACTTAACGATTTTATTTTGAATCAGTACTTTAAAAAGTTTGATCTAACTCCATTTCTTTAATTAAGGATCTACTTTTTTTAGGATTCAAACCTATTTTCACCAGGAGATTTTAATGGCCAATGTTGGTTTATATCGCTCTAACCGCTCAAACATGATTGCAGGTGTAATGGGTGGTATTGCTGAACGTTTTGGTTGGAACGCAAATCTATTACGTATTATCTTCGTGATCGTTTCAATAATGAGTGCCGCATTTCCGGGTATTTTGGTGTATCTGGTGCTGTGGTTAATCATGCCGAAAAAACAGGACAGAATTGAGTATGACAGCGTTCATCAACCTCAGGGCTATCAAAATCCCGTCCGTACTGTGAATCAAGATAAACGTTATTAAGCTGTACCCTATTTCTTAACAAGTTTCATCGTAGAGCTTCCTCTTTCACCCCGATTCCATGGGATGAACTTTTAATGCCACGCTAATTTCCCCAAGTTAGCGTGGCTTTTTTTCATCTGTTTTTTGTGATTTCCACATTGTTTCACCGCTTTTTGCTTTATTTTTCAGCAGATTTCGCTATAAGTTAAATGTTCTAGCCTTGAAATGGATTTCAGATGAATCAGTCAGAATGGATGCTGCTCTGGCTCTGTGCCGTGGCTGCATTGCTGCATGGTTTAAGCGGATTTGGCTTTCCAATGATGAGTACAGCCGTTCTTTCCAGTGAATATTCACTGAGTATGGCGGTAACACTGGTCATCCTGCCCTGCTTGCTTCTCAATCTGATCATGCTCAATGCCGACCCTGCGCATACTCTGTTGAGCAGTGTGGGCTATTATATAAAACGCTATTGGCCACTGGTGCTCAGCAGCCTGATTGGCAGCGTGCTCGGGGTCAAGCTGTTACTCTGGCTGAATGAAGGTTATTTAAAATTATTGTTGGGTCTGGTGATTGTGTTTTATGTCCTGGACCAGTTACGGGCAAGACCGTTGCGGGTCAGTCCGCACATTTCCAGCATGCTCTGTTTTGGTTTGCTGGCCGGCATTATTGGGGGTGCGACCAATGCCATGACACCTTTTCTGATGATGTATCTGATGAGTTGCCAGCTCTCTAAAACCGACATTGTCATTATCACTAATCTTAATTTTATTGCCAGCAAACTGATCCAGTTGATTCTGCTCTTTCCTGTTCTGATCTCGCTGCAAGCCCATCAGCAGCATATTCTGATCGGGATCAGCGTATTCGCCCTTGCTGGTGTCTGGATCGGAGGAAAAATACGTCATCACTTATCTCAGCGGCATTTTGAACGGATTGTCCTGACTTTACTTTTCGGCCTGGGCCTGTATGCCCTCTGGCAAAGTGCTGCATTATTACCACAATCCGGTTATAGTATCTTCAAATAGGATATTTTTTAAACAAAGAAAACTTAAAAACTCACATATAAAAATGATGTAAATAAAAAACTTGCAAGGAGAGCATATGACTTATACCAACCTAGCTACCCCGACCAATGCCATGCCCAAAGGACGGCTTAAAGGCTGGATTCTCATTCTAGTTGCGGCTCTCGTGGCCTACGGCTTATATCTTTACCTGCCCTATGACCAGAATGCTAGCAAGGGTCTGGCCCTGCTCGCCTTTATCGGGATTTTATGGCTGACTGAAGCCATTCATATCACCATTACGGCACTATTGGTACCCGTTATGGCGGTATTGCTGGCCATGCCGATGGCCTCCGGTGAAGATCTGGTGCCGATAACCACACAAGCCGCTTTGGCCACTTTTGCCGATCCGGTCATTTTCCTGTTTTTTGGTGGTTTTGCGCTGGCAACGGCGTTGCATATCCAGAAACTGGACCGGAAAATTGCCATGTGGATCATTTCTCTGTCCGGAGGGCATCTGGGTATTTCTGTCTTGGCAATTTTTGCAGTGACGGCGCTGCTGTCCATGTGGATTTCCAATACGGCGACGGCTGCCATGATGCTGCCCCTGGCACTGGGCTTGCTGTCGCATCTGGATGTCAGCAAAGACCGCAAAACCTTTGTGTTTATCCTGCTGGGAATTGCCTATTCAGCCAGTATTGGCGGGCTGGGCACCATGGTCGGTTCACCACCAAACGCCATTGCTGCTAAGGCAATCGGCTATGATTTTGCCGACTGGATGAAAATCGGCTTACCGATGATGTTGCTGCTTTTGCCGGCGATGCTGGCCAGTCTATATCTGGTGCTGCGCCCAAAACTGAATCAGAAAGTGCAATTTATCACTGAAGATATTCCCTGGACCGGTACCCGGATTGCTACGATGCTGTTGTTTATCTGTACTGCGATTGCCTGGATTTTCAGTAAAAAATTCACCGAGATTTTCGGCATTTCGCAGCCGGATACTTGGGTGGCGATTTTTGCAGCCTGTCTGGTCGTGATTCTGGGTACCGCGAGCTGGAAACAGATTGCAGAAAATACCGATTGGGGTGTGCTGTATCTGTTTGGTGGTGGCCTGACCTTAAGTGCCATTTTAAAAGATTCAGGCAGTTCACTGGTGCTGGGTCAAACCCTGGCCAATGCCTTTGGGGATGCTTCTCCGCTAATGATTATTTTTGTCGTGGCGACATTTATTATTTTCCTGACCGAATTTACCAGTAATACAGCTTCCGCTGCCTTGCTGGTGCCGGTATTTGCTGCGATTGCCGATCAGATGGGTATGCCCAAAGAAATTCTGGTGATTGTGATCGGGATTGGTGCTTCATGTGCCTTTATGCTGCCAGTAGCTACCCCGCCAAATGCAATTGTCTTTGGTACCGGTCATATCAAACAAAGCGAGATGATGAAAGTCGGCTTTGTACTGAATATCATGTGTATCTTTGTTGTTTCCCTGTTCATTTACTGGTTCTTCCTCTAAGCCCGACCTTATTAAAAAAGCACGTTTCGGCGTGCTTTTTTCATTTCCAGAGATCGTTATGCTTAAATCCAACCTTTCGGCAACATACAAAGATAAAGTCAGGTGGTTTTCCTGACATGCGCCTAATCTCTTTTATCCTGCATTTTGAACTGATTGAGTTCCTGATTCAGCGCGGCAATCATGTCTGCCCGGCTGATCATCCCCAATAATTTCTGCTCGCTCACCACCGGAATATAGTTAAAAGAACGCTCGACAAAATACGGCACCAGATCCTGAATCGGCTGTAAGGGCTGTACCGTGATGACCTTACGGGTCATGATATGTTTGACCTGATGCTCCCAGCTGCTGCGTACATCGGCAGCACGCTTGAACCATTCTACCACCTGATACATCGCCAGGGTGCCGACCAGCTGCTCATTAGCATTGACAACGGGCAGGCTCATCAGGTTCATCTGCTTGAATTTGTCCAGCGCATGCTGGATATCATCATGCTCATGTAGCGTCGCCACATCCCTGGTCATAATATCCTGGCAGCTAAACTGATTCACGGCTCGTGCATTGGCCCGGTTTTGTGCTTCCAGAATGATTTTTTGCAGGTCATATTCACTAATGTCCAGCAGCTCGGTGCGCTGATCCAGCACTTCCTGAATATCCTGCGGCTGAATCGTGACTTTCTGGGTCGGGGTCGGATCCTTGGAACGGCTATTTAACTGGGCTTGCTGCGGATAATCCTTGCCAATCATCCGGTTAAAGACCATGGCAATTATCATGAGCAGAATTGAATTGAGCAACACCGGATAAAATACAAAGGCATAACCCAGTTCATGTACCGAATGGCCGCCCAGCACTGCGGTAATGGCCACGGCACCACTGGGTGGATGCAGGGAATCTGTGGTCATCATCAGGACAATTGCTGCGGCCACGGCCAGACTAAAGGCTTCAGTCGGATTGGCAATCAACAAGGCACAGCTCACACCCATGATGGCAGCAATGGTATTGCCGACCAGAATATTCCAGGGCTGCGCCAGGGGACTGGCTGGTACCGCAAAAAGTAAGACTGAAGAAGCACCCATCGGGGCAATGTACCAGGCTTCAAAATCCCCCAGAATCCATAAGCTCAACAAGGATGAAACCACCAAACCCAGGAGTGCTCCAACCCCGCAGAGCAAACGGTCTTTGAGCGGAAGGACTTTGAAGTTTGGTTTTAGGGTGTTGAGCCAGTCGAGATGGGAATGAAACACAGTGCGCCTGATCTTATTGTTTGCAGATTTTGCGCATTATAGAACCAAGCCGGATGAAAGGCATCGGTGTTTTACATCTTTTCACCATTCGCGAATACATGCTTTTTAAAACAATAGTTCGCTCAGGTTGAAAACATTCATCCTGATTTCACGGCATGAGCGCTCCATCACCGATCGCCATTTGCATGGAAAAAATCCTTTTAGTCATTGTGTTTAAATATAATTCCAGATCCTTTCAAGACAACCTGATTGCTCACTCAGGTTGAATCATGGGCTGGATTCTTAACAGCTCGACCTGACCATAATAGGTTGAAAATGCGACATCTCCGGCATCAACGCCGGTGCCAATCCGGATAATATTTTCGACCGGAGCCAAACGGGTCGGATCAAACTGTACCCACCCACCGTCTAGATAAGCTTCAAAAATGGCATGAAAATCTGGTAAAAACTTTTCAATTTCCACATAACCAACCGCCATGCGTGCCGGAATGCCCAAGGCGCGGCATAGTGCAATACCTAAATGGGAAAAGTCCCGGCATACGCCTGCGCGATGCACGAGCACATCTGTAGCTGTGGTGAACTGGTCAGAACTGCCCGACACATAAAAAATATTATTATAAATCCACTGTTCAATCGCTTTGACCCGCGAATAGCCCGGTGTCATCCAGCCAAATGAGCGGTTTGCCATGTCGACCAGCAGGTCTGAATTACAATAGCGACTGGCCAATAAATAAGGCAGTACTTCATCGGGTAGCTCAGGAATTGCCACTTCTTTCAGATTTTGCTGCAGCTCAAGCGGGATCCCCGGTTGCCGAGCCACTGTTGCAGTATAATTCAGCTCAAAAACCTCACAGGGTTCGACCTGTAGCCGTACATGACGGTTTTGATGCTGAGCATCCTGAAATTCATGCCATGCTACCGGCAGGTTAAAGCTCAGTTGTTCTTCGAGAATATTCTGGTCAGGATGATGCGCCGCCTGAACCATAAAAATAAATTCTGTAGGTTGCACTATCTTGTATTTTAAATGGCATTGAATTTGGTAAGTGGTCATGAACTTCCTTATTTTTAAGCATTATTTTATTGCGTGAATATTAAACTAATTTAACAACAGCAATCGTATTAGATCAGTTGAACTTTATAACTCTCGAGTTTACAGCAGGTCATCCATCTGATTTATTCCTGCTTTCAGACCCGCGGTCATCGACCATGAAAGCCAAAATTACAGTATGCCGATCCATGCCCGCATCGTTTCAGTCTCTTTTGTTTTTTTCAAAAAAGGATCCTCACATTAACCCTTTGCCACTCCCCTGCAAAGTCCTTATAATTGAGCACAATTTTTCTCTAATTTTAAGTGGATGACCATGAGTCGCGCCATATCGCATATTGATACCTTCCAAGGCTTAATTCTTGCCTTACAAACTTACTGGGCGGAGCAAGGCTGCGTCATTTTGCAACCTTATGATATGGAAATGGGTGCAGGGACATTCCACACTGCGACTTTCCTTCGTGCACTAGGGCCTGAAACCTGGAACGCAGCTTACGTTCAACCATCACGCCGTCCCAAGGATGGCCGTTATGGTGAAAACCCGAACCGTCTGCAACATTACTACCAGTTCCAGGTGGTGCTGAAGCCAAACCCGGACAATATCCAGCAGCTTTACCTCGACTCGTTAAAAGCAATCGGGATTGACCCACTGGTTCATGACATCCGTTTTGTAGAAGACAACTGGGAATCTCCAACATTAGGTGCTTGGGGCCTAGGCTGGGAAGTTTGGCTGAATGGTATGGAAGTGACACAGTTCACTTACTTCCAGCAAGTCGGTGGTGTGGAATGCTACCCGGTGACTGGTGAAATCACCTATGGTCTTGAGCGTTTAGCTATGTACCTGCAAGGTGTAGATTCAGTTTACGATCTGGTTTGGACCAAAGGTCAGTTCGGTACAGTAACCTATGGCGATGTATTCCATCAAAATGAAGTAGAACAATCGACCTATAACTTCGAATATGCCAACGTTGAAAAAATGTTTGAATTGTTCGACTTCTACGAAGCTGAAGCAACGCGTTTAATCGAAGCGGAACTGCCATTGCCTGCGTATGAACAAGTCATTAAAGCATCACATAGCTTCAACCTGCTGGATGCTCGCGGTGCGATTTCAGTGACTGAACGTCAGCGTTATATTTTACGTGTACGTACTTTGGCACGTTCAATTGCACAAAGCTACGTGGCAGCACGTGCGAAGCTTGGCTTCCCAATGGCTGAACCACAGTTACGTGATGAAGTTCTGGCACAATTAAAAGCACAAGTTGAAGCAGAAGCGAAAGAAGCCCACAAGGAGAGCAAATAATGTCTAAACATACCGTTTTGTTCGAATTGGGTTGTGAAGAACTTCCACCAAAAAGCTTAAAAAAATTACGTGATGCGTTGCACGCTGAAACCGTTAAAGGCTTAAAAGATGCCGGTCTGGCATTCGATGCAATTGAAGCCTATGCAGCACCACGTCGTCTGGCGCTTAAAATTATCAATGTTGATGGCGCTCAAGCAGACACACAAAAACGTTTTGATGGCCCTGCCAAACAGGCAGCGTTTGATGCTGAAGGTAAACCAACCAAAGCATTAGAAGGCTTTATGCGTGGTCAAGGTATTACTGTAGATCAAGTATCTACTTTCCAAGCGGGTAAAGTTGAAAAAGTCTGCTACTTAAAAGATGTGAAAGGCCAAAGCCTGGACGTACTTTTACCGCAAATCTTGCAAAATGCGTTAGACAACCTGCCAATCGCAAAACGTATGCGTTCTGCAGCAAGCCGTACTGAATTTGTGCGTCCTGTAAAATGGGTAGTATTGCTGAAAGACAACGACGTCATTGATGCAACGATTCAGGATCACAAAGCTGGCAACGTGACTTATGGTCACCGCTTCCACGCGCCTGAAGCAATTGTGCTGAACCATGCAGATGAATATCTTGCGAAATTAAAAGCGGCGCACGTTGTGGCTTCTTTTGAAGAGCGTCAAGCGATCATCGATCAACAAGTCAAAGCTTTGGCTGATGAAGTCAACGCCATTGCGATTGTCCCTGCGGATCTTCGTGACGAAGTGACAGCACTGGTTGAATGGCCTGTTGCACTTCGTGCCAGCTTCGAAGAACGTTTCCTTGCGGTTCCGCAAGAAGCGTTGATTACCACCATGCAGGACAACCAAAAGTACTTCTGCCTGGTGAACAGCGACAACAAACTTCAACCGTACTTCATTACTGTGTCGAACATTGAGTCGAAAGACCCGGCACAAATCATTGAAGGTAACGAGAAAGTGGTTCGTCCCCGTTTGTCGGATGCCGAATTCTTCTTCCTGCAAGACCAGAAACAACCGCTTGCTTCTCGTAAAGAGAAACTGGCGAACATGGTATTCCAGGCTGAGCTTGGTACACTGTGGGACAAATCGACACGTATTGCAAAACTGGCTGTTGCACTTGCGCCTATTACCGGTGCTAAGGCTGAAGATGCTGAAAAAGCAGCCCTGCTTGCGAAATGCGACTTAACCTCTGAGCTTGTAGGTGAGTTCCCTGAACTTCAAGGCATCGCGGGTACGTACTACGCCCGTCTTGAAGGCGAAAATGATGAAGTGGCTGAGTCTTTAGGTGAGCAATACCTCCCTAAATTTGCGGGTGATGTTTTACCGAAAACTAAAACAGGTACAACGATTGCCCTTGCCGACCGTTTAGATACATTGACCGGTATTTTTGGCATTGGTCAAGCGCCTACAGGTTCAAAAGACCCATTTGCGTTGCGTCGTTCTGCCATTGGTATTTTGCGTCTTGTAACTGAAAACGAGCTTGATGTTTCAATTGAAGATTTGATCAAACTTGCACTTGCTGCGTATGGCGATGTATTGAAAGATCACGACAAGACTTTAAAAGATGCAGTGGCATTCCTTGAGGGTCGTTACCGTGCGAAATATGAAGATCAGGGTGTTGCTGTTGACGTGATTCAAGCGGTTCAAGCTTTGTCTCCAAAATCACCGCTGGATTTTGACAAGCGTGTTAATGCGGTCAATCATTTCCGTGAACTTCCTGAAGCTGCGGCTCTTGCTGCTGCCAACAAGCGTGTTGCCAACATTCTTGCCAAAGAAGCTGCGCCTGAAGGTTCAGTGGTTGAAGCAAGCTTGGTTGAAGATGCTGAAAAAGCATTGTTCGCTGAACTTTCGAAAATCACGCCTGTAGTTGAGCCGTTATTTGCTGCTAAAGACTACACTGCTGCATTATCTGCTCTAGCTGCACTTCGTGCGCCAGTGGATGCGTTCTTTGATGGTGTCATGGTGATGGCTGATGATGCTGACCTTAAGGCAAACCGTTTACGTATGCTTGCTCAATTGCGTGAGTTGTTTACCAAAGTGGCTGATATTTCGGTATTACAGCACTAAGTTTTAATTGCTTGAAGTTTAAACTAAACCCCGCTATAACTTAGTGGGGTTTTTTATTGAGATATAAGATGGCAAAACCACGTATTTTTGTAAGTTCAACATACTATGATTTAAAACATATAAGGGCATCTTTAAGCTTATTCATTGATTCATTAGGCTATGAATCAATTCTATTTGAAAAAGGACAAATTGCTTTTATTGGAGATGATCCATTAGATATTTCTTGTTATAGAGAAGCCGAATCAGCAGATATTTTTGTATTAATTATAGGAGGTCGCTACGGCTCCATTATTAGTAATGAACCCAAAATCAAAGAAAGCACTCAATACACAGATTATAATAGCATTACAAAGAAAGAATACGAAACCGCTCATAACAACCACATTCCAACTTATATTTTAGTTGAAAAAGGCGTATATGCTGAATATCAAACCTTTAAAAACAATCGAAATAATGATTCAATTAAGTATGCCCATGTTGATAATATAAATATCTTTAAATTAATTGATGATATCCATAATAAACCAAACAACAACCCCATTTTTTCCTTTGAGAAATACAATGAAATAGAAGAATGGCTAAAAGAACAATGGTCTGGATTATTTAAAGATTTCTTAGTTAAACGAGGGAATTCAAAAAAATTTGAATCCCTTCAAAGTCAAATTAGACATCTTGAAACACTGAATTTAACCTTAAAAAATTATTTAGAGGTTTTAATCAATGCAGATAATAAACTATCTAAAAATGATATTATTAAAGCTGAAAATGAGAAAATCACTAGGGCACATTTTATAGAACAATTACATCAATTATTTATATTTAGTTATCTTTTTAATGGAGAAAGTCTCAATTATAAACAACTCGATACTTTAATTAACCTTATAACAATCTCAGACTCTCCAAAAGAATTTATCAAAAGATTGATTCAAAGCGGGCTACCCATACATGATCAAATTTATAATTTAGCGTTAAATCATGTTGATAATAAAAATTATTCATTATTAAATGACCTAAATGAATTAAGATCTCTATTATCATTAAGTTTATGGTCATATGATTAGTTTATTGGTTCCACAATTCATCTTAAAAAATTTAATTTCAAAACTCAACAGTAAATTATATTGTTCTACTTTATGAACTGAATAATACTCAGATGTCATCTAGCCAACTTATCATCTATTCCCTATACTCATCTCAACAACACTCAACAAGAAAGAATCATATGAAATTTAAAGCTCTTATTTTGACTGGTCTTGCGGGTATTGCTCTTTCAGCGTGTACATCTGCACCCAAAATTCCACAGCTTCAAATTGGTGTCTTGCAGGAAGTACAAAACCTCGAGGTTGTACCTGCGACCACCAACAACAAGGCAAAACTGACCAAATTCCTCGACAAATGCGTGATTGAATTTACCGGCAATATTGGCAATAACCGTGTCATTGAACAGTGGTCATTTAAAGGCATGGCCCTGATAGATGCCGGCTCTGCAACTTTCCAGCGCGATGGCACCAGCAGCGCACAAAAATTTAACCTGCACGATGCTGGCGTACAAAAGAACTTTGTCAGCTTACGCGAACATTTTGCCAAAGATGCACTGACACAATGTGACTAAAAAATATGGCCCTGTTTTTAATATAGCTTTTCATATAAAAACAGGGCTATTTATTTTGCTAAAAATCAATCCAACATTCCTGTTTAATATCTACGATCCTCTCTTTTAAAATTACAATATTCCGCCACAATTCGACCTGAAAGCCCTGCTCCCTTCACAGGATATTCATTGTTTTTGACTTATTATCCGTTACACTGAAAAACAAACTCAGGCCGCACTCAGACGAATTCGAGGTCGATGCATAATGAACATCAAAACCCCCATTATTTTAACTACTGCTTTAATGCTTTCTGTTCCGGCATTTGCACAAACCACGACTCAGCCCACTAAACCGGTGAAGCCTTATGGTGAAAATCCGAACCTGCTGCATGTCTTTGCTTATAAAGCGCAGGAAGGCGTAGTGAATACTGCCGAGAAAGTGGGTGAAGTGACTGAAAAAGGCATTGCCAAAATCAAGCCGGGCGTCGACCGGGCCTGGAGCAATACCAAATCTGCAACCTTGGATACCCTGCAAAAAGTAGATCAGGGTGCAACTCAGGCAGCCCAACAAACCGGTCAGAAAATCCAGCAGACCAAAGAAGTCTGGCGCGGTAATTCACAGCAGGCAGCACCGATTGTGCAGCAGCCTTTGAGTGAGTCCTCTGCACCTCAGCAAACGACAACACCACAGATGCAGCCTCAATCTGGTTCAGGCTCAGCCACCAGTTATGCAATCACTGATCTATAAAAAAAGCCCGTGACGGGCTTTTTTATTGTCAGAGCATAAAACAGTTATCTTGTTATCGACTTGATCTATTCATTGACCTGACGAATCGGCTGACCCTGTTTAAATGCTGCTACATTTTCGACCATCTGATCCACAATACGTTGCCGTGCATCGACACTGCCCCAGGCATTATGTGGCGTCACAATCAGGTTTGGAATCGTAGGGTCCAGTAGTACATTGCCCTGCTTCGGTGGCTCTACCGTTAGAACATCCGTCGCTGCCCCGGCAATCTTGCCTGCTCGCAACGCCTCAGCCAAAGCGGCTTCATCGACAATGCCACCACGCGCACAGTTAATTAAAAATGCACTGGTTTTCATTGCCTCCAGTTCAGCATGACTGATTAAATGTCGGGTGTCTTCGCTAAGTGGACAATGCAGACTGAGAAAATCAACTTGAGCAAGCAGCTCGGCAAATGGCACACGGGATGCATCCACTGCACGGTTTGGCAGCGCAGCAATCAAAACTTTCATGCCAAAGGCCTCGGCCAGTTTAGCCACCGCATGGCCCAGTTCACCATAACCCACGATGCCCAGGATTTTTCCGGCCAATTCAACAATCGGTGCATCCAGCAGACAGAACTGGCTGGCCTTTTGCCATTCGCCCTGTTGCAATGCACGTTGATAACTCAGGAATGAAGTCGCCAGATTCAGCATCAGCATAATCGTATGCTGTGCGACTGCCGAGGTGCCATAAGCCTGACAGTTACACACGACGATACCGCGTGCTTTGGCCGCCTCAAGGTCGACATTATTGGTGCCGGTTGCCGAGATTAAAATCAGTTTAAGCTCAGGGCATTGCTGAATCGTGGCAGCATCAATCACTACCTTGTTGCTGATAATGACTTCAGCATCGGCCACACGGGACATAATCTCGGCAGCCGAAGTCGTGGGATACAAAACCAGCGGATCAAATGCTGCATGCAGTGCCTGAAAGTCCAAATACTGCTGGTCTAAAGAAGCATAGTCTAAATAAACGGCTTTCACGGCTGTTCCCTCAATCCTGTTGACAATTTATTCCTGTCATTTAAAACAGGTCATTCAGGCTTTTCAACCTTTTTCAGCCGGAAAGGATTAATCCAGCGGTTTATCCATGTGATTACGTAGTGACTTGCGGATCCGATACACCACATATACTGACAGGATAATCATAAAGATAATGGACGCACTGACCATGATCACCGCAGGATGCACACTTCCTGCATGTGCCAGATTCGGCAAAGCCAAACCGAAGATAAAACACACTTGCATCATCCGAGTTGCTTGCATGATAGAGATCCCCTTCTTCGCTTCAAACATCGGGAGCGATATAATTAGTCTATTATTTTTACCGCTTTTCTCTATATTATGCCAAGCTCATCACATGTCAAGTATTTGTTTTTTATAAATAATTTTAGTTAATTTGTTTCACTCTGTGTCACAAACTGCGTATTTTTGTCACTAGCCTCAATAAAAGCAGCAGCGCCATATTCATTGGTGCTCAGATTCAGCTGCTTATAGCTAAATATATAAAAATCGCTATAACGCTTCATTAAAATCGGGTGCATACCGACCGACAAGGCATCATTTTCTTTGACAAGTTTCATGATATGACGGTCGTTCATTACCACCAGATAACGCTCATCATTCAGATTAATGCTCAATAAACCATTGCCTTTGGCATAAATTGGAATCAGGAATTTATGATTCAGGGCAATCGCGCCTTCTGCATAACTTTCTATTTTATGGCTAATGACATTAAATACCAGACCATGTCCATACTGGTCCAACAGCAACTGACGGTTTTCCTGCGGTAAATTCACATGAATGCCGAGCTTGAGCAGGTCATGCTGATCGACCTGTTTATTTTGCAACAGTTCCCGCAGGATTACCTGTTTCTGGCTGGCATCAAAAAACTGGTTATCCAGTTGCAGATCATTGTTTTTCAGGATCTGCCCTAAAGCCATCCGGTGTCGTGGCAAGACATTTTCAATCACCTTGCGGTAATAGAACTTGCTGTTTTTCTTGACCCTGCGCATTTTCTGGTAAAAATAGCGAGGCTCATAGTCATGCACTAAAAAGTCATACAGCAGCTCGGAACTGGCCAGAACTGCAATCGCATCATGCCCGGTAAAAGGCAGATGCAGCACATGATGATGCGGAATCAGTGTTTTTAATTTCAGATAATGCGCCCGATCTTCGGCACAGTAGGGATCATAAACAATAATATATTCGCAAGCAGGGTCGATATCCTTGGCCTCAACCCGCATCCCGGCATTCAGCTCTGGCTGATAGAACATGTTGTAGCGGGCATCATGCACATCTTCCGGATCAATTGAATATTGCGGCACCATCGCCACTACCCGTTGTACGCCCAAGGTACGGGAATATTTAATCGCGGCATAGCCCCCCATTGAACCACCATAGGCAATCCGTTGCTGGAACGGTGCAATAAGTTCTGCAACTGCCTGCAACATGTTCCACATGGAACCTTGCGGAAACCAGGATTTATGCTTGGGCATAATGCCGAGCACGTTAAATTCAAATTTCGCCAGTGACTTTTCTGCATTGATGTTGAGGCCCTTGGCACGGGTAATCAAATCGCCAAATGAAAAAATCAGTTCTGAAGAAGATCCCGGCATAAAAATCGCGCGTATATGTTCATCTTCAAAAACAATCTGCTTGTCCATAACTTTCCCGTGCTGGTAAATCGAACCCTTCCACAACAATTCAATCAATGAACGCTGTCAAAAAAGTGAATATGCTATTTTATATCGATCAAAAAGATTAAAAAGCGCAAAATATGACACAATCATTACATCCTGCAGCAAAACGGGGTTTTAGTAGGTCTGCTGAGCTATATCAGCAAGTACGTCCCGATTATCCGGCAGAAATCAGCCAGTGGCTGAACGAGATGCTGGGTTTAGCTGCAGATGCGCATCTTTTGGATTTAGGCAGTGGTACCGGCAAATTTATTCCCTATTTACGTCCCCTCAGCAGGCACATCATTGCTGTTGATCCTGTTCCGGAAATGCTGGCTCAATTAAAAATGGCTCATCCGGACATTGATGCGATTGAAGGCGTTAGCCATCAGCTTCCCCTGCCTGATCATAGCCTGAATGCAGTATTCTGTGCACAGTCATTTCACTGGTTTGCCAACGCTGCCAGCTTGAAAGAACTAGATCGGGTGCTTAAACCGCATGGTTTTTTGGTCTTAATCTGGAATCAGCGCGATACTCGGGTGGACTGGGTTCAGGCCCTCGCTGATTGTATTGCACCCTTAGAAGGTGATGCCCCACGCTTTCATAGTGGTGCCTGGCGCGAAGTCTTTGCACAGCAAACACTATTTCAGCCCTATGCAGAAACCACAATGACCCAGCAACAGCACGGTCCCGTGGAGCAGGTAGTATCCAAACGCTTGCTCTCGACCAGTTTTATTGCAGCCATGCCCACCGCGCAGCAAGTTCAGCTCAAATTACAATTTGAACAGATCATCCAGCAATATACAGCCAAGCACTCAGAAGAAATGATAGATTTTCCTTATATCACCCATATTTATGTGTTCAAGAAAAGTACTTAAAAACAGGAGGCGATCATGCATAAAATCCCAGGAATGACACGAACGGCGCTGTTCGCCGTGACCATGCTGCTGATGGCATGCGATCAGAAAACTTCCGAAACTCCAACTGAAGCGACAACAGATAACATGGCTTCGGATCAAGTCATGAAGGAACTCAAAACCGAACCACTCAAAGATTTTCCAAAAACTGCCGATGATCCACATGATATTGCCGTACTGACGGATTACGAAAAACGCTTTCAGGAGATGAGCAGTGATCTGGAAAAAGAATTAAACAGCATGCGCAATGATGAAAATATGACAGCAGAATTTGTCCAGCAACGTCAGCGTGATCATGTAAAGTCAGCTCTGAATATGCTGAAAGCTTTAGATCTAAAAACCGAACAGGGCCGTTATATCCAAGGCATGATGTATCAATACTGGGAACATCAGGACAAACTGCTCAATAGCCCACAGACTCAAGCTGCCACCGTGAATGAAGCCAGTGAGAATGTAAAAGGGCTAGGGAAATATCTGCATGCCCAAGAGCAACTGGAACGCTGGCGTTTACAATACCAGGATCTCGCCAAGCAAGAACCATCTTCCAAGAAAGTTGAGCAATGACAGATGATTAAATATTATTATGCAGTTGGGATGAAATCCAAAAATCATCCCTTAAACTGGACTGACAGCTTTAAAGCATGAATCATGTAAAACCTGATCTGCCGAGCCTGAAGGTCAGCATAAACACTCGCTCATTCTGACCAAACAATGACTTAATGCGCTCTCAGAAACTGATGCACGCCCTCAGCTGCAGCACGACCTGTGGCAAAACAGGCGGTCAGCAGATAGCCACCGGTGGGTGCATCCCAGTCCAGCATTTCTCCGCAGAGAAATACACGCGGGTTAGATTTCAGCTGTAGCTGTTCCGATAATACTTCACGCTTGACACCACCTGCACAGCTGATGGCCTCTTCAATCGGGCGGAATCCTGTGAGTGGAATGGTCAGATTTTTAATCTGCCTGGCTAATTCAGCAGAATCTTGCCATAACGACTTGGCTACCAATTCCCGCACCAAAGCCGCCTTGGCACCCTCCAATCCGGCTTTACGCCAGACATTGCTTAAAGACTGCTTCTTACCCGGCTGTAATTTTTTCGCCAATTGCTCTACGCTTTGGTCAGGAAAAAGATCCAGACTAAGCTGCATTTTTTGGCCCTGTTTAAGTTGTTCACGCAAACCCCGTCCCTGCTTATAGATCAGGCCGCTTTCCAGACCATAATGGCTGATCACGATATCGCCGATGGTCTTTTCACCTTGTTCGACCCATGCTGCAACACGTTTCAGCGGCTGACCAAAGACTGGCTGCATAAACGCAGACCACGGATATTCCACCCCAGCATTACTGGCCTGAAAAGGCTCAATTTCATCCGGGTTTAGCCAGGCTTGCCATGCCCCGTCACTGCCCAGTTCCGACCAGGACACTGCGCCACAAGCCAGAATGATGGCATCAAATTTTTCGGTACGATGTTCCTTGGTTTTTAAATCATAGAATTCGAGATGTTGCTGATGCAACTGGCTGACTTTGTGCCGGTAATGAAACTGGATGCCATGACTGGCCAAACGCTTGAGCCAGGCACGCAGCAAGGGCGCAGCTTTCATTTCAGTCGGGAATACCCGGCCGGATGAACCGATATAAGGCTCAATACCGAGCTGTTTCATCCAGTTTTGAATCCAGACAGCGTCCCACTTTTTGACCCATGGGGACAACCACTCTGCCTGATCATAACGCTGTACAAACTGCTCCACAGGCTCGGCATGGGAAATATTCAGGCCGGTTTTACCTGCCATCAGAAATTTACGTGCAGCAGACGGCTTTTGCTCATACACATGCAGCTCATAGTCAAACTGGCTGAGGACTTCTGCTGCCATTAAGCCTGCAGGACCTGCGCCAACAATAGCAATGCGTTTGCTCATCTGATTATTCCGCGACGCTAGCATTCTGCCCTTGCAAAGGCTGAAAATCATCAAAGCGCGTCATATAGCCTTCAGGCTTACTGATGATTAGCTGCTGGCATAGTTCACCGCGCTCCAGATACTTAATCTCAAAATGGGTACGCGCCGAATCTGAAGCAATCACTTCCTTAATGAAAGGCAGTTTCCAGATTTGCTGTACCTGTTGTTCTGCTTCTTCGATATAGGCAGGAATATTACTGGCCAGGGTAATGGTACCACCCGTTTTTAAGCGGGAAAGCATAAACTCAAAAAATGGCATATTGACCCAGCGCTGTGCCGGATTATGCGGTTCAGGATTTGGATACAAAATAAAAAATTGTTCTACTTGTACAGGATAAAGTGCATGCACGATCCACGGCAAAGCATCTGCATGAACGGTCTGCAAATTGGTTTGACCTTCAACAGCATGCTGTTTTTGCATCGCCAGAAATTTTTCACGGGTGCGTTCAATCGCAATCAGTTGACTGTCGGGATTGTTCTTGCTGAATAACAAGGCATGTTTACCTTTACCCGCCCCGACTTCAACGCAGACCGGTTCAGGACTGATGCTTTGAAAATCACGGGGCGCATGCATACGCTGTGCTTGAAATTGACGAATCGGCATAATCAGATCAAACTAATAAAAACCGCATAAGTCTAACAAGTGCGGCTATATTTGCCTAATCGAACCTTTATTTTTCTTTGGAGTTGCCTCATGCCCACTACTTTAAACTGTCCGCGTTGTGGCAAACTGACCACTTGGGAAGATAATGATTTCCGGCCTTTTTGCTCAGAACGTTGCAAAATGATTGATCTGGGTGCTTGGGCCAATGACGAATATAGCTTGCCTACTCAAGATGCACCGCAAGCTGACAATAGCGAAGAATAAAATGATGGGTTATCTTGAATAATCAACCACCCCATCAGCTTGATCTAAGGTTAATCCAGTCCAGTGATTAACCTTAAACACATAGAATAAAAATATTTTCTTTGTTCTTTAAATAAAAAAATCCATGATCAATCCTAGCATCTGATTCATTTTTTAGGGGATATATTTATTCTTATGTCTCAATTGAACATGTCTATATATTTTACTTCGACCCAAAATCTTGCAAAACCATTCATTCATGACTAGTGAAAAAACCAATTATTTATCAATAAAAAACAATAACTAATATTTTTATACTATACTCATATGAGAAAAATACCCACAGATTTTTGTTTAGCATTGCTGTTCAAATAATGATATATCTGGGTAATCACGTGTAATAACAATAAATAGTAAAAAATTATTCATACAGGAGAAAGCAATGGGGCTTTGGTGCTTAAAAATCCTATTTTTTATATGTATTGGTTTCAGCCTGATAAGTTTGAGCTTTGGAATTTATCTTTTCGATCTGGTTATTATTGCAATTGGCATTTTACTAATTCTTGCTGCCCTTCTGATTGTTCTAGAAATAAAACACTCCTATAGCGGGCCATTTCATCGGGATTGATGCAGCCGACTCATCAATCCCGTGTTCAAACTTTTAACCCGATTTACCTGCAACAAACGGATTATGCTGCTTTTCAAAACCAATAGTACTGATTGGTCCATGTCCTGAAATAAATTGGGTCTCATCCGGCAGGCTAAAACATTCACGCTGAATAGAATCTAATAACTGCTGATGGTTGCCACGCGGGAAATCAGTCCGGCCAATCGAGCCTTTGAACAATACATCACCTGTCCATAATAAGGCATAATTTTTGTTATAGAACATAACATGACCCGGCGTATGTCCCGGGGCAAAACGCACTTCAAATTCTTCATTGCCAAGGGTGAGTACTTCACCGCCTTCCAGCCACTGGGTCACTTCGACTTTTTCCGGAATCGGAAAACCGTAACGTGCGGACACCTCCTGAATCATGTCGAGCCAGAATGCATCGTCCTTATGCGGCCCAATCACCGGTACATCCCAAGCCTTTTTTAACGCACCTACAGCACCCGCATGATCCAGATGACCATGAGTGAGCCATAAGGCTTTAACCGTCAAACCCAGAGCTTCAACTTCAGCTTTTAGCTTGTCAGGTTCACCCCCTGCATCAATCAAAATGGCTTCTTTAGTGTCCGCATCCCAAACGATGGAACAGTTTTGCTGAAACGCAGTAACCGGAACAATTTTGACTTGTAACATAGAGTGAAAAACCTCGGGCAAGTTAATGGGCAAGCGTCTGTGTCAATGCATCCAGATTAGCCTGAAGCAGACAGTTGAGCAACTGCAAATGGTCTTCACGGCTATTTAATGCAGGTATATAACGATAGCTTTCACCGCCCAGAGATTTAAAAGTTTCGGCATTTTCCATGGCGAGTTCTTCCAGCGTTTCCAGACAGTCCGCGGAAAATGCAGGACTCATCACTTGAATTGATTTCACCCCCTGTTTGGCCCAGTCTTCCAGCAAAACATCGGTATAGGGCTTGATCCATTCCTGCTTGCCAAAACGTGACTGAAAGCTGATGGCATATTGATCTTCATTTAAACCCAGGGTTTCAGCCACAAGCTTGCCTGTGATCCGGCAACGCTCGGCATAGGGATCGCCTTTATCGGCATAGGGCTGAGGAATGCCGTGGAAAGACATCAGCAGTTTTTCCGGCTGACCATGCACCGCCTGATAATCACGTACGCTTTGAGCCAGTGACTGGATAAATAAGGGATGTTGATAATAATCCCGGATGACGGTCAAACCGGGCAAATTGCGCTGTTTAACGACCCATTTCGCTACTGCATCATATAAAGGTGCGGTCGAGGTGGCTGAATATTGTGGAAACAATGGAAATAGAATCACGTGTTCTTGCGGCTGTTCAGCTACTTTTGCGAGAACATCCTGAATATTCGGATTGCCGTAGGTCATGGCAGGCACCACATTCAGTTCAAACTGCGGATAAAGCCGAGTTAAATGTGCCTTGACTGCGGCGACCTGCTCAAACAGAATTTCACGCATTGGCGAATCCTGTCCCCATACTTGCGCATAGGCCTGCGAAACCCGCTTTGGACGAAATGGTAAAATGAATAAGCGGAGAATGATTTGCCAAATCGGTTTGGGAATTTCAATCACACGCTGATCAGACAAAAACTGCTTGAGAAAACGGCGTACCGCTGGAACCGTAGGTTCATCTGGTGTGCCCAGGTTTGCCAATATAATCGTCACTTTCGCTTTAGCAGGAGAATACATTCAGTTCGTCCGTCAGGATATCAACCCCTGTACTTTAACAGCTTTTTATTTATTCTCTCTATGGATTAATACGCTGACTTATATTGAAAAGTGCGATCTAAATCCAGCAAGCTGCTGTCCAGCAACTTCTGCGCTTTTGCAGTAATCTGCCACAGCATGCGCTGCCGATCATCACGACCAGATGGCACAATCCAGTCATTCTGGCGCATTTGAATTTTTAAGCTATGCAAGGCACGAATATTCATCTGGGCACGTGCGACTGCATGCGCACGTGGCATATGCACCCGGGCATCGCTCAACCCGGTTTCATTCAAATATTCATTCATGCGTTTCGAAAAAAACTCTTCAGGCGTCGGATTGACAAAGGTGGAACCCAGCAGCGCCAGCAATTGTGCCCAAGTCAGTTTTTTCTGAACCTTGATTTCCTTGAAGTTACCATCCTGATAGGCATGCATCCGGTATTCAAACGAAAAAACTTCATGCATAGCCACTTTGGGCAGACTCAGGAATGGGTCGACTTCTGCAGTTCCACCATCACGTTCCAGTTGTGCCACTCTGGCTTTCAGCTGGTCAATCTCGTCATGCAGTGCCTGGGTATTTTGCGGACGTACCCAACCGGTCACCGGATAACGTTCCAGCATTTGCGGCATGTTAAAACGCACCGCCATTTCCAGATCGCGCAGGCTGCGGTAAGTAAAGACCTGATCTACTTCCTGTTGTAGCAGTTGACGGAATTCCTTAAATTTTTCCTGTAATTCCGGTTTGGCATCATGTAATGCACTTTCACGTGAAGCCGGATCCTCATGCATAAATACAATAATCGGTTTTTGCTTGGTGACCGCATAAATATATTCGAGATGCATATAGCCAACACCGGATACCGACTGCTCCCCATACTGGCTGCCCAGCAAAATCACCACATAATCGCAGTCATCAATCTGGCGGCGTGAAAATGCAGTATTCAGCGGTGTACGCTGTTCCAGTCCCCACGAGAAAAACCCCATTCCCACCAGTGTTTGAGCCAGAATGATGCGCTCCGGTTGCATTTCTGCCCCAGAGGTTGAAATGAACACTTGGTACCGTTTATCCAGCATGGGCTATCCTCTTCTCCT
Source organism: Acinetobacter sp. BY419 (assembly GCF_019038395.1). GTDB lineage: Bacteria > Pseudomonadota > Gammaproteobacteria > Pseudomonadales > Moraxellaceae > Acinetobacter. The sequence continues at coordinate 64,096 of NZ_JAGFXZ010000016.1, forward strand.
GTACATTTGGGTAAAAAATGCATAAATACATGCTCCTTTGCCCAATATGGCCACCCCAAAATAAAAATATCTTTCTTTTAAATTATAAAAATGAGTTTTAGACTGTACTCATATTACTGATCTGCCATTTTAAATCGGCCGGAATCAGGTGCTGCAAAATCGGTCGGAGCTGTTCAGCATTCTGTCCGCTCACGACCAGTTCAATTTTCACGCTTTCTTTAGACTCATGCTCAAATAATAACCCATTTTTAATTAAAATTCGGGCCGTTTGTCTTGCAACTGCGAATCCTGAGTCAATTAATGTCAGCTTTTGACCAAAAATATACTGAATTGACGGTTTTAGGAAGGGGTAATGTGTACATCCCAGCACTAAATAATCAGCGCCCTGATCTACAACCGGTTGTAAAATCTCTCTTAATATCTGCAGACAGGCTTCACTCATCTGTTTTCCAGCCTCTACAAAAGGCACCAGATCCAGACTGGTCACAGGCAGCACTTTGACTTGGGCCGGTTCAGCAAAACGGGAAATAACATCTTTAATCAGCTTACCGCGGAAGGTCGCGGGCGTGGCCAGTACCGCAACCGTTTTCGATTGGGTATTCAGAACGGCCGGTTTAAGCGCGGGCACCAGACCGATAATCGGAAAGTTTTCACCATAATGCTCACGCAGATAATCCAGACTAAATGCAGAAGCGGTATTGCAAGCAACCACTGCAACCTTGCAACCCTGACGATACAGCCATTCAATCGCCTGAGCCGTCAGGGCACGAATTTCCTGATCCTCTCTCGGGCCATAAGGCACATGCGCAGTATCTGCATAATAGACAAAGCGCTCATTCGGCAGATGGCGGGCAATTTCTAGCGCAACTGACAAGCCGCCTACGCCGGAGTCAAAAATACCAATCGGCGCATCTGCCGTGGCATTGGGCATTGGGTCTAATAGCTGGGAAATTAGTTGAATAGCGCTCATAACGTTGCAGGTGGCTTGTTTCAAAACTCTAGCGACCAAGCTTAAACCTCAGGTGCTCAAATGCAAGTCTAAATCACCACTTTTCAAACTTAAAACAGTTTCTCCTGTTGGATTTTCACCAAGTTCGCCCATCTCCACCAGATGTAAAAATGCAGCACGCTGGATCAGGGCATTGATCCCAAAACGGACATGCACATAAGGGCGCAACTCGCCTTTATATTCACGCATAAAAATCGGATGGTCGGCATCCACAATAATCATGTCCTGTGTTGTCGTGCCCAGTCGCAGATAGGTCATTCCATTGATCTCGACCTGATCGACCTGATTGACAAATAAGGGTTCATCTTCAACTTCAATTTCAATCATTTCTACCGGTGTTTTTAGATAGAATTTATTGTTTTCTTTCCAAAGCACTGTTGCAAACAGGTCAATCATCGGTTGACGCTTGATCAATTGACCTTCGTGCCACCATTCTCCATTGGCTAAAACCTTCAGATCCATTGCGCCACAATGCTTTGGCTGCCATTGTTCCAAAGGGGGAATTGACCTTTTGTGACTGCCCTGTGCATCTTTTAAGTATTGTGCGATATCTATTAAATTTTTATCATCGGGATAAGTTACTTTTTTCGTCGGATTTGTGCTGGGTACTGGCTTATCCATAGAAGAAGACCTTAATGACGGAAAAATAATATGTTTCAGCCAATTGGCTAAAACTCGGTTTAAAACTATACTAGCCCAGATTATCAAAGACACCAGTATTTTTGTGTCTAGGAACCACGAACACTCATGGCAGCACCCAATCATCCGGTTATGGTTGCCACCGAATAGTAATATGAGGAGTCCTACATGGAACACATCGAACGTGAATCGATGGAGTTTGACGTCGTCATCGTAGGCGCAGGCCCTGCGGGTCTTTCTGCTGCGATCAAAATCCGTCAACTTGCAATTGAAAACAACTTAAATGATTTGTCCGTTTGTGTCGTAGAGAAAGGCTCCGAAGTGGGTGCACATATTCTTTCTGGTGCGGTGCTTGAACCGCGTGCCATGAATGAACTGTTCCCGGACTG
>NZ_JAGFXZ010000017.1 GCF_019038395.1 Acinetobacter sp. BY419
CCAAGCAGACGTGCACAGAAAACAGCAATCAAAGAACGAAATCTGAATCCTGTGCTTGACTTGGAAATGTCCATATAGGACATTTCTATTTGGTTATTAGGTAGGACATTTCTACTTGGGAATAACAATGCTACAATTTTATTTGAAATTCAAATACTTATTTCAAAGTTTATAGCCCGAACATCACTGTTCGGGCTTTTTTTATCTTTTTTTTATGTTCCACGATCAATAAATAAGCAATGTTCCACGGTTTTGTTCAATTTTAATAAATAATTATCCGGATTTTTGATGAGTCATTATTTCATATGCTGGAACTCAAATTAATTCATAAAACAGGAGAGTTGGTTAATTATAAGGAAGGAAAAATGTGTTATGACTTTCGTAAATGTTAAATATGCCGTTCAATCACATTTTATGCATCGCAAATGACAAATAATGAATCGTCTGACAGAATTTTATCTTTAAAATTACAACCTTATTTTTTTGGCAGAGGTTTTAAAAAGTATGACTACCTCTATTTAATTTAATTTTTATTGAAGTGCGTCACATAAGTATCAAAAAAATATTTCTTTATAAATCAAATGAATTTGAGCCTATTCATAAAACGCTGCACAATGAAATAAAATATATTGGCATAAATCTAAGATCAAGATTTGTGCAGTTTTGCATTTCCGGGGGAAGAAAATGTTCACGGCAGAACTGTTGGACGAAGCAAAAAAATTCATGCATCACATGCTGACCAAAGTGGTGGAATATGGCGGCTCAGATTTATTTATTACGGCTGATTTTCCACCGAGTATTAAACATCAAGGCTTAATGAAACCTTTTGGACAGCAAGAACTCACAGCTGAAAAAACCAAACTGTTTGCCTATAGCCTGATGAATGATAAACAGCGTAAAGAATTTGAAGCTCAACTTGAGTGCAACTTTGCGATCACTGTGCCGGGTATTTCCCGTTTCCGGGTCAATGTCTTCCAGCAGCAGCTTAATGTTGGCATGGTAATTCGTACCATTACCGCAGAAATTCCAAACTTCCAGAAGCTTAAACTGCCTGACTCACTTAAACATGTGATTATGGAAAAACGTGGACTGGTACTGGTGGTTGGAGGAACGGGTTCAGGTAAATCGACTTCTCTGGCGGCAATGATTGACTACCGGAATGAAAATTCAGCGGGACATATCATTACCGTGGAAGATCCGGTGGAATATGTACATAAACATAAAAAATCCATGATTACCCATCGTGAGGTCGGCGTGGACTGTCACTCTTGGCACAATGCACTGAAAAATACCTTACGTCAGGCTCCGGATGTGATTCTGATTGGGGAAATCCGTGATACAGAAACCATGGAACACGCGATTGCCTTTGCGGAAACCGGGCATCTTTGTCTGGGAACACTGCACTCCAACAATGCCAACCAGACTTTAGACCGGATTATCAACTTTTTCCCGGAAGAACGCCGGAATCAGTTATTGATGGATCTGTCTTCAAATATGAAGGCCATTATTTCACAGCGTTTAATCCGCACCCAGGATGGAAAAGGCCGTCGTGCAGCGATTGAAATCCTGTTAAATACACCACTTATTTCTGACCTGATCTTGAAAGGGGAGTTCCATGAGCTGAAAGCGATTATGGCGAAATCACGTGAACTGGGTATGCAGACTTTTGACCAAGCTTTATTTGAGCTGTATAACCAGGGTGAAATTTCTTATGAAGAAGCTTTGCGCAATGCCGACTCCACCAATGAGTTACGTTTGCAGATCAAGCTGAAAAGTAACCGCCAGGACACTGCCGCAGTCACAGAACCGACTCAGTTTTCAATGATGCAAGACTCAAAAGTTGAGGAAAAAACAGCAGAAGGCCAACCAGTAACTGAATAAAAATTTTCTGATAAAACAGGCGGGCTTTTTGGGGGGAGTTCCTTAAGCTCTGCCTGTTTTATTTAACTTATTTATAAGCCATTAAATATGAACTAGGCGGGTTTAGCTTGTACCACCAGCTTAAAATAAATAATGCTGCTGAGGGTTAAAATACCGCACAGTATAAAAGTAAACTGATAACTATAAACTGCAATGATGGCACCAATAAACAGTGAACCAATGGCAATACCCAAATCATAGAACGTATAAAAAGTTGAGGTTGCATAGCGAATTCGATGCTTGGATGCACGTTGAATCGCTAAGGTTTGCATACACGGTTGTACACTGCCAAAACCCACTCCAACCATGACCGCAGCCAGCATAAATCCCCATAAGGTCTGAATCTGGCTCAGTAAAAACAGCCCCCGACTAAAAGCCAGCAGTGCTGGATAAATCACATATTGCGGACCTTTACGATCATAAATTTTTCCAGTGATCGGACGTAGGCTCATCATGGAAATCGCAAATACTACAAAGAATAAACCGGCATAGGCCATTAAATCCTTGCTGGCTACAAATGGTGCGATAAAAGACATAATGCTGGCATAAGAAAAAGAAACCAGCATGGCTAATACCGCAACGGGCAGCACTTTCTTTTCCACAAAATCAGTCAGGCCAAGTGATATTTTCATGTCGGACTTTTTGACGATTTTTACAGGCCCTTTAAACGGAATCAGAAAACAGAAGACAAATCCGATAAATACCATAGCGATCAACAGGGTGCTAACCTGAAAATAAGACCAGTATTCAATCAGACTCAGACCAATTAAAGGACCCAAGACACTTCCCAGATTTACAGACATGACAAAATAGCCCATGCCTTCGCCTTTACGCTGTTCTGGAATAAACTGGTTTACGACAGGCACACAAACTGTAGTCAAGATACTAAACCAGATGCCATGCAAGAAACGGATGATAAACAGAATCGTGAGCTGATCAGCGAGCAGGTAAGCTAATGAAAAAAGACTGAAAAATATTTCTGAGACAATTAAAGTTTGACGTATGCCGAATTTATCGATAATTAAGCCAATAAAAGGACGCACTGTAATGGCGGAGACTATAAATAAGGTCATGGCTAGACCAACCTGGGTTAGATTACCGCCTAACTCTTTTAAGATGTAAATCGGCAGAATTGTGGTTTGTGCAAAATAGGAAATAAATAAAAACAGGTTGTTGGCCAGACAAAGTACAAATGACCTGGTCCATAGTGGCGCTGCAATGGTGTTCATGATCTTCTGGGAATTATATGCTGTGTGACGCAGGGCCTAGCACGAGAGTTTATTGTTATAAATAAGCGTGACCAATCAGGGAGTGAAGCGAGTGTCGTAGCAAACTTTAAGAAAAATATGTGAAAAATACAATAATATTCTGATAGAAGTACACGGAATTTAATTTAGATTGGAAATCTAAAGCATTTAACTACCATAAAAAAATCAGCCCAGAGGCTGATTTTCTAAATTTAAGCGGGTTTATAGGCCAGCTTCATATTCTGTATTTGAAAGCAGTTTTTCGACATCTGCCATATTGTCTGGTTTTATTTTGTAGATCCAGCCCTTGCCATATGGGTCGTCATTAATGAAATCAGGATCATCTTCAAGATCAGGATTGATTTCAACTACTACGCCAGACACCGGCGCATGAATATCAGATGCAGTTTTGACCGATTCAACCACACCGGCTTGTTTACCCGCAGTGATGTGTGAATCAAGATCGGGGGCTTCAACATAGACTAAATCACCTAATGCATCCTGTGCATGGTCGGAAATGCCGGTCACAACAAGATCACCCTCAATGCGCACCCATTCATGTGTACTTGCGTACTTTAATTCTGCAGGATGATTCATTGATAACTCCTTAAAAATCTTAAGATCATTTTTGACATGTTTTATACATTCTTTTTGGTCAAAACAAAAGGCTTATGACCCTTTATAAATAAGGATCTTTGCGCCAGTTGCTCGGGCTGCGACCACTCCAGCGTTTAAATGCACGGCTAAAATTGGCGACATCACTATAACCGAGTTCATCTGCAATCTGTTCCAGGGTAAAGTCTGTCCGGGACAATAACGAAGTGGCATGCCGGTAACGTACTTCATCGACCAGGGTAGAAAAAGAGGTACCTTCAGCCGCCAGTTGCCGTTTTAAGGTGCGGTCAGACATATGTAGTCGATCTGCCACACTTTCAATACTCAGATAATGCTGTTCGGCATGGGTCAAGATATCTCGAACCCGCATCGCAATCCGGTGCCGTTCCCCCAAGGCAGAAAGTTCCGTTTCACACTGGTTAATCGCAATCTGGCTGGCAATCGGATCGGCATGCACCAACTTGTTCATCAAATAATTTTTATCAAAGCTCAGAATTAAATGCGGCTGTTCAAAACGGAACTGATGTGTTGGAAATTTGGTGCTAAAGCGTTCGAAACCTTCCGGCTTTTTAAAGTCAAAGTCGATTTCTCCAGTCGCATCGTTAACCCCTGTAATGGCTTTGGCCATACTGATCAGACCGATCATCAATGCAATTGAAATTTCGGTACGCAGGGGTTCTAGCTGGATATCGGTTTGCAACTGTACCGTTGCCTTCGCACCAAAGGTCGAAAAAAATAGTTGCAGGAAGGGTAAACGGAGCTGAATAAATCGATTCGCCAGTACCAGCGCATCGGTAATATTATTCGCCGTCATGATGGCATAACCAATGAAGCCATGAATCGAGATCCGCATCTGTGTGCCGAGATGGTAGCCCAGGGTGGGTTCACCGGTCAGTTTCAGGGCATATTTGACCATTTCATTGGCTACATGGGGCGGAATACGAAAATCAGGATCAGCCAACTGTTCACTGCTCAGGCCGAAAGGTTTAAAAAGCGACTCATTATTATAACCCCAGCGGGAAATGACATCGAGAAGCAAGAGACCGTAAACACCTGGAATTCCTTGATCTTGGCGTGGAGCAATTGTTTTCATGCGCGATCCGTTGCACTCACTCAAATTTTTTATTCATGGATGGATATTGGCACGACACCGCCAGATTTTTCATTAAAATTGTTGGACAAAATTTTGGCGATTGTTACTGAGCCAATGGCAGATTAGCCTGAATTCGGCATTAAAATCAATTTAAACCACATAATTTTATTGATGAAATCAAAAAATATTTTAATGAACAAGTGTTATCCCGGCAGCTGGTCGCTTAAACGCTATGATGGGGCTTGCCTTGATAGAAGTGAATAGACAGCACTTTATCAGAGTGCTGTAAGCGCCTGTTTATCGGTAGGGACAATTTTAAAATGACAGGCCTGGACAAAATATCCTTTGTGTCAGACCTGTTCAGCATTGAAGACCATCAGATTGTCAGAAACTTTCAAATCTTCCCGACACCGTATTATTCATGAGCATTTGATGCTTTAGCCTGTTGCTGAAGTAGCATACCGCCAGTTTGACGTTGCCAAAGCTGGGCATAGATTCCATTTAATGCCACCAGTTCATCATGGGTACCTTGCTCGGCAATTCGACCTTGATCCAGTACAATCAGACGATCCATTTGGGCAATGGTAGAGAGTCGATGCGCAATTGCAATCACGGTTTTACCTTGCATCAAATCGTCCAGGCTGTTCTGAATGGCGGCTTCAACTTCAGAATCCAGCGCACTGGTCGCCTCATCCAGAATCAGAATCGGGGCATCTTTTAAGAATACCCGTGCAATTGCAATCCGCTGACGCTGACCACCAGAAAGTTTCACGCCACGTTCACCCACATAGGCTTCATAGCCTTTTTTACCGCGTAAATCAGTCAGATTCGGAATAAACTCTTCTGCTTTGGCCTTACGCACTGCTTCAAACATTTCTTCATCAGTCGCATCAGGACGACCATATTTGATGTTTTCCGCGACAGTACGATGCAGCAGCGAAGTGTCTTGAGTCACTAAAGCAATATTCTTGCGCAAACTGTCCTGAGTGACATCGTCAATATCCTGACCATCGATCAAGATTCGGCCCTGGTCAAGACGATAAAAGTGTAGTAATAGCTGAATCAGGGTAGATTTTCCGGCACCCGAACGACCGACAATACCAATTTTCTCACCTGGTCGAATGGTCAGATTGAACTGGTCAATTACATTTTTATCATTATAGGCAAAGCTGACATTTTCGAATTTAATTTCACCATGCTGAAGTTGTAGCTCTTTGGCACCCGGTTTATCTTCAATGGCAATCTTGCGACCCAAAGTTTTCATACCATCCTGAATGGTACCGACATTTTCAAACAGGGCAGAAGTCTGCCACATCATGAATTCAGCAATACTGTTTAGTTTGAGTACCATGGCCGTGGTTGCTGCAATAATACCCAGTTCGGCCTGTCCTTCCATCCACAGCCAGATCGCGGTACCCAGGACGCCACCGTACAACACCACACTCAGGAGTAAAATACTGATTTCGTATTGGGCACCCAGACGCATCTGTTTATGCACTGTTAGCATAAATTCCTGCATGGACGTTTTGGCATACTCGCTTTCGCGGCCAGCATGGGCAAACAGTTTGACCGTCTGGATATTGGTGTAGGCATCTGTGATCCGACCGGTCATGACGGCACGGGCATCTGCCTGGGCATTGGAAATTTTGCTCAAACGCGGAATAAAATAATAAGCCGCACACATAAACAGCAGTAACCATACCATGAGAGGAATAACTAAATAGGGAGAAATATTGCCCAAAACAATATTGATGGTGATAAAGTAAATCAGCACATAAGCCAGCATGTCTCCCAGAATGACCCAGAATTCACGGATTGCCAGCGCCGTTTGCATGACCTTGGCCGATAGACGTCCGGCAAAATCATTATGGAAAAAATCCAGACTCTGTTTCATCAGTAAATTATGAAAGCGCCAGCGTAAACGCATCGGAAAGTTGCTATACAGGATCTGGTGTTTGATCAGGGATTGTGCGCTAGCGAAGAAAATATTGGCCAGCAGAATAATACTCAGCAAAGTCAGATTACTGGCATGTTGCTCCAGAAAAGTATCTGGCTGGCTTTTACTGAGCCAATTTACCAGATCCCCGATTTTTGAGTAGAGTAAGGCTTCAAAGCTGGCAGCACCGGCCGTACACAGCACCAGAATCAGTAAATAACGGCGTACACCGTAGGCTGCCTGCCAGACAAATGGAAAAAACTTGGTCGGTAAAGGTTGATTCAGATTTTTGGTGGGATAGGGATCAACCAGTCTTTCAAGCCATCGAAACATTAGCGTACTCTTATCATGCATTTTGCTTTGTAGTGATTATAAAGGATTGAATTTTTTTAAGCCTATGATTAGATGAAATAGCCACAAAATTATTATCAAAAACAGACTTTAATTTCATGATAGATACGCAACTCTAAATCCATAATTATATTAAGGTTTAAACCATTTTTTCATAATGAAAAGCATCACAAACGAGAGAAATTAGATATGAGTATTTGGGTAGTGGCCAGCCGTAAACGAGGCTCAGGAAAAACCACGATTGCTATGCATATAACCGAGTTATTACGAGGACAAGGCTCGACGTTACTCATTGATGCCAATCTGGAACCAAATGGTTATGAATGGGCGAATCTGAAAAATAAACAATTTTCTTTCGAGCATCTGGATATCTTAAAACAGGATAGCCATAGTCTGGATCACCGTTTGGAGATGCTGAAACAGCAGTTCACCTATATTATTGTTGATATTGATGGCCAGGATACACCTGCCTTACGTTCAGTCCTGAAACATGCAGATAAACTCATTATTCCCAGCTCTATCGATCCAGAAGATATTCAACTTGAAACCGAACTGGTGCAATTAGCGATTGGAATCGCCCAATATAATACTCAATTAAAAGTTTATACTGTACTGAATAAGATACCTGAACAGCTGCAACTTGCGGAAATGAAACAGACACAGAACCTGCTCAAGAATATTTCAGGTACCCAGTTTCTGAATACAGTCATTTATGAGCATCGAAGCTATCAGAATTTATTATTAAATGGTGAAAGTATCGGTAAAGAGCAATTCGAATCAGAACATGATTTTTACAAAATGCTACAAGAGCTTATGGAGCAGCGGTCGTCTACAATTTCAGCGTGACCATCTAAATATCGGATCTAATATTTGTTTAGATTTTAGATTTTTATTCTTTTATGCATACACAGACCAATAAATAACAGCCTGAAATGACTCAGATTTCAGGCTGTTATTGATGGATTAGCTTTTCTGAATAGTTAAGAAACGCTGAATGATTCCTTGATGTCGAAGCCTGAAGGTGCTTGGTACACCTTTAACCCAAATTCTGGAATAATCGCCAGCAAGTGATCCATAATATCGGACTGGATATTTTCATAATCTGCCCAAGCTGTGGTATTGGTAAAGGCATAAATCTCTAAGGGTAAGCCTTCACTGGTCGGTTGTAACTGACGCACCATCAGAGAGTGATTTTTACTAATGCCCGAATGTTGTTGTAGATAAAACTCTACATAAGCACGGAAGGTGCCGAGATTGGTTAAACGGCGCTGGTTATACTGAGAATGATGGCTCAGTTGCAGGTTAAACTGTTCCAGTTCTTCTGCCTTGCTATTGAGATATTGATCCAGCAGAAGGAACTCTTTCAGCTTGTCCTGTTCTTCTATCGTCATGAAATGCACGCTGCTTTGATCAATCTGAATGGAACGCTTAATCCGGCGAGCACCGGCTTCCTGCATGCCACGCCAGTTTTTAAAAGTATCGGTGACCAGTTTGTTGGTAGGAATCGTTGTCACTGTTTTATCGAAATTTTGTACCGTAATAGTATGTAATGACATATCAATGACATCGCCGTCCGCATTTAAAGATGGCATTTCAATCCAGTCACCAATACGCACCATGTCATAAGATGAAATCTGTACCGAAGCCACCAGTGATAAAATGGTATTTTGGAATACCAGCATCAGTACCGCGGCCATGGCACCAAAACCGGCCAGCAGGGTAAAGACATCTTTCTTTAGGAAAGTCCCCAGAATCATCAGACCACAGACGATGAAGATGATCAATTTGACCAGTTGTAAATAGCCTTTAATCGGCTTGTTACGTGACTTCGGATTGCGCTGATAAATCAGGTTGAAAATATTCAGCAGTTCACCAATCGCCAAGGCAATGGTCAGGAAGATGAAGGCTTGCGCACCCATCTGGATAAAGGTTTCAACCTTGTCAGATAAATGCGGAACGGTGGTAATCCCGTTCATAATTACAATTGCGGGCACAATATTGGCTATGCGACGAATGACGCTATGCTCGGCAATAATTTCATTATGGGCAAAAGGCATTTTGGAAATCAATTTGCGAATTCCGCGAACGACGACCTGTTTGGCAAACAGGTTCGCCATAATGGCCAGTACAATCACAATGCTCAATGAAGTGAACATTTCTAGCCAGGGATACTGATCTGCCCAGACTTGTATATTCTCGATCACCTTAAACTGTTCCAAGTTATCTTTTCTCATGCAATTCAAAATAGTTATAGAGTTTATAGCCTTAGCAGGAGTTTTTAAATTTTAAATAAACTTTTAATACATATCCTCATACGCTGTTTACCATAAAAAGGCTAAAAACTCTCAGGAAAAATGATTCTAAAATACAGAACTTGCTTCATTTCCAGCTTTATATCCTAGAGATTTGATACTAAATATTTTTATCTGTCATAAGTTTTTATTTTTTAAATATATAATATTTTGGGTTACAAAATACATATTTGTATTTTTGTTAATAATTAATATGATTAATTCCACTATCTATTTATATCTTCATAAATATAAAGAGTAATATTATTTTAATTATGCTGGAAAAATAATTTAATTTGCTTTTTAATTTATTGATAAGAATTGAAAATTAAATTTTAGATAGGTAAGTGTGAAGTGGATGCTTTGGTATGTGTATATGCTGAAAATCTTCAATTCGCTATCTTATTTAATTTAACAAAAACTGAAAATGATATGCAGGATTTAATATCAAGACCATACTATTTAATATGGGTTCTGGTATCAAATGAGCTGACCCAACTATTATACCAGCTCAAGAAAATCTTAATTCTTATGAATTCAATATCATGCTAGGTGTTCAAGTGGCAGGAAATAGTGCAAGGCAATCAGTCATTATGCATAACTTCCTCACTCTATCTGGATTATTGTAAGAGATTGTCATGAATTAACAGAATCATATATATAAATAACTGAAATAATAAAGGTATTTTAAACACCCTAATTGGGTTGAAGATAATTTTTCTTATCATCAGTTTTTTGAAATTATGAATATATTGTTTAAAATGCAATGACAAAAAATATTTCATTCAAAAATTCTCCAGTTGTGTGAGGAAAATAAGAGAGGAAGATTCTGATAAATATAAATTCAAAAAATGTGATTGGCCATCGATCAGCTGATGCTTAATCACAATAATTTCTAAAAAATCCTATAATTATTTTAAAAGGTATGAATATGTATACTCGCCAAGCTAAAGTGGTTATTGAAAATAACCAGCGCAAATTTCAAACTACTGCACGCGGCTATGAAGTTTTGCGTGATCCTGCCTTAAATAAAGGTACTTCATTTAGCTTAGAAGAAAGAAAAGCTTTGGATTTAACCGGTATTTTACCACCCGTGGTTACTATTGATATGGAAGTACAATTAAATCGTACCTATCTGGCTTATCAAGAATGTAAGAGTGATTTAGATAAGCATATTTATATGTGGCGTCTGCATGATAATAACGTAACTTTGTTTTATGCATTATTACAACGTCATATGCTGGAAATGTTACCCGTAGTTTATGACCCAGTTGTGGGGGAGGCAATTGAAAATTATAGTGAAATCATGACACGCCCACGTGGTGTTTTCTTGAGTATCAATGAACCTGAAAGTATCGAAGAAAAGCTTCGGTCGTATGGTGCTGAGTCGGGAGATATTGACCTGATAGTCGCTTCCGATGCTGAGGAAATTCTGGGAATCGGGGACTGGGGTTCAAATGGTGTCGATATTTCCATCGGTAAGCTGGCGGTTTATACCGCAGCAGCGGGAATAGATCCACACCGAGTCATCCCAGTTATTCTGGATGTAGGCACCAATAATGAAAAATTACTGAATGATCCGTCCTATGTGGGGAACCGGCATGAACGTATTCAGGGAAAAGTATATGATAATTTTATAGATGCTTATATAAAAGCTGCAAGAAAGTTATTTCCGCAAGCTGTTTTACATTGGGAAGATTTTGGTTCGACCAATGCCCGCCGGATTTTAGACCGTTACCGTGAAACTCTTCCAACATTTAATGATGATATTCAGGGTACCGGCGCTATTGTAATGTCGGGTCTGTTAAATGGAGTTAAATTAAGTCGAACACCGTGGACTGAGCAGCGGGTAGTGATCTTTGGCGCAGGAACTGCAGGTTGTGGTATTGCTGATCAAATCTGTTCCCAAATGATTCGTAGCGGTCTGACGAAAGAAGAAGCAATTTCACGAATCTGGTTGATCGACTTGCCCGGGTTATTAACTGAAGATATGCAAGACGGTCTTTTAGATTTCCAAAAAATCTATATGCGTAAAAATGCTGAAGTTTCCAGTTTTAGCCGTGTTGTTAATCATACTGCGGTAGAAGCAAGAACACGTTGGCCCCATATGGCAGCATTACAGGCAAAAGCCAATAAAAATAAAGGGATCATTGATCTTGCGGAAACTGTTGCACATGTAAAACCAACAATTTTAATAGGTACTTCTACTACGCCGGGTCAATTTACAGAACAGATTGTAAAAAACTTGGCCAGTCATGTTGAGCGTCCTATTATCTTTCCATTGTCTAATCCGACCTTGTTACATGAAGCCACACCACATCAGCTGATCGAATGGACGAATGGGAAAGTATTTGTGGCAACCGGAGCACCATTTGATGATGTTATTTATAACAATGTGCGCTATAAAATTGGCCAGGCCAATAATGCAGCACTTTATCCAGGTCTGGGTTTTGGTGCAATTGTTGCCAAAGCGCAAAAAATTACTGATGAAATGATTTTTGCTGCCGCCCAGGCTGTCGCCAGTCAGGCAAGTTTAGGTTCTGAAGGTGCCTCATTATTACCATCCAATGCGGATCTAAGAGTGACTTCCAGTGTGGTTGCCTTAGAAGTACTTCGTACCGCACGTGATCAAGGGATTTCTGATCTTAAATCAAAAGAATCTGATGTTGAGGTGGTTCGTCAGGCTGCTTGGTGGCCAGTATATGTTCCTGTAGAAGCAATCTGATTTCAGGTTAAAAATGAAGGTGTAGTTGAACTGTTTTAAGCTGCACCTGTTTATTCTAAAAACAGCTTTAATCTCGTTACAACAGATGGAATGGATGGTATTTGCAAATTTTATAAGTCAATTTTGACTGATTTAAATTGAGGTCTTTAGCGTAAAGTTTAAAAAACCGGCCTGAGCCGGTTTTTTGTATTCGATACAAGAATGCGATTACCACATCAAATCATCTGGAATGACATAAGCTGCATACGGATCTTCTTCATCAGTGATTTCTTCATTTTTCTCTGAATTATTCACAATGATAAAGCCTTGCATCTTGGCATTAATACGATCTCCCAAGGCTTTAGGCAAAAATGCATAGCTGTCATTTTCACGTGCAATTACCAGACTGCCTGCTACCAGTGCATTATAGATCTGCTGGTTCAGATAGATTTTTTTGATTTTGCTGTCATCAATAAACTGGTATACCGCATCGCCATCCGTATCGCGGATTTTGTGCTGATCAATCATCTGGATGATTGCTGCTTTCAGCTCTTTTTCCTGTAATGCCGCTTTTTTTTCAAGCTCTAGCGCCTGATCTCTGGCCATTTTTTGCTGTTTGTCTTGCTCAATTTTTGCCTTGATTTCAGCTTCCGTGCTGTCACCGGTGCGTTTTTCGTGCACAGCCTGTTTAGACAGTTTTTTGGCTTTTTTATTATCGACCAAACCTGCCTTTAACAATTGTGCCTGCAATGCATTTTTAACCATGAGAATGTCCAGATATTAGTCGTGTAGATGTCGATAACGTAAATAAATCACCCAATACGTGAGACTGAGAATCAGGCTCAGCACTGCCGGGATCAGGAATGAGTTTAATTTTAAATAAGGATAAACCCAGCTGGCAAGAATACCACCGCTAAAAAAACCAAACAAAATGAGCAGATGCAGAACCACGCGTCGTGATTCTACTTCCAAGCCACGCAAACGGTAGCCCATTGCCAAGCCAAGGTCCGTCAGTACGCCAGATAAATGCGTGGTGCGAATAATTGCACCTTTATAATGGCTCACCATGGCATTTTGCACGCCCATGGCGACACAGGCCCAAAGCAGGGCATAACGCGGAAAATAGGGTAATAATAACCAGCAGATCAGAATAAAAAAAGCCACCAGGCTTAAAGGATAACCATAAAGCCGCCCCAGGCTAAAGTGGCTATTTCCAAGAATCAGCCCGCTATATAAGGAGCCAATGACATAGCAGAGTGTGACCAGAAAGAGATAAAGGATCTGCTCGGGGTGCCAGTCCAGCAGCGCCATGGCCAGCATACTGACGTTGCCGGTCATATGTGAAACAGACTGGTGCAGTACCGTTACCAGTCCAAGGACGTTAATCATACCGGCATTGACGGCAAGAAAAAACGCCCCTAATTGCACCCAGGTAGGTAAACGATGTAATGGCATAACAACATCATTGGCTAAACATACTGATTATTCAATATAAAATCATTTTGATGCGCGGTCTACTGCTGTAGTAAATAAAACATCAGTCGATGAGTTTAGCGCGGTTTCAGTAGAATCCTGCAACACACTGATTACCATACCAATAGCCACCACTTGCATGGCGATATCTGAAGAAATACCAAACAGGCCACATGCGACTGGAATCAATAACAATGAGCCACCGGCAACACCAGAAGCACCACATGCCGAGATTGTTGCCACTACCGAAAGAATGAGCATGGTGGTGAAATCTACGTTAATTCCCAAGGTATTCACGGCAGCCAATGACAATACGGTAATCGTGACAGAAGCACCGGCCATATTGATTGCAGCACCGAGAGGAATCGCAATACTTGCAGTCGATTCTTTGACCCCTAAACGTTTTGCCAGATCCAAGTTTACTGGAATGTTAGCTGCCGAACTACGGGTAAAGAAGGCGGTAATACCACTTTCGCGCAAGCAGGTGAAGACTAGTGGATATGGGTTGTTTCGCGTGATTAAGGCAACGAGGAGCGGATTAATCACCAGTGCGACAAAAGCCATCGTTCCGAGCAACACGGTAAGTAAATGCACATAACTGGTCAGTGTGTCTAGACCAGCCTCAGCAAAAGTCACCGCAACCAGACCAAAAATACCCAGAGGTGCAAAACTGATCACTAAACGAATCACATAATTCACCGCAAAGGCTGCATCATTCAAAAGCGTTTTGGTGGTATCCGATGCATGACGGAAGGCGATACCTAATGCCACAGACCAAGCCAGGATGCCAATAAAGTTTGCTTCAGCAATCGCAACAACCGGGTTAGAGACAAAGCTAAGTAGCAAATTTTTCAGAATTTCTAACAGACTGCCTGGTGGCTGCAAGTCAGCTTGTGCAGCAGCATCCAGGAACAACGTACTCGGAAATAAAATACTTGCAACCACAGCACTCAGTGCAGCCAGGAACATACCTATTGCATACATCATCATAATCGGTTTGATGGCTGCGTTAGATTGACCCACTTTAAAATTCGCGATAGAAGCTAAAACTAAAACGAAAACCAGAATCGGTGCAACAGATTTCAAGGCTTTAATAAACAGGTCGCCCAATAGGCTTAATGAGGGAGTAGCTTCGGGAAATACCACAGCCACACCCACACCTAAAATAATGGCGATGATGATTCGAGAGACTAAGCTCATGCGCGTAAGGGCAGAAAACATAAGGTTGCCTTGTGAAAATTACGAGGGCTAAATTTGGGAAAAAGTTGCGCTATTTTATACTTAATTTAAACACGGCTTAAAATATATTTTTATATAAAAACCAAATTATTGATATTATTGACTTATTCCCACATTAACCAAATTAAATGAATGCTTTTATTTAAGAAAAACTTCTTAAACCGATGAATAAAACATCTCTTTAAAAATTACATTCATGAAATAAATATCAAGGTTAAACAGATAAATTCAAATTATATTTGAAAATTTAGAAAAGATTGAACTCATGACCGCTTTGCATTGCCGGGCATGAGTTTGAGTCAATCCAGTTCTAAATCCTATAATCTTTATGTTCCTCAAAGATCTCTGGCGCCAAGTCCCGAATCGCCTGAAAATGAGTCAGATAAATGCGACCGCTGAGATGCGTCATCAATCTGGAGGCTTGTAGCTTGTCCATCACCGGACCTTTGACTTCTGCAAAATGCAGGCGAATATCCAGTTTGGCCAGTTCCGCATTTAAATCTTCCAGCATTTCCAGGGCACTGAGATCAATCGCGCTGATGCTGGAACAGTTTATAATCACATGTTGCAGCTTGTCATTCAGGCTGATCTGATTGATCAGATAGCCTTTGAAGCTATTGGCATTGAGAAAGGTCAGATTCTCATCAATCCGTAGTGACAGTACCCGATCGGAGGTGCTGACCTGATGACGCTGAATATTCCGAAAATGCTGGGTGCCTTCGACCAGACCCACGACCGCAATGTGGGGCCGGCTGATCCGCCATAACATCAGCACAAAGGTCGACACGATTCCAATAAGCAAACCGGTCGAAATATCAATCAGTACCACGCCCAGAAAGGTAATCCACATGGCAAGGCCATCTGCCTTGGAATAACGCCAGGCATCAAAAAATGGCTGGAAATTAACCAGTTTCCAAATGGAGACAATAATTGTGGCGGCCAGAATCGTCAACGGCAGATCTTCAAAAAATCCGGTAAAGAACAGGCTGACGAAAATAATCAGAATCGAAGATAAAACACCGGCCATGGGTGATTTGGCACCGGCATCAGCATTGACCACTGTTCGCGACAGGCTGCCCGTTACCGGAAAAGCTGAACTCACGCCTGCACTGATATTGGCCAAGCCGAGTGCGATCAGTTCCTGATTACTGTTTAAATGACTGCGTTGCTGCAAGGCTGTAGCTTGAG
Organism: Acinetobacter sp. BY419; assembly: GCF_019038395.1. Classification (GTDB taxonomy): domain Bacteria; phylum Pseudomonadota; class Gammaproteobacteria; order Pseudomonadales; family Moraxellaceae; genus Acinetobacter. The sequence goes on from NZ_JAGFXZ010000017.1 coordinate 16,058, forward strand.
CAATCGAAAGTGATTCAACAAAACTGATCATGGCGATCATGCTGGCACCGGGTAACAAGGTCATGACCAGTTCCCAGTTCCAGTGTGGAAAAGACAAGGGCGGAAAACCGGACGGAATTGCACCGACCGTTTTAATGCCTTGACCCTTTAAATTCAGAAATACAATCGCCGCAATACCGAGACACACCAGAATGAGGGGCACAGCCCGTACCAGAAAATCTGTAGGTCCGATCCGGCTTTGCACCGCCTGAGATTTTAACAGCTTGGGCAGATAGATCAGCAGACCCATAGAGAGCAGGCCAAAAATCAGGCTAGGCAAGTGCAGTAGCGGGAAGTATTGCAACAAACTGCTGGCAAACTCCGGAATGTTATTGGCTTTTAAGGGGAGGTCAACCAAGAACTTGAATTGACCAAAAGCAATTAATAATGCTGAAGCAATAATAAAGCTTTGGATTACCGGATGACTGATTAACTGGATCAGAAAACCAAAACGGAATAATCCTAAAAACAGGGAAATAATGCCGACCATGAGTGCCAATAAGGTCGCCGCTTCTATATAGACAGGTGAGCCGACTTCAAACAATGGATTGAGCGTAGCAAAAGTCATCATGGAAATAATGGCTACCGGACCAATCGATAAAGTCGAACTGCCACCAAGCAGGGCATAAATGATCATCGGCAGGATGCTGGCATATAAACCCATGATCGGCGGCAATCCTGCCAGCATGGCATAGGCCATCCCTTGAGGCACCAGCATCGCCACGACAATCAGGGCAGCAAGCACGTCAGATTTAAATTTGACCGGCGTATAGTGGCTTAACCATGCCCAGGCAGGCAGTCTATGCAGAAGTTTAGACTTGGAATTTGGCATAAAAAGGTCTAAATCACAAATATAGATATATTATGCACAAATTCTGCTAAGAAATCTTAGCTGATCAGAATTTGTGATGATTCATGTTTAAAATAAATCATCTGGGCAAGTCACGTGTCATTTTAAAAATTCATGATCGTGATCTTAGCGGTGTGGAGATCGATCTCCATAAGCGTTCGAACAAGCTAATTTTAATAACTGAAGCAATTAAATATCCGTTATTTAGTCGGATTCCCGCAATACAATTGATATAGGGTATTTAAGACCACAACCAAGTTTTGATCTTTAATTGAATAATAAATCTGTTTGCCATCGCGTCGGGTATTTACCACATCACTTTTGCGCAGCATCATCAGCTGTTGCGAAAGCGTGGGCTGTTTAATCTCAGTCATTTCTTCAATTTGTGAAACATTCAGTTCTGCTTGAGACAGATGACATAAAATGAGAAGACGATCGGTATTGGCCAGAGATTTTAAAATTCCGACGACCTGTTCTGCTGAATCGCGCATAGTCGTGATTTCAAAATCGGTTTTCATTCAATATGTCCATTATAAAGTTACAGCCCGCTAATTATACGGGTCTCAGCCCGTAATACATTGCTAAAAACAATTAAGTTTTATGGTTTTTAATGAATTGAATTATCAATTAAAATTATATTTTAAATATTGATAGATAAGATAAATTTATTGCATAGTGCAGACCGTATTTTAGTTCACATTCATTCAATGAAGTGCAAGTTTCATCAAGTATCTACAAAGCTCAAAAATGCTTGTATGATGTTTAAATGACTTGAACCAATAACATCAGGGATATCCTCATGAGTACAGATTCAGCTTTTCCAGTTCCGAATAATCTAGGTATAGCGGTTTATAGTAATAATGCAGACGCGATTGGAAATACACCGCTAGTTCGTATTAATCGTGTGATTTCCGGTCCGGCCACTGTACTTGCGAAAATTGAAAGCCGTAATCCGGCATTTTCTGTCAAGTGTCGTATTGGTGCAGCAATGATTAATGATGCGGAGAAATCAGGAAAACTTAAACCGGGTATGCACATCGTGGAACCCACCAGTGGCAATACCGGTATTGCATTGGCTTTTGTCGCGGCAGCCAAGGGTTATGATATTACCTTGACCATGCCTTCGAGTATGAGTATGGAACGCCGTAAGGTTGTAAAAGCATTGGGCGCTAATCTGGTCTTGACCGATCCGGCCAAAGGCATGAAAGGTGCGATTGAAGAAGCCGAGCGGTTGCTGAACGAGAACCCTGAAAAGTATTTCCTGCCACAACAGTTTGAAAATCCGGCCAACCCTAAAATTCATGAAGAAACGACAGGTCCAGAAATCTGGGAAGCAACTGCGGGCAATGTCGATATTCTGGTGGCAGGTGTCGGAACCGGTGGAACTATAACAGGTGTTTCGCGCTACTTTGAGCAAGTTAAAAATAAGCCTTTATATTCTGTTGCAGTAGAGCCTGCTGAATCTGCAATTATTGGCCAGGCAAAACGCGGTGAAACGCTAACGCCTGGACCCCACAAAATTCAGGGGATTGGTGCTAACTTTATTCCGGGCAATCTGGATCTGGATCTGGTTGATGAAGTCATTGCCATTAATAGTGCAGAGGCAATCGAGTGGGCACGTAAAACTGCAGCTCAGGAAGGTATCTTGGTCGGTATTTCAAGTGGTGCGGCCATGGCGGCTGCGGCACAAATGGCTGCGCGCCCTGAAAATGCCGGTAAAAATATTGTGGTGATTTTGCCAGATGGCGGGGAACGCTACCTGTCTTCGGTTCTGTTTGAAGATATTTCTGCCGAATAAAATTGATTTATTCAAGATTTTAAACACTGCTATAAAAGCCCGAAGTCATCTTCGGGCTTTTATTTGGTTTTATTTAATCGCAATTCCACTTTATGTTCCCTAAAATATTCAAATGAAAGACTTGACCTTACTATGATGGGAATGTTTAAGCTATAGCATCGGCAGTGAGTTGATGTATGGAGATGGGCGTGGCAGAACAAGACAGCATCCAGTTATATGAACAGCAGGTGCAGATTGACGGTATGACCTGTGCATCCTGTGTGGCTCGGGTCGAAAAAGCCTTGAAAAAAATTGAGGGCGTGGTCGAGGCATCTGTCAACCTGTCAACTGAAAAAGCGTTTATCAAAAGCCAGCAGCCGATTGCTGCCGCTACACTGGTGCAAGCAATCGAAAAAACCGGTTTTGCAGTACCAACTCAACAGTTTGACTTGAATGTTGAAGGCATGACCTGTGCATCTTGTGTGGCTCGCGTGGAAAAAGCCCTAAAGAAAGTAGAGGGTGTACTGGATGCACAGGTGAATCTGGCCACTGAAAAGGCGCATGTGAGCGCGATCAACTCTGTGCCATTGTACCGGCTGACTCAGGCGGTACAGAAAGCCGGTTTTGATATTCAGACTGACCGGATTGAACTTGCAATTGAAGGCATGACTTGTGCTTCATGTGTGGCACGGGTTGAAAAAGCCTTATTGAAAGTAGAGGGTGTCAGCGAAGCGCAGGTCAATCTGGCCACTGAAACTGCTTGGGTAAAAGCCTCCTATTCCCAGATTCCGGCATTGATTGCTGCTGTGGAGAAAGCCGGTTATCAGGCCACAGTAAAATCAAATATGCAGTTGGCGGCAGATAGCCATGAGGCTTTCCAGGAAAAGAAAGCTTCTGAAACCGCGCAACTGAAACGGGATCTGTGGCTTGCTCTTATTCTGGCAGTTCCTGTGTTTATTCTGGAAATGGGTTCACATCTGATTCCGGCTTTTCATCATTTTATTGCGCATACGCTCGGAACCCAGAACAGCTGGTATCTGCAGTTTGTGCTGACCACCTTGGTGCTGATTATTCCGGGCCGGCGTTTTTATCAGCATGGTATTCCGGCTTTATTACGTTTGGCACCGGATATGAACTCTTTGGTCGCAGTTGGAACGATCGCAGCTTACGGTTTTTCCTGTATTGCGACCTTTTTCCCGCAGCTGTTACCCCAGTCCACCGTACATGTGTATTTTGAAGCGGCAGCCGTCATTGTTACGCTGATCTTATTGGGACGTTATCTGGAAGCCAAAGCTAAAGGTAAAACTTCGGAAGCGATTCAGTATCTGGTTGGTTTGCAGCCAAAAACAGCACGGGTACAACAGAATGGCAACTGGGTTGATCTGGCGATTGCTGATGTGCAGCAAGGTATGCTGATAGAAATCCGCCCGGGTGAAAAAGTTGCTGTCGATGGTGAAGTGGTTGCCGGGCAAAGTTATATTGATGAAGCGATGATTAGCGGTGAGCCCGTACCTGTTGCCAAACAGGCCGGGGATTTGGTCGTTGGTGGTACCGTGAACCAGAATGGAACCTTGCAAATCAAGGCCACTGCAGTCGGACAGGATTCGGTGCTGGCGCAGATTATTCAGATGGTGGAACAGGCACAAGGCTCGAAACTACCGATTCAGGCCGTGGTCGATAAAGTGACTTTATGGTTTGTGCCGGCTGTTATAGCACTGGCGGTCTTGACCTTTATCGTCTGGTTCCTGTTCGGACCTGAGCCCAATTTGACCTATGCATTGGTCAACGCCGTGGCAGTGCTGATTATTGCCTGCCCATGTGCCATGGGACTGGCGACTCCTACCTCGATTATGGTTGGAACAGGCCGAGCCGCTGAACTTGGCGTGCTGTTCCGTAAGGGCGAGGCTTTACAGTTATTGCAACAAACCAAAGTCGTCGCGCTGGATAAAACCGGAACCTTGACTGAAGGAAAACCACTGCTGACGGACTTTGAGGTCACAGCAGATTTTAATCAGCAGACTGTATTGCAGCTGGTCGCTTCGGTAGAAGCCAAGTCAGAACATCCGATTGCCCATGCCATTGTTCAGGCGGCTCATGAGCAACAACTGGAACTGAGTGAAGTCACCGATTTTGACTCGATCACCGGCGCAGGGGTCAAAGCACAGGTATCTGGCCACCAGCTGCATATTGGTGCAGAACGTCTGATGCGGGACTTGGGTTTAAATGTCGATCTGTTTAGGTTTACTGCACAAAAACTCGGTGATCAGGGTCGCAGTCCCCTATATGTGGCGATTAATCAAAATCTGGCTGCGATTATTGCAGTAGCGGACCCGATTAAGCCAAGCACCTATAGTGCGATTCAGGCCTTGCATGAGCAGGGTCTTAAAGTGGCGATGATTACGGGAGATAACCAGCATACCGCGCAGGCCATTGCCAGACAGCTGAAAATTGATCAGGTGATTGCGGAAGTTTTGCCGCATGAAAAAGTGGATGCAGTACGTCAACTGCAGCAGCAATATGGCGTACTTACTTTTGTCGGGGACGGGATTAATGATGCTCCGGCACTGGCACAGGCCGATGTTGGTATGGCGATTGGGACTGGCACCGATGTCGCGATTGAGGCAGCCGATGTGGTGTTGATGTCAGGTAACTTACAGCATGTAGCCATCGGTATTGGCTTGAGTCAGGCCACCATGCACAATATCCGGCAGAACCTGTTCTGGGCCTTTGTCTATAATATTGCTTTAATTCCGATTGCCGCCGGTGTGCTCTATCCATTCTGGGGCATCTTGTTGTCGCCGATGTTTGCCGCAGGCGCGATGGCATTGTCCTCCGTGTTTGTCGTCAGCAATGCCTTAAGGTTAAAAGCCTATCAACCGGTACAGTTTAAGGAGTCAGTTCAATGAATATTGGTCAGGCGGCCAAACGTTCCGGCATCTCTGCAAAAATGATACGTTATTATGAAGATATTGGTTTGTTGTCCGCTCCGAAACGCAGTGATGCAGGCTATCGGGTTTATACTGAGGCGGATATTAAAACCTTAAGTTTTATTCAGCATGCACGCGAACTCGGCTTTTCTTCAGAGCAGATGAAAGAACTACTCGGTCTGTGGCTGAACAGCTCACGTCAGAGCAGTGAAGTTAAACAGCTGGCACAAAAACATATCCAGTTTTTACAACAGAAAATTGCCGATATGCAGCATATGCTGATGATATTAGAGCAATCGGTTGAGCAGTGTGCCGGCAATCAACAGTCTGATTGCCAGATTTTAAAACAGATTGAACAGGGTGTCGTACCTGAGCAGCACTGACATCATGTGTAATTAAAGTCAGACTAAATACAGTCTGCCAAATCACATTAATTTTTGAAGCGATCCTATGGAGCTAAATATGAAATTCCGTATTGAAAACATGACCTGCGGTGGCTGTGCACGCAGTGTTACTGCGACGATTAAAGATCTGGATGAAAATGCCATTGTGAATATTGATGTAGCCACCAAGCTGGTCGACGTTGAATCGACAGCCAGTGAGTCCGAGATTGTCTCGGCTTTGACCGAAGATGGTTTCCCGCCTGTTGCAGCCTGATCTTATTCTATTAAGGCAGCACAAAATGATGGTATGAAATCATAGAAATAGATAAAAATGCCTGATTGAATCAGGCATTTCTTATTATAGGGATGATACTGATGAGATTTTATCCGGGGTCATCAGCGCCTGATTAATATACAGTTTAATCAGGCGTTCGCGCGACCCAATTGCCTTTTGATAATTGGTCGAATTTAATAATAGCGAAGCACCATAGGTTACTGTCCAGATATAAGACAAATAATCCCGAATCGACATGGCACTTTCTAGAGCAACCAGATAATCATGGGTGATGTCTTTAATCCGGATAATCCGTTCTTCACGAATCCGATAAAGCTCCTGAAATAAATCTTTCAGATTCTTTTCATTATTGGTTAAACGCTCTTCAATCACATGCAGCAGGATGGTGCGATTTGAATTGAGCATGTGATAGAGCATATATTGCGAAACATAATTTTTAATATCGTTATTATGCTTTTTTGATATTTCTAAAATTCTTTTCTCATTCAGAATAATCAGTTCTAAATATAACTGGTTCTTGCTTTTAAAATGTTTGTAAATGGTTCCTTTCGCGATGTCCAGTTCACTGGCAAGCTCACTCAGGGTAATGTCCTGATTATTATCCAATAGCAGGCTTTCTGCCATGCTCAGGATCTTCTCTTTACGAAGAAGGAAGTTCTGTTGTCTTACAGTCGTCATCTTCTTGGTCCATGCTTTTCGAAAAAGAACCCCTCAAGAATATTCAATTTTGCATGCGATAGCTATAAAACTAAGGTCGTGATATTTATCTCATTTTGTATATTTATGCAGCAACTAATGACAAAGAAAAATATATAGAGTGGGAGGCTGAAAATATTGTCAAGAAAACTGAACCCTAGAGATCAACTTTACTAAATAAAATTCCATTTTCAGCATAATTATTTTATTGTTTCAGCGCATCATGCGAAATCACTTGACTGTTTTAAGCTCATGTTCATCATGGTTTAATACAGAAAGTAGATCAATATTAAGCTGGCATATTCAGTCAATCATACTGAACATGCCAGCTTAATTTTGAATGCACTTTTTGAATCTGTTTATATAGATTCACTGCTGAATGAATTTGATATCAAGATTTTGTAGTTATCTGTTTCGATTCTAATGAAAATTAGAAAATACCTGTTCACAGGATTGAGTCCCACCCTTTAAGGAATTAGAAAATGCCGATTTATAATGCGCCGCTAAAAGACATGGAATTTATTTTAAATGATGTGTTCCAGGCTGAACAATTTTGGCAAGGTAATGAAAATCTTGCACATTTAGATATGGCAACTGCAAATGCAATTCTGGAAGAGATGGCCAAATTTTCCAAGAATGTCATTCTTGACCTGAATCGCTCTGCAGATGAAGAAGGTGGTGCTCAGTTTAAAAATGGTGAAGTGACCACACCGGCAGGCTTTAAAGCTGCCTTTAAACAGTTTGCTGAAGGTGGCTGGGTAGGTTTAGGTGCCAGTGAAGAATGGGGCGGGCAAAACATGCCCAAAATGCTCACCGTTCTGGCTGATGAAATGATCTGGAGTACCAATCCATCGTTTATACTTTACCCGCTATTAACCGTGGGTGCAGGTATGGCGATCAATGATCGTGCTTCACCGGAACAGAAAGAAACCTATTTACCAAAATTCTATACGGGCGAATGGTCTGGCACCATGTGTCTGACTGAGCCGCATGCCGGTACTGATCTTGGCATTATCAAGACCAAAGCCGAACCCAATGAAGACGGCAGCTATAACATTAGCGGTACCAAAATTTTCATTACCAGCGGTGAACATGACCTGAGTGAAAATATCATTCATCTGGTTCTGGCGAAAACACCAAATGCACCAGCCGGTTCCCGCGGTATTTCCCTGTTTATTGTGCCGAAATTTCTGGTGAATGCAGATGGTTCACTGGGTGAGCGTAATGCAGTATCTGCCGGTTCAATCGAACATAAAATGGGAATTAAAGGCTCAGCGACTTGTGTCATGAACTTTGATGGTGCCAAAGGCTATATGGTCGGTAACGAAAATGAAGGTCTGGCCGGCATGTTCGTGATGATGAACTACGAACGTCTGTCGATGGGAATTCAAGGCCTTGGCGCAGCAGAATTTGCTTATCAGAATGCGGCACAATATGCGACGGATCGTTTACAGGGGCGCGCCTCAACAGGAGCGAAATCACCAGAAAAACCAGCCGATTCGATTCTGGTGCATGGCGACGTACGCCGTATGTTGCTGAATGTGCGTGCCAACAATGAAGCTTCGCGTGCCTTTGCAGTATATGTCGGTCAACAGCTAGACATTACCAAATACTCGACCGATGCTGAAGCTGTGCGTAAAGCCACAGACCGTGTGGCCCTGTTAACCCCAATTGCCAAAGCTTACTTAACGGACAAAGCGCTGGATTCTGCACTGGAAGCGCAAATGTGCTTCGGCGGTCATGGCTATATCCGTGAATGGGGTATGGAACAGTGTATTCGTGACCTGCGCATTTCACAGATTTATGAGGGCACCAACGGCGTGCAGGCGATTGACCTGATTGGCCGTAAAACCACGAAATGTAAAGGGGCTTATATCGCAGAGTATATCGCGGAAATTCGTGAGTTTGCCCAAGGTCTGGATGATGCATTAGCGATTAAAGCTGCCACATTAGAGACCTGTCAGCAGCTGGAAGACATCACTACTTATATCGTGGAGCAGTCTCAACTGAATCCGGACTTTGCCAACTCGATTGCTGTCGATTATCTGCATGCAGTGGGTCTGCTCAGCTTTGTCTATATGTATGCGCGTATCAGCAAAGCTGCTGCAGCGAAAGACGATAGCTACTTCCAGAACAAACTGGTACTGGCGAACTACTATGTCGCCAAAGTTCTCCCGGATTTGAGTACTCGAATCCAGCGTATTCAAGCAGGTGCAGAACTGGTCATGCAACTACCTGAAGACTATTTCACTGCACAGGCATAAACCCGCAAGTATTGCGAAGGATAAACACTGCAGAGCTTCTGCTGTGCAGTGTTAAATAACAATGATGAAAAGGATGAGATTAGAATGATTGTAATTGTAGAAGCTGTACGTACCGCAATGGGCGGTTTTCAAGGCTCTCTTTCAAGCTGTACGGCGCCTGATTTGGGTGCTGTAGCGATCAAGGACGCTGTAGCTCGTGCAGGTCTGGCGCCTAGTGATATTGATGAAGTGATCATGGGCTGTGTACTGCCGGCAGGTTTAAAACAGGGGCCGGCACGTCAGGCCATGCGTCAGGCAGGTCTACCGGATTCAACCGGGGCGACCACGATCAATAAAATTTGTGGTTCAGGCATGAAAGCGGTGATGCAGGCAGCAGATGCAATCAAGGCCGGTTCGGCAGAGATTGTGGTTGCTGGTGGTATGGAGTCCATGTCAAATGCGCCGTATTTAATGGACAAGGCACGTGCCGGTTTCCGCATGGGGCATGGCAAAGTCATCGACCACATGTTCCAGGAAGGTCTGGAAGATGCAGAAACAGGTCTGTCGATGGGTATTCTTGCCCAGGAAATGGCTGATAAAAAAGGCTATACACGAGAACAGCAGGACGATTATGCGATTGGTTCATTAAACAAAGCGGTAACGGCTGTTCAGCAAGGTTTCTTTAAAGATGAAATCGTGCCAGTCACCGTCAGTAGCCGTAAGGGCGATGTGGTGGTTGAGCAGGATGAACAGCCTCTAAATGCCAAAGCTGACAAGATTCCAACCTTGCGTCCAGCCTTCAAAAAAGACGGGACCATTACCGCAGCAAATGCCAGTTCAATTTCAGACGGTGCTTCAGCACTGGTAGTGACCTCTAGTGAAATTGCTGCACAGCGTAACTTAAAGCCACTGGCTAATATTCTGGCTTATGCCAGCCATTCGCAGCATCCTTCGGAATTCACTATTGCACCTATCGGTGCGATTGAAAAAGTCCTGAAAAAAACTGGCTGGGATGCTCAGGACGTTGATCTTTGGGAAATTAACGAAGCTTTTGCTATGGTCACTATGTTAGCCATTGATGCCTTTAAACTCGATCCAGCAAAAGTAAACATCAATGGTGGTGCCTGTGCTTTAGGTCATCCACTCGGTTCTTCGGGTTCCCGTATTATTGTGACTTTAATTCATGCCTTAAAGCGTACCGGAGGCAAGAAAGGTATTGCCGCGCTATGCATCGGTGGCGGTGAAGCAACCGCAATTGCAGTAGAACTGCTCTAAGTTTAGTCATTCGCCCATGCTCGGGCAGCAAAATTAATTATTGATTCAGACGCTCATGCTCCTGGTTCGCCAGGAGCAAACGTCTCTTTATTTTATATTTTTGAGATTTTTTATGAACGGTTTAGAGCGCATTCGTTTGCTCCCATTACAAGATAAAGTAGTATCTGTAGAAAAAGCACTACAACTGATTCAAGACGGCGATGTAATTGGTTTAAGCGGCTTTGGCGGTGCAGGTGAAGCGAAAACTGTGCCTTTGGCATTGGCTGAATATGCACAGAAGCATCCAATCCATATTACCTTGGCGACAGGTGCCAGTCTGGGGAACCGGATTGATGGAAAACTCAATGAAGCAAACGTCATAACCCGCCGTTATCCTTATCAGGCAGACCCTTCTTTACGTAAAGCGATTAATGCAGGCGAAGTGATGTATGTCGATCAACATCTCTCTGAACTGGCCGATAATATCCGTCATAAAAACCTGCCGGCAATTAATGTAGCTATAATTGCCGCAACGGCCATCACTGAAGACGGTCAGATTATTCCGACAGGCTCTTGCGGAAATTCTGCAAATTTCATCGAAATGGCAGACCGGGTCATTATTGAAATCGACACGACGATTAATCCTGTGCTTGAAGGCGTTCACGATATTTATTTGCCACAAGCTCGTCCAAACCGTGGGCCAATTCCGCTGACGCAAGTCAGTGACAAGATTGGAACGATCGGGATTCATGTTGCACCTGAAAAAATTGCTGCGATTGTTATCAACGAGATTCCAGACACTTCCTTTGGGATGGACGAACCAGATGAAGAAACGCTAGCAATTGCCAGTCACCTGATTCATTTCTTTGAACAGGAAGTGGCAGCAGGGCGTTTACCTGAAAATCTGGGGCCGCTGCAATCCGGTGTGGGCTCAGTGGCCAATGCGGTATTTGCCGGCTTTGAACATTCCAATTTCAATAATCTGGAAATGTATTCTGAAGTCTTGCAGGACTGCACTTTTCAGCTTATCGATTCAGGCAAGATGACCTTTGCTTCCGGCTGTTCCATGACTCTGAGCGATGAATGTGCCGCACGGGTGATGAACAATTTTGATCAGTACAAAGATAAAATTGTCTTGCGTCCACAGGAAATTTCCAATAATCCCGAACTGATTCGGCGTCTCGGTATTATTGCGATTAATACGGCACTTGAGTTTGATATTTACGGAAATGTGAATTCAACCCATGTGACTGGTACCAAGATGATGAACGGCATTGGAGGCTCGGGAGATTTTACCCGTCATGCGCATATTGCCATCTTTGTGACCAAATCCTATGCCAAAGGTGGTGCGATTTCTTCAGTCGTTCCTCTGGTGAGCCATACTGACCATACCGATCATGACGTTGATATTCTGGTGACTGAGCAAGGCTTGGCAGATCTGCGTGGTTTGGCACCGCGTGAACGTGCCCGCAAGATCATTGATATCTGTGCTCATCCGGATTACCGTGAAAGCTTAAATCATTATTTTGAGCGTGCCTGTGCGCGTGGTGGTCAAACACCGCATTTATTGAATGAGGCCTTATCTTGGCATGCTCAATTTGAAGAAACCGGTTCAATGAAAATCGCTTGATACTTTTAATCGTATTGATCATAAAATAAGGCCCGTTGTATACGGGCTTTATTTTATTTCAGTCATTTTTTTGTTATTTAGACATCATTGGGATTATTTAAAAGCTTTTTCCAGCACATGCCGATGAATAAATCGTAGCTTGTCTTTTACCGCTTCAGTCAGCTTGAATGGGTAGGCATCCTCCAGCCCCATACAGCGATTCAAGGCATTTAAATTAAAGGTTAAGGTGACCCAGTTTGCCAGAATATGTTCAAAGTCCTGTCCACCAATTGGACATTCTTTAAAATCCATGCTGGCCAGATAACTGCCATTACCAACAACACGGAGACCAGCATAATAAGCGGTTTCCAGTGTTTCCATCATATGCAGATAATGCGCCCAGGTTTCTGCCCAGTCTTCCCAAGGATGTGCAGTAGCATAAGCACTAATATAGTTTTCCTGCCAGTTGATTGGCGCGCCTTCATCATAATAGCGTTCAAGGGCCTTGCTATAATTTTGCCGCTCATCCCCAAAATACTGCCGGAATTCATCCAGCAATTCCGGATGCAAGTGTTGCATGACCGTAAAATAATAATGTCCGCTTTCATGACGAAAATGACCTAATAAAGTCCGATAATTTTCACCCATATTTACGCGTGTAGTTTCCCGATAGACCACATCAGCTTCAAAAGCATTTAAGGTTATGACCCCATTGGCATGGCCAATTAAAACAGGCTGGTCTTCTTTGGGCAGTAGAAAATCAAACCGCAAACCAAATGTATCATCTGCAGACTTTTTAGGCCGTGGCATCATGTTCATGCGCTGGGCCAAATACAGGAAACGGCGTTTGGCTTCTTCCAGCCGAAACCAGTAAATCAGGTTCTCGGAATTTTCCAGATCAGGAATGACATGGGTGAGCTGACAGGATTCACAAAACTCCTCATCTTCATCGATGGGTATCATCCAGTTACATACTTGATATTGAACGTAATTATGACAGGGTTTATAACTGGTATGCTGATAGTTCTTGGCAATTGGCACCCATCGTTCAGCACTCTGTTTTTCGAATGCACACAGATCTTTTTCCGAAGCGACATAACCGATCGGTGAAAGACAATGATCACAAACTGATTTGTAAAAAAACAGCTGTTGCTTGCAGACGGCACATTCAAAATGTTTCATTAAACTCCCTGCAGGGAAGCGAACGACCTAAAATGTTTATCGGTGATGAACACTAAAAAAAGTTCAGAATGCCTGCCTAAATTTCTTCCTGCTAAAGAAATATCATAAAAATTTCATTGAAAATTCTATATGGCTGAATTGTAAATTCAGGCTGCTTGATATTAAATGAAACATGAATTGAATCTTTGATTTAATAGAAAAATTTTAGTTAAACAAGCTCTCAAATGGTTGGATTATTTTTAATAAAATAAGTTAAGTCTTGTGCTGAAGATAGGGATTATCTAAAGAATATTGCCGAATGTTTTGATCAGGATGAAACAGGTTTAAGAAGAACTAGCATTTTTAGAACGATAATTTTTTGATTTATGTAGCCACGTTAATAGGGATTATAAATAACATGAAAATTAGAAAAGCCAATATTCAGGATACAGCTGCCATTGTCAATGTGATTGCACCATTTGTAGATGCCGTGATCAGTTCGGAACAAGGTCGCCAGCGTTTTCAGCCCGAGATGATCCAGACCATTTTTGAGCGTCCAGACATTCATTATTTTGTGGCAGAAATTGAGTATCAGGTGATAGGAGTGGTGGCTTATGTGGAACCCGCACACTTTATGCATTTTTTCCTGAACCAGGCTTATCACGGCAAAGGTTATGGCCGGAAAATGTGGGATTTTTTAGAGCATGAGATCCGCCATCAAGGTCATTCAAGTATCACTGTAAAATCCAGTCTCTATGCCCGAGATATTTACAAACAGTTTGGTTTTGTAGAAACAGGAAAATACACGGAAGAACATGGAATACGGTTTATCCCGATGCAAAAGGATTATCCGGATTCTTGAAAGAATAATGAAAAGCCATGAGGCACAGTTTTGCTGCTTCATTGACATCCATGAATTCGACACTGCCGATCTCATGCACAAAAATGGCATCACCAGCCTTGGCAAAGATGGTTTGATAATAATTTAACTGGTCATTCTCATTCCTTAACTGAGATAGCATCCGGCGATCTGGTGCAGGGGGTATTCTTCTTCACTGATGAATATTTGTTGTTATTGCATTTCATAGTGGCTCAAAGTACAAAAGAGTTTAATTACACTTCAGGTCTCATTACATACTTTAAACGTATAGAGAGTAAATACACACTGCACACATCAGTCTGGCGAAGATTGAATAAGCAAAATTAGTATCATTTTCATGTTTTAAAATACCTGGTAGATCCTATTGCATTTTTCAGTAAGCTGTATTTTCGATTAAGCCAAACTTTCTGCTATTGGCCAGCATCCTATTTTTAATTAGTCAGCGCTTTTACTAATGCATAGAATTAATTTACTTTTGTTGTAATGGCGATAGGCAGATGGCATTCAGCTGGATTTTCTTCACTTTAATGGCTGCATTTATGCAGGCATGGCGTAATGCCTTTCAAAAACAGCTGAGCACCACGGTCGATGTCTGGGGAGTCACCCTGGCACGATTTATTTTTGGCTTGCCATTTGCTGCGCTTTACTTGAGCTGTCTGTATTATTACAAGCCAGTTGAAAGTATGGTTCAGTTCACCCCAAAGTTCTGGATCTATGTGGTGATCGCGGGTTGCAGCCAGATTTTAGCTACGGCGCTGATGGTACAGCTGTTTAAGCAAAAAAATTATGCAGTTGGTGTCGGACTGGCTAAAAGTGAAGCCATTTTAGCCGCCATTATTGGCGTGACCTTTTTAGTGGATCATTTGTCCTTTCTGGCTTGGTTAGGTGTGGCGCTGGGCGGATACGCCGTATTTTTACTCAGCAGAGGCGGGCAAGTTACTGGTTTTTCAGCCAGAACATTGGCCATCGGGATAGGCAGCGGTTTAAGCTTTGCCATTACCTCACTCTTGGTACGGGAAGCCAGTTTAGAATTAACCACTTTGCCAACCCTGCATCGTGCGGCCTGGATATTATTAATGGTGATCAGTTTTCAGTGCCTGAGCATGCTGATTTATCTGACTATCTTTAGTCGCCAGACTTTAGTGGCCATGTGGCAGCGTCTTGGCTTAACTTTTAAGGTGAGTGTATGCAGCTTTATGGCGTCACTGGGCTGGTTTACTGCCATGAGCATGGTGAGTGTGCCGGTCGTGAAAACCTTGGGCCAAATTGAAATTCTGTTTAGTATGCTGATTTCTGCGTATTTCTTTAAAGAAAAACTGGCGCGTACCGAGCATTGGGGTTTGGGACTGGTAGTGATTGCTGCAATTTTAGTGATTTGGGCCTGATACTAAGCCAGGTTTTAAAATTAAGAATAAAAAAAACCACTGATCAACAGTGGTTTTTTTTAGCTGTTTTAAGCTGCAATAAATTTCTGAACTGCCTGATTAAAGGCTTCAGGTTGCTCTACATTAGAAATATGCGAGGCATTGATTTCAAACAGCTGGCTATTGGCAATACTGGCTTGCATGGCTTGACCATCTGCAACCGTTGTCACTGGGTCTTGCTGACCCGCCACAATCAGTACTGGTACTGAAATGGTTTTAATCTGTTCACGTAAATCCGCCTTAGCCAAAGCTTCACAGCAACTTGCATAACCTTCCGGGCTGCCAGCTCCAAGGTCGTTTGAAAGCTCAGCAACAATCGCTGCGTTGCTCTGGATAAAGGGATCGGTAAACCAGCGTGATGCTGCAGTCGATGCAATCGGTGCCAGACCTTGTTCACGTACCAGTGCGGCACGTTCCAGCCAGGCCTGTTCCTGACCAATCTTGGGCGCAGTATTGCAAACAATCACGTGGCTAAAACGTTCGGGTTTGTTCACCGCTAACCATTGACCGGTTAAACCACCCATGGAAATGCCACAGAAAGCCGCTTTCTGGATATGCAGGTGATCCAGCAGATGGATTACATCCTGAGCAAGCTGATCTAGGCTATACGGACCTTGTGGTGCGCTCGAGCCGCCATGACCACGGGTGTCATAACACACAACAAAATAGTCTTGCTGGAAAAAATCAATTTGTGGCTGCCACATGCTGAATTTGGTGCCCAATGAATTGGAAAAAACCAAAGCAGGCTTGCTGGCATCACCAAAGGTCTGGTAATTAATGTGGGCATCGTTAGATGTAAATGTTGGCATTTTTTTAAATCCTTAATGCTCGCTCGATCCCTCCTATAGGAAAGGAGGATCGAGCGAGCATTTAATAATTAAACACGTTCAATAATCAAAGCAATACCTTGACCGACACCGATACACATTGAACATAGACCGTATTTACCACCGGTTTGTTCCAGCTGGTTCAGGGCAGTGGTCACCAGACGTGCACCCGAAGCACCAAGGGGATGACCCAAGGCAATCGCACCACCATTCGGATTGACTTTTTCCGAACCATCTTCAATGCCCAGATCACGAGTACATGCCAATGCTTGTGCTGCGAAGGCTTCATTCAGCTCGATCACATCCATCTGCTCTAAAGTCAGACCAGTTTGTGCCAGCAGTTTTTTGATAGCAGGCGCAGGACCAAAGCCCATGATGCGTGGTTCAACACCCACGACGGTTGAACCAATAATTTTGGCACGTGGTTTCAAGCCATGTTGAGCAATTGCTTCATCAGATGCGATTAAAAGAGCAGCCGCACCATCGTTAATACCAGAAGCATTACCTGCCGTTACCGTACCATCTGCTTTCACCACAGGTTTCAGTTTTGCCAAAGCTTCTGCGGTAGTCGATGCACGCGGATGTTCATCTTTATCAACTACGACAGGTTCGCCTTTACGTTGTGGAATTTCCACCGCAATAATTTCTTTATCAAAAAAACCACGCGCTTGTGCAGCAGCTGTACGTTGCTGACTGATCAGGGCAAACTTGTCCTGGTCTTCACGGTTGATGTTGAACTGTTCCGCAAGGTTTTCAGCCGTTTGCGGCATCGTTTCTACACCGTACATTTCTTTGAGTTTCGGATTGATGAAACGCCAGCCCATGGTGGTGTCTTCAAGCTTCTGGCTACGGCCGTAGGCTGTTTCAGGTTTACCCATCACGAATGGGGCACGTGACATGCTTTCTACGCCACCCGCAATAATCAGATTTGCTTCACCCGCTTTAATTGCACGCGCTGCCATCGCAACTGCATCCATCGATGAACCACACAGGCGGTTCACGGTCGTAGCTGGAACCTGATAAGGCAAGCCTGCAAGCAGGGAAGACATGCGACCGACGTTACGGTTATCTTCACCAGCCTGGTTGGCACAGCCGTAAATCACGTCATCGACCTGTTCCCAATTAATACTTGGGTTACGTTGCATGAGTGCTTTAATTGGCACAGCACCGAGGTCATCCGTACGGACAGTTGCCAGACCACCAGCATAACGGCCGAATGGGGTACGGATTGCATCGATAATATATGCGTTTTTCATATCGTTTCCTTTTACCTCCCTTAATCCCTCCCGAAAGGAGGGAGACTTGTCCTGCTTCTATTAAAGATATAGCTTCGGTTAAAGTCTCTCTTTCCTGCGTATCGACTTAAAGCAATGCTTAAGTCGATACGCAGGGGGATGAGGGGAGATTTAAAATTTCTTTAAAGCGTATTAATTAACCCTGAGTCGCATCAATCAGTTTGGCACCAGTCAATGACTGCAATTCTTCAAATGACAGACCTTCAACTTTCTCAATCACTTTCATGCCTTCAGGCGTCACATCAATCACGCAGAGATCGGTATAGATACGGTCGACACATTTCAAGCCTGTTGCCGGATAAGACAGCTCAGCCACGATTTTTGGCTCGCCTTTTTTGGTCACATGATCAGTGGTAATAAAGACTTTTTTTGCACCCACGGCCAGGTCCATCGCACCGCCAACTGCAGGAATCGCATCTGGTGCACCGGTATGCCAGTTGGCTAGGTCACCATTTTCAGCGACCTGGAACGCACCCAATACCGCGATGTCTAAATGACCGCCACGCATCATGGCGAAAGAATCGCCGTGATGGAAGAAAGAACCACCTTCAAGTAAGGTCACGAATTCTTTACCGGCATTGATCAGCTCAGGATCGCGGTCTTCTTCTGCAGGAGGAGGACCGAAAGCCAGCAGGCCATTTTCAGAATGCAGGAATACATCTTTATCGCTTGGCAAGTAGCTTGAAATCTTGGTCGGTAAACCGATACCGAGGTTTACATAAGCGCCATCAGGAATGTCTTGTGCCACACGTTCAGCGATCTGGTCACGGGTCAGTTTGCTATAGCTCATTATTTCTCTCCGATGCCAATTATTGTGCAGGTTTAACTTGTACAACGTGTTGAACAAAAATTCCCGGGGTGATGATGTGCTCTGGATCTAATGCACCGAGTTCAACCATTTCAGACACCTGAGCAATGGTCACGTCCGCAGCCATCGCCATGATCGGGCCAAAGTTACGGGCAGATTTGTGGTAGACCAGATTTCCCCAACGATCGCCTTGATGGGCTTTAATTAAAGCAAAGTCGGCTTTAATTGGATTTTCCAGCACAAAATCTTTGCCTTCGTAGTTCATGGTGGGTTTGCCTTCAGCCAGCAAAGTACCAAAACCGGTTGGCGTGTAGATTGGGCCCAAGCCCATACCCGCTGCCTGAATACGGCAAGCCAAATTACCTTGCGGGACCAGTTCTAGCTCAATCTTGCCTGCACGGTAGAGTTCGTCAAATACCCAGGAATCAGACTGACGCGGGAAAGAACAGATAATTTTACGGACAGCACCCGCTTTAAGCAGTTTTGCCAGACCATAGTCGCCATTACCTGCATTGTTGTTAACAATAATCAGGTCTTTGATTCCCAATTCAATCAGACCATCAATCAGTTCAGCAGGCTGACCCGCTGTACCGAAACCACCGATCATGATGGTAGAACCGTCCTTGATCTGGGAGAGTGTTTCTTTCAATGATAATGAACTTTTATCTATCATAATCTGGTCCTTACATATCCTAAACTGATGGATGTCTTTAAACTCATTTTGAATCTGATGCTGTGACCGCAACAATGTTACGGTTTTTCTGTGACAGCAGAAAATGTGCTACCAGGCCAATGCAAATTCCCCAAAAGACTGAACTCAGTCCCAGGAAGTGCATGCCGGAAGCAGTCGCCAAGAAAGTGATGAGTGCTGCATCACGTTGCGACTCTTTGCCCATTGCCATGGAAATGTTGGTGGCAATCGCACCGAGTAATGCCAGTCCTGCCAAAGCCGCAATTAGTTCTTTAGGCATCAGGCTAAACAGCATCACGATGCTGCCGGCAAATAGGCCGCCTAAAATGTAAAAAAGCCCATTCGCCACCCCGGCGATATAACGCTTTTCTTTGAGCTCATGCGCGTCTTTACCCAGACATAAAGCAGCTGTAATCGATGCCAATACGATGGTAATTCCACCCACACAGGCTACTGCAAGAGAGGCAATACTGGTCGCAGTGATGATTGGCTTGGCGGGCATGTCATAACCACTAATCTTGATGATTGCCATTCCCGGTAAAAATTGGCCAGACAGGCTGACGAGAATAAGGGGAAGAGCCAGATTCAGGGTCGAACTCCAAGTCCATTCCGGGGCAATAAATTGCGGAATCGCCAGACTGAAATCTGCCGTGACCGGGTTAATCTTGCCCAGCAGCATGCTTAAAACCACGCCTGCAACCAGCACCCAGACCATGGCATAGCGTGGACTGAAACGCTTGGCTAGCAAAAATACCGCCAGCATTCCAAATACGATGTAGGGCATGGTATCGGTAGCGGTAAACAGCCCTAAGCCAAATTGCAGTAAAATTCCCGCCATCATCCCGGCAGCGACTTCCTGAGGAATCCAGGACAGTAACTTGTCGAAATAACCGGTGATCCCAATGAGAAAAATCACCACGGCAGAGGTGATGTAGGCAGCAACCGCTTCATTGAGTGAAATATCGGGAAACAGCGTGACTAATAAAGCCGTTCCGGGCGCAGACCAGGCGGTGACGACAGGTATTTTGTATTTAATTGATAAAAAGATACCTGCAAGCGCAGCCCCAATAGAAATTCCCCAAATCCATGAAATCATCATGTTTGGGGAAACCTGGGCCTGCTGTGCCGCCTGGAAAAAAATGATCAGTGGTCCTGAATAGGAAATCAGCACTGCTAAAAATCCTGCAACAGTCGCTGAAATTGACCAATCATTTTTTAATGTCTGAAACAGGGTATTCATTGGTGAGGTGCCTCCTTGCGTCGAACCATGAGCCTGTTAAAAATCGTGATGATCAGGACTAGCCCTGATCTCCACCGCCGACCGGTACTACAGTACCCGTCATATAAGATGATTCATCGGAAGCCAGGAATACAATAGCATTCACTTGTTCCTGAATCGTACCGTAGCGTCCCATAAAAGTACGGTCAATGGTCTGATCAACCACTTGCTGCATCCATTCTTGTTCAGATTCAGTCAGTGGATTGGCATTGCGCGGTACTTTACGTGGTGGTGCTTCAGTGCCACCAGTGGCAACTGCGTTAACACGGATACCATCTTTGGCATGTTCAAAGGCGAGGGAAGCGGTCAGACCGTTCACACCACCTTTGGATGCTGAATATGGGACACGGTTAATACCACGTGTGGCAATAGAAGATACGTTTACAATTGTACCTTTCTGATTTTTAATCATTTCTGGAAGAATGGCACGGCAGCACCACATAGTGGGGAACAATGAACGGTTCACTTCCTTGATAATTTCCTCTTCAGAAAATTCTTCGAAAGGTTTCATCCAGATCGCACCACCAACGTTGTTAATCAGTGCATCCACACGGCCATAGGTATCCAGTGCTTTTTCAACCACGGACTGGGCACCAGCAAACGTTTCCAGATTGGCTTTTACAGTAATCGCATCACCGCCAGCGGCTTCAATTTCCGCCAGAACTTCTTCCACATAAGGAGAAAGGTCAGCCATCACCACTTGAGCACCTTCAGTCGCCACTTGCAGCGCGACACCGCGCCCGATGCCTTGTGCGGCACCGGTCACGATCACAACTTTATTTTCAAATCTTTGACGATTAGACATTGAACAAATTCCCTCTAATTAGTTGGCAGAGAATTTTTCAAACAGGAAGCTTGCAGGTTTTACACCTTCGGCATCGAGCCAACCGCGCACGGCTTCAACCATTGGTACCGGACCACACAGGTAGATGTCCACATCACCGCCATTTAGCCATTCGTTTTCGATATGACCGGTCACATAGCCTTTACGCTCATGGGCAGATTCCGGGTTTGCCACTACAGTGCGGTATTCGAACCATGGGAGTTTTTCTTGCAGTTCGTTGAGTTTTTCAATCGCTACCAGGTCAAAGTCATTGGTCACACCGAAGACGAGACGCACAGGATGCTCTGAACCTTTTTCTTCCAGTACTTGCAGCATAGACATGAATGGTGCAATACCTGTACCACCAGCCAGCATCAATACCGGGCGGGTCACAGGACGCAGGTAGAAGCTACCAAATGGACCGGTAAAAGTCATTTTGTCGCCAGCTTTGGCATTATTGCTTAAGAATTCACTCATTTTTCCGTTCGGTACATTACGTACCACGAAACCAGTCAAACGATTACCTGGTTTTGAGCTGAATGAATAAGAACGGGTTTCTGTGGTGCCTGGAATTCCGACATTGACATATTGACCTGCCAGGAAATGAATGTCTGGTTGACCTTCGTCTAACTGGATATCAAAAGTAATAGTTGAATCGGACAGATTTTCTACACGAGCCAGCGCACCCTGGAAGGCATGAATTTCGGTTTTACACACTTCTGAAGAAGCCTGAATCTGGAACACTGCATCTGAAGTTGGCTTACATTGACAAGCCAGAATAAAGCCTTCAGCTGCTTCTTCAGGTGTTAATGCATCTTCAATATAAGTTTCTTCAGGCATGTCAAATGAACCTGATTCACAAAACGCACGACACGTTCCACAAGCACCATCACGGCAGTCTAAAGGAATATTGATCTTTTGACGGTAAGCTGCATCAGACAGGGTCTCGCCCTGAGCAACAGAAATAAAACGTGTAACGCCATCTTCAAATTGAAGTGCAACATTGTGGTTTGACATGGCTGAATATCCTATATAAATCTTTGTAACTGGACCTTTCAGCCAATTTCCCATCTGGCTGAAAGGTTTACCTGGCTGTAATAAAACAGTCTTAGAGGTGATAGATGTCGATGACCTGATTGATGTAATCGTTTTTCAGTACCACGTATTTGCTTAAAATCTGTGGTTTATCGCCTGAAAAATCGATTTCATAACGTGACATACCGAAGTAGCTGTAGCTGTTTTTGTAACGGAAACTCAAGGTATTCCAGTTAAAGCGTACTGTGACCTTGTCGCCATCACGTTCAACAATTTCAATATTGCTGATGTTATGACTGGTACGTGTGTCCGGCATGGTGGCAGACGAACGTTCAGTCTTGATACGGAACACGCGGTCTTCCAAACCTTGACGGTCCGGGTAATAAATCAAAGAGATTTCAGACTGTGGGTCTGTAGTCAGCCTGTCATCATCATCCCAAGCTGGCATCCAGAAAGACGCAGTAGGGGCATAACAGCCTAACCAGTCATCCCATTGTTCATCATCTAAAAAGCGGGCTTCCTGATACAGGAACTGAGCAATATTTTCTAAAGTGATGTCGCTCATGCGTTTTCTCCTTCAGTTGCTGCTGCAATTTCTTTCTCGGTCGCAATACCTTTTTTCATCAATTCTAACCAGTACTGATGCTGAGCCAGATATAGACCTTCGTCTTCCGTTTTAATACCAGAAAGTTTTGGTTTTAAACCGATTTCATTGGCAGCATCATCCGGGCCATGGATCCAGTGCTTAGAACCGCGACACATGTCATTCCATTCCAGCGCGATACCGGCATAACCTGCCTGACAGGCACGGAATTCTTCAAGATCGTCTGGCGTTGCCATACCTGATGCGTTAAAGAAATCTTCATACTGACGGATACGACGTGTGCGTGCTTCCGGCTCTTCACCAACAGGTGCGATACAGTAAATGGTCACTTCAGTCTTATCGACAGAAATCGGACGCAGGACACGAATTTGTGAACCGAACTGATCCATGAAGTACACGTTTGGATAGATACACAGGTTACGTGAACGTTCGATCATCCACTTCGCCATGGCTTCGCCATATTGCTCGGTATATTCGTCTTTCTTGGCAAAGTTAGGACGGTCTTCCGGGTTTGCCCATTGCGTCCATAGCAGCATGTGACCATTTTCAAAGCCGTAAGAACCACCGCCTTGTTTGCCCCATGAACCTGCGCTCATGGCACGAATGTTGTCGCCCGCTTCTTTTTCTTTACGCTGCTGGGTGGTTGCAGCGTAATTCCAGTGCACAGCAGACACGTGGTAACCATCGGCACCGTTTTCAGCAGTCAGCTTCCAGTTGCCTTCATAGGTATAAGTCGAAGAACCACGTAATACTTCCAGACCTTGCTCAGACTGACCCACGATCATGTCAATGATTTTGGTCGCTTCACCCAGGTATTCTTCCAGAGAAGGAACATCCGGATTCAGGCTGCCGAACAGGAAACCCTTGTAGTTTTCAAAGCGCGCTACTTTTTTCAGGTCGTGCGAACCGTCTTGATTAAAGCAGTCTGAATAACCCGCTTCAGCCGGATCTTTAACCTTTAATAACTTACCTGAGTTATTGAAGGTCCAGCCATGGAATGGGCAAGTATAGGTTGCTTTATTGCCTTTCTTGTTACGGCATAATTGTGCACCGCGATGCGAACAGGCATTGATCATGGCATTCAGTTCACCTTGACGGTTACGTGCAATGATGATCGGTTGACGGCCAATATAAGTAGTATAGAAGTCGTTATTGTTTGGAATCTGGCTTTCATGCGCGAGATAAACCCAGTTGCCTTCAAAGATATATTTCATCTCGAGGTCAAACAGAGCCTGATCTGTGAATACTGAGCGGTGTAGTTTAAATTCACCAGATTCAAAATCATCAACCAGTAATTCGTCAATGCGGTCTAAATGGCTGGTGTTAATTACGGGAATACGAGGCATGTCCTTTCTCCGACTTTCCAGGGGGAAGTCAGCGGGATATATCGCAAGACTTATCCCGCTTCTATAGTGTATTAAGCGCTAGCGCGGCGACGATCAACGTCTGTGGTCGGTGCAGCAGCTTGTTCTTTCACAAGTTCAACATTGAATTGAATGTGTTTGAAAGGGCCGTTTAAGCCACGTTTTGCAATTTCAGCTTCATCCGTTACGTCAACCGCAGTTGCAACCAGGCCTTCACGGGTAGCGAATGCAAAGTCATCCCACAGGTACTGGTCGCCCTCAATATTGAATTGAGTGGTCAGCTTGCGGTAACCCGGTGCAGATACGAAATAATGTACGTGCGATGGACGGTTACCATGACGGCCTAATTTGTCCAGTACAAACTGAGTTGTACCTTCTGGAGGGCAGCCATAGCCGACTGGCATTGTCGTTAATGCAGTATATTGACCATCGGTAGCAGTAATGATGCTGCGACGCAGGTTAAAGTCAGACTGTGATTTGTCAAAGAATGAATAGTTGCCCAGGCTGTTGGCATGCCAGACTTCAACTTTGGCACCTTCAATCAGATTACCTTTAGTATCCGTCACTGTACCTTCAATGATTAAGGTCGGGATTTTGTCTGATTCAGAACCATCATCCATACGGGCAAAGCTTACTGATTCAGGTGCGCCAGCTACATATAACGGGCCTTCGATCGTACGTGGTGTACCACCGGTAATACCTGCTTTAGCATCTGCTTCATCAGCACGTAAGTCTAAGTAGTGTTCCAGACCCAAACCTGCAGCCAATAAACCCAATTCGTTGGCTTGACCGGCATCAGTAAAGTATTCCAGGCCTTTCCACAGTTCTGTCTGAGAAATATCAAGATCTTCAATCGCCTGGAAAAGATCACCGAGTAAACGTACAGTAATTTGCTGTACACGCTCATCTACAGGACCTGTCGCAGTGTCGACATTCATTTTTTTAACTAATGCATCAATTTCTTGGCGATTCATACTATTACTCCTGAGTATGTCTACATTTTTTATGTGGCGCGCTGTTTAGCTGGCATCTTGGCTGGCTAAATCTGGCTGGCCACAATCCTTGTTGGGTTACCCTCTGGTCTTGCTGTGGGAAGGGGAATAACGTTATTCCCCAATTCCCATGTTCTTTAATTAGCTGTCGTCATCACGAACTGAAGAAGGGTGACGATTTAATGCCATCACTTCAATATTCATGTAAGGGTAGAGAGGCAAACCCTGTAACAGGTTGTGCAACTCTTCATTGCTTTCAACATCAAAAATACTGATGTTTGAGTATTGGCCCGTGATGCGCCAGATATGGCGCCATTTGCCTTGATGCTGTAATTCCTGTGAATAGGCTTTTTCAACAGCCTTAATTTCATTTACCTGTTCAACAGGCAGATCACGTGGAATGTTTACATCCATACGTACTTGGAAAAGCATGGGTTTCTCCTGATTACTGACGACGCAAGTTGTCAATCTTGTTTTCATCCAACTCAATTCCCAGACCTGATTCTTTTGGAATCTCAAGTTCAAAGTTTTGATAGTTGAGTGGGGTTTTTAAAATATCTTCAGTCAGCAGCAAAGGACCAAACAGTTCGGTACCAAAGGCAAGCGTTTCAAAGGTTGAAAATACATGTGCGGATGCGATCGTACCGACCGGACCTTCCAGCATCGTGCCGCCGTACAGGTCAATACCGGCCAGTCTGGCAATCTTGCCAACTTCACAACCTTCAATCAGACCACCTGACTGGGCAACTTTGACTGCGAAAACAGATGAACCGTTTTGCTTGGCAATTTCATAAGCTGAGTGCGGACCCATTAATGATTCGTCTGCCATAATCGCAACATCAAAACGTCGGGTCAGACGGCGCATCGCATCCAGGTTATCAATTGCACATGGCTGTTCTATTAGATCAACACCACCGTTTTGCAATAACTGAATCCCTTTAATGGCATCGAGTTCTGACCAGGCACGGTTGACATCGACACGGATCGAAACGTCTTTACCTAAAGCTTTCTTGATTGCCAGTACATGTTCAACATCTTCTTCTACTGGACGGGAACCGATCTTAAGTTTGAAAATATTGTGACGTTTTGCCGCTATCATTTTCTGTGCTTCAGCAATATCTTTATCGGTATTACCAGAAGCCAATACCCAAAGTACCGGGATACTGTCACGTAAGCGGCCACCGAGGATTTCGCTTAATGGCAAACCTAAACGTTGGGCCTGTATATCCAAAAGTGCAGTTTGCATTGCACATTTGGCAAAACGGTTACCATTAATATTCTTTTTGATTGTTTGTAATGTCTGTGCAACATTTAAACCGGATAATGTTTTTAAAAGTGGCGCGAAATAAGTTTCGATATTAACTTTGACGCTTTCCGGGCTTTCATCACCATAACCCAAGCCACCAATAGTCGTAGCTTCACCCCAGCCGATGTAACCATCTTCAGTGGTGATTTTGACCAATACCAGGGTCTGGGTTTGCATCGTTGCCACTGCCATCTTGTGAGGGCGAATGGTTGGAATTTCTACCAGCAAGGTTTCAACTGACTTATACATAATACGGGTTCACATTCTTGCTTTAATGCTTGGATTTGATATACCTTAAAAGAATAATGTTGATTGGTCTAAGATCGATTTGGCATTTTTTTATACTTTAAAGGTATTCAGAGCCATGGAACTCAGACATTTACGTTACTTCGTTGCCGTCGTCGAAGAACAAAGTTTTACCAAAGCGGCAGAAAAACTGTTTATTGCTCAACCACCTTTAAGCCGACAGATCCAAAATCTGGAGCAAGAACTCGATATTCAGCTCTTTGAGCGTGGTAGCCGTCCTCTAAAAACCACTGAAGCCGGTCAATTCTTTTACCAGCATGCTGTTAAACTTTTGTCTAATGCGGAAGAGATCAAGTCGATGACCAAGCGAATTGGCATTACAGATCGGACCATAACCATTGGTTTTGTTGGCTCTTTATTGTTTGGTTTACTGTCGCGCATTCTGTTTTTATTCAAACAGCAACATCCATATCTCAAGATCGAGATGATGGAAATGAACACCCATGAACAGATTCAGGCGCTGAAAGAAGGGCGGATTGATGTAGGTTTTGGGCGGTTAAGAATTTCAGATCCGGCAGTAAAACGGGTATTGCTGCGTGAGGAACGGCTGATGGTCGCTGCACACTCCAGTCATATCATGGCGCAACGGGTAGAAGGCTTAAATCTTTCAGAATTGATTGATCAACAACTGTTTTTATATCCGAATAGTGGCAAAGCGAATTTCGCCACCCAGGTACGCGGTATATTTTCTGAGTATGGTTTAGAACCCAAAAATATCCGTATTGTACGTGAATTACAGTTGGCACTAGGCTTTGTAGCTGCCGGAGAAGGGATTTGTATCGTACCGGAAAGTGCACAAAATATTAAATTGGCCCACCTCAACTTTATTCCGCTTCTAGATGAGTTCGCTGTCAGTCCAGTATTCATGGCTATCCGTAATATGGATGAAAGTGAATACATCCGTTATTTGTTTGATGCGGTCTACCAAGTCTATGATCTGGAAGCAATTAAGTATGATCGTTCGGTATTTTAACGATTCAATTCACCGGGAATGATCCCTCGAGTACAATGAACAAACCGATATAAGTACAGGCTAAATTAAGATTATTATAATATATTTTTTAATAAATTTAGTAACTTAACTGAAGCCAGACTTTATAGGTATAGAAGCATGCCTATTCAGTTTTGGACATTCTTTCGCATTTTCTCCATTGTGGCATTCATAAATTGAACTTCACAATTTGGAGGTGGAGATGTCTACAAATAAAGTTAATATAAATACGCTGATTGATGAGGCAAAGTTTACGCCCTTTCATTGGGGGGTACTGATCTGGTGTTTGCTGATCATTATTTTTGATGGGTATGACCTGGTTATTTATGGAGTGGCATTGCCACTGCTGATGCAGGAATGGTCGCTCAGTGCAGTACAAGCAGGGATGCTGGCCAGTACTGCCTTATTCGGGATGATGTTCGGTGCCATGACTTTCGGAACTTTATCTGACAAGTTAGGCCGGAAAAAAACCATCATGATCTGTGTGGCCATTTTTAGTGGTTTTACCTTCATAGGTGCCTTTGCCACGTCTCCAGTTGAATTCGGGATTTTACGTTTTCTGGCTGGCCTTGGAATTGGGGGTGTCATGCCTAATGTGGTGGCATTGATGACCGAATATGCCCCTAAACGTATCCGCAGTACGCTGGTTGCCCTGATGTTTAGTGGTTATGCGATTGGCGGGATGACTTCTGCACTATTAGGTGCATGGCTGGTGCCACAATTTGGCTGGAAAATCATGTTCCTGCTTGCGGGTATTCCACTGCTCCTTTTGCCAGTGATTTGGAAATTCTTGCCAGAATCCCTGATGTATCTCACCAACAAGCAACAGACGGTCAAAGCACACGATATTATTCAAAAAATATCTCCAACACAGGTTATTACCAGTGACACCCAGTTTGTACTCAATGAAGTGCAAAAAGGGGATGAAGCGCCATTAAAAGCACTGTTTCAACAAGGTCGTAGCTTCAGTACATTTATGTTCTGGCTGGCATTCTTTATGTGCCTGTTGATGGTCTACGCACTAGGTAGCTGGTTGCCAAAACTGATGATTCAGGCAGGTTACTCGCTGGGTGCAAGTATGATCTTCCTGTTCGCGCTAAATATTGGTGGAATGGTAGGTGCGATTGGTGGTGGATATCTCGCGGATAAATTCCATATCAAAAAAGTTCTGACCATTATGTTCTTATGCGGTGCCATTGCATTAATTCTGCTTGGCTTTAACAGTCCACAATTCGTGTTGTATACCTTGATTGCTGTGGCAGGTGCTGCAACGATCGGCTCACAAATTCTGCTCTATACCTTTGTGGCACAGTATTATCCATCGACGGTACGTTCTACCGGTATGGGCTGGGCATCAGGCATTGGACGTATTGGTGCGATTGTCGGCCCGGTACTCACTGGCGCTTTATTAACCATGAATTTACCGCATCAAATGAACTTCTTTGCAATTGCGATTCCTGGCGTAATCGCTGCGCTGGCAATTTTCCTGGTGAACTTGAAAACCTCCGTAGATGGCCAAGTCCTTGCAACGTCTAGCGCAAAGCCAGATATATTGACAAAAGAAGCAATACATTAAATTAGATTTCAATCAATAAAGATAATATTGCCAATGATATAGATCGCCATCGTAACCGGTGGTGATCTGTTGCTAGAATCGAAACGCATAATAAAAAGCGAGTTTAGGATGAACACGACACCATTATTTAATCAACCAACAATCACGTTAAAGCGCACAGTTCTGATGAGCATGATGGCAATAAGTTTAGGGGGCATCAGCTTATCGATCCAAGCACAAACCCCAGCCCAGTCGAACCAGCAGGAAATTGAAAAACTTCGTCAGGAAGTTCAGGCTTTACGCGCACTGGTTGAACAGCAGCAAGCTCAGACAGCGACGGTAATTGCACCTGTAGCAATAGCACCAGTACCAGTAAGTACGCCTGCAACTAAACCTGTCATGAAAATTGCCAGTGGTGCCGAGTTTAATCTTTATGGCAATATCCGTGCCGATGCCTCTTATCAGGCTGAAGGTGGTTCAGCAGCACGCATGTATAACCAGATTAATGTGGTTCCACTCAAAGGAGTAGGCGAGCGCAGCGATGAATTCAAGTCAACACTTTCTGCAACCCGTTTAGGTATGGATTTTAAAACACCTGTCGGTGCTGGAGATAAAGCCCTGAGCGGTAAAGTTGAAGTGGACTTTTTGGGCGGCGCCGGCTTTGATAACTTACGTATTCGTCACGCTTATATGAGCTATGCTAACTGGTTGATTGGTCAAACCTGGTCTAACTTTGCGGTACCTGACTATATCCCGGAAACCGTAGATGCCTTGGTTTATGCCGGCGGTTCAATTAAACGGACTCCACAAGTTCGTCATACCAGCACTTTCAGCCCAGCGACCAATCTGGTGCTCGCAGTAGAAGATCCGAAAGATGGTTCCATCAAACAGCGTCTACCTGCTTTAACGGCACGTTTAAACCATAAATTTGCTGATAACCTTACAGTTAGTGCGCGTGCCATGGGCCATGAAAAACGTATCAACGAAGATGAAAAAACGGCATGGGGTCTAGGTTTAGGCGCCAAGTATGATGTTGTACCAGGTACAACACTCAAAGCTGACTACTATCATGTCAAAGGCGATAGCAGCTTTGTCTCTTATGCTAACCCTGGTGTGGTTAGGGCTCCTAATGGTGACCTTCTACAAAGCGAATTTGATTCGATTTCAGTGGGCTTAACGCAACAGTTTAATGACAAATTACGTGGTACCTTGGGTTATGGTTATATGAGTTTTGATCAGGATCAAAGCTATGTCAACGCACTAATTGCCTCTACACCCGCTAATGAAGCACAATCAAATGCTACTAGAGCTAATAAAGACTTATGGCAGGCATGGGCTAACGTATTCTATAGTCCAACCAAGCCTTTAAGTTTTGGTCTGGAATATGTTTATGGTGAACGTAAAGCATTAGCTGCAGCAACCAACGGCAGTGATACAGGTGAAGACAACCGAATTAATGCGGTTGCTATTTACAACTTCTAGGACTCCTTTCATAAGAAAGTCTGATCTGTAACAGAAGCGTGGATAAATTAATCCACGCTTTTGCTCTTTTGAAGAATGGTTTCTGCCAGCAGACTGACTGCATTTTCAATTTTGGCGGTCCATTCAAAAGAACAATTCAGTCGAATATAATATTGACTGGCATGATCCGGCTTAAACAGCAGTGCAGGGGCGATTGAAATATGCTGTTGAAGCAATTGTTTATAGATTTCCTCGGCATCGACTTCTCTAGGCAACTCAATCCACAGAAAATAGCCACTGGAATAATAGTAAATTTCACAGATGGTTCCTAAACGCGCTTTGAGTTCCTGATAAAACTTCTTTTTATATTTTTCCAGATGCTGCCTTAAATGCCGCAGATGTTTTTCATAATGATGATGTGAGATAAACTCGACCAGGGCATTTTGAAGTAAGGGACTGACCGTTAAAGTGCTCATTAATTGCAAGTGCTGAATGGCATCCGAAAATGGTCCAGCATAGACCCAGCCTACACGTGCACCCATGCCCAGTGTTTTGGAAAATGAGGCACAGTGCAGCACCATATGATGCCGGTCAAAATATTTAACCGGTAGCGGTTTGGATGAACCATAATTCAATTCCTGATAAACATCATCTTCGATCAAATAAACCTGATATTCATACAAGAGTTCCGCAATTCTCTGTTTAATTTCCGAACTGACAGTAAAGCCAATCGGATTATGTGCATTCAGCATCAGCCAGCACACCTTGATCGGGTACTGTTTTAAAGCCTGTTCAAACGATTCCAGATCGAAGCCAAATTGTGGATGCTCAGGGATAGTAATCACCTGTAACCCCAAACGCTCGGCTGCCTGCCAGGCACCATAAAATATGGTTTGCTGTAGCAGGATAAAATCGCCCGGTTGAGTTAATGCCTGTAAAGACAGATTCAATGCTTCTAGCGCACCAGATGTAATGACAATGTCATCCGGATTGCATGTAATCCCTTGTAATTTATAACGCTTTGCAATCAGTTGTCTCAAGTCCTGATTGCCGGGCGGCATGTGATTCTGGTTATTATAACTGCTTTTTCTTTTGGCCTGTTGTGCCAGAATCTGCATAAATTTGGCGTTATATAACAGCTCTGCATTAGGAAAAGCTGAACCAAAAGGCACAATTTCTGCTGACTGGGTCGATTTTAAATAATTAAATACCACCGAGTTGATCTGGATTTTGGGATTTAAACCGATCTGCACAGGCTGTTTGTGATCTGGTAGTCCTGGAGCATGCTCTGCAACGTAATAGCCGGATTTATCTTTGGCATAGACTAGCCCTTGCGCTTCAAGCTCCTGATAAGCGTTGAGTACTGTCATCAGGCTATAGCCAGATAATTGGGTCTGTTCGCGGAGTGACGGTAATTTTTCATGTACCCTCCATACGCCGTTTTCAATCAACTGACGGATATTCTGCGCCAGTTTTTCAGACTTATACATACACTTTCTTGAACTAAATCTGTTCTAATTATTTTGATTTATAGCATATTTAATGATGTTCAATATAACAAATTAAGCCTAGGGTAGTTGTCAGTCTATTTCCAAGCTTGCGTTATATCAATCTGCTGTACTGTTTTTTTAAGGTCAGTATCCAAGTAGACATCGCCATTAAATGGGGTGGTTGTATTAAGCTAGTCGACATGAAATCAATGCATGATCATTAAAATGAATATCAGGTCTCAGACTTTCTATGGAAAGTTTTTATTTTTATATAAATCGTGTTCTCATTTTATACGCCTGAGTCACTTCTCTTAATTTGTCACAATTCGATACTTACAAACTCGGATTTCCTTGCTAAATTCAGTCCACATGAGGATAAAAATTATCTCGCGGTCTCAGGCCGAGCCATCATGCAACTATAACAACGATATAAACACACGGACCAATAACAAGCACAAAGGAGTGGACAATGCTCGGAAATATGATGTTTCAGCCTTTACTGATCAGCAGCATGATTGAACATGCAGGACGCTATCATGCCGATACCGAAGTAATTTCCAAGAATACTGATAGCAGTATTAAAGTTACCAATTGGGGAGAAATTCATCAAAACTCGAAATGTTTTGCCAATGTATTGCAACAACTTGGCTTGGTGCAGGGAGATCGGGTCGCAACGATTGCCTGGAATAATCATCGCCACTTAGAGTCCTGGTATGCCATTTCTGGCAGCGGTCTGGTCTGTCATACCATTAACCCGCGCTTATTTCCGGAACAGCTGATTTTTATTATGAATGACGCTGCGGATCGTGTGGTGCTCTTTGATAAAACATTTGTACCTTTAATTAAAGCCGTGAAAGCACTATTGACCTCAGTCGAGCATTTTATCTGTCTGGATGCGGCTGATCCGGCAGTAAAAGAAGCGATTCCGGAAGTACAGTTTTATGATGATCTGATTGCTGGGGAAAATGCAGATTTCGAGTGGCCAACGATTGATGAAAACTCAGCAAGTTCATTATGTTATACCTCTGGAACCACGGGCAATCCAAAAGGGGTGCTATATAGCCATCGCTCCACTGTATTACATAGCTATGCCATCATTTTACCTGACTCATTAAATGTTTCGGCTGCCGATATCATGTTGCCTGTGGTGCCGATGTTCCATGTGAATGCCTGGGGCACACCGTATGCTGCAGCGATGGTGGGATGCACCCTGATCCTGCCGGGACCGGGTCTGGACGGGGCAAGTCTGGTCAACCTGATTGATACCTATAAAGTTTCAGTAGCTCTTGGCGTGCCAACCATCTGGCAGGGGCTGATTGCTGCAGCAAACCAGTCAGGTTCCAAGCTGGAAAGTCTGAAACGTAATGTAGTGGGAGGATCGGCTTGCCCACCGGCCATGCTCAAAGCGTTCAAAGAACAGTTTAATTGCGAAACGATCCATGCTTGGGGCATGACGGAAATCAGTCCACTGGGTACGGCCAATCAGCTTAAAACCAAACATTTGCAGTTGTCGGATGAAGAAAAATTGCAGATTCGTCTGTCTCAAGGTCGCCCGCCATTCGGGATTGATTTACGTTTGATCGATGCAGAAAAAGGTACGCATGAAATTGAACGTGATGGACTTACCACAGGAAATTTACAGGTTAAGGGCCATTGGGTCATCAATCATTATTTTGGCAAGAAAGAATCTGCACTGACAGATGATGGCTGGTTTGATACCGGCGATATTGCCACGCTGAATCAAGATGGCTTTATGAAACTCAATGACCGTTCCAAGGATTTAATCAAGTCTGGTGGAGAATGGATTTCATCGGTGGATTTGGAAAATATTGCCATGGGACATCCGGAAATTGCTATGGCAGCGGTGATTGCCGCCCAGCATCCCAAATGGGATGAGCGCCCGGTATTAATTGCCATTCAGAAGCCTGATAGCCAGCTGAGCGAGATTGATCTACTCAATTATTATGCAGACAAGGTTGCCAAATGGCAGATTCCGGACAGAGTCGTCTTTGTTGATGTTATTCCACTCAGTGGTACCGGTAAAATGCTGAAAAAAGATCTCCGGGAACTATATGGTACTATTCTGCTGGAACAAGCAGCAGGCTAGAGCATTTGCTTGTAATCAATGCAGATTATTGAAAACTGACTTCTACTATATAGAAGTCAGTTTTTTTATAGATCGTTACAAGAATAAACAGATGTAAAAAATCTTTTTCTCAAGAACTATAGTTTTGACTGATGCTTTTACTTAATATTGTCCGACAAAAAGCCTTATTATGTTTGCTAAGCACATAATTTGACCTGTATTGATATGGTCTGTAGTGTAAAATTCTTTATGCTGAACCATATAATAAATAGACAGTTGTACATTAATAATACTGTCTGCGGATAAGGGGATAAAAATGACAAGCATGCCAACCTATCAGCCGCATTGGATCCGGGAAGACTTCATTGATTTTATTGGTGAAAAAATCCATCCAACTTGGGCAATCAAAAAAGTTAAAGCTTCCATTCTGGGTATTCAGGCCATCAGTCCTGACTTTTTCAAGATTCACTTACGTCCAAATCATAATTTTAAAGCCAAGTCATTTCAGGCCGGCCAGAATATTGCAGTGACCATCAGACTCGATGGTGTACGTCATCAGCGACATTATTCTGTAGTAACTGTATTAAAAAATGGCGATCTGATCATTGCGGTTAAACAGCAAGGCAAAGTTTCGCGTGCCTTAAGCCTGATGCAAATTGGTGCCGTGATTGAAATTTCGCAGCCGCAAGGTGAGTTCACATTGCAAACATCTGCCCAGCCGATCCTATTCCTGGCATCCGGCAGTGGTATTACTGCAATTTATTCCTTGCTGCAAAAAGCAGTCATCCAGTCCCTGGAACAGATCGACCTGATTTATTTCACTCGAGATGATGCCTTTCATGCTGAACTAAAAACCCTGGCTTTGATGCATCCAAACTTGAAATATCATCATTTCAATACCTCGGAACATCATCAGCATCTGACTCAGAGCCTATTGCAAAAGCTGGTGCCAGACTTCACAGAACGAAAAATTTATGCCTGCGGCTCTGCCGGGATGATGAAAGCTGCACTTCGAATCGTTGATAAACTGGATTTGAAATCCAATTTTCATTCGGAATATTTCCAGATTCTGGTCGATGAGAAAATTAAAGCGCAGCCAGTACAGTTTTTAAGATCGCAGCAAGAGTTTCAGGCCCAG
The DNA here is from genome assembly GCF_019038395.1 of Acinetobacter sp. BY419. Classification (GTDB taxonomy): domain Bacteria; phylum Pseudomonadota; class Gammaproteobacteria; order Pseudomonadales; family Moraxellaceae; genus Acinetobacter. Next base: position 51,647 of record NZ_JAGFXZ010000017.1, read on the forward strand.
TCCAATTTACTGGAAAGTGCCGAAACGTCAGGCTTGCGTCCCGCTCATGGTTGCCGAATGGGCATCTGTAATACCTGTTCCTGTACCAAAGTGAGTGGCTCGGTGCGTAATGTCCTGACCGGTGAAGTTGATCATGGTAATAATACCCAGATTAAACTGTGTATTTCCCAAGCGATTAGTCCGGTTGTTATTAATTTATAAGCCAATATTAAACAAATAAGAAGGTGCTCCCATGAATATGCAAATTGATTTTAAACGACACAGTAAATCCCAATTTCTTAGCCCTGAACAGCTTGAAGAGTTCGGTGCCAAAGTCGATGCGATCCGCCGCGAGGTCATGGATGATCTGGGGGAAAAAGACGCCCAATATATTTATAAAATCCGTAATTTTGTCCGTTATAGCGAAATTGCCTCACGTGGCATGCTGATGTTTGCCGGCTGGTTACCACCAGTATGGCTGGCGGGGACGGGGCTGCTCGGTATTTCCAAAATCGTGGAAAATATGGAGTTGGGACATAATGTTATGCACGGTCAGTTTGACTGGATGAACGATCCGAGTCTGAACGGAACCACCTATGACTGGGATACGATTTCCACAGGGGATGACTGGAAATACACCCACAACTATATTCATCATACCTATACCAATATTGTCGGGATGGATCATGATGTCGGTTACGGCCTGATCCGGGTTAGTGAATCGCAAAAATGGGAACCACGTTTCCTGTTCAATATTCCGCTGGGCATTCAGTTGATGGTGTTCTTTGAGTGGTATGTCGGCCTGCAACGCCTGCATCTGGAAGATGTGATTGCCTATAAAACCAAGACCTGGAAAGAAGTCTGGGAAGAAGCAGCACCTTTGCGTCAAAAGATGCGCCGTCAGGTGTTAAAAGATTATGTATTTTTCCCGATTATTGCCGGTCCAAATGCCATTCCGGTGTTTACCGGAAATGCGGTGGCCAATGTGATCCGTAGTTTGTGGGCTTCTGCTGTCATTTTCAACGGTCATTTCACTGAAGACGCTGAAACTTTTGAGATGGACAATACCGACAATGAAACCCGTGCCGAGTGGTATTTACGCCAGATTCGTGGTTCGAGCAATTTTAGCGGGACGACCTGGTTGCATATCCTGAGTGGTAATTTGAGCCATCAGATTGAGCATCATCTGTTTCCGGACATGCCAGCCAATCGCTATGCGCAGGTTGCGCCAAAAGTTAAAGCACTGTGTGCTGAATACTCCATTCATTATAACGAAGCCAGCTTCATGAAGCAGTTTTCTACGGTATGGGTGCGTCTCGCCAAATGTTCTCTACCGAATCACTGGACTCAACAGATTGTTGAAAAAACCAATACAGCTAAATCTGTATTCAGCCATTTTAAATCCAAGATCATGCCGTAATTTTTAAGATTTTGTATTCACCGTTTTGGTACTCCTCAATAGATTTGGATGGTCTATTGGGGAATTTTTTAGCTTGCATAAAACTTAATAGAATTGAAATCCCCGGTTTTATGAATGAAATATGGAGGCTTATTTCAAAACAATCACGAAAGCAAAACAGATACGGTACTGCTGAAACGCTTTGCCTACAACAACCTGCTTAATCTGTAAGGTGTTCTTTCTATAATGGCCGCGTCTTCACACTTAAGGTCTCAGTTTTGAAATATCTTCAATATTTTTCAGGCATTTCTTTATTAGTTTTAATTAGCGCATGTACGACCGAAGCACCAGATTATCAGGGAAACTGGAAAAATACAGTGGAAGATCCAAAACTTGAAAACATACTGGTGATTTCCAAAAATGGGGGAAATTACCTGATTACCAATACCATCAAAGATAAGGAAACAGGTAAAACAGAGAAGAAAAATCCGATGCCAGCTGCAGTCAACAAAACTGGCTTACTTCAGTTGAATGCGGGTGCAGGTATGGTGGATTTTGCAATCGATGAGAAAACCGGAAATCTGGTGGGTTCAGGCTCAATCTATAAAAAAGCCCAATAGTCAGCAAGAACTGTAGATCAGATATAACGTTAAAGATGTCATGAACGGGATTGCTTCATGACATCTTTTTTATGACATCAAGCTTAATAATTCAGAAAAATCTTCCACAAAATAATTGGCCTTGGCTTTAATCAAATCCATTTCATGGGCAGAGTATTGGTCATAAACTGCAATTACATCAATCCCTGCATTGTTGGCAGCTTCAACACCAATTAACGAATCTTCAATAATCAGGCAATCTTCGGCCTGAATCTGGAATTGCTGAAGGGCATTTAAATAGACTTCAGGATGTGGCTTGATGTTTTTGACATTTTCACGGGTCAAGAGCAGGGCAAAGTCATCATTAAAGCTGAGCTTTTGGTTGATGTTCTGATTATTGTCCTGATAACGCTGCACATTGAACAAACTGGTGGTTGTGGTCAGTACCAGTTGAACCCCTTGTTGTTTCAAAGTTTGAATTAATAGATCTGCCTGTGGTTTTAGCTCGACCACATGATCAAGAAAATACCGTGAAATAGCATAACGGCGTGCTTTCACTTCTTCTTTATTCAGCTCAAATCCATAAAGTTCTTTTAAATAAGCACAGTATTCCAGATAGGGATCAGGCATATGTTTAAAGACTTTGAGCTGAACATCACGGTGTCGCTGGACCTGACTTAAATCGACATCGATATTGGCTAACTCTTGAATCAGCGTAGCATCGACCTGATTCCAGATACCTACCGAATCGATCAAGGTACCATCCAGATCAAAACACACCAGCTTTTTACCCTGGAACATATAAGATTTCTCTGTATTTTTAACACTTATTAAGTGCGGCTGAGTATATAACATGCAGCTTCAGAGTTTAACTTGGCTGAGAAAAACAGTGCTGGATATTTTCAACAGAAATACTTTTAAACTGATTTATCTATTAGGTATGAGTATTTTTTATGGAAAAAATAAAGCGACTTTAACCCTGAAAATAGTTGCATAGTGTTATATTTGGGCATTGGCCACGAATAAATTTATACGGATGATAGACCTGTCCAAATGATGAAAAGTTAAAGGAAATGTGTTTCTGTGTTTGAACTCGACTGTAAATTGCTCATTATTTTTTATCATGTCTACAAGTTTAAGAACGTCTCACAGGCAGCCGACCATTTAGACATGAGCCAGCCGGCGGTGAGCAATCTGCTGAATAAAATCCGCCAGCATTATAGTGATCCTTTATTTTTGCGCATTGGCAATGAAATGCTGCCAACAGACCTGTCCAAGCAGCTGTTTCCGTTGGTCAGCGAAGCACTAAGTAAAGTTGAGGTGATTAATAATTTCACCATCAATTTTGATCAGGTGACTTCACAGCAACGTTTTACACTGGCTATGACCGATGTATCGCATCTGGTGTTATTACCAAAAATTTCACAGTATCTAAAGCAGCATGCCTCGCATATCCGCTTGAATGTGCGTCCGATTACCTCAGAAACCAGCTATCAGATGGCCAATGGCGAGATTGATTTGGCTTTGGGATTTTTACCAAATCTGGAAAATGGTTTTTATCAGCAGAAACTGTTTGAACAGTATTATGTGGTGATTGCAGCCAAAGATCATCCACGCTTAACTGGCGACACGATGACCACTGAAGACTATTTGCGTGAAACCCATATTGATATTGATGCCGGCATGGGGCATTACCATATTGAAAATGAACTGCTGAATCTGGAACTCAAGCGCGATATCCTGATGCGATTGCCGAGTTATTTAGGTGTGGGACTGGTGGTGCAGGAAACCGAGGCGATTGCGACTGTGCCTTATTATTTAAGTGAAGTCTTATTATCACGTGGCAATCTCAAGATTTTTAATGCGCCAATTGAGTTCCCAACATATTCCGTGAAACAGTACTGGCATATGTCCTGTCATCATAAAACCAGTCATCAATGGTTACGCAATATGCTGCATGAAATTTTAAGCAAATAACCGAAAGCCCACAGGCATCAACTCAATACTAATCTTTATATTTTAGTCCCAGACGAGTCTGGGATTTTTTTGTTTTGGTGCATCTTTATGCTGAATTAGTGATATTTGCACCTGAATCGTTCACTTCTGATCAAAATAAATATTACTAAGCTGAAAAATCGTAATACTAGATTGGCACGTCATTTGCATTTCTATCCTTATTAGTAAAGTGATCTAGGGTTCCGGCAGCATATTTAAAAGCTGTGTCTGAGACCGAGAGTTCACGGCTCTTTTGAGCTACACGGAGGGATAAAAGCCCGGGAGGTAAACCGTAAAAGATTGGGATGGATGCATATGAGCACAACAACTTATCACGAAGATCAAGTCTTATGGACTGAACGTTTACCGGGTGGGCATCACTGGTCAGCACGTATTCAGCGTGGTGCAGTATTACAACTCAAAGCATTGGGGGGAAATGCCAATGTGTCGCTGTACTGCGTGAATTCTGAGGACAAACTTGAACGCTATAACATGCCAGACAGTCTAAAAGGACAGCACACTGCATTTTTAAGTACAGGCCATATTTTAGCGTCTGATTTAGGTCGTGCCATGGTGTCGATTGTGAAAGATGACCATGGCTGGAATGATGCCTTCTGTGCACCGAGTACTGCACAGCAAATCGAAAAACAATTTGGCACTCAAACTTTCCAGGATGCCCGTAACGACATGTACCGTAACGGCAAAGACAGTTTGCTATTAGAGATGACCAAGTTTGGTTTATCTGCAACTGATCTCAGCAGTACTGTAAATCTATTCTCTAAAGTTGCCCCTGACGACAACGGCAACCTCACTTATATTGCATCTGACAATAACGATCAAGTGATTGAACTGCGCTTTGAAATGGACTGTTTGGTGTTTTTATCAAGTGCACCACATGCACTCGACAACAGTTCTGAATATGCACCTGCCGATATTCAACTCTCACTGTTTAAAGCTCTGCCTTTAGACGAGACCGATGTCTGCCGTGATTCATGCCCGCAAAATCAGCGTGCCTTCCAAAACAACAATCGCTACTACGCTTTGACTGCTTAAGGGGAATCATCATGTCTGCATTAGTCCATTTAAAACAAGATCTAGAAAAATCAGTACTGAGTGAAGTCTGTCCTGCCGGTGAGGCGTGGATGTGTGAGGTCAAAAAAGGACAGTATTTCCGTATTGTCGACCTAGAAGGCAACCAGGCGGTCGATACGCTATTTATCTCCGCAACAAATCCTGAGGAGCGTTATAGCGCAACCGATACTTTGGCAATCAACCGTCAAATTTATTTGGAAAAAGGCACAGCGCTATACACCAACTTCGGCAATAAAATTGCCACCATCCATGATGACAACTGTGGTCGCCATGACACCTTAGGTGGTGCCTGCTCATGTGAGAGCAACACGGTGCGTTATGCGCATGACACATTCCCGATGCACAGTTGCCGTAATAATTTCATGATAGCGCTGTCTCAGCATCAGATTGCGAAAAAGCATGGTTTAAATGTGCGTCATATTGGTCCAAACATTAACTTCTTTATGAATGTACCTGTGACCCGTGATGGCCATCTGAAGTTTGATGATGGTATTTCTGCGCCGGGTAAATTTGTAGAAGTCAAAGCCGAGATGGACTTGATCGTACTGATCTCCAATTGCCCACAACTGAATAACCCATGTAATGCCTATAACCCGACCAAAATTCAACTGATCATCCGTGAAGGTGAGGAATAAGCCATGTTTAACAAAGTTCTCATCGCCAACCGTGGTGCAATCGCTTGTCGTGTCATTCGGACCCTAAAAAAATTAGGCATCCAGTCTGTAGCTGTTTATTCAGAAGCAGACCGTGACTCGCTACACGTGACACTAGCGGATGAAGCGGTGTATATCGGTGAAGCGCCAGCCAGCCAAAGCTATTTAAACGTTGAAAAAATTCTGCAGGTGGCGAAACAAACCGGCGCACAAGCGATTCATCCAGGTTATGGTTTCTTGTCTGAAAATGCTGAATTTTGTGATCTATGTGAATCACAAGGCATTGCCTTTATTGGTCCAAATTCAAATCAGATGCGGGAGTTTGGCTTAAAGCACACCGCGCGTGAACTTGCGATTCAAGCCGATGTACCGTTACTTCCGGGTAGTCAGTTACTTGCTGATGAAGCTGAAGCATTAACGGAAGCAGAGCGTATTGGTTATCCAGTGATGCTGAAAAGTACTGCGGGTGGTGGTGGAATCGGCATGCGTCTGGTGTGGAACGAAGCCGAACTCAAAGATGCTTATGCCACCGTGTCGTATCTTGCTCAAGCCAACTTTAAAGATGCCGGCTTGTATCTAGAGAAATTTGTGCAAAATGCCCGTCATATTGAAGTACAAATCTTTGGTGATGGCCAAGGTAACGTCATTGCACTGGGGGAGCGAGATTGTTCAGTGCAACGTCGTAACCAGAAAGTGATCGAAGAAACGCCTGCACCGCACATCAATGATGAACAGCGAGCCTATATCCAAAATGTTGCGATTCAATTGATGCAGTCGGTGAATTACCGTTCTGCCGGTACAGTTGAATTTGTAATGGATACCGACACTAAAGAATTCTATTTCCTGGAAGTGAATACCCGTCTCCAAGTTGAGCACGGCGTGACTGAGCAAGTCTTTGGTGTGGACTTGGTCGAATGGATGGTGACGCTTGCCAGCGGTGATTGGACTGCGCCAACTGAAAAGCTCGAATCTCAAGGTCATTCAATTCAGGTACGTCTCTATGCCGAAGACCCGATTAAGAACTTTCAGCCAAGCGCAGGGCTTTTGACACACGTTGAATTTGATGCCAATGCCCGTAATGAAACGTGGGTAGAAACCGGCTCGAATGTATCGTCGTTCTATGACCCGATGATTGCCAAAATCATTGTGACGAGTGATTCTCGTGATTCTGCCATTCAAGCCATGACGGATACTTTGGCTAAAACTTCGGTTGCCGGCATTGAAACCAATCTTGAATATCTGCAAAACATTATTGACGGTGACGTATTTAAAGCGGGTACGCAAACCACTCGCTTTTTAAATACTTTTGAATGGAAAACCCAAAAAATTGAAGTCCTGCAAGCTGGTATTCAAACCGCCGTGCAAGATGTGACAGGGCGTTTGGGCTATTGGGATGTCGGTGTGCCACCATCGGGTGCGATTGATCCACTGTCTTTAAATGTTGCAAACCAGATTTTAGGCAATGCGTATAACACCGCAGGTCTTGAATGTACGCTGCAAGGACCAACTTTAAAATTCCATTGTGACAGCCAGATTGTCCTTGCCGGGGGTGATATGCCATCAACACTAGATGGTATCGCGGTAACGATGTGGCAAACCGTCAATGTGAGAAAAGGTCAGATTTTGAAATGTGGCAAAATCGCCACAGGTTGCCGTACCTATATCGGCATCAAAGGCGGTCTGAATGTCCCTGAATATCTAGGCTCACAAGCGACCTTTACCCTGGGGCAGTTTGGCGGTCATGCAGGGCGTAATTTGCTCATTGGCGATATGCTGCCAATCACAGCATTTACATCGAATGAAGTCAAAGCATTAGCGGAAGATCAACTTCCGACATTCTCAAATTCTTGGGAAATTGCGGTGATGTATGGTCCACATGGTGCGCCGGATTTCTTTACCAAAAATGATATTGATACCTTCTTTGCCAATACCTTTGAGATTCACTTTAACTCAAGCCGTACCGGTATCCGTTTGATTGGGCCAAAACCGGAATGGGCGCGTCAGGATGGCGGTGAAGCAGGTCTGCATCCATCCAATATCCATGACAATGCCTATGCTATTGGTGCGATTGATTTCACTGGTGATATGCCAATTATTCTCGGCCCAGATGGTCCAAGCCTAGGTGGCTTTGTTTGCCCTGCGGTGGTGATTAATTCTGAATTGTGGAAACTCGGTCAGCTTAAAGCGGGCGATAAAGTCAAATTTATCCCTGTCAGCTATCACCAAGCGAAACTTTTAAATGAAAAATATCATGCTCAGTTAGAAGCATCAGATACTCAAACTGTGGCTTTTGATGAATCATTCTATCCTGAAATCAGCACGCTTAAATCGGCAGTTTTAGATACCTTAAAAAGTCAAAATGGTACGCCTGATGTGGTGTATCGTCCTGCCGGCAACAACTACATGCTGGTGGAATATGGCGATCTGGTGCTGGATCTGAATTTACGCTTCCGTATTCATGCCTTAATGCAATGGGTGCAACAGCAAAACATCGTAGGCATCATTGACCTGACTCCGGGTATCCGCTCCCTGCAAATCCATTTTGATTCCATCAAGCTCGATCAAACTGATTTACTGCGTTTATTGCAAGTCGCTGAAGCGGAATTGCCTGATGTAACGGAAATGCAAGTGCCATCACGTACCGTATATTTACCACTGGCTTGGGAAGATTCACAAACCCAACTTGCGACTGAGCGTTATATGCAGACGGTGCGTCCTGATGCGCCGTGGTGTCCGGACAATATCGAATTTATCCGCCGTATTAATGGCTTAAAAGACAAACAAGCCGTGAAAGATGTGGTGTATAACGCAAGTTATTTGGTTATGGGTTTGGGCGATGTGTATTTGGGTGCGCCTGTGGCAACGCCACTTGATCCGCGTCAGCGTTTGGTGACCACCAAATATAACCCTGCACGGACTTGGACACCTGAAAATGCCGTGGGTATTGGCGGCGCGTATATGTGTGTATACGGGATGGAAGGCCCGGGCGGTTATCAGTTCGTGGGTCGTACCACGCAAATGTGGTCACGCTACCGTAAAAACCCAGACTTTGAGCAAGACATGCCGTGGTTACTGCGCTTCTTTGACCAAATCAAGTTTTATGAAGTGTCGGAAACTGAACTCATGCACATGCGTGAGGACTTTAAAGCAGGTCGTTTAAAACTGCGCATTGAAGACGGTGTACTAAACCTGAAAGAATACAACGACTTTTTAGATAAAAACCAAGAATCCATTTCTGCATTTAAATCTGTGCAACAAGCCAACTTTGATGCAGAGCGCCATCGCTGGCATGAAGCAGGGCTTGCAGAATATGTGTCTGAAAGTTTGGATGCTGTGGATGATGGTGAAGGTGTTGAAATTCCTGATGGTGGTTGTGCGGTGGAATCGCATATGCCGGGTTCGATCTGGAAAATTGAATGTGCATCGGGGGATATTGTGGAAGAAGGTGCAACGCTTGCTGTGATTGAAGCGATGAAGATCGAGATTCCGATTATTGCGCCTGAGCGTATGCGTGTAGATGCGATTACCATTGAAAAAGGGCAAACGGTGAAAACGGGACAAGTGTTGTTTACCTTGGCACCAGTGGCTTGATGAGGAAAAATAAAAAAGACCGCTTAGGCGGTCTTATTGTTTATGTGATTTTATTATATCTAATAGTTTATCAATTGTTGAATGAAAATTTTTAGGAATATCAATATCAAGTTCTGATTTGTCAGTTTCCACATTTTCTTTCTTATTAAAGTATATAGGTACTAACTCTTTTCTTATAGCTAATTTATCAGCATCATCCATTTTACTAATAAACGGCTCAAGAGCAGAGAGTTGTAGAAATGTTTTATGATTTTCTTGATATGTTTCATAATGCTTGGTTGCTTGTCTTGCTAAGTATATAGCGAGTACAAAGAACATTAAGGCAATGGACATACGAGCGGTTAGTGAATAGTAATTGACATCTACTGGTGGATTACTACCCCAATATTCAAATATAGGTATTAGTAAAACTATAATGGTGGTAATAATTGCTCCTATTATAGAAAAAGTTGTGTATTTTCTATAGGTTTTATATTCTGTATTTTCTTCTTCAGCTTTTGATTTATAATTTTGAGTTAACTCATAAACACCAGATTTTTCTACTAAAGTCAGAAAGTCTTTATGGGTTTTTTTTATATTATTTGTTTCGGTTATTAAACTGGAACTTAAAGTATTAAATTTCGTATTTATATTTTTTTCTATGCTTGATAAATTACCATCAATTATATTTTTCTTTTCATTAATAGATTTATTTAAAATAAAGTCATAATTATTTATATTATTTTGAATTTTCATAAAACCATCTTTAAGTTCTAGATATGAGTTATCAAATGTAATTTGTTTTTGATTAAGGGAATTGAATTTGGATTCTAGATCAGAAAATATATTTAATGAATTACTTTTAATCTCATTATAGCTGTAATTTAGATTAGATTCTAATTTTTTGGATAGATCATCAATCCGATTTTTTAAGTTTAGGATTATAGGGGATTCTATTTCGTTAAAATAATAAAAATAAGCTTGATTTACTATTTAAATGTCATAGATAAAGCTTTTAATTTTATTTATAATATCGTGATAATTTGAAGTTATATTTTTAAGTGAATTCTCTTTTAAATTAAGGTTTCTCTTTACTTGATCCTCACTGGGGTTGACAACTTTATCCCCAATATTCTTTCTAAACTCTATTAAATCTTTAAGATTACCTGATTCTTTTTTTATTAAGTTTGCGTCATAAATTAAAATATTAATTTTTGAGTCAAGCATATTTAATATGGATTCAGACATATACTCAAAATTGTTTTTATTAAACTCAATACTTAAAGAATTTATGTTTTTAGTGATTAAATCTAAATTTAATATTAAGTAATTAAAATCTATTGGTAATCTGTTTGAATTTATTATATTAAAAAGCTTTTTACTTGAATCATTTTTTTGTTCTTCATCACGAACAATCTGACGTAAAATTTGCTGAAAACTTTTGGTTTCATTTTGAATATCATCAAAAGTATTCTTTATATGTGAAATCAGATTTTGTTTTATTTTATCCATAAAGTATTCAATTCATTAAATTTAAAAGAAATATCTCCAAACTATATTCTAATTTTTTCAAAATTAAAAGTTAAATCTAGATCGAAATTTGAAGTATGTATATGTTTTAATTAACCTGAATCCTGCTTAAGCCGATGATTTCATAATTTGAATTTTTGGCTTATTTCGATGGGTTAATTGATATGCACATAGCGAAGCATAAATTCCGCTGAGAAATCCATGAAGACTACGTG
>NZ_JAGFXZ010000018.1 GCF_019038395.1 Acinetobacter sp. BY419
TTACGCAGAATAATTCGGTACTATTGAACATCAGGACTAGAGTTGTGAGTTTGGTGTGGTAACTCAACTGATGGCTCTAGTCCTCTTATTTTTCAAGTCAATTTCTTATCCGCGATTCGGGTTAAATAGATTCATTTTTATTATCCAGCAAATTTCGTAGTGAATCAGAGCAGCTTATGTAGAAGTTTCACGTACAGGAGGTACAAAATCTTTAAGGAAATAAGGCATTAATAGTCCGGTTTCAGAATGTAACAAGCGCTCTTTGTAATAGGTTATATATGCTGTCGTATCATGGTCATTTGGATGGAAACTCGGGCGCAAATATTCCAGAATGTGCATGAAACTACTGCCAAATACTCCACGCTCGCTACCGAAGAGCAGAGCCGTGCTTTCTACAATATCTTTTATATAGTACGGGTTAATCAGATTGCTGGGCTTGCGTACAAATGGCATAAAATAACCCCCAAGCGAAACTCCACCCAGAATCGCTAAGCTTGCTAGTAGGAAGCCACTAATTCTTAACCAATAATTACCTGATAATTCGAGAAAAACATCATAAGCGATATCTTTATGTTCCGACTCTTCCAGCATATGCCACATCCACATAGCACGCTGTCTTTCATCCTGAGATCCAAGCAGATATTCCTCATGCTGCATCATAAATTCGGCAAGAACAGCCGTGTAATGTTCAATGCCCGCCATTAAGGAGAGCTGCAAGGACTGTGGAAGCTTGTAGATGCCATAATCAAAAACTTTTGTAGCAATAACCCGTAATGACTCCACTGGATAACCATTTTCTTTTAAAACTTCATCATTAAACTGATTATGAATTTTTGAGTGAATGGCTTCTTGCCCAATTAATGAAGTGAGCCTTTGTTTTAAAATGGGATCATTAATAAAATCACGATGATAGCGTGCAGTTTCAATCACCACATCTTCACCAAAGGTCAAGAAAATTGAGAGGGCATGAAAATAGGAGGTGGCTAATTCTTTATTTAAGAAAAACTTCTGATCCAGCTCTAACGGATTAAATTTAAAATCAAAATGACGAATTGGGATTGGAGGTTTATCAACAAAATTTTGAATAATTCCCTGATATTTCATACTTAGTCTTCTTGAAAAGACATTTCGAATAATTTGCGTAACCATAGTTTAATCCCTATAGAGAGAATAAAAGAATCTAAAAGCCGCTCATCAATTGAAAGTAAAAAATTTTATAGATTTTTTCTGCAATTTCACTGAATTCAAACCTTAAAACTTTAAGCCTGAGCATGCAGTATCTGTCCCAAAAACTTTTAAAATTATTTCTGAGTTCCTAACAGCATAATGCACTTATAAAATATGGCTAGAACCAAAATGCCCATATCACTATGAACTTTTTTGCCAGCTAAAGTCATTAACGTGCGCACTAAAGTTGCTGCTAAGATGTCTATATCTTGTCGGCTTTGTTGCACAAATATTTAAAAGTTAGACCTCCTCTAAATTGCTAAAATTTAAGGGGAAACTGGGGTATGAGGTTTGCCTAATTCGGTAAATCTATTCAGTACAGCCATACAGGCATGAATTTCATTTGCTGAAAGCACATCAAATATTGATGACAGGACTGATTGATGAGGTTGGCCAGTATCGTCATGGCGGTGTTGGTTTGATGTCAGGGGATTGAGTCGTGCATATGGCTCCACCTGCAAATCAAGTCCACCGTTTAAGGGGAGTGTTATTGCAGTGGTTGGCTGAAGGCAATGAGTACCCATTAATTCAGAGTTCAGTATTTCATTATGAGTTTGTACACCCATTTGCTGATGGCAATGGGCTTATGGGGCGTTTATGGCAAACTTTAATCTTAATCCGGTGGAATCCAATTTTTCTCAATATCCTTGTAGAAAGCTTGACTTATCAAAACCCAAAAGCTTATTACGATGCATTGCAAGCGAGCACTGACCGTTCAGATTCAGCACCATTTATTGAATTCATTCTGCAAATGATTTTAGATGCAATCGTTGCATCTAGCACTAGCGATCAAGTTAAACGTCTCATCCAGACTAAGGCTTTAAGAATCGAGCTTAATTGACGCCACCACAAAAATTATTTTTATAAATAAGCCACTTATATAAGTTTATTTTTTATTTGCACATATTTTCCACATTTTTCTTACCAGAACTTTTGATTTCGATGAATTTATGCTGTGCATGCCACACTCAATTTTGCAATTTCTAGCTTATTCTTATCTCCATGCAGCCATTTGGTGTAGCGCTTGATCAGTATTTGTAAACTATGTCCACGTTGATCAGCGACAAACATTGGATTCACACCATTCATCAACAACATCATTGCATCAGCCATACGGGTTAAAGAAGCGGCTCCAGAAGCCCCTATTTCGGGTTCTGGTTCCACTTGTTCAATCATATAGCTAAATTCTAAAATTATGAGTACAGATATACCTATATAAGATACTATTTTATAGAATTTTTTTGTGTTCTGATTAATTAAGTAATCAGCTACATTAGGTGTCATCAGAAAACCTACATTATGCTATGATTTTAAAGAGTTATTTTTTTTTGTACAAAGAAATAATTTATAACAAGAAAAATCCTTAAAAGGTTTTTTTATTTATAAAAAATTTGAATAATGATTAAAACATAAACAACAAATAGAGCATATATGACAAAGAATTATTATGAAATATTAGGTGTATCTCGAGATGCAACTGTTGAGCAAATTAAAAAAGCTTATCGTAAACTTGCAAGAAAATATCATCCTGATGTCAGTAAAGAAGCTGATGCAGAAGAGCGTATGCAAGAGTTAAACGTTGCCTACGCTGTGTTAAGTAATGATGAAAAAAAAGCAGAATATGATTTTGAATTAGACCATCCACAGACTAGCCAAGGTGGGGCTGGTCATCAATATTATTCAAATATGGGCGGACAGGATTTTTCAGGGTTTGAGGACTTGTTTGGTCGCTTTGGTGGGGGTTTTGGGGGGTTCAATGAACAGCGTTATCAAGGTCGTGCATCCTATAAAGGTGATGATCAACATGCAACTTTAGAAGTAGATTTGGATGTTGCATTCCATGGTGCAACTCAAAATGTCACTTTACAAATTCCAACTATCAATGCATATGGGCAAGCAGAAGTACAGCGTAAAGTCTTAAAAATTAAAATTCCAAAAGGCATGAAAGCAGGGCAAAAAATTCGTTTAACAGGACAAGGGCAACCGGGTATTCATGGTGGTGAAAATGGCGATCTGTATATTGAAATCCAATATAAAGCTACAGATTCAACTTATGTTGAAAACGCGGACGTCTATCATCATCTGAAGATTAGTCCATGGGAAGCAGCACTTGGACGATCGATTACGGCAAGCTTACCCAATGGTAAACAACTCAATATTCAAATTCCTAAAAATGCCAAAACAGGTCAACAATTACGTTTAAAAAGTCAGGGGATCCCTGCTAAAGATGCAGGGAATTTATTCCTCATCCTCGATATTGTGCAACCAACTGCGCAAACTGAACAAGAAAAACAGGCTTATGAAGCATTTGCAGCCGCATTTTCAAACTTTAAGCCGAGATCATCATAAGGAGTAAAATTATGACAACAATTAAATATTATGAGGTGGTCTTAGAAGATATCCAACAGGCAGAAGTTTTAGATGAGCAACAACGTTATGATTTAAATAGTTTTGCTCAGGTCTGTGGTCAAAGTCCTGAATGGGTTCTACAACTGATTGAATACGATATTTTGCCACATCGCTTAAATGCATCAGATTTATATTTTTTAGTGGATGATGTGTCACGCGCACAAAAAGCGTATCGTTTACAGCGTGATTTTGAGGCAAGTTTTACTGCTGTGGCCATGATGTTGGATTTAATCGAAGAATTAGAGCAACTTCGACGTTTAACTAAATATCAGGGATAGACTCAATATTTAGTCATTACTCTATAGCTAAGTTTTAAAACTCGAAGATTAAAATATCTTCAGCATACTTTTTGAAACGCTAACTAATAATGACTTCACCGGCTTTTTTCAGGAGTAGAGCATGAAGAAATTACCAAAAGTAGCATTGGGAACCTGGTCTTGGGGAACAGGATTTGCGGGAGGAGACACCGTATTCGGCAATCACCTGTCCGATAGCCAGATGGCAGAGATATTCAGCAATGCTATGCAGCAAGGGCTTAATTTGTGGGACACGGCTCCCGTCTACGGGATGGGTAGTTCCGAAACGGCGCTGGGTAAGCTGATCCGCCAGTATCCGCGTGAAGATATCATTATATCAACCAAGTTTACGCCACAAATTGCAGATGAACAGTCAGCTGAGCCCGTAAGTGCGATGCTTAATGCAAGCCTCGAACGTCTTGGTGTGCAAGATATTGATATTTATTGGATTCATAATCCTGCCGATGTAGAGAGATGGACACCAGGTCTGATCCCTCTTTTACAGAGCGGTAAGGTAAAGCAGGTCGGTGTTTCAAATCACAGCTTGAGACAAATAAATCGCGCAAACGAGATTCTAAAAACGGCCGGTTTCTCAGTGAGTGCAGTTCAGAATCATTACAGTATGCTCTATCGTTCTTCTGAAGAAGCAGGGATTCTCGACTATTGCCATCAAAATAATATTAGCTTTTTTGCCTATATGGTGCTGGAGCAGGGTGCACTCAGTGGTCGATATGACTCGCAACATCCTATGCCTGCGGGTAGTGACCGTGCTGAAACCTATAACAATGTTTTACCGCAGCTGGAAAAACTAACTACTGCGATGAAGCTGATGGGAGATAAAAGAAATGCCAGCGTTGCCCTGATTGCCATTGCCTGGGCAATTGCAAAAGGCACCCTGCCAATTATAGGCGTAACCAAAGTTGATCATGTTCTAGATGCTGCCAGAGCAGCAGAGATTCAGCTTAGCGCTGACGAAATGGTCACCCTGGAGGATCTTGCTAAAGCAACAGGCGTGGATACGCGAGGTGCCTGGGAAAAACCGATGATTTAACAGGCCTGATGCCAGTAAGAGATCCCTCTTAATAGGCTTTTAACCATATTCAGTTGGTGGTTGTGTTGGCCCTCTGTATGTAAGACGTCAGCAGAAACAAGTTGGCGTCGTATCTGTGTCACTTAGGAGTAAAAAAATGAGAATAATTTGTCTGGAAGAACAACTATCTCGATAAGGCATTTTGCTAAAGCATCCATGGCTGTAGTGCTTGCACAGGCTCCATTTCTGCTCGACTGGGCAAAGACGGTTACAGATGGTCATCATCCGGATCGAAGCCGTCCTTAAATTGAGAAGAATGATCTAATAAATTTAAAAGGTGCAGACCTAGGTAGCGGACGTCTGGCGGATATGGATCAAGCTAGGATTATAATGCAGGTTCTTTCTGTTGGCGGATTTCCTCACTTGGCACCTGCCGCTGAAGCGGTAAATTTAAGCCGCGCCGCGAATGACCGCCTGGCTCGAGCAGTTAACGCTCATCCCGACCATTTTGTGGCATTCGCAACCGCTCCCTTGGGCTCAGCTGGATGATGCAGGAAAAGAGCTGGAGCGAACGGTCAAAGAATTAGGTTTCAAGGGTGCTCTGCTCAATGGTCGACCCTCATCCCATTTTATTGACTATCCTGATTTCAATCGGCTGCTGGAATGCTTTAATACGCTTGGCGTGCCGCTCTATCTTCAACCCCGGGTTTCTTTATCTTTAAATACATCATAAAAACAAAAAATTAATTAGTAAGGAATTTTTGAATTAGTACCACGGAAAAGGGAAATTGCCTTCCAAATAGATTAATTCATACTGCAGATGTACCAAATGGAGGAACATCTCAAATGAAACATACACGTATTAGAACATTCAACACGAAAGTCACTTATCCAGAACAAAATTTAGATAACGATTTATGCCAGGCCGTTGTAGCACGTGGTAGCACAGTTTTCCTTCGCGGACAGATTGGTCAAAACCTTGATACTTCTGAAAGTGTATGTATTGGCGATGTTGCCGGACAAGCTGAACAAGCAATGTATAACATTAAAATGTTACTGGAAGAGGCAGGTGGTGAACTGGAAGACATTTGCAAAATCACGATCTATATCATTGATCCACGTTACCGCGAAGATGTTTATCGTGTCGTAGGCAAATGGCTGAAAGGTGTATTCCCGGTTTCAACTGGTATTGTCGTTTCTGCACTTGCACGACCTGAATGGCTGGTCGAAATTGATGCAACAGCAGTGATTCCTGACTAACTTGATAAAAGGATAACTGCTTATGACATTTTCCATTATTGCCCGTTGTCATAAAACAGGGCAATTTGGAGGGGCAATCAGCTCCTCCTCTCCAGCTGTAGCAGCACGGTGCATCCAGGCCAGAGCGGGTGTGGGTATTGCTACATCTCAGAACATTACCGATCCGTACTTGGCAAGCATTTTGCTAGATATGACCAAATATGATCTGGCACCAGAAGAATCTATCGCGGAATTGGTGAAAAATACCGACTTTATCGAGTATAGACAGCTAACTGTAATTAACTCTGATGAAAAACCTGCCGCATTTAGTGGCAAGAATACATTAGGTATTCATTCACAGTGCGTAGGTGAGCATGCAGTTGGTGCAGGAAATCTCCTTGAAAATGAAGATGTTCCAAAAGCTATGGTAGATGCATTTCATCAAGCGGAAGGAAGCCTGGCAGAGCGACTCTTGGTGGCCTTGCAAGCAGGTTTAGCCGCAGGTGGTGAAGCTGGTCCAGTTCGTTCAGCAGGTCTTTTAGTTGTAGATAAACTTGAATGGCCTGTGATTAATTTACGTGTTGACTGGTCTGATACTCCGATTGAAGACCTGTATCAACTGTGGAAAGTCTATGAACCGCAAGTTGAAGATTATGTTGTTCGTGCGCTAGATCCTTCTGGCTCTCCAAGCTATGGAGTTCCTGGCGATGAATAATGCTTCAGTAAGCGCTGATCAAGGATGTAATAGTGCTAAACAGAATCTCATTACGCCAAATGCAATACTTTGTTGCTACTGCAGAAAGCGGTAGCATCATTATTGCGTCAGAAAAAATTCACGTATCTTCGCCGTCTATTTCTGCCGCTATCGCCCATATTGAATCTGAGTTACAAGTTCAATTATTCATCCGCCAACATGCAAAAGGTTTGATCTTGACCAATATTGGCGAAAAGGTCATGCATGAGTGCAAATATATCTTAAGCCAGGCAAACAGCTTATATGCCTTGGCCGCAGACTTTTCCGGATCCATTCGTGGCCCATTAAAATTGGGCTGTTTCACAGCATTTTCACCCATGATCTATGTCGAAATTATTCATGGCTTTACCAATTTATATAAGAACGTCACTTTGGACTTATGTGAAGAGGATCAGCAAGTTTTGCTGAATAGCTTAATCCGAAATGAACTCGACGTTGTACTAACTTATGATTTAAATATCGATCATAACCTTGTTCACTTTGAGCCATTGGCCGTATTACCTCCACATGTATTGGTCAGTGAAGCGCATCCCTTAGCCCAAAATGTGGCAGTTACTTTAGAAGAGCTGGCAGAGCATCCAATGGTACTGCTCGATATGCCATATAGTAATGACTATTTCATTTCGTTATTCCGCAATCATAAGCTGAGTCCAAAAGTTGTGCATTCTTCACGACATGTCGACGTTGTACGCTCAATGGTGGCCAATAATCTAGGCTATACCATTTTAAATGTTCGTCCTAAGAACAATTATTCCTTAGATGGAAAACGTCTGGTTCGTTTAAGAATTGCAGGTGAGCACCGTCCTATGAAAATCGGGCTGGCGACTGCTAAAAATGCAAATCTGAATACAGTTTGTCAGGCATTTATCAGCCGTTGTCGTGCCTTTTTATCTAATCAATATATTCCAGGAATGGGCGATGCACATTTCTTTGACCCACACGTAAAAATGAAGCGTGTGGCGGAAGAGGTTAATTTATGAGTAATTTAAGTAGTGTGGCGCTTTTATCCAAACTGATCGCATTAGATACCACTTCATATAAAAGCAATCTTGATTTGATCTTATATGTTAAAAAGATTCTGGAACAAAATGGAATTCGTGTTGAGTTAAACTTTAATGCTGAGAAGAACAAAGCCAATTTGTTTGCAAGTACTGGTCCGATTGATCAGCCTGGTATTTTGCTTTCGGGGCATTCGGATGTGGTACCAGTAGAAGGTCAACAGTGGGATAGTCCAGCCTTTGAAGCCACCGAAAAAACCGGCAATATCTACGGGCGTGGTACAGCTGACATGAAAGGCTTTTTAGCCTGTGCAATCGTAACGATGCTGAAAGCGAGCCAATATGAATTAAAGCGGCCGCTACACTTATGCATGTCATATGACGAAGAAATCGGTTGTATTGGTGTACGTGGCATTCTGGATCAGTTGGCATCGACGATCGTTTCCCCCTTGATGTGCGTCATTGGTGAACCAACCATGATGCAACTGGCTTTGGCACATAAAGGCAAAACTGTTTTTCGGGCAAAATGCTGTGGTGAAGAGGGGCATTCTGCGCTTGCGCCTAAATATGTCAATGCAATTCATGTGGCCAGTAAGTTGGTTGAATCCCTGCAAAATATCCAGACCCATTTACGTGAATATGGTACCCAGGATACAGGTTACGATATTCCATACACGACTGTTCATGTCGGTAAAATTGCTGGTGGCACGGCTTTAAACATTGTGCCGAATCAATGCATTGTAGATTATGAAATTCGTCATTTAGCACAAGACCATAGTCACAACATTCAGGAACAGATTCTGGAAAATATTCAAAAAGATTTTCAGGTACATATTGATGTTGAAGAAGTGAATCAATATCCGGGACTCAAGACCTCATCTACAATTGAAGCAGTACAGTTTATTCAGAAATTGTTGCCTGAAGACGCATCGATTGGAAATATTTCATTTGGTACTGAAGGTGGCTTGTTCCAGGGGGCGCTAAATTGCCCTGTAGTAGTGTGTGGTCCTGGCGATATTGCAGTCGCACATAAGCCAAATGAATATGTTGCTTTAGAGCAGTTAAATCAGTGTGATATTTTCCTAGAGAAATTATTAATAAGTCTGCGCTAGGTATTTATTTTAAATATTGTAATGCGCATTTTTTAGTGTATAAATATTATTGAGTTTGCATGTTTGTATTATTATTTCGTTTTTGTTTATTTTAATTAAAGAGACCTATTTTATGTTTATAGGTCTCTTTTTTATTGCTTAAAAAAAACATTGCTAATGCATCACTTTTTCAAAATTACTTATTTATATAAATTCCGATATAACAAAGGTAATAGAAAATAATCATGCTCATAGGGGTTATGAATGGATTTTAATTGGTCATATACATTAGATTTATTGTCAAATAAAAATTTTTGGTTGGCAACTTGGACCGTGATTGAACTCAGTGTTCTGGTTTGGGTAGTTGGGATTGTATTAGGCTTTGTCTTGGCCCTGGGTAAGCAGTCTCGGTTCAAACCATTAGCATGGTCAAGTGATCTTTATATCTGGTTCTTCCGAAGCCTTCCATTATTGGTTCTATTGGTTTTTATCTATAACTTGCCACAAATTTTCCCAAGTTCTAGTGTGATTTTAGCTTCACCATTTCTTGCCGGTTTAATCGCGATGACCCTAAGTGAAGCAGCCTATATCGCAGAAATTCATCGTGGTGGTTTAACCTCAATTCATAAAGGACAAGTCGAAGCAGGCAAAGCACTGGGTATTAAATATTCAGGTATTCAGCGTCTGATTGTGATCCCTCAAGCATTTCGGGTAGCGCTGCCCGCTTTGGGCAATGAATATGTGTCGATCGTGAAATTGACCTCTTTGGTGTCAGTCATTTCTTTAACAGAGATTCTGCTTGTCGGACAACGTTTATATACACAAAACTTCTTGGTCATGGAAACCATGCTTGCGGTTGCCTTCTATTATGTGTTGATTGTGACGGTATTTGGCTGGTTAATTAACTGGTTTGAACGCAAAATTGATATTATGAATCGCAAGCCTGGCCTGTTAGATGAAAATGATCCGCTGTATCAATTACCTGTCGCATCTGTTCGTGCACGTAAAGACATTAATGTAGAACGTCCGGGTGAATATGCTTTAGAAGCCATTGATATTCATAAATCATATGGCAATCAGGAAGTCTTAAAAGGCATTAATTTGAATGTGAAGTGGGGGGAAGTGATCTCGATTATTGGGCCGTCAGGTTCAGGCAAGACGACCTTTATCCGTACCCTGAATGGTCTGGAAGCATTAAATAAAGGTACAGTAAATCTTCTTGGTCAACCTTTCTTAAAAGATCAGGAATTAACCGATGAATCACCGGCCTATAAAAAACAGATTATTAATGTAGGCATGGTATTCCAGAGCTTTAATCTGTTCCCCCATAAAACTATCCTGGAAAATGTCATGTTGGCACCGATGTATCACAACATGGGAACAGTGTTAGACAGCAAAGTCACAGCATTGGCGATGCTGGACAAAGTCGGTATGAAACAACATGCGAACAAGTACCCACACCAGTTATCCGGTGGTCAACAACAACGAGTCGCCATTGCGCGTGCATTGGCAATGCAACCTTCTATTATCCTGTTTGATGAACCAACATCAGCGCTTGATCCAGAGCTTGTGAATGAAGTGCTAAAAGTGATCGAAGAATTGGCGAGTGAAGGTCTGACCATGATCATTGTGACGCATGAGATGCATTTTGCCTTCAAAGTTTCAGATCGTGTTGTGTTTATGGAAGGTGGTCATATTGTTTTAAATGATAGCCCGGATATATTAAAACACTCTGGAAATGAGCGATTAGACAAATTTATTTCTAAAGCAGCATGATTTCTAAAAATAGTGATAAAAAGCAGTCAGTATTTGACTGCTTTTTATTTTAAATCCTCTACCTTTATAAAATTTTATTTTTATAAAGCATTGCGTAAAAAAATCCTAATCGGATTATGAGCAATAATCTTTTATATTTTAAATAGAGAATAAATGAAAACTGAAGTTTGGGGTAATAAATGAAATATAAGTCTATTTTAGCGAGTGCTTTAGTCAGTGGTTTATTGTTGGCTGGATGTGCAAAGAATGAAGAAGCAGCTGTGGCAGAATCAGACGTACAACCAAAAAAATTGGTGAGCGTAGGTTCTGATTTGACTTTCCCTCCCTACGAATATTTACAAGATGGTGTCCCCAGTGGTGTCAGCGTTGCCATCATGGAAAAAATTGCAGAAGTAGATGGCACTTATAAACCCGAATGGGTGGATACCCGATGGGCAAATCTTATCCCAGGCTTAAAAGGTCAGAAATTCGATATTTTATTCTCTTCAATGTATATCACCAAAGAGCGTCTTGAACAAATTGACATGATTCCTTACTACAAAACGGATATTTCATTATTGGTTCGTAAGGATGCAGATTTAACACCAAAAGGGCCTGAGGACTTATGTGGCCGTGTAGTCGGTGCAATGAAAGGCACGGCATTTGCTGCGCAGGTGCAGGAGATCTCCAAGGATCATTGTGTAGCACAAGGCAGGAAAGCCATCACAATCCGTGAGTTTGAAACCTCACCACAAACGACACAAGCCTTGTTGGCACGTGCAGTGGATATTCAATACGATGATGCAGCGGTGATGACAGCAGCAGTTAAAAACTTACCAGATAAAGTCAAGATCACTTCAACAGAACAATTTTTCCCGACTGTAGGGGGTATTGGTATCCGTAAAGGCGATAAAGCGACCTATAAAATGATTGAAGAGGGTTTAAACAAGCTAAAAGCATCTGGCGATTTTGAGAAAATCCTGAATACCTATGGTTTACAAGCACCGACAGAAGCAGACATTGCAGCGGTAATTAATAAGTAAGTGACATAAATAGTTAAAGGTAAAAGAACATGTTAAGACAAGATCAAATTGAACAATTTCATCGTGACGGTTTTTTAGTAGTTGAGAATGTCATGAGCCCAGATGAATTATCGGGGTTACGTGCACAACTGGAATCCTGGGTAGAGGAAAGTCGTCAGTATACTGAAGCTTATGGGGAAAGCATTGATGGCCGGTCACGTTTTGACGTGGACCCGGTAGATCACCATACAGACCATCCAGCCTTAAGACGTGTCAGTTCTCCTACCGAGATCTCAGATGCGTATTATGAAACAGCAATTCATTCAAGCATGGCAGAGATGGCAGGGCAACTGATTGGTGGCAGCGGTACACGTTTCCATCATAGTAAAGTCAATGCCAAGTTACCGCATACAGCAACAACGGTAAAATGGCATCAGGATTTTCCATTTACACCGCACACCAATGACGACATGATTACGGCATTGTTGATGGTGGGTGAAGTGACTGCAGAAAATGGCCCATTACAAGTCATTCCAGGAAGTCATAAAGGGGAACTATTTAATCACTGGCAAGATGGCCGTTTCACAGGAAAAGTTGAAGACTCTGTTGAAGCAAAACATTGTCAAAAATATGTGTCTTGTATTGGTCCTGCAGGTTCAGTGTGTTTTATGCATACACGTTTACTTCATGCTTCTGGTGCGAATAATACAGAATTGCCTCGTTATTTATTTATTACTGTTTACGCAGCTGAAGATGCGGTACCACTATCAGATAATCCATTACCAAGCGTGCATCAAGGACAGCTGGTTTATGGTATAGAAAGTGGTCAAGTCCGCATGGCTGCCAATCAGTTAAAACTGCCACAAAAACCAAAAGGCGCTTCATTCTTTGTGCAACAGGCCGGTTTAGAAATGGCATAAACCAGAAACAATCAAAAAGAGCTTCTTTTGAAGCTCTTTTTTATTGTTTTAAAAATCTTTATTTAATCCATCACACGTGGATCTTCCTCAATCAGAATCGATCTCATTTGTTCAAAATGGGCGATACTGAAGTCTTCAATTTTTTCCCAATCCTGTGCCGTTTTTTCTGCTACCTGATCATTCAAAATATTCAGGGTTTGACCGGTAGAATAAGCATTCATCAGGACTTGGCTTGCACGTTCAAAAGTATACATATCATCAAAAGCAACCCCGATATCGTGTGAAGCAATCAGGACACCATGATTGCCCATGAGTAAACGTGAATTATCTTTCAGCAAGCCTGCCAGACGTTGACCTTCTGCCAATTGATCTGCCATACCGCTGTAATTTGAGTCATAAGATATGCGATTAAAATAACGCGCACTATTTTGCTCAATTGGCAACAAGGTCGGATTTTTTAAGCATGAAAGGGCAGTGGCATAGATCGGGTGCAAATGCATGATGACCTTGATATCAGGTCTCAGCTGGTGAATTTGTCCGTGGATTGCCCATGCAGTTGAATCAATTTTTCCTTTTTCAAAACTGTCCGGATCATCTGCGTGAACCAGAATCAGGTCACTGGCTTTAACCTTGGAAAAGTGTACCCATTTGGGGTTCAGCAGGAAGGATTTTCCATCATCAGATATGGCTGCACTAAAGTGATTTGCAACAGCTTCATGCATGCCTAATTTTGCACTTAAACGAAGCGAAATCGCTAAATCTATGCGTATTTGTGATTCACTTTTCATTTGGCTTATCTCATTGAAATATAATAAAAGTCTAATATTTTTTAGTGCATGTGTTGCATCGTTTTTTCTGGATTGCTAACACAGAAATTCAAAATTACTTTCTTAAAAAAACTCACGTATAACGTCTCTAATGTTATTAAAAAATGAATGTTTGGAGGTGAAAATGAATTTATTTTTGAAAGTCAAACCCCTCATTGTTGTCGTGAGTTTGGCCTGTGGATTATCGGCGTGTAGTGATAAATCAACTTCCCAACAAGAAGCCAATTCTGAGACTTCAGCCAAGGTCTACAAAATTGGCAGTGATATGACTTTTCCGCCATTTGAGTCTGTTGAAAATGGCAAACCGGTTGGTTTTGATATCGATATTGCCAATAAAATATTTGAACAATCAGGTGATCAAGCTATTTTTGTCGATAGCCGGTTCTCAAATCTAGTCAGTGGCTTGGAAGCGAAAAAATTTGATCTGCTGATGTCTGCTTTGTACATCACCAAAGAACGTCTCGAAAAAGTCGATATGGTGCCTTACTACCTGACTACAGAGGCCTTGATTGCTTTAGCTAATTCAGACTATCAGCCTAAAACACGTGATGACCTCTGTGGCAAAACCATTGCTTCTCAAAATGGTTCGATGTTCCCGGAACAGTTACGCCAAATGTCGCAAGAAAGTTGTGTGGCGAAAGGTAAAGCGCCAATCACAGTGCGGGAATTTGTGACTTCGCCTGAGTCCGTGCAAGCCTTGTTGGCCAAAGCAGTCGATGCACATTATGACGATGCCAGTGTGGCACAGAGAACAGTGGAAAAATTAAATGGTCGACTGGTGATCAGTTCAACAGAGCCATTTTTCCCAATTTTAGGGGGGATTGCGATTCCTAAAGGCGACCAGGAACTCTTGAACAAAGTACAAAGCGGTTTAGAAGCCATCAAAAATTCTGGGGAATACGAGCAGTTATTAGCGAAATACAAGTTACAAGCGCCCACTGATGAAGACATTAAAAAATACATGCCGAAATAACTGAGCTGGGATCAACCCATTTCGCGATGAATATGATGTAAGAGATGAAATAAATGAAATTAAAAATTTTAAATCATTGTTGCTTGCTTGCTGTGATGACCGTTTTGAGTACACCAGTTGTCGCGGGGAAATTAAGTATAGGTGATGCAAACAGCACGACCGGAGAATTAAGTGTATCGGGCTTCTTACGAGCCAAATACCAAGATAAAAGCTGGACGGAGAATGACCACAAACTTACATTTGATGCTGCTCGCGTTAATGTCGATTATAAATCTCCTAAATTATTTGGCCATGTAGAATATCGTTGCTATCAATTCGAAAAGCTCTGTGATTTTTCTACCCTTGTCGATGCCTATGCCGGCTATCACTTCAATGAACACCATCTAATTCAGGTGGGTCTGCAAGCCGTACCTTTTGGGCTAGGTCGTTTTTGGGAAAGTAACTACTACGGTGGTGTAATGACCCAGATCGGTCTGGAAGATGTACATAACCTCGGGATTAAATACCAAGGTAAGTTTGATACTGGTACCAAACTTGAATTAGGTTATTTCCCAGGAGATGGTGGTAGCTATTCAGGTCCTTATTCTGAAGATGCTAGTCGCTACACTACGAATTTTGTTAAACCTGAAAATGATCTAATCACTCATCTTGATGAAACGGATATGTTTATTGTTCGAGTCGAACAAGAGGTTGGCGGTTTGCCTGAAGGGATTTCAGGCAATGTTGGTGCTTCTTATTGGTCGTCAGATATCGATAATAAAACCTTTGGCACGACAGGCGACCGCCAGGCATGGGCTTTATTTGGGAATTTGAATTATAACAACCTTGAATTGCTTGCTACTGTCGGAAAAAACGATGTAGATAATGCTGATCCTGTGACATCGAAAGCATCATTAATGGGTTCATTTGATGATAACTTTATGGTGGCGAATGAAGGTATGTTCTATACCATTGATTTAGCTTATTCGTTTAAAGATGTCGGTAAGTTTAAGAAAATTCAACCGCACTTTATGTATAGCCAATATGCGAAGTCTGAGAATAGTTTCAAAGACTCAAGTCGTCATATCTTAGGCGTCTCTGTTTACTATAATAATCTGTTGTTTGTCGCCGATTACATTATGGGAAAAAATGATTTCTTGATTGGTGGTCCGTCAGATTCCTACGCACAAGGGAATGCGAATCAGAGCGAACAGATGTTGAATCTGCAAGTGTCATATCTGTTCTAAGATTGGACTTAGTTGGCGAAAGACAAATACCGTATCTAAGATACGGTATTTTTTTGTTTGGAGTTCAGTAAATGGTCAGTTCGTTTGCTCAGGTAATTCAGCAATATGAAAATCGTCTATCGCGCTTTAGAAGCCGAGGATGATTTACATAGAGGAAGATGAGGAGCGATATGTTGCCTGTTCGCATAAGAGGTTTATGTTAAATAAAGACAATTATTATTTCTTCAAAATAAAAAACCGCCTGTAGGGCGGTTTTTCTTATTAAATATGACTATTCGACCATATGGAAAGCGGTAAAATTTGGCGGTTGATATATGATTTGCGTTTGGGAAAAAATTATCATTCCCGAAATTAAAAACATCAATATTGTTATTACAGAGCTATATAAACGCATTTATTACTTATCAATCCTACTAGACCAACAGATTAACCTTATATTGTTACATTTGCAATATAAAGCTGATTCTATTGAATAAATAAATCTATAATTGATTCATTTCCATCTTGATTTATAAGTTTAATGAATATGCATATAAAAAAACTTGATTTTTCCTGTTTTTAGTATATAGTTAGCTTAACTAGAAAAAAGTCTTGTTCCGGTAAATCTTCTTTAAGTATCGCAGTTTTAGTCATAATCCTTCGTTTTTTCAGATTTTAAGTCGCTTCTTTATTATTTTCAAAGTTATACCCAGTCAATTAAATGACTAAAAATTATTAAAAATTAGTAGGATATATTATGTCAAACTCAAATGTTGTTAAAGGTACTGTAAAGTGGTTTAACGAAACTAAAGGTTTTGGTTTCATTCAACAAGAATCAGGTCCAGACGTTTTTGCTCATTTTAGCGAAATCGCAAGTTCAGGTTTCAAAACCTTACTTGAAGGCCAAATGGTTGAATTCAGCGTAGCCCAAGGTCAAAAAGGACCGAATGCTGTAAATATTGTTGCTATCTAAGCAGTAATAAGCAGTAATAAAAAAGCACTAATTAGTGCTTTTTTTATAATTCAAAATTTAATTTTAAAGTTATTTCCAAAATTGGAAAAAATTCAGAAAAACAGGATTCAAGTTGTTAAAAATAGATTATTTAATTGCAAAAGCTAAAAATGGTACTGAAATTATTGTTTCATTAACTCCCCTTAATAAAATGCAAAATACACGTCGGGGGTTAAAAACAATCGAAGTGGGGAAAAGAGTTCTTCTTTCATCTGGTATGGAGGTTGATTTAAATTTAGATGGTCGTACATTTTATACTTCTTTAAATCAGTTATTTAAACTAGATCATAGAGTTGTTTAGATAAAAAAATAATAAAAATAAAATATTTATTTAAATATTTTCTACTATAATCTTATTAAGGGTATATACATGCTTAAACAGAGTATTAACGTAAAAGATCAGTTTGGGGTTAAACACGCTATTCAAGCAACTGTGGATCATCAGTTTGCCAGTACTCGCTCTCATTCGAATATAAAACATATTACTGTTGAGGGTGAAGATATTCGACCTAGTTTTGAAATGTTCTTTCAGAGCACCTTAAGTGGAAAAATTTTCAAAATTGCATAAATAATGCAAATTTTAAGCTAGTACTTTTTTTCTGGGGTACTCTAAAAGTTAAGGCTTGCTTAGCTTAATTAAAAGGAACTGATTTTGTATTACGCAAATTTCAGTTCTTTTAATTTAAGCTGGGATATTAAATCGTATACATAACCATTTCAAAAATAATTGTTTATGATTAAAATTTGGTGCAGCTATAGCATCTACTACTAGCCATGATTTATTGAAATTTAATGTGAATTTTAATGGTTGCTTCGCTTCAAATTCACCGATCTTATGGTCATGAAGTTCAAAGAAAAAAATCTTCAACCTTTCAAATTGAGTACTATTCTGAAAATTAGGAGATTCTTTTAAAAAGTTATAAATTTGTTCGATAGTTAACAAAGAGACTGTTTGGAACATTTTAACCTTTCATATATTTAGTAGCATTTAATTATGACACATATGAAATTACTTAGTTATTTTTCTTTTATAAAACAATTAAATACTATATATAATAATTTTGGTAATGCTCAAATCTGACATGCTATCCACTTATCTTTCATATCCAGATTGTACTTTAATAAAAACATAGGCAAGATAGCTTCATGATTTTCTTTCTTTTTCGAAAAGCTTAAGGTTTTCCGTGTAAAACGTCCTAAGCGATTTCTTAATGTGGCATTGAACTGCTCAACATGGTTGGTTAAACCTCTATGTTTACCCACAGAGCGATGGGTCTTAGGATCCAATACCTCAGCATAACTTGACCAATAATCACTACATGTTGCTAAATTAAAATAGTCTGAAGGAATACGACAACGTAAATCTGTGCACGTTTTATCATTACGCTGACCACATACATAAGCGATAACCTGACGCGTACGACGACAGAGTGCAATCCAAGTCCAAACCGTATGACGACGAGTTTTACAAAGCTCCAGAGTTCATCCAATTCGAGTACATCTGTAGGTTCTGCATCTAGCAATTCATTACTGATTTTCCTTGTTTTTACTTTTTTTTATCCATCCCATAAGTGTATCAGGTGCAACACCAAATAGACGCTGCATGCCTCTTAAACTACCTTGCTCAAGATAAGTATTGATGATGAGTTCTTTTTGCTCTTCTGTGTATTTGATTTTAGGTTTGAGCACACTTGATCGACCGCAATCTTTACATCTGAACTGCGCATTCCCACTTTTATTATGCCCGTTCTTATAGATATTTACTGATTGGCAACGGGTATATACGTAGCTTATCGTTTCTATGATCATGTTTAGGATTTATTGCTCAGCCATTTTTAAATTTATTCTAGATTCAAACACGTTGTTTTTGGACACTACCAAATTGAGTATATAACCTTAATTTTTATGTTTTTTTAAATTTTAAAGCCTAGATCTAAGTCTAGGCTTCTTCATTTCGTACAGCAGCCATTATTTAAAATGAAGCAGATTTATTTAACTTTTTTGCCATTTTGATCAATGATCATTTCACCATCCTCTTTGCTAAAAGCTCCTAATTGAGGAGCAGACAAAATATCTAAAACGAGTTCAGAGGGTCTACATAGTTTTACACCAAGTTCAGTCACAACAAATGGACGATTAATTAAAATTGGATACTCAAGCATAAAATGAATGAGCTGCTCATCTGTCCAGTGCTGCTGATCCAATTTGTGAGTGTCAAAGGGTTCCACGTTTTTGCGAATAGCTTCACGTACAGAGATACCTGATTTCTCAATCAAATTAATGAGTTCAGTCTTACTTGGAGGGTTACTCAGATATTCAATAATTTCGGGTTCTTCTCCTGTATTTTGAATCAGGGCCAGTGTATTTCTGGATGTTCCGCAAGCAGGGTTGTGATAGATCTTAATTTTTGATGACATTGAATTTACTCAGGGCTTAATAATATTGCATTTATATATGGATATACGTATATTCGCAATAGCATATATATGAGTGTAGATTATGGATCAAGCAGATTTCTTTAAGTGTCTATCTGACCCGACACGTCTGGATATTTTAAAAATCATTTTAGAAAGACAGAATGTATGTGTTTGTGAAATCACAGAGATATTACAACTTAGCCAACCTAAGATTTCTCGCCACCTGGCTTTACTCCGCAACCTTTCAATTTTGCTAGATGAGCGCAAAGGACAATGGGTGTATTACCGATTGAATCCTGATTTACCAGAGTGGGTAAATTCTGTTCTCAATGTTTTAAAAGATGACGTACTGAATAAACCTGCGAGCAGCTTATCTATCTCTATGCAATGCGAGTAATTCAATGTCCCCATCAAAGCTCTCATTCTTAGACCGAAACCTAACCCTATGGATTTTCATTGCCATGGCATTAGGCGTAGGTATTGGGGTGTTTTCCCCCCGGACATCTGTGGTACTAGATCAATTAAGCATTAATTCAGTGAATATCCCTATCGCAATAGGGCTTATTCTGATGATGTATCCACCACTTGCCAAAGTAGACTATGCAACTTTACCAAAGGTATTCGAGGACAAGCGTACCCTTGCATTATCTCTCGTTCAAAACTGGCTAATAGCACCTTGTTTAATGTTTGGCTTGGCAATAATTTTTTTGCACTCTTATCCTGAATATATGACGGGACTGATCCTAATAGGGTTAGCTCGATGTATTGCTATGGTCTTGGTCTGGAATGGCCTGGCATGTGGTGACAATCAGTATGTCGCTGCCTTAGTCGCGTTTAACAGTATCTTTCAAATCTTGTTCTTTAGTACTTATGCCTGGTTGTTCTTGACCTTCTTACCGCCATTCTTTGGGGTAGAGGCACAAATCATTAATGTGAGCTTTTGGACAATTACCCATGCTGTGCTTGTTTATCTCGGTATTCCGTTTTTACTTGGCTTTTTAACGCGGCTGATTTTAGTCAAACAGAAAGGCTTAGATTGGTATCAGACTAGATTCATCCCAAAAATCAGCCCAATCAGTCTTATTGCGCTTTTATTCACGATTGTAGCCATGTTCAGTCTTAAAGGTGGCGAAGTAGTTAGTCTTCCTCTAGATGTGCTTAGAATCGCTATTCCTTTGACAATCTATTTTGTTGCAATGTTCTTCATCAGCTTCTTTATGAGTAAATGGATGGGCAATGACTACCCTAAAACGACTGCTATTTCCTTTACTGCGGCAGGCAACAATTTTGAATTAGCACTTGCTGTAGCAATTGCCACTTTTGGATTAGCTTCACCTGTGGCCTTCACGACAGTTATTGGGCCGCTTGTCGAAGTACCTGTATTGATTGCCTTAGTCACAGTCTCGTTGTGGCTCAGAAAAAAGTTTTTTAAAGAGGTATAAATCTGATGAATTTACCGAATATTGATTTAAGTCTTCTAGAAAAGCCTACTTTAGAAAAAGTTCAAGCAAAAAACCTGGATCATCCACCCAGGATGCTACTTCTGTACGGCTCAAATCGTGAGAGATCATATAGCCGTTTAGCCGTTCAGGAGGCAGGCCGAATCCTGGAGTACTTCGGTGCGGAAGTTGAAATTTTCCATCCTAAAGGCTTACCTCTTCCTGAAGATGGTGATATGCAACATCCAAAGGTAAAAGAACTGCATGAGCTTTTAGCATGGTCAGAGGGCATGGTTTGGTGTTCTCCTGAACGCCATGGAGCTATGAGTTCGATTTTAAAAGCTCAAATCGACTGGATTCCGTTAGCTGCAGGCGCAATACGTGCAACTCAAGGGAAAACCTTAGCTGTAATGCAAGTCTGTGGAGGTTCACAATCTTTTAATGCAGTGAATCAATTGCGTATTCTGGGTCGCTGGATGCGTATGATCACGATTCCAAATCAGTCCTCAGTCCCTAAAGCATTTCTAGAGTTTGAAGAGAATGGTCGTATGAAGCCTTCTCCTTACTACACCAGGATCGTAGATGTCATGGAAGAGCTTTATAAGTTTACGCTTTTAACCAGAGGGCAATCCGCATATCTAACTGACCGTTACTCTGAACGTGTAGAGAGTGCGGAAGAGCTTTCAAAACGTGTAAATCAAAAGAGTATTTAGGCTTTCTAAAATCCACATAATATGAGTTATGCGAAGCCTGGATTCTAGGTCTAGGCTTTTTCATTTCGTATAACATGTATGATCTAATTCTAGAGTGTCTATATAAAAACTAGGTAGTCATGGAGTTAGATATTTCTATTAAATTTTCATCCAGATCGCGAATATATACGGACATGATATTTCCTGTAGCCCCTGTACGTTGAATTGGTCCCTCTTCAATATCAACATTAAGATCATTCAGACGCTTAATAACCATTTCTAATGGAGTTTTTGCTATAAAGCATAAGTCAGCAGACCCTTTGGTGGGATGCTTAGCTTTAGGCTCAAATTCATTTCCTGCTTGATGTAAGTTAATTTTTTGCTGGCCAAACTTTAATGCTTTACGACCCTTTCCAAAAAAAACAACTTCAAAATTTAGAACTTCATTATAAAAATTACATGCTTTTTCTATATCCGCAACAGTTAAGACTAAATGATCTAAATGTGAGATTTCCATATTAGTTCTCAAAAATCTGTGAAGGAAATAACCAGTTATTTGGTTCGCTAAATTTAAGTTATTTGACCCTTTTGTACTGTATATGACTCGTTAAAAATAAAAATTAAATTACCCATTTAACATTGAGGTGTGCTGAAAAATTAGGAAAGTGGTAGCAGTCCAACTTGGCCTAAGCCTTTTGGAATTCCGTTACGACCGGGGAAATCTTTTGCCAGTCGACGGGAATTTGGCATTTTTAACCATAAACGCAGTAATTTACGGTGTTGTGTTAAGTCCTCATCATCTTCAAAGGATGAACGCGAATGCATAACACAGTAGTTATTACAAAACTGAATATCGCCAGGTTCCAGCATCATATCGAGACGTAAATTTGGGTCATGACTGATCTGATCGAAAAGATTCAGTGCCTCAATTTGAACTTGAGAAAGAGGAATATTACGACGTTCATGTCCCAGTTCAATATAATGTCGTAGATAGCGACAGGCGAGTTTTCCATCATAATAGCTAAAGATCGGAGATAGGGATGGCTCAACTTCACCCAGATGGTCATACCATGCAGAATGATAGAAATAACCCAAATATTCAGGATACTGCTCCAATATTCGATTATAGACCGTTGAAGAACTGACAATACTGCTCAGTCCGCCTTGTTTGGCTTTACGGATTGAGAGTAAGCCGACCACATCGCTTAAGTCAGAATGGTAGGGCAGATACTCATTGGTTTCATAAACCCGGGTCATTTTTTTGTTTTTGTCACCGACGTTTTCAACATAGCCGAGCAAATCACCTCGGGCATTCTGAGTCACCACACTGCCCATCTGTAAACCCAATAAATAATACAGATTGGCCAATTGCGCTTCGCTATATTGATTTGCATCTAAACCACGAATCACAATAAACCCGTAACCATTTTCAAGTTCATTGGAAATATATTCGATCTGCGCTAAAAATTTGGCATCTTCAATCAGTGCATCCTGTTTTTCAAATTCGGGTGCATTCAGATTTTTAGCTTCAAGTACTTCGAGCGCTTGCTCTAATACAGTCAACATATGCGGTGAGAGCTGATAGATCCAATCGGTCTGAGTAGCGATTTCACTACCTACCCATGCACATTTATTCGTGATTTTAGATTTTAAAATAGTATTCATAAATTCCCCAAAACATCGAATTTAAAAAAAGGTGAGTTGCAAACAAAAATGCACATATGAGCCAGAAGCGACTGATATATGCATACATGAGAGCAGACCTTAAGCTGAATGTTTCAGCAGGTTCTTGTCAGTTTGGTATTCCTGATACTTGCGCTGGATATCGATATGTTCAGCAATGTGTTTGGCATCATGCCATACTCCCCAGATGAAACTTGAACCACGACCAGTCAAGTAGGGTAAGCCCAGGAAGTACACACCACGCTGTGGAGAAATGCCTTGTTTATGGATGGGTTTATCGAACTCATCAAAAGTATCCACTTGTAACCAGCTAAAGTCATAGCCAAAACCAGATGCCCAGATCACAGAGGTAATATTGGCTGCTTCTATATCCAGATCTAGAATCGGATTAATGACACATTCTGGATTTGGTAATTTTTTACGTGCCTGCGGTTCCAGGGGCAAACTCAACCCATTATTTTTGATATAGGCATCTGCTTCGTCATAGAAGGCCATGAGTGCTGCATCGCCTTCATCCAGATTGTGTTTGAGGTTGTCTTTAAACCTGATTTTTTGACCTTCAAATGACTCCGTGCTTCCGAGCAGAGTAATGCCTTGATTCGCCAATACGCGAAAATCTACATTGACGCCGCCATGTGCACCACTTACTGCGAAACCTTTTAAAGGCCCCGTATCGGTACGCATAAAGTCCCAGCCACCCAGTACACCTAACCACCAGACATTATCGCGGTTACGGTAAGTGCGGGGCGGGCGCTCATGACGGCCAACTGATAAATAAACTTTCTTGCCGGCACGGTTCAGTTCATCCGCAATCTGTACACCAGATGAACCCGCACCAATCACCAGTACAGCACCTTTAGGCAATTGCTCGGGATTTTTATAGTCGTCGGAGTGAATTTGATGAAAAGAAGGATTTTTGAGGGCAACAGGTGGAATGACTGCTTTCTGGAATGCACCTGTCGCTGAAACAATATGCTGTGCGTGAATCGTACCTTCTGATGTTTCTACGATATAACCTAATTGATGTGCAGATTTATAAACTTTATAAACAGTCACACCCGTATGAATCGGCATATTGAATTTTTTGGCATATTTTTCAAAATAATCAGCAACTTGATCATGATGAACAAAAGCGTCCGGATCGGCATCAAATTCCATATTTGGAAAACGGTCATGCCAGCAAGGGCCATTGGCAACCAGAGAGTCCCAGCGGCGTGTACGCCAAGCTTCAGCGATACGGTTCTTTTCCAGGACGACATGTGAAACACCTAAATTGGTTAGATGCTCACTCATTGCAACGCCAGCTTGACCTGCACCAACAACCACAGTATCGATATTTAAATTATCTAATTTCATCTTATATATCCTCTTTCCAAAGCTCACTGTGACAGCGTGCTGTTTATTGTTTCTTTTCTTGAAAGCCTAAAACTTCAAAAAATTAAATCTGTTTTGATGGATTCAATATAAGTAGGTCTGTTGAATAGCGAAAATCATATAAGCAGAACGTATGAATCAAAAAAACCGAATTGCTTCAGATCCATGAAGTTCATATAAAAGTAAGGAAAGTTTTTTAATGAAATTTTTATTGTTCGTTTGAATTTTTAAGCTTGAAGTGAACTGGTTGAGTTTGAAAAGAGACCCAATAAATTAAGGATAAGCAGGATTAAACATGAAATCACGTGCAGCAGTCGCTTTTGCGCCAGGACAACCTTTACAGATTGTAGAACTTGATGTTGAACTACCCAAGGCCGGTGAAATATTGGTGAAAATTACCCATACCGGAGTATGCCATACCGATGCCTTTACCTTATCTGGTGCAGATCCTGAAGGTATTTTTCCTGCAGTCTTAGGCCATGAGGGAGCCGGAATTGTGGTTCAGGTCGGAGAGGGGGTAACGAGTGTTGTTCCGGGTGACCATGTGATTCCTTTATATACCGCTGAATGTGGTGAGTGTTTATTCTGTAAATCAGGCAAGACCAATCTGTGTGTCGCCGTTCGTGCAACACAAGGCAAAGGCCTGATGCCTGATGGTACGACACGGTTCTCTTATAACGGTCAGCCGATTTATCACTATATGGGATGTTCAACATTTTCAGAATATACGGTAGTCGCAGAAGTTTCGTTGGCTAAAGTCAGTCCTGAAGCGAATCCTGAACATGTTTGTTTACTGGGTTGTGGTGTTACCACAGGGATCGGTGCGGTACATAATACTGCTAAAGTACAAGAAGGGGAGTCAGTCGCAGTCTTTGGTCTAGGCGGTATTGGTTTGGCGGTGGTGCAAGGTGCACGTCAAGCCAAAGCTGGAAAAATTATTGTAGTAGATACCAATCCTGAAAAATTTAAGCTGGCAGCTGAATTTGGCGCAACTGATTTTATTAATCCGAAAGATTATGATAAGCCTGTACAGGAAGTGATTGTTGAAATGACAGGTTGGGGAGTTGATCACTCTTTTGAATGTATTGGTAACGTCAATGTGATGCGTTCAGCGCTCGAGTCTGCACATCGTGGTTGGGGCCAGTCGATTATTATTGGTGTAGCAGGGGCAGGTCAGGAAATTTCAACCCGTCCATTTCAGTTGGTGACAGGTCGCAAATGGATGGGAACTGCATTTGGTGGGGTTAAAGGTCGTACTCAATTACCGGGTATGGTCGAAGATGCCATGAAAGGAGAAATTCAACTGGAACCTTTTGTGACCCATACTATGGGTTTAGACCAGATTAATGAAGCCTTTGACTTGATGCATGAGGGAAAATCGATTCGTACCGTGATTCATTTTGAAGATTAAGTCTTTCATCAGATAAGGATAAGGGCCCTAATTTTGGGGCTTTTTTTTATTATTTTAGAATAAAAAACCAATGTTCGAATGGACGAACATTGGTGCAAAAGAGGAAATACAACAATTGTGGAGTGAAAATTCAGGCTACAAAAGGGAACTCATCTTCAGGCAATGCATCACCCGTAGAAAGCTTGCCAATATATTGCGGATATTGAGGAGAAGTCTTCCCCCCACGATTCACATAGACTGCTTCATCACCTAACCAGCGAAATGAAACGGCTCGTCTTGAGTGTTGGGTTGATGCATTACCAGGTGCTCCGTGAATTGTGAGGTAATTAAACGCAATCGCATCACCTGGTTGTAGTTCCCAGCCCACAATGTTGTAATCTTCGCGGTGATTGTCAATATCGGGAAGAATCTCTTCTTGCGTATCGCCATGATCATAATATTCACCAGTGAAGCTTAAGGGTCTAAAGTGTTTGCCCCACTTATGCGAACCCGCGATAAATTCAATCGAAGATTCACGTGCAATTGGATCCAATGGAATCCATAAACTTAAGGTCTGTTTAGCATCCACCGGATAATAAGGTGCATCATGATGCCAAGGCGTGACCTTGGATGAACCTGCACCTTTAACCAGTACATGTTCATGAAACATGCGCACACTTTGAGACTGCATTAAGGCTTTGACTATCTCAGCTGCGGGACTTTGTTGGACAAATTCATTGAATGCATCAATGCGTTGCCAGTTACAATAATCTGCCCAGAATCGGCCTTGAATCTGCCCCGCAGTATAGTCACGAAACCATTGACCAGGATTTTTTTCATTAGCGTTTATACCGGATTCAAGCAGGTCAATCCAGTCTTTAAAAAAGCCCCGTAAAACAACAACACCATCTCGTTCGAATATTTTTCGTTCATCTTCCAGCATGCGTGCTACTCCTTCATCAGTAGGGAAGAATCTGTTGTCATCAAGTATTTTTTGATGTGGAAGAAAATATAAGCACCAGAGAGGGAATTAAGAAATAAGCAATTTAAGAAGTAATGATTCGTTTTTTTTAAATTAAACATAGGTTTATTAAAATGTAGAATGAGTATTGCAACAGCTCTATATCTTGTTCAAGTTATGGTAAGCCTCTCTCGCTTGAATAGCTGAATAATGCTCCCAGTAATCGTACTTTATAAATCGGCCATTTTATCTGGTCAAAATGTATTTAAAAGCTTGGTGGCTATTCAATAAATAATTTTAATTTAGTTTTAATCCATAATTCTATAACTCGAATTATTGTCTTAATTTTTTCAAGATCAGACTGGCAATAATGGCAAAAAAACCACCTATGAATGTTTCATATACTCTGGAAATCGGCACAAAATAATTTGGATGATAGGTATAAAAAGTTATTTCGATTAATAAAATAACAAATAGAGTAGTGCCAAAACTTTTAATGGAATTTTGCATTTTAAGAAAACTAGGCAAAAGAAAGACTAAAGTTAAAAAAATAAATAAATAAAGGTAGTTGTGACTGAAGCTGATGAACTTGAAAAGTAATATAATAAATATGACTGCCACCAAACAGCCAATAAATCTGCCTATTGTTTTTCTTAGGACGTCAATTTCTTTAGGTCTTAACAAAATTATAAAAGTGAGAGCCGACCAGTAAGGTTTATAGAGTAAAAAATAATAGGGAACATAGAGGCTTAAAAAAGCAAATAAACTATATGTAATTGACCGTGTAAATATTCTCTCATTAGTCAAATATGTACTTTTTGAAAAAAATCCATTTTTAAATGAATCGTTTTCATATTTTTTATAGCGCAATAGATTAAGTAGCAATAAACCGATAGTAATCCCTGTTAAGTATGCATATATTATTTTTATATTTGTATTTTGAAAAACTGTTCCTATAAAAGAATAAATAAATACAAAGGGAAAGGTTCTATCTATATAAGGGTCTTTCCCATACATGATATAGTAGAAGAAAGCTAATATAAAAATATACAGATAGAATTCAATCGATATTTTTAATAAAAATCCGATCACACCACTCAGTATTACTAAAGATAATAGAAACCACATATATATGATATTGGCTTTATCTTCTTTCGCTTCATATACCATGTTGCTAAAAAGAACTGTGATGAAACCAAAAATCAAACCAATAAAATTAAAAAAATAATAGCATATTCGACTGTTTATAAGTGAAATCAAAAGAAAAACACCATTATCATGAAAACTTATTTCTAGTTTTAAGTTTTTTTTATTAATTATCTGCATAAAAATTCCATCTAAAGAATTTTATTAAGTATTTTATATTACATTAATCGCTCTCATCCCATCTTTGTTCATGTATAAAGAAGGTAATTGCTTGTGCGTAGATTCAAGCCATCTTTTTATGTTGATTGAACGCAAAGCATTACATGAATTTTTCTCACTTTTAGCTGAATTTATATCGTTTTACTCATGTTTGGATTCGCGCTTAAATAAAGCCATACAGAAATTTAGCTTTTTATAAAAATTTAGGGCGGCATATCTTCATGAGTACAGCATTTCAATGTTCAATTAAACGTATTCGTTTTGATGAGAACTACGAGCCAGCAAACAATACACGTTTAACTACAAACTTTGCCAATTTGGCACGTGGCGAAAGCCGTCAAGAAAATCTTCGCCGTACACTCGCAATGATTAATAACCGTTTTAATAGCTTGGCGACTGTCGACAACCCTAAAGGCGATCGTTACTCACTTGAAATCGACATCATCTCGGCAGAAATTGATATCGAAGGCAATGGTCAAACTTTTCCGTTTATAGAAACCTTAAAAAGTACCATTATTGACCATCAAACGAATCAACGTATTGAAGGCATGATTGGTAACAGCTTCTCATCATACGTCCGTGATTATGATTTCAGTGTGGTATTGCCATCACTAGGTTGCAAGGCTAATGAAAAGCCTGAAGACTTTGGCGACTTACATGGCAAGTTATATCAGCATTTTGTCAACTCAGAGGTATATAAAGCTGAATTCAACAAACAGCCAGTAATTTGTCTCAGTGTTTCAACCACTAAAACCTATTATCGTACCGCGAATGTTCACCCGATATTAGGTGTGGAATACACCAATGATGACTATTCACGTACCGATGAATATTTCAAAAAAATGGGTTTAAGCGTTCGTTACTTCAAACCTGAAAATGGCAATGCACCCTTGGCATTCTATTTTGCGGGCGACTTGCTGCGTGATTATACCGATTTCGAACTGATCAGCGCGATCAGCACCATGGAAAGCTTCCAGAAAATCTACCGTCCTGAAATCTACAATACCAATTCACCTGCAGGCGTGGTGTATCAGCCTAGCTTGAGCTATGGCGATTACTCATTGACCCGTATTGTCTATGACCGTGTTGAGCGTGGTGAATTGGCAGTTAAACAAGGTAAATGGACTGAAGAAAACTTCATCAAACCGTATAAAGACATTCTAGATGAATGGGCTGCCAATTTTAAACTAGAAACCGCTCAGCAAGACAATGCTGCCTGATACACCATATATCAACGAATTTAGAGAAAGAAAATTAAACATGGCAATTTTACAACCTCAAAAGTTACTCCCAACATCTACAGCAGGCAGCTTGCCGAAACCCTCTTGGCTTGCAGAACCTGAAAAGCTTTGGTCAGCTTGGAAACTTGAAGGTGAAGAATTATTAGAAGCGAAACGTGATGCCTTAAAACTGTCTTTGCATGAACAAGTCCATGCTGGCATTGATATTGTCAGCGATGGTGAGCAGACTCGTCAGCACTTTGTGACCACATTCATCGAGCATCTTGAAGGGGTGGATTTTGAAAAGCGTGAAACCATGCGTATCCGTAACCGTTATGATGCAAGTGTACCTTCAGTGGTCGGTGAAGTTTCCCGCAAAAAAGCAGTATTTGTTGATGAGGCGAAATTCCTGCGTAGCCAAACCACGCAGCCGATCAAATGGGCATTGCCTGGTCCAATGACCATGATTGATACGCTATACGATGGTCACTACAAGAGCCGTGAAAAACTGGCATGGGAATTTGCCAAAATCCTCAACCAAGAGGCTTTGGAACTAGAGGCGGCAGGGGTCGATATCATCCAGTTTGATGAACCAGCGTTTAATGTATTTTTTGATGAAGTGAATGATTGGGGCGTCGCGACGTTAGAGCGTGCACTTGAAGGTCTGCAATGTGAAACTGCGGTACACATTTGCTACGGTTATGGCATTAAAGCCAATACCGACTGGAAAAAGACTTTAGGCAATGAATGGCGCCAATACGAGCAAGCTTTCCCGAAACTGCAACAATCTAAAATTGATATCGTGTCACTCGAGTGCCAAAACTCACGCGTACCCATGGATCTGATTGAACTGATTCGTGGCAAAAAGGTCATGGTCGGTGCAATTGATGTGGCAACCAATCAAATCGAAACACCTGAAGAAGTAGCCAATACATTGCGTAAAGCATTGCAATTTGTGGATGCAGACAAGCTGTATCCTTCAACCAACTGTGGTATGACCCCTTTATCTCGTCAAGTTGCCCGAGGCAAACTCGAAGCACTCAGCGCAGGTGCTGCGATTGTTCGTCAAGAACTTGGTGCTTAACACGAAGCAGTCTGAACCAGAGTAGGGCGAATGATTAGTAGATTATTCGCCTGTACCTGTGAATCTAGCCATGTCATAAATACTATTGAGATGAAAGAGATGATTGAAGCAACTGACTTTAGAAATGCAATGTCCTTGTTAACCACAGCTGTGAATGTAATCACGACACAAGGTGCAGCAGGGATGCATGGCTTTACCGCATCTGCCGTTTGCAGTGTGACTGATACACCGCCGACATTGCTGGTCTGCATGAATCAATCTTCTCGTTCACATGCGCATTTTATGAAAAATAACGTGCTAGCAGTAAATGTACTCAGCACACAACATGAGCAGATCTCAAATGCATTTGCATCTAGTAAATTTAGCTCAGAAGAGCGATTTAAGCTAGGCGAGTGGGCGACTCTTGAAACCGGTGCTCCGATTTTAGAAGATGCGCTGGTGAGTTTTGATTGCCAGATTGAAGAAATTCAAAACGTCGGCACACACAGCGTTTTCTTATGTCGTGTCGTTGCAATTCAACAAAGTCAGCAAGAGGAAAGTCTGGTCTACTTTAACCGTAGGTATCATCAGGTTGGTCAATTAGAAACTGCTTGATTTTCCCTTGCTACAATGTTCTAGGCCTTATCGTGTTTAAATCCAGATGTCGAATTAAAACTGGAAGAAATAAAAGTGTATTTCTTCCAGTTTAATAATGGGTTAAGTTAGCTTTAGAAGCTATCGAGCACAGTTAAAGCTTTCAGCTTTTTCACTATCTCCCCGGCCGCTATAACGTGCAACTAATGGGTATGGGCAGAGTGGGCGGGTTCTGTTTGGCGCCCAATTTGACGGAATCTCGGGATTAATTTCTCCACTAGGATTACCCGGACCTCGTGCAGTGGCAATAATACGGTCAGGTTTTTCACCATATTCCACCCATCTGACGAGTGCAGTAAGTCCATCAAACTGATCAGTAGCCACACCCTGAGAGACATGGTTCATGCCCGGAACCCGGAAAAACCGAACGGAATTCTGTATAGTGGCTGAATTGCGTTCCAAGAGTTGTTTATACCAGTTTTGTGACTCATACGGTGAGGCAGTAGATCCATCCGCCACAGCATGGACTACAATAATTTTACCTCCTTTAGAAGTAAGAGGAGTCAGGTTCAGTGGGTTAGGCGGTCCCATAAATTCAACCGCACTTTCTTTATAGGTATTATCTGTCCTGAATAACTTGATAAGGTCAGTATCGAAATTATAATTCAATGCAAATTCCAGCGGATTTTCCAGAGATGATTCATCAGGCGGAACCTCAAAAATAATTCCTGTGCCGCTAGCAAGACCTTCTAGATATCTAGTAGAAAACAATTTTACATCGGCCCATTTCTGACCGATTATACCCGGATCATAGGGTTCACCCGTATAGAATTCTTCACCTTTAGAATTTACTGGTGCTTTAAAGACATTGGAAATAACCTAAATTTGTTCTGCTGACAGGCAGCTTCCATCTCTTTCACCCGGACATACCGGAACATCTCCCTGAATATTAA
Source organism: Acinetobacter sp. BY419 (assembly GCF_019038395.1). Classification (GTDB taxonomy): domain Bacteria; phylum Pseudomonadota; class Gammaproteobacteria; order Pseudomonadales; family Moraxellaceae; genus Acinetobacter. Next base: position 31,910 of record NZ_JAGFXZ010000018.1, read on the forward strand.
ATTGTGACTGGCATTGGTCTACATCCTGTACCATGCCATCTACAATCCCATCAAGCTTGTCACATTTATTTAAAACAGCATCTGCCACAACTTTTCTTTCTTGTAGAGTAAAAGCTGTCTCTAACTCATCAATATTGGTGGCGACTTTTCTCAACTGTAGTGCATCATATATTTGTGCAACTATTGCCACCGGTAAGTCGAATGGAGGTGAATTGGCATAAATGCCATCAAATTCATTTGGTAATCGCGTAGCTGCAATTAGTGCCAGGTTACCGCCACGGGAAGGTCCAGCAGCATAGGACCGGTCCGGCAGTTTGTCATAACTAAACTGGATGAGCTGCTTTGCCATCGGAGTTAACTTGGTCATGGCAGCATAGCCATAATCAATTCGCGCCTGAGGATCTAACCCAAAAGTAGGGTTTTGTTCAAGTGTATGTCCCATATCGGAAGAGATCACTGTAAAACCTTCATAGAGGGCATTGGTGAGTGGCCCCCCACTTCCGATAAAACCTAGCGCTGGAATGATCTCGCCACCAAACCCTCCATTGCCTTGGAAAAGAAAGCGTCCATTCCAGTCCAGAGGAAGACGCATCTCAAACCTAATTCGATAGTCTTGTCCATCTACAGGACTGGTTCGTGGAAACATATATCCTGTAACGAGACAATGTGCCCGAATTGGCTTGTTGGCTATAGTCTCAGCACCCGCAGCTTCGGCAGTGGCTGAAGTAATAGTGGTATTTGCATAGGTAAAGGAACTGAGCTGTTGGCACTGTTTCTTTATTTTAGCTCCTACAGCGGGTGAGAGCTGTGGTGTCTGGTTCGAAGGAGGAGTGCCTTGATAGTTGTTATTGCCATTATCACTACTGCAAGCAGCCAATAATGAAATCATCATCAGCAGGCTTAAACGGGATAATATATTGTTATTTAAATCATTCATTTGAAGCTCCATTTTGTAGAAAGGCTAAATGGTTTAATGACTTCATAAAAATTTATCGATATTTAATAGCTTGTTTTAATTAAATAAAAATTTTAACTATCAGTTAGATATAGATTTTAAGGTGCAAGACTTGAGAGTTATGAAGGTTATATGCAGTTTAATAACTCTTAAGAGTATAAGTGATATTCACTTTCAATACTTAAAGTTTTGTTACCTGATTTTATAAAACGGGTGAAATGTGTACCTCAACTATTATTTTAAAGCGTTTATAAAATGCCATGCAGTTATAAAAAGAACCTCAATAAATGACGCTGTAGAGTGCAAGTTTGCACAGACAGGTGGTTAAAGCCGATAAATCACTTGGAGATTTAAAGCTCCTGATTTGCTCAGAATTTTTGAGGGATGAAAACGGTTTTAAAGTTGGTAATCAAGATTAGTCTTTTCAAAAAAATTAAAAAAATAAACTATTCAAAGATACATGCTTTGTAGTATCAAAGAGAGTGGGAAACTTGATGGTGAGAATAAACGGCTTTGTTCAATAAATCAGCCCTGAAAGAAAATGAAAGCGGCGTACTGGGCAGCTTTTCAGAAAACTGTTATAAATTTAAATAAATACAAAAAAATAAAGACCTGTACTTTGTTCACTCATATACAATTATTTAATCCTCAATCGGAGATGTGCAATTGCATGCTGGCCGCTATAAGTTTTTGATCATTATTGTATTGCTGATACTGGCACTGGCTTTTGCTCTATTTCGCTGGTGGCAGGGTCCAGTAGTCCCCAGCTACACTTTAAGTGCCATGCCGCTGGTGCAAACAGTCGTTGCGACTGGACGTGTAACGACTGTGGCACGGACCCAGATAGGCAGCGAAATTAGTGGGGTGGTTCTTGAGCAACGGGTCAAGGAAGGAGATAAAGTTAAGCCAGGCGATCTGTTGGTGGTACTGAAATCAGACGAGCTTCTGGCCCAGGTTCGGCAAGCCGAGCTGGCACTGACCGATTTGGCCAAGGTCAAGCGTCCACAGGCAGAGGCAGAATTGGCCAGTGCCAAAGCGCAATTCGATCAGGCTAGCCGTGAAGCAGCACGTAGACGCGCTGCTGGCGTGGGCATACTGTCGGCTGAAGAAATAGAACAGGCCGTAGAGTCAGAAAGAGTCGCACGTAACAATTTTGAAACGGCGCGCCTGAAAGCACAAGCCTTGGCATCAGGGCAGGTTGAAGAAGATACGCTGCGCCAACAGCTCGCGGTGGCACAGGCGCAACTGGCCAAGGCGAAAATACGTTCTACAGTGGCAGGAACGGTGTTGACACGTGACGTAGAGCCCGGTGATCTGGTTCAACCTGGACAAACACTATTTACAGTGGCCGTGAGTGGGAATACTGAAATTCGGGTACCACTGGACGAACGGAATTTACCGCAACTGGCCTTGCAACAAACGGCTACCGTCATTGCAGACGCTTATCCGGATCAGGCTTTTCCTGCACGTATCAACTTTATTGCACCGAGTATTGATCCACAGCGCGGTACAGTAGAGGTCAGATTAATTGTTAATCCGGTACCTGATTTTCTTCGGCAGGATATGACTGTTTCGGTCAATGTCGAAACTGCCAGACGGGAGCGGGCACTGGTCATTCCCAATGATGCCTTAAGCAGTATCAAGGGCGACAAGGCGGTGGTGATTATGATTCGTGATGGGAAAATAAAGCATCAGCAGGTCAGTTTAGGCTTGCGTGGCCTGACCATGTCAGAAGTACTTTCCGGCTTGAAAGCAGGTGATCAGGTATTGGCGAATGCAGATTCTTCATTAAAAGATGGGGCAAGAGTCCGTGTAAAGCCACAAGAGATATCCTTGGTGAATTCTGCTAATGATAATACTGATAGTAAAAATGAATTACCGGTGAATTTCGATTGAAAAACTTTTTCGGGCGGCTCTGGATCGAATGGAAAATCGCGGTCAGTTTTTTGCGCGAGGGTCGTGCACAGTCGCTGATGATCACTGTCGGTGTCGCGGTAGGCGTGGCAGTGATTGTGTTTATTACTGCTTTGATTCAGGGGCTGCAAGCAAATATTATCGAACGTACACTTGGCACCCAGGCACATATCCGCCTGCTGTCACCGGATGAAGTCAATCGGGTAGTGTCGCCTCCTGTGGGTACCGTGCAATTGTTGCAAGAAGATAAGCGGGCACAGCGACTGCGTTCGATCAACAACTGGCAGCAGATTACCGAAACCCTGGACCAGTTGCCTGTATTGACTGCTGTCTCTCCAGTTGTGTCAGGGCCTGCCTTTGCACAACGCGGTGATGCAATCGAGTCGGTGGCATTGGTCGGGATGGATCTGGAACGTTATCAGCAGATTATTCCCTTAAAAGAATATTTGACCAGTGGGCAGTTGCGGGTTGGTGCTGATGATGTACTGATTGGTAGTCAGTTAGCCAAAGATCTGGGGGTTCAGGTCGGTAGCAAGCTGCGACTGGATACCGGTCAGCAGAACAGTGCTGTGGTCAATATTGCCGGCATATTTGAATTGGGTGTACGTGAACTGGATGCTCGCTATGTTTATCTGGATTTAAAGCAGGCGCAGTCCTTGCTCGCTCTGCCGGGCGGCATAACAGTCATCGACCTGACGATTGCCGATATTTTTCAGGCAGATCAGGTTGCCGCGCAAGTCGGACGCCTGACTTCATTAAAGGCCGAAAGCTGGATTGAAACCAATGCTCAACTGATGAATGCCATTACAGCCCAGAGTCTGTCGACCAATATGATTATTGTCTTTGTTGCGATTTCGGTTGCGTTCGGTATTGCCAGCGTCATGTCAGTCAGTGTGGTGCAGCGCACCCGGGAGATTGGTATTTTACGGGCGACGGGCGCGACCCAATCACAAATCTTGAGAGTTTTCTTGTTTCAGGGCGCAATTTTTGGCTTGCTCGGTTCGGTGCTGGGCAGCATGGTCAGTTATGGCCTGGTTTGGGTATTTAATAATTTTGGTCCCGGGTTATTCTATATTCCAATTTCGATCGATCTGGTCATGTTGGCGCTATTGTTGGCGACATTGACAGGCATACTGGCTGCAGCGGTGCCATCACGCCGGGCAGCGGCACTTGATCCGGTAGAGGCGATTCGTCATGTCTGAGCACTATCAGGAAGTCCTGCGTCTGGAAGCGCTACGTAAGTCTTATAATATTGGCCAGCCCAATGAAGTTGAGGTCTTGCATGGCATTGACCTGCGCATTGATCGCAATGACTTTGCTGCACTCATTGGCCCTTCCGGTTCGGGTAAAAGTACCTTGCTGAATATTCTGGGATTGCTGGATAAACCCACGAGTGGCGAGCTGTATTTGTTGGGACAGCCCACCAGTGCGATGGATGATGCCAGCCTGACTGCACTGCGCGGGAGCAGCATTGGATTTGTATTTCAGTTTCATCATCTGATTCAGGCCTTTAGTGCACTGGATAATATTTTAATGCCTTTAATGATGGCGCATGGCAAACCAAACCGGCAGGCATTACAACGCGCACGTGATTTACTGGCTGCAGTGGGGCTGGAAAAACTTGCTGAACGTAAACCGAATGAACTTTCCGGAGGACAGCAGCAGCGGGTCGCCATTGCGCGGGCCCTGATTACTGAGCCGGCCTTATTACTAGCTGATGAACCCACAGGTAATCTGGATACCCAAACCGCGGCTGACATGTTTGAACTGTTCCGTAAAGTGCATCGTGAACGCGACTGCGCCGTACTCGTGGTGACGCATGATCCGCGCCTGTCAGCCACTTGTGACCGCACCATCAATCTGGTTGATGGCCGGATTGAAAGTGATTCGAGCGATTCTCATCAAGATTAACCCAGACTGCAAGGAGCCAACATGTCCAACTTACAGGATCCAAGAGTTTTATTTGCCCTGGAAAGAACCGCGTTGGCCTGGAATCGCAGTGGACTGGCCTTGATTGCTTTTGGCTTTGTGATTGAAAAATCAAACTTAATCGTGCAACTGGTCGATCCGGAAAAATACCAGAATAAAATTGTTTATAATCACTGGCTGGGAATTGCAGTCATTCTATTTGGCATATTGATCAATATCGGTTCGATCCTGCAATATCGGACTGGTCTCAAGTCCTTGACTCCGTCGGAATTTATTCCGGACTATCAGATCCGCCATCCTGTCTTGTTAAATTTATTTACCGTGTTGACCGGAATATTGTTAATCATTTCATTCTGGGTCAGTTAAAAGATGGATGCTGAAAAATGAATGCACATATTCAGTCACTATTCTGGGCTTGATTAAATTTAGATATTATATAATATTAAAACATATACTGTTTGGTTGAATTATGATGCATGACTTCCTGAGTGCTTTCCTCGGCGGCTTGCTCCTCGGAGTTTCAGTTGTCGGCTATCTGTATATCCATGGCCGGATCGCAGGGATCAGTGGTCTGATCGGGCAGGTGCTTAATCCTGATACTCTTTTTAAAACACCAGCCATCTGGTTCTTACTGGGTCTTTTCATCACGCCATTTATTTATGGGTTGTGGATACAGCCTGAGATCGAACTGAATGCCAGTCCGTGGATGATGGTCATTGCCGGTCTACTGGTCGGTTTTGGTACCCGTTTAGGTTCGGGATGTACCAGTGGGCACGGTATTTGTGGTATCAGCCGTTTATCCAGACGTTCAATGCTGGCAACTGCGGTATTTATGCTGGCAGGTTTTGTGACTGTTTATGTGATTCGCCATCTGATCGGGGGGCGCTAAAATGAAAAATCTATTGGCATTTTTATTGGGTGGCTTGTTCTCAGTAGGCTTGATGATTTCTGGTATGGCTAATCCTGAAAAGGTTCTGGATTTTCTGGATATTTTTGGCGACTGGGATCCGAGTCTGGCTTTTGTGATGTTGGGTGCGATTGCAGTCGCCTTTATTCCTTTTCAGAAAGCCAGGCGCAATCCGGCCGCGAAAACTGTATTTCATGAACCGATCCAGTTGCCGACCAATCAGAAAATTGATCCTAAACTGGTAACGGGCAGCCTTTTATTTGGTATCGGCTGGGGAATTGCCGGTATCTGTCCGGCACCCAGTCTGACCTTGATCGGCTTGGGTCACTATCAGGCCATTTATTTTATTCTTGCCATGCTGGCAGGGGTTTATCTACATCGTCAATGGGCAGGAGCATCATCATGAGTAATAGCGCTGTGGTTCAGGATTTTTTTCATGAAGATACCAATACCTTTAGCTATGTTGTGAGTGATCCGGCCACTGGAAAATGTGCGGTGATTGATAGTGTACTGGATTATGATGCCGCCTCGGCCAGCACTTCGACCACGCATGCAGATCGAATCATCGCCTATATAAGACAACATGAACTTGAAGTCGAGTGGATTCTGGAAACCCATGTGCATGCAGATCATTTGACTGCAGCACAATATCTGCATTCACAGTTGGGTGGCAAAATTGCCATGAGTCATCATATCTCTGTGGTTCAGGAGACCTTTGGCGCGATTTATCATCTGGACATCAAGCAGTTCAATCTTGCTCAGCCTTTTGATTATCTGTTTGCTGACCATGAAGCATTCAGCATTGGTTCACTGCAGGCCTATAACATTCCGACACCGGGGCATACACCAGCCTGTCTTAGCTATGTGATCGGGGATGCAGTATTTGTTGGGGATACCCTGTTTATGCCGGATTATGGCACTGCACGCTGTGATTTCCCTAAAGGCAGTGCCGCAACTTTATTTGATTCGGTTCAAAAGCTGTATCAGTTACCGGACGCCACCCGGGTATTTTTATGTCATGACTATTTACCAGAAAGCCGTGACCACTTTGTCTGTGAAACTGATATCCAGACCCAAAAACTGCATAATATTCATATTCACCATGGCACGGCCAAAGCTGATTTTGTTGAAATGCGCCAGCAGCGGGATGCCAAACTGGGTATGCCTAAACTGATTTTACCGGCAATTCAAATCAATATGCGTGCGGGTCAATTTCCTGAAGCGGAAGAGAACGGTATTTCGTATCTAAAACTGCCGCTGAATTATTTTCATGCCTAAGATTACCTGAGACTAAAAAAACTATTCGTGAAAAAAGGATGTATGCGATTGCCTACATCCTTAACATTTTGATGGTTTAATTCTCATTATCTGGTCTTTTAGACTGCCTTAATCACTTAAGGCCAATAAACTCTCTAATACAAACGTCAGGATGTAGCTGGACAACTTGGCACTATGGCAAGTTTCCGCTTCATCCTGTGAATGAGCCTGATCTCGGATCGCATTCTCTGGATTTATTGTTCCAGGTTGCTTCTTAGCATCCAGGCAGTTTTTTCGTGTACTTCCAGTCGCTGGGTCAGCATGTCAGCTGTCGGCTGATCATTCGCTTCTTCAACTACCGAGAAAATGCTTCTGGCGGTACGTGCCACAGTTTCATGCGCATCTACCAGTAAACGAAGCATTTCTCCGGCTGTAGGCACACCTTCAACTTCTTTAATGGAGGTGAGTTTTACAAACTGTTTATAAGTGCCCGGTGCTGCAAAACCCAAAGTCCGGATACGCTCAGCAATAATGTCCAGTGCATTCCACTGCTCGGTGTATTGGGTCATAAACATGGTGTGCAGGCTGTTGAACTGAGGACCGGTGACATTCCAGTGGAAATTATGGGTCATCAAATACAGGGTATAACTGTCTGCTAAAAGTCTGGATAAACCGTCGACAATTTTGGCACGATCATCATGTGAAATCCCGATATCAATTTTCATTGCTTTAGATTCTTTAGATTCTTTTTTAGAAGAGGCCATGCTCTTACTCCTTAAAACTTAACGCGATACTATGTATTAAAAAAAAATATGTCGCATGTAGGTGAAGTGTTGAGCCAAGAGATAAAAACCATCTCTATGGCTTTAAAGTTGATCTGAACAGGATAAGAGATTTAAATGGTTATAAGTTATAGATATTAGATGAATATGCAGGCAGGAAGTTTAGTCATTATGTATAAGCGAGGCGCAGGATTGTAATGATTTAAATCTGCCCATCTTTAATCTTCTGCATCACTAAGAATTCAATTTTTTATTAAGGCAGATTACAAGTTTAAAAAAGTCTTAATCAGTTCGGAACTAAAACATCACATTGAGCCATAAGCATATTTATGAGCAAGATCACATCTCCCTACATTGAATCTTTATTTCAAAATATCACTCAGTAGTTTTAACGTTTTATTTAACCGCGTGGAAAGATAATCAAATTATAAATAAACCCGCAATTTATAAAAAATAACACAATGCTGCCTTAATTAAACAAGGTACTACAAACAATAATAAATCTATTTCCTAAATGCAGTTATGTTAGGACACAGGTGAAACCAATAACAATATCCCCAAAAGAGCAAAAAACGCTCCAAGTCAGCACATTTAGATGAAATGTTAGGCTGATACAGGATCGGCTGTAACAGATTGACTTGCGGGATGAGGTTGATTGGTCAAGCCATGCGACACATAAGTTCAAGCAACTTTGAGATAGACCAAAATATCTGCACTAAACTCAAGCTCAGCAAGGAAAACATCATGAAAATTAAGGCCAATAGCCCCGCAACAGGTAAAGACGGTTTAGATAAACAAAATACCAATAAGAAAAGTGAGCAGCTCGATGCATATCGCAGTGATGCTACCGAGCAGGCGCTCACTACCAATCAAGGGGTTAAAATTTCCGATAACCAGAACAGTCTCAAGGCAGGCGTTCGCGGTGCGACCCTGATGGAAGATTTTATTCTTCGGGAAAAAATTACCCATTTTGACCATGAGCGAATTCCAGAACGTATTGTGCATGCTCGCGGTGTCGGTGCACATGGCTATTTTGAGGCTTATCCGGGGAATGAAAAACTGACCAAGGCAAGCTTTCTGACCAAGACCACTATGCAAACGCCCGTTTTTGTACGTTTTTCTACCGTACAGGGACCACGTGGTTCAGCCGATACGGTACGTGATATTCGTGGTTTTGCTACCAAGTTTTATACTGAAGAAGGCAACTTTGACCTAGTGGCGAATGATGCGCCTGTATTCTTTATTCAGGACGGAATCAAGTTCCCTGATTTTGTGCATGCAGTCAAGCCAGAACCACAGACCGAGATTCCAACAGGGGCGACTGCACATGATACTTTCTGGGACTTTGTCTCCTTAGTACCTGAGTCTGCACATGCAGTGATGTGGGCAATGTCGGATCGGGGGATTCCACGTAATTTCAGAACTATTCAAGGCTTCGGGGTTCATACCTTCCGCCTGATCAATGCCGAGAATAAAGCGGTTTTTGTGAAATTTCACTGGACACCAAAACAGGGTCTAGCCCAACTGGTCTGGGATGAAGCACAAAAACTGGCGGGTAAAGATCCTGATTTCCACCGTCGTGATTTATATGAAGCAATTGCTTCTGGTAACTATCCAGAATGGGAGCTCGGTGTACAGGTCGTTCCAGAAGAAGATGAAATGAAATATGACTTCGATTTGCTGGATCCAACCAAAATTATTCCGGAAGAACTGGTACCCGTGACCCCGATTGGCAGAATGGTACTGAACCGTAATGTTGATTATTTCTTTGGTGAAACCGAGCAGGTGGCTTTCTGTCCAGGACATATTGTTCCGGGGCTGGATTTTACCAATGACCCGTTATTACAGGCACGACTGTTCTCCTATACCGATACCCAGCTCAGCCGTTTAGGTGGTCCAAACTTCCATCAGATTCCAATCAACAAGCCGGTTTGTCCATTCCACAATAACCAGCGTGATGGTTTACATCAGCGTATTGTGCATACCGGGCAAGCCAGTTATGAGCCAAACTCGATAGATAACAACTGGCCGGCTGAAACTCCGCCAGCCGCACAAGGCGGTGGTTTTGAAAGCTATCAGGAACGTATTGATGGTCACAAGATCCGTCAGCGCAGTGAATCTTTCGGTGATCATTTTACTCAGGCCCGTCTCTTCTATCGCAGTCAGGCACCGCATGAGCAGAAACATATTGTCGATGCCTATGTCTTCGAACTGAGCAAGGTAGAACGTAAATATATTCGTGAGCGTGAAGTCCTTGAAGTGCTCTGTAATATCGATTTGGACTTGGCCCAGCAGGTTGCTGATCAACTGGGCATTGAAATTCCGGCAGAGAAAAAAGCGGTAAAATTGCCAGATGTGCAGATTTCACCACGCCTGTCTTTTGAGGCATTTAAACCTGAAGATATTAAGGCACGGAAAATTGCATTACTGGTGCATGACAAGGCCAATGAGGCCAGTATCAAAGCCGTTCAAGCTTGGGCAGAATCAGAAGGTGCCGTAGTAGATGTACTGACCCCAACACCGGGTCCGGTACTTGGTCAGCAAGGCGACGTGATTCCTTCTGATGGTATGCAAAAAGCAGAGCCATCCATTGCTTATGATGCCGTAGTGATTGCTGACGGTGATAATTACGATGTGGTCATCAAAGACGGTGTGGCGACTCACTATCTGCTGGAAGCCTACAAGCATTTAAAACCAATTGTGTTCTTGGGCGATAAAAGCAAGCTGATTGAAGATCTACGCTTGATCAGTGATAAGGGGACTTTAGCCAGTGCGGAGTTTAACGCAGTGCAAGAAAGCTTCAAGATGCTGATCATCAACCATCGTGTCTGGGCACGTGAAGCGATTGCTGAATCAATTCCTGCTTAAAACTATACGCTTCTATTATAGGATAGAGGCTCTGGCTTCTATCCTCCTGGTTTCAAAATGGATAAAGATGTGGTGAGACCGGAGGTCAAAAAAGTTGTTGGCACAAGCACAGCAAGCCAAATGGAGTAGAGAGCAGGACATCTATCTCATCGAGCATAACCATTTGCCTGTAGCTGCGCTGATGCAGCAATTGTGTTTTAGTGAAGAAGAAATTAACGCATGCCGTAAGATATTAGGATTAACCACACGTTTAAAACAAATGAGAAAGCTTTCCCCTTAACTGACTTTAAAAACATAACAACATTGCCGCATATTATGAGGAAGAGCATGCATGAACCTCGGTTCAATATTACAAAGATTTGAAAACTCTAAGCTGGAGCCCGAAGAAAAAATTCATAAGACATTAATGGAACTGGTGTCGATTTCCGGGCAGATTCCTTATCCTGCATCTGGTGCCACCTTAAGACGCTGGCAGATCCTCAGCCAGGTTTCAGCTAGCAATTTGAGCCTGGGTAAACTGTTTGAATCACATCTGGATGCATTGGCTATTTTGCATGAACTGAACGTTCCAGTCGTGAAAAAAGGTTTATGGGCAGTCTGGGCGGCAGAAGGCGGGCCAAGACCTTTAAAATTGGAAGCTGGAAAACTCACAGGAATTAAGCCCTGGTGTTCTGCCTCGGTCTGGGTGCAACACGGCCTGCTGACCTATCGTGATGAGCAGCAACAATCCCAGTTGCTGATTCTGGATTTGCCACAAGCAGGAATTCAGCACCATCAGGATGCATGGCAGGCAGTTGGCATGCAGCACACCTTGACTGCCAGGCTTGAACTGGATCAGGTCAAGGTGGAAAAAGTCGCAGCTCCGAATGCCTATCTGGATCGCCCTGGATTTTGGCATGGCGCCGCAGGTGTGGCAGCGTGCTGGTATGGGGCTACCGTCCGATTGGCCGAATATTTAAAACAGGCAGTATTGTTAAAACCGCATCCATTTAAGGCGATGTATCTTGGCGATATCAGTCGAGAGCTTTTAGCGACCCAGGCCTTGTTCTATCAGGTTGCAGATTTAATTGATCAGCAACCTAAATTTCCTCATCAATTGCAGATTCAGGCCTTGCGTGCCCAAGTTGAAGCCACCGCGTTAAATGTATTGACTCAGGTGGGTAAGGCGCTCGGTGCAGCGCCGTATTGTGAGCAGCCACATTTTGCCCGACTTGCAGCTGATCTACCGGTGTTTATTCGTCAGAGTCATGCTGCATGGGATCTGGAGCGCATTGGCGAATTGAGCGCACAGGAGGAAGAACTATGGACATTATAAGACATGAGATTGTCGGAGACCGTGTCATCCATGGCGAAGGTACACGACTCGAAGAATGGCGTTCCTGCCAGATGCTGCAACAGATGCCGGAATTCGATATTCCCAACGTGATTCCACCGGATGCCAGAGTCTGCATTATTGCCCCTCATCCTGATGATGAAATTTTGGGGTGTGCCGGTCTGATTCAGCGTCTGGACAAACTTGGATATCAGATCGTACTTTTTGCCGTCACCAATGGTACGGCCAGTCATCCAGGCTCCAGTCTGTATACTCCGGAAGACTTAAACCAGATTCGTCCTGCTGAAACGCGACTAGCTTTGGAAGCGTTACCTTTAAAACAGAATATTCTGCGGATCGCTTTAGATATTCAGGACGGCAAGGTGGCAGAACAGCGGGATTTGTTGCAACAGCAGCTGTACTCCTATCTGCAGCCCAATGATGTGTTAATTACCACATTTGTTCATGATGGACATCCAGATCATGAAATTACCGGGCAGGTCACCCAGCGTCTGGCAACTGAACTTCATTTGACTTGTATTCAGGTCTTGATTTGGGCGTGGCACTGGGCAACACCAGGTGATACCCGAATTCCCTGGACCGTCGCCCATCAACTCAAATTAACTGATGAAGAATTACAATATAAGGCTCAAGCTGCACACTGTTTTAAGAGCCAGATCGAGCTTGATCCTACGATAGAACAAGCACCTATTCTGCCAGAGCAGGCATTACAACGCATTTTACAGCCCTGGGAGGTATATCTGTATGAACAGTAAAGCTGCCTATGATCAGGAATATTTCGATGCCTTGTATGCGCTGAATCAGGGAGATCCCTGGCAATATGAACAGCGCTGGTATGAACAGCGCAAACGGCAGATTTGTCTGGCGTTGTTACCGCGTTTGCGCTTTGAATCTGCTATTGAAATTGGTTGCAGTAATGGAATCTTCAGTCAGGAGCTGGCGCAGCGGACAGATACTTTAATGTGTCTGGATGCCAACGACACTGCTATTCAGTTAGCTCGGCAGCGTTTAGAAACTTATCCGCATGTACAGGTTCTGCAGCGTGTTGTGCCAGATGACTTGCCGGAAAAGAAATTTCAGCTCATTGTGGTCAGTGAGATTTTGTATTACCTGAACCCCACAGCACTGCAGCAGGTACTGGCATGGTTGCATACTGCGCTGGAACCGGGTGGATGTATTTTAAGTTGTCATTGGCGCGCGCCGATCCCGGGATTTAGCTTAAATGGTGAAGATATCCATCAATACCTTAAAGCGCATTTAAACTATGCACATTGTTTAAGTTTGCAGGACTCCGATTTTTTCGTGGATCTGTGGCTGAATTCAGCGCAATCCGTGGCAGAGCAGGAGGGCTTGAAATGAAAAAAATCGGTGTGGTGATTCCGGCCTGTAATGAAGAAGCCTATATTGAACGTTGCCTGCTGGCCCTCAAATCAGCACAACTTTATCTTTTTCAATATTTAAAAAGAATCGAAAATCTTCCTGAGATCCATATTCTCGTGGTCTTGGACCATTGTACCGATACCACCGCCATTAAAGTTCAGCAAATGGGCATTCCAGCCATCAGTTGCGACTTTCGTAATGTCGGCAAGGCGCGTCATTTGGGTATACAGCAGATGATCAGGCAGGATTGTGACTGGATTTGCTGTACTGATGCCGATTCTTTTGTACAGTGTGACTGGTTTCAGGTGATGTTACAGCATCAACCCACCGATGCAATTTGTGGCGTGGTCGAGCTGGATCAATGGGATCATTTAAGTCCTAAAACCCGTCAGGCTTACCTGGGACACTATCAGGACAGGATGGGACACCGTCATATTCATGGTGCAAACCTGTGTTTTAAAGCCTCGGCTTATGTGCAGGTCAATGGTTTTCAGCAATTGGACTGTCATGAAGATGTCGATCTCATCCGCCGCTTAGAAAAATCCGGCGCACAAATTGTCTGGTCAAATCAGCTCAGAGTTACTACCAGCAGTCGGCTTAGCTCAAAAATTGCCACAGGTTTTGCACATTTTTTGCAAAACCTTGAGCTTGAGCAAGCCGCTAAAAAAACCGATCAGCATTTGCAAATAAAAGCATAAAAATATAAATTTTATACAATCAGACACTTGTAAAAAATCTTAAAATTTGTGTCTAAAAAGTATTCCATTTAAATTTATTCTGTTTATAATTCACACAAATTCAGCCCCGCCTACTTATATATTTTAGCTATAAGTCTGTGGGGTTTTTCTATGGATGATCGGTAATGGATGCCTGAGCCTTCTTTTTTGGTAATATCATGTTTAATCAAACGCTGCTTTCTCGATTTCAGTCTCCATCACCATATCTATGGCAAAAAATAGCGACTGCATTGTGCTTCTTTAGCCTGGGCTTTAGTACTGCGGCTTGGGCACCTTTAATTCCATATGCACAGCAGCGCCTGTTATTAAATCATGCTGATTTTGGCCTGTTATTGCTCTGTGCCGGGATCGGTTCGATGCTGGCTATGCCACTGGCAGGCCGACTGGCCAATGCCTTAGGTTGTCGTGCAGTTTTGGCCGTAATTCTCAGTGCATTTTTGTTCATTCTGCCTGCTCTGGCTTATAGCCCAAACCACTTAATCATGGCAATCAGCCTGTTTTTCTTTGGCGCCAGTGCGGGTGCGTTGGGCGTAACTGTCAATATTCAGGCTGCACAGATTGAGAAAAAACTCGGTAAAAGTTTAATGTCGGGTTTTCATGGGGTATGTAGCTTAGGTGGTCTAGCAGGTGTGCTGGGGATGACCATGTTAATGGGATTCGGTTTAGCGCCTTTAACCGGTGCGCTCATTGTCTCTGGGATTATATTACTTATTGCGTTATTGGCTGTTCCCTTTAGCTTGGGTGCTGAGCCAAAAACAGCGACAGAGGAAACGTCATCATCAGAACAGCCAGTGAAAAAAGCAGCACCAACCTGGATAATTTTAGGCATTGGTCTGATCTGTTTTGTTGCTTTTCTCTCAGAAGGTGCTGCTATGGACTGGAGTGGTATTTATCTTACTACCGAGTTTAGTCTGTCGGCGGCGAAAACCGGTTTGGCATATAGTTTCTTTGCTGCCTTGATGGTACTCGGACGCTTTAGCGGACACTTGATTATTCAACAGTTGGGTGAAAAAAATACGATTCTGTTAAGTGCACTCTTGGCTGCAACCGGTTTATTGACAGTGGTGTTTGCGCCAGTCTGGCAAGTAGTGTTGGTAGGTTATGCTATTTTAGGTTTAGGTAGCGCCAATATTGTACCGCTGATGTTTTCTCGTGCAGGACGTCAAAAAACTTTGGCTTCCCATGTGGCCTTGTCTTATGTGTCGGTATTTGCCTATACAGGTTCATTGATTGGACCGGCATTGGTGGGCTTCGGCAGTGAAATTATCGGATTGAGTCTGGTATTTAGCGTCATTGCGATTGCTCTATTGAGTATTGTGATTTTGAATCACCTCACTGCAGATCCAAGAGAAGTGCAACAAAGCGAAGATCTTGTGGCGCCTATGCATAACGAAACACCAGCTTAATGCTGGTGTTTTTTCAGGTTAAAAATTTAGGCCTGTACACTGAACTGGGTTGAAGCTCCGGTGGCCACAGGGCGATAGATCCGCAGGCTCTGTGAATTTTTCAGGTCAGTAATAAACTGATCACGCCAGCGGATAATATCAAAGTTTTTTAAGCCCTGACTTAAATAACGATACCGCTCTAAACGTTCTGATTTAGACATGCGCAGCGCTTTTTTCAAGGCTTTGGCCATACTGTCATGCTCATAAGGGTCGACCAGTAAGGCTTCTCGCATTTGTTCAGCAGCACCCGCATATTTAGACAGAATCAGGACGCCTGGATCTAGGGGATCCTGTGCGGCAATATATTCCTTGGCCACCAGATTCATGCCATCCCGGATCGAATTTACCCAGCAGATATCCGCCTTACGATACAGTTGCATCAAGGCTTCATGCCCTAAGGTGTCATAGCTGCAATTGAAAGGTACCCAGTCCGCGGTGCCATGCTGGGTATTGATTTCTTCCACGGCAGATTTAAATTGCTCATATAGGTTCTGATAGGTTTTTACATCCAGTCGGCATGGACAGGCAATTTGCAATTGCTGGAATTGATTTTTAAATTCCGGCTGATCTTCCAGCAAGCTTTGCAAAGATCCGATTTTTTCAAGTAAACCTTTACTGTAATCAATCCGGTCAACCGAAATAACAGTTTTATAAGGCTGTACTGTATCCAGATCAAAGGGGAGCTTTTCCAATTGAGAATCTGAAGCCTGATTTTGTAGTTGCACAGGATGCACGCCAATTGGATAGCATTTCACATGAATTTTTCTAGTTTGATAATTCAGGATTTCGCTATGACGATGCTGCACTTTCAATGTCTGTTCAAGGAACTGCAGACAGTTTTCCTGGTCGCGAGAAGTCTGTAAACCCAGCACATCATAATTAGCCAAATGATGGGCAAGATCGCGATAGGCAGGCAAGGTCTGCCAGAGTCTCAGTTCAGGAAAGGGAATATGCAGGAAAAAGCCAAGACGGTTACGCATGCCCAATTTTCGGCAATAGTGCGCCACACTTAAAAAATGGTAATCATGTATCCAGATGATATCTTGCGGAGACGCCACCTGTTTCAGGTGCTTGGCAAAACGCAAATTGACATCCTGATAGGTTTTAAAATCTTGCGGCTGATAATCCACAAGTTGATGTTGGTCGTGCATCAGCGGCCACAACGCATTATTGGCAAAACCACAATAAAAACCTTGATATTGGGATTCAGTTAATGGACTCGTGTGATATTCAACATTCTGATGCTTCAGGATTTGAAACTTCTGCTCTTTGGCCTGATCGATTCTGGATCCATTCCAGCCCACCCAGATACCGCCTATATCCTGCAAAGCATCCTGCAATGCCACCGCTAATCCACCGGCCTGAGTATTGTCTGACTTAGGTAGATTTACACGATTTGATAACACTATGAGTTTCGACATGTAATTTCTCCAATAATAATAATTGTTGTTGTGCTTTCAATATTTTTAAAAATTCTGCTAGAAAAGCCTGCACTTGGGTCACGTTTTCGAGGCGATATTGTGCCATGGTGCTGCCTGTGCCGACTTTGATAGAGCAGCCCTTGAATGTATTGATCACCTGAAAACCGGCTTCGTCAGTCAGGTCATCTCCAATAAAAATGGGGTAATGCTCACTTAAGTGATATTGCTGAATGATCTGTTGGATGGCTGAACCTTTATTTGCCCCTTTGGGCACCAGTTCAAATACAAACTTTCCAGCCTTAAGCTCAAAATCTTGAAAATGAGCGAGACAATCCAAGGCAAATGTATGCACTTGCTGTTCTAAATCGGGATATTCACGAAAATGCAGGGCTACTGAATAGTCTTTAATTTCTATTCGAATTTGAGGAATCTGAACAGTATGTTCTGTAATATAATTTTTTAATAATTCAAACTGTTCACAATTTAAATCAGTTAAATGACTTATATGCGATTGATAGTTTAATTCCAGACCATGAGAGCCGGCTATATTCCAGTCAAATGGATGAATAAGTTGTTGGGCTTGTACTATAGAGCGACCCGTGACTAATACTAGCTGAATATATTGGTGTAATTCTTTTAAGGTGTTTAAGGTCTCGGTCTTAATTATACTTTTTGCCGGATCTGGATGAAATTCAGAAATGGTGCCATCAATATCAAGGAATAAAACCAGTTTATGAGAATAAATATTAGATTTGAGCTGATTTAAAATCACTTGCGCCAATATATAAGAAGATGTAGCAAGTGAATCTTCTAAATCTTGATCTGCTGGTTGATTCGACATAAATCTTAGTTAAGCCTATGAAATTAAATTGATTTAAAATTAAAAACTATCTGAACAGTCTTTGATTTAGTTAAATTTATAACATATTTCATTTAACAGACCGGTTTTAAGTGCAGAAAAGAAACACTTTTAACAAGTACAGTTACTTTGTAAGATTTAGAAATATTTTAATAAAAAACAATTATTGTTAATAAATTTTAAAAATAAATTTATGGAGGTTTTTTAGTTTTATGATTTGAATGAAGTGGGTTTTTAAAAACCTTGAATAATAAAATTTATTATTTAATTGTTATTTTTGAATGGATATTTTTTTGATTAATTTATATAGGTTATTATTTATTTTTTAGATATATATTATTTTGTTTAAGTGTATTCAGGGGTTTGATTTTTAGTTTTTTAAAATAAAATTCTTGCATAAATATTTGGCTTAAACTCATGAAATTTAATGATTTTTAAAACTGGATAAGCCGTTTAATGAAGAAATAATACTAGAATGAATGATAGGGGATTTCGAATAATAAAATTATTTTGTGATTATTTTTTTAGGGTTTTATACAATTTAAAGAGCTTCTTCATTTAGTAGAATAGGTTGATTTTTTTAATGTCAATCTCTGAATTTTATCATGAGGTATAGAATTTTGATGAAAAGCAAACTTATATGCTGTGATTAAAGGTTAAAAATAATCTGAATATTATTGTTTTTGGGTCAAGGTGTGGGTCCTAGATGAAGTTGAACTAAAGAGAGAAGTTCGATGGACTGTGCTGTTGCAATGAAAAAGCTGATACAAAAGAGCAAAAAACAGATCATCAGTGATTTCAGATTGCTTCAAAAATTAAGTGAGGTTTCGAGTAAATAAATTTCTGCTCAAAGGAAGGGGCTGCTTTAGCATTCACAGAATACTGATCAGCAAAAGAGAGAATAATGATTGGAAGAAATAATGAAAAAAGTAATCAGCGTGAAATCAGTTGAGGGTTGTATCATTCAAATTAAACAGCCAAAACCAGATACAACCCGTTTATCAACCTGAAAGGAAATACTTAGATTTCTCTCCAGACTTCATTTTCGTCTTTTAAAGGAATTGTAAAGTTAAAGTCATCATCATTACTGACCAAAAGACTGGTGGGAGTCTGCATTACGACTTTCAAAACAGTGCCTGCTTCAAAAATAATAGGATCGCAGTTTTCCTTTCTCAGCGTCACGGGTTTAAGTAATTCAATTACTGAACTTTCCATAGTTTTTCCCAAAATAAGATTACTTTTCGATAATTAAATCATAACATGATTTTTGAAAATTTAACTGTTTCTTCAAAAACTGAGAACTTGATCAATGATTTGTTTAGCTAAGAAGAAGTGCGCTATTCGGGGAAGGATACCGAGAGGATATATTGCACAACTGATTTTTATCTTATTGTTGTAGTGCTCAGAAGCATGATGTTCTTTGATATAAAACAGAAAAATAGCTGAGATAAAAGTCTATCAAGATAGAATAATTTTAAAAATATCATGGTCTTCGCCTTTTTATGTTGCTCTAGCTAAAGATAAAAATCGAGAATGAAAGAAGAATCATGATGCAGAGCCCAATTATAAAAATAATTTTTATAAGGACTCCGCCTCGTAATGTCATGTTTACCCTAAATTGCAAATTATTGCTTTATAACAGTAAAAGTCTAAAATAAGAATAAACTAGGCGTCATTGGGATAACCAGGATATTGAAGGAGAACTAGGTCAGCATGTTCAAGTCATTTTTCCCTAAACCCCTCTGGTTTTTTAGCAGCCTGATTTTGTGGTTTGTCATTAATCTTGTGCTTTGGCATAGTGGCGGATCAGGATGGGGAGTCTATCTGGGTTTCCCTGAAGGCTATTCTGAGGAAAGTCTTGCGATCGGCATCAGTCGTTTCTGGTCGGCTCAATTTATCTGGTTCTATCTCTGGTTTTTCGTTGCGACCGCTATATTTGCCCTGTTTTGGCAATGGAAATTCAAACACCCATGGCAGCGCTGGTCGGTCTGGGGCTCGGCATTTATTTTGTTTAATATCTGGTTCGGGGTGCAGGGCAATGTCGTATTAAACGAATGGTATAGCCCGTTTTATGATCAGATTCAGCAGATGCTTACCAATGGCGGTGGTGATGTTTCATTGCTGTATCAGGGGGCATTGACCTTTATTTATATTGCGATGGTCTATGTGACTCTGGCGGTATTTAACCTGTTTTTTGTCAGCCATTATGTTTTCCGCTGGCGTACTGCGATGAATGACTATTACACGGCACATTGGGAAAAATTACGCCATATCGAAGGTGCATCACAACGTATCCAGGAAGATACCATGCGCTTTGCCAAAACCACGGAACAGTTGAGCGTGTCGCTGATTGAAGCGCTGATGTTACTGATGGCATTCCTCCCGATCTTGTATCAGCTGTCTAGTCATGTGAAGGTCTTGCCGATTGTGGGGGAAATACCGCATGCTTTAATGTGGGCCTCGATCGGTTGGGCGCTATTGGGCACGGTCATTTTATTGGTGGTAGGAATGAAGCTGCCCGGACTGGAGTTTAATAATCAGAAAGTTGAGGCAGCGTATCGTAAAGAGCTGGTATATGGCGAAGATTATGCTGATCGGGCGCATCCGCTGACATTACAAGAGCTGTTTAGCCGGGTACGCTGGAATTATTTCCGGCTGTATTTTCACTATGCTTATTTCAACATGGTTCGGATCTGGTATTTGCAATTAGATAATATCTACGGATTATTTATTCTGTTTCCAAGTATTGCAGCAGGGGCAATTACCCTGGGTTTGATGATGCAAATCCTGAATGTGTTTGGTAAAGTACGAGAATCTTTCCAGTATCTGATTCTGTCATGGCCCACGATTATTGAGCTCATATCGATTTATAAACGTTTGAAAGCATTTGAATCACATATCGATTAATTTTTTCTTATATTATTGCCATGCTTTATTAGCCAAACAGACATAAGTTTGGCTTTTTTTATGGTGAGTTGGTCCATAAAATCCAATGGAAAATACCGATCTTGCCCTTGCTCAGATGAATTGTGTAAATAGTTTCATAACCTCCCAATATTGGGGTATTCAGATATTTTTTTCTTGGCTAGAATCCTAATTGCCAGCCAAGATGGCGTTTAATTTCCAGTGGTTTAACGTATAAAAATAACCAATGTACGTTGAGGAAATTATTCTTAAGCTGATCTTGTTCAGGCAATGCTGCAGAGGATAAAAGGTAATTTTTATTACATATAATAATAAGGCTCTGTAGTGTTCCCTGAATAAGCCGCCGAAGAAGGTTTCACCGCCTTCTTCGGTTTTTTATGTGTTTTTTCTCTCTTTTTCCTCAGTCCTTAATCATATTTTTTATACTTTGATCTCGTTTAAGAATGATACTTGTGTCTATTTTTATCAGGTGAAGCTTGGCATAATCAGCAAAGTTGAAGGGTATATGTGCCTTTTTACCGTTTAAATATTATAGTTATCAATATCTTGTATTTGTTGTTTTGTGCTATTTACGCTATGTTATACAGGGATTTGGGGTTGAGATGTTTGCTGTGAAGCTAAAAGTAATAATTCTAATAATAGGGGCGGCAGGTTTAGCTGGTTGTAATAGTATGAATCGGTTGAAATCAGAGGTTTTACATCCTTTTGCCAGTCCGGAAGAACTAATCGCCAAGCGGGCTTTGAACCAACGTGATGGCAGTGCAAAAGATTATATTTATCTTTGGGGACAAGCACAGAAAAATAACACCACTCAGGCCATGTATCCGCGTTCGGTACTGACGCAGTATTGTCATGAACAGGGCGGTAAATTTTCCCTACTGTATAGAAGTAATTTTAATGCAGTGGCAGATGTTGCCCAGCGCAAACGCCTGAGTGCCAATCGAGGCGTTGTACAGGGGAGTGGTGCCTATCAGTGCCGTATGGATGACCTGGCTGAAAGCTGGATCGTCTCGATTGAGCCGGTTTCTGAACGGCAGGTTGATAAAACTAGCCAGAACCGTAGCGTTCGACTGCTGACCAGGCTCATGAGTACGACTGAAGCGACAAACTTTTATCTGGCTACAAATAAGGCCACTGTTGCTACACAAAAAAAGACCGCTGTATCTATCAAAACTCCTGTAGCGAAGACAACGAATGAGATTAAAGAGTCAGCGCGTAAAGAGCAGGAAAGGAAAGACTTGGAAAGAAAGGAATTAGAAAAAAAAGAGCTGGAGAAAAAAGAAACAGAGAAAAAACAGCTAGCAGCGGCATCAGTTCGAGCTGTGGTGGCAGAAACACCGCAACAGCAGCAGATGAAGCTGTATGTTGCAGCACGCCGTGACATTAACAGCGGCAAGAATCTGAACAATGCCTGTAACAATGCCCAGCGTGCCTATAACTATGGCAAATTGCAGGGCACAGAGGGAACGCGTGTCTATACTGAATCAGGGATGCTGGTCGCACGCTGTCTGAACAGTATTCCGGCCTATGCCAACCGCTTCCCGAATGCTAAAGCTCAAGCCCAGCGTACCTTGCAGAATCTGGCCACCCACTATAATCATAGTGGTGCGAAGAATATGTTAAGACAGATAAAGTAACCTTAAGAAGTTCTCATGAAAGTTTTAGATCCTTAACGAGAGTATTCATCTATGTTTTTAGAGATGCGCATAAAAATAATTTAATTTTGAAGGTTCCTACATTTTGGTGAAGAGGGTTAAAGTAGGTTTAAAATTGATAGGATGCTTTATTTTTATGAGTTTAGAGAAAATAAATAATAACTATTATCTGGATATCAATAAATTTAAATAGGCAAGAAGTATAACGAAGCCTGTATATGACGTGATAGTCATTATCTGGAATTTACTTATCATCATAATTGATTAAATTTAAGATTATTCAACCAAATATAATGAAATTTATTGGTACATCCTTTGCTTGAACCTATTCAGTTTTGAATATATGAAAATAGAGCTAGCGGAAAAACTACTTGATTTCAAACCTATACAATAATGAGATTTATAATTTGAGAAAACTTATTTTAAGTCATTTGATTCTTGTGGGTGCATTTCTAACTCCCCTGATTAGTTATGCAGTAAGTACAACTTCATTAAAGTCAGCCATTGACCTTAATTCTATTGATAGAACGGTAGACCCAAAGCAGGATTTTTATCAGTTCGTGAATGGAAACTGGCTTAAAACTGCAAAGATTCCTGAAGATCAGGCACTGTCAGGTGCATTGGCTGAAGTGAGTACAAAATCACATCAGCAATTATTTGCCATTTTTAATGAACTGGGCAAAAAGCAATATCCGCAAGATAGCAACGAGCAGAAAGCCGCAGATCTTTATACCAGCTATATGGATACCAAACGGCTAGAACAACTTGGGCTGGCAGGACTGCAACAAGACTTGCAGCGAATTGAAAATATCAAGACTAAAAAAGATCTGGCAGAGTTTTTTGCCTATGCCGAAAAAATCGATCTAGACTTGCCATTCTCTACCGATTTTCATCAAGACCGGAAAGCCTCTTCAAAGGTCATGATGTTCGTAGGACAAGGTGAACTTGGCATGCCTGACCGTGATTTTTATATCAGTGAGCAACCACGGCATCAGCAGCTCCGGAATAATTATCTGCTTTATGTGGCAAATACCTTAAATTATGCCAGTCAGCCCAAGCCAATTGAAGATGCACGTACCATTCTGGCTTTGGAAAGGGCGTTGGCAAAAATCAGATGGTCAGCCACGGAGCTACGCCATGATGAGGTGAAAACCTATGTCTTTGCACCTAAAAATGTTATTACCTTCATGCCTTCTTTTGACTGGATGAGTTATTTTTCAGAGCTGGGCTTAAAGGGCATGGGGAAGGAAGTTGCTATCTCGCAGGTCGATTATTTGCGTCAACTGGATGAGTTATGGAAAGTCATTCCGATTGAAACCTGGCAAGCGTATTTAAAATTTAACTTAATTAATAGTTATTCACCCTATTTAACAGAAGTTTTTCAAAATCATCATTTTGAATTTTATGACAAAACCTTTTCGGGTGTGCAAATTCGTCCCCCGCGTAATGAATCTGCCTTAGAACTCACCAACAGTATTTTAGGTAACGTTCTCGGCAAGATCTATGTAGAAAAGCATTTCAGTGAAGCTCAGCGTCCAGTCATGTTGGAAATGGTTGAGAATATCCGCAAAGCCTTTCATCTAAAACTTGATGAGGCCAGCTGGATGGGAGCGGATACTAAAAAAGAAGTACGGCATAAACTGGATAGTATTAATGTCAAAGTTGGCTATCCAAAAACATGGCGCGATTATTCAGCTCTGGAAATTCGTAAAGATGACCTGATTGGCAACATTCAGCGCACCCGACTGTTAAATTTTCAACGTGAACTGGACAAGGTAGGACAAGCTATTGATCCGGAAACCTGGCACATGTTGCCGCAATCGGTAAATGCCTACTATGACGCCCAGCTCAATGAAATCGTGTTACCTGCAGCAATCTGGCAACCTCCATTTTATTATGATGCAGGTCATGATCCTGCGGTCAATTATGGTGCCATCGGGGCGGTGATCGCGCATGAAATTAGTCATGGTTTTGACGACAAAGGTAGTCAGTTTGATGCAAAAGGTAAGGGGGAGGATAAGTGGAATGAGCACGACCGTAAAAAATTTAATGAACGAACCAAGGCTTTGGTAGAGCAATATAAGCAATATGAAGCATTGCCAGGACATAAAGTGAATTCTGAATTGAATAGAAGTGAAAATATTGCAGATAACTTGGGGCTGGGGATTGCACATATGGCTTACAGATTGTCGCTTAAAGGTCAGCCTGCCCCGGTCATTGACGGTTTTAGCGGAGATCAACGCTTTTATATGGGCTGGGCACAGACATGGCGGAGCAAAACTAATCCTGAATACCTGTTAAATAGCCTGAATCTTGCAAGCCATGCCCCTGCATCTGTGAGGAGTAATGGTAGCGTCCGTAATCAACAGAGCTTCTATGATGCTTTCGAAATTAAAGAAGGGGACAAAATGTATTTGCCACCAGAAAAACGGGTATCTATCTGGTAGCGGTTAAAAAGCGGGGCCGTGAGTCTTAAAAAACAGCCCTGTTTTTCTGTAAAAGAGTATTATGTAGAGCCAAGCGTTTTTTCAGAGATTGGCATATATGCTGCTTATCGTATAAGGACTTAAGGGTCTGATCATAAAATCAACATACATATTTAAATTAAACTGCGCAGTGAAGCGCAAGGATAGTCAGCTTTGAAAATTTTTCTAAAAACAACACTGGTCAGTGCTTTATTATTGGTTTCAACTGCAAATTATGCTTCAGATCAAACTGGTGTGGCGCAACAATTAAGCTCAGGTGTAAACCAGCAATACTTTGATAAAAAAATCGCTCCACAACAGGACTTCTATCAACATGTGAACGGGCACTGGTTAGAACACGAAGATATTCCATCTGACATGCCAAACTGGGGTGCATTTACCCAGTTGCGTGAAAATTCGACTCAGCAGTTGCATGCCATTGTCGAAGACCTGGCCAAAACAAAATCCGCTTATGGAACCAATGAACAAAAAGTCGGTAGCCTATATGCCAGCTTTATGGACACTAAGACCTTAGATACTAAAGGCTTAATGCCACTTAAAGCAGATTTAGCCAAAATTGCAGCTATGAAAACCTCAAAAGACTTTACGTTGTTGGTCGCGGAATTTGCGAAAAATCAAGTCACCACACCTTTTGATTTTGGTGTGATGCAAGACTTGAAAAAGTCCGATCAAATGACGGTAATGGTGGGACAAAGCGGTTTAGGCTTACCTGATCGTGACTACTATTTAAAAGACGATGAAAAATTAAAAATAGCGCGTGAAGCGTATGTGAAATATATCGAAAAACTGCTTATGCTTTCTGGTGAAACAGAAGCTGAAGCAAGCACACATGCGCAGACAATTTTGCAGTTAGAAACCGACATTGCCAAAGTGCAATGGGACAGCGTGCAAAATCGCGATATAGAAAAAATGTACAACGTCTATGCACTCAAAGATGTCAAAACTTTAGTGCCGGCATTTGATTGGAAGACCTATTTTAAAGCCACAGGCTTAGATAAAAAAACCAAAACCGTGATTATGGCGCAAAAAAGCTATTTTGAAGATCTGAATCAAATTTTAGAAAAAACACCGATTAGTTCATGGCAAACCTATTTTAAATTTCACCTGATTAATGGCAATGCAGCATATTTAAGCCAACCTTATGCCGATGCAAACTTTGACATGTATAGCAAAACCTTACGTGGAGTGACTGAGCAACGTGCGCGTTGGAAACGCGGTGTCGATTTGACCAATGCGATTCTGGGTGAAAGTCTGGCACAAGTGTATGTGGCAAAACATTTCCAGCCTGAACAAAAACAGCGTATGGAAAAATTGGTCGACAATTTATTGCTGGCATTTGAGCAAAATCTCAATAAATTAGACTGGATGAGCGATGCCACCAAAGTTCAGGCACATCGTAAACTGAAAAGTTTCAGTGTGAAAATTGGCTATCCAAACAAATGGCGTGATTACAGCAAGTTAGACATTAAAGATGGCGACCTAATTGGTAATATCCAGCGTACCAACAGTTTTATTTATGACATCGAAATGAACAAGCTGGGCAAGCCAGTTGACCGCGAAGAATGGCATATGCTGCCACAAACCGTAAACGCCTATTACAATCCGTTGTCGAATGAAATTGTTTTCCCTGCTGCCATTTTGCAGCCACCATTCTTTGACATGAAAGCCGATGATGCAGTCAATTATGGTGCGATTGGTGCCGTGATTGGGCATGAAATCAGCCATGGCTTTGATGATAAAGGAAGCCGTTTTGATGCCGAAGGCAACATGAAAAACTGGTGGACGGAAGAGGATAATGAAAAGTTCAAAGCCAAAACCAAAGCCTTGGTGGAACAATACAGCGCCTATGATGCCTTGCCGGGCTATAAGGTGAACGGTGAATTAACCCTCGGTGAAAATATTGCCGACAATTCCGGTTTAGCGGTGGCATACGAAGCATATAAATTGTCTTTAAATGGGCAACCTGCCCCTGAGATCGACGGTTTTAGTGGTGATCAGCGTTTCTATTTGGGGTGGGCACAAGCATGGCGTGCGAAAATGCGTCCTGAAATGGCATTACAGCTGGTTAAAACTGATCCGCACTCACCATCAGCTATTCGGGGTCGTGCAACCTTACTGAACCAAGACCCATTCTATGATGCCTTTGGGGTGAAGCAGGGCGATGGCATGTATTTACCGGAAGAAAAACGCATCAAAATTTGGTAATCATGTTATTGAATCAATAGATTCTGAAAAAAATCCTGACTGATGTCGGGATTTTTTTGTTCATGATTTCAGGTTACACAGTCATAACAGGCTTGCCTGCCTTTTACATGATACAAAGAAGCTGCTTTGTTTAAGCAGCTTGAGCTGATGAAAAGGGAAATGGTTATGGGTTTGAAAGGTTCATTTTGTCTTCGTGCAATATTCTTGGCAACGACTTTGCTGGGTGCGGCACAGGTTGCAATGGCTGGCCCAACGGTGGATCAGCTCAGTGACTGTTTGATGAAATCCACCACAGCCACAGATAAAACCACGGTCTTGCAATGGACCTTTGTGGCCTTGGGAAGTCATCCGGATTTAAAGGCCTTTAGCAATGTAACTTCGACTCAACGTGAAACCCTCGATAAAAATCTGGCGACGGTGTTGCAGCGCATTTTAGTGGAACAATGTTCAGCACAGACTAAAGCAGTGATTCAGGCTGAAGGCTTACAAGCAGTTGGCGATAGTTTTCAGGCTTTGGGTAAAACTACTGGTGAGGAAATTTTAAAAAATCCTGAAATCAATAATCAGCTTAAAGGTGTGCTGCGTTATGTAGATTTGAATAAGTTAGTGACGACTTTTTTGACGCCGGATATTTGGAATAAGTTGGGATTATAAGGGAATACGTTATTTGAAGATGGCGGCAATGATTTTAATGAGCCAGTAAATAGGATAGAAAATAAATTCAAGTCCATCTGCCCAGCCTAATCCGTGTTGTTTTCTTCTTGGTTCAGGTTGCATTTCAGAGAGCCACTTACGGCTTTTAGGAATAATGAGCAAAATGATGATGGCTACTGTGAATATGCCAATTGCTATTTGAATGATGGTGAGCAAGATTTCGGGTGTCATTTTTGTTTTTCTATGATGTTTTTCATTTTATAGCATGTTTTAAATCCTCTCTCTATGGGAGAGGGTTTCTAAAACTTACGCATAAAAAAGATTTTGAAAGCTGAAAATGTCCTAAATCTTCAAGTTTGGTAATAGAGAATACTTTTTTGATGGTCATGTTTTTGTGTGTG
The DNA here is from genome assembly GCF_019038395.1 of Acinetobacter sp. BY419. Classification (GTDB taxonomy): domain Bacteria; phylum Pseudomonadota; class Gammaproteobacteria; order Pseudomonadales; family Moraxellaceae; genus Acinetobacter. The sequence goes on from NZ_JAGFXZ010000018.1 coordinate 60,023, forward strand.
AAGCGTTTGATTGATTGTATGTTTAAAATTTAAATAATAATCCTCTCCCTCTTGCGAGCTATAACGCTCATCCTTTAAAAAGGAGATGGAACTATACGTATCAAATTGATCACATGACAGAATCTCTCTTTTTAATGAGAGATAGAGAGGGATTGCAAATTCGTAATGAAAGTACCATTTCATATGAGAATTAAAGCTAAGCATAAAAAATGAAATCAAAAAAAGAAAAGTACTAAATTAATATATTCAAATATTTATCAATAGTATTAAAAACCTAAAACCTACTTGTATATTAAACAAGCATTGTTTAGATTGTTGTTTAAAATTAGTTGAATATTCAAGTAGAAGATATGAAAAAAATATGGATTGGGGTATTGGTGATTGGTCTATCAGGTTGTACTGCCGGGATGGTCAACCAGACTAAGAAAATGATTGGGCATAAGACGTACCAAGACTCAACAGAGTTTACAGCTGCTAATTTTCGTGTAGAGCAGGGTGAAAACTTCAGTGTGAGGCTATATCCAAATGGATGTATAACCTCTAAGCAACCTAAGTTTCTGATGTCTCCAGAAGTAGAAAGTATCAATGCATTGGGTGGTCAAATTCAGTATAAGTCTAAATTGTTAAACATGCCTTACCCACCTCAAAATATTCAATTTGCCGAGTTTAAAATACCTGCTGAACGCTTTATTGCTTTGAGTGCTTATAAGAGTTGGCACACAGGGACAGAAATGCGTGGCTGTAGTGTTGATGCTATTTATAAATTTTCGCCAAATAAACATTATGAATTGTTGAATCAGGATGAATTGCGTCAATGTGTATTGGAAGTTCAGGAAATTTTGCCTACTGGGGAAAGACTTAAGCTTGAACCATTAAAATCTTTGCGCAATGTAAATGAATGGGCGGGTTGCGAGGCTCAGTTAGAGGGACTTTAAGGTTTCGTATTTATAATTTTTTTAGCTTTATTCAAAATGTCTTTATCAAACCTCTCCCTAACCCTCTCCTAAAAGGAGAGGGAACACTGCGTATCGATTTAATCACATGACAAAATCTCCCTTTTTTAAAGGGAGATTTAGAGGGATTCAGAAGTCACGTATAAACAAAGACTTTGAAAATTGGATACTTTTTTAATGATCATTTTAATTTTGATTTTGATTTTTCTGTTTCATTAACAACATCTTTTAGAGCTTCTGTTTGATGTGTGCTGAATTAACAGGATACTTCCACTTGGTAGATTCTATGCAGCCAACTTGTAAAAGTCTGCTGCCATTTGATTTGGTGTTTTAAAATCTAATCCTTTTTGAATTCTCTGCTGATTATA
>NZ_JAGFXZ010000019.1 GCF_019038395.1 Acinetobacter sp. BY419
AAAGGCTTGTCTTAAGGAGAAAAAATTTATAATATGCCTGCATCCTAGGTGTATAGCTCAGTTGGTTAGAGCGCTACGTTGACATCGTAGAGGTCTCCAGTTCGAGTCTGGATATACCTACCAAGATTCCCAAAAGCCCATTCTTTGAATGGGCTTTTTTTATTGCCTTATAAAAATATGTTAATTTTTATTTCATTCATATTTCCGCCACGACTGAACTAAATATTAAATATAAGAGCATCCTCTTCAAAGCATTCATAAGAGGAGAGACGGTATTTGCAAATACTCTTAACACCAAAATCAAAGCTTTCATAAAGCTTAAGATTTAAATTAAGTTTAAAGTATTGATCAGCAAATTGTTTAAATTATGGCTCGTCTTTTATTCCGATCTAAATAAATTTAAAGCATAATCAAAGGGGTTTATTCTGTTTTTAGACTTAATGCAGGATGCATAAATGAAGTATTCATTTATACAGCAGGCTTTCACTGGTCCCGTTGATGTCGTAGGGGATATTCATGGTGAGATTGCCGCGCTGGAACAACTAATCGGGGTATTGGGATATGACCGGCATGGCCGCCATCCGGAACAGCGAAAACTGATTTTTGTCGGTGATCTGTGTGATCGGGGGCAAGACAGTATTGCGGTGATTAAACGGATTAAACAGTTGGTAGATCAAGGCTATGCACAATGTGTGATTGGCAATCATGAACTCAACCTTTTAACCAATACATTGCGAGAAGGCAATGGCTGGTTTTTTGGTTCACCACATCAGGATGATATTCAATCTTTTGAATCGATCCGAGCTTCAGCTACGGATCGACAATGGATTCTGGATTTTTTAAATAGCTTACCGGTGGCATTGGAATCGGATCAGCTGCGTGTTGTGCATGCATGCTGGCATCAGCCATCAATTGATCAGTTACATAGTTCTAGTTTTTCTTCGCTTGGAGAAGCGTATGATTATTTTGTCCAGCGCACAGCATTAGATCTGCAAACTTTAGGTATCAATGCATTAATTCAGAAAGAACAACTACGCTATCAACATCAGTTTAAAGACCCAGCTGCAAGCTTGCCATTACTTCCACATCTCGCAGAAAAAGAGCTGCGTGAGCAAATGCAGAATCCTGTTCGGGTCATTACTTCCGGTGCGGAAAAGATCGCCTTAGAACCCATCTATGCCGGTGGAAGGTGGCGAATGATCGACCGTGTGCCATGGTGGGACAGTTATACAGATCAAATTCCAGTAGTGACTGGACATTATTGGCGGAACTTTAAAACTACTGAAGAAAAAACCGGTTTATTTGAATCGATTGATGCATTGCAATGGTACGGACAGCAAAAAAACGTATTTTGTGTGGACTATTCGGTGGATAAACGTTATCTCGATCGTCAACAGGGAGTTGCATTCAGACATCGACTTGGCGCCTTAAGATTTCCAGAAAATATCCTGAGTTTTGAAGATGGCACTCAGTATTCAGTTCAACGCTTCTGAGAAAAGACCAAGAATATAAGTTCTGATTAGCAATTTTCTGATATAAAAAAAGCAGCTTTTCTGGCCGCTTTTTTCATAAAGTCTAGGTTTTATTCTGCTTCGATAATTTCATAATCATGGGTAATTTCAACCCCACCATCAGACAGCATTTTACTGGCAGAGCAATATTTTTCAGCAGAAAGTTCTACGGCTTTTGCCACCTGTTTTTCTTTAATGGCTTTGCCGGTGACGACAAAATGTAAATGAATTTTCGTGAAAACTGCCGGAATTGTATCCGCTCGTTCAGCCTTTAATTCGCAACGCACATCGATAATGTCCTGGCGGGCTTTCTTTAAAATAGTGACAATATCAAAAGATGCACAACCACCCAGACCGGTTAAAAGCAGTTCCATTGGACGGGGGCCACGGTTTTCACCGCCGTATTCCGCTGAGCCATCCATGATAACTGTATGACCACTTTGAGTTTTTGCTTCAAAAGCAACATTCTCTAACCAATGAACGCTTGTTTGCATTGCAACTACCTAAAAAAAGCTATAAATTTGTCAAGTAACTGTACACTAACATAAATTGGGTTGATACGGAATTTCAATCCTACTGTGTGACAAGTTCACATTAGGTCTTGTGCGATCTATAAATTATCCATAATCGGAACCGTAAGCATGACTTCAAACTTTTCACAATTAAGCACTGATGCGCTTTCTCCGGGGCAATTACCTGAATCCGTGAAAGCGCTGTTAAAACGTGCATATATTAATCGTTATCCAAAACGTACTACGATCATTGATGCAGGATCAGAATCTAAATCTTTGTATTTAATTCTGAAGGGGTCTGTATCTATTATTCTTCGTGAAGATGATGATCGTGAAATTGTCGTTGCATATTTAAATCCAGGGGACTTCTTTGGGGAAATGGGCCTATTCGAGGTAAATCCACAACGTACTGCGGAAGTTCGTACCCGCGATGTGTGTGAAATTGCCGAAATTACCTATGAAAACTTTCATGAAATTAGCAAGCAATATCCTGATCTGAGCTATGCAGTATTTGCTCAGCTGGTACGCCGCCTGAAAAATACCACACGTAAAGTGACTGATCTGGCGTTTATTGATGTTTCAGGCCGTATTGCCCGTTGCCTGATTGACCTGTCTTCCCAGCCTGAAGCGATGATTTTGCCGAATGGCCGTCAGATCCGTATCACCCGTCAGGAAATTGGCCGTATTGTTGGCTGTTCCCGCGAAATGGTGGGGCGTGTACTCAAGACTCTTGAAGAGCAGGGCATGATTGAAACTGATGGTAAAGCCATTTTGATTTTTGACGTTTCTCTGGACGCAGAGCCTGAGACCGTCACAGCCGGCGCCATCAACGAATAATCCAGATAAAAAAAGCAAATCTCCGGATTTGCTTTTTTTATCGTTATTAGCCAATGCATAAAAATTTAGAACAAGCTTCTCAGAAAAGATGATTTAAGTCACCTCTATAATTTCGATAGGCTATAAGCCCACTTGATATCAATTCACTGAATAAAATTCACAGGAAGTTTTTATGCAATTCAGACCATTGGCGGATACTGGCATTCTTTTACCAGAAATTTGTTTGGGCACTATGACCTTTGGTGAACAGAACACGCAAGAACAGGCTTTTCAACAACTGGATTATGCTCTGGATCAGGGACTGTATTTCTGGGATACCGCAGAAATGTATCCTGTTCCGCCTAAACCTGAAACACAAGGTGCCACCGAGCGCATCATTGGGAACTGGATAGCTTCCCGCGGTGGCCGTGACAAACTTTTTTTAGCTTCAAAAATTGCTGGACCTTCACAAGGCGGTAGCCATATCCGTGATGGAAAAACCCGGTTTGTTACAGATGAAATTTCAGCAGCGATTGACCAGTCATTGTCGCGCCTGCAAACGGACTATATTGATATGTATCAATTACATTGGCCGCAACGTCCAACCAATTTCTTTGGCAAGCTGGGTTATGGCAATGCTGAAGCGGCAGAAGATCGTGCAGTGACCGATCTTGAAGAAACCCTGATCGCCTTGCAGGATGAAATTAAAAATGGCCGTATCCGTTATATTGGGCTTTCCAATGAAACCCCGTGGGGTACGATGAAATTTCTGCATCTGGCAGAAAAACTGGGTCTAAGTAAATTTGTCAGTGTACAAAATCCCTATAATCTGCTGAACCGTACTTATGAAATCGGCATGTCAGAAATTGCCCGATATGAAGGTGTGGGCTTATTGGCATATTCACCTCTGGCATTTGGTTATCTGACCGGCAAATTCCGTCATGGTGCGCGTCCTGCAAATGCGCGGGTAACATTGTTCTCGCGCTTTAGTCGCTATAGTAATCCGGAAAGTGAATGGGCGACCGAGCAATATGCCCAGCTGGCAGAACAGCATGGTTTAAGTCTCACTCAATTGTCTTTGGCCTTTATCAAGCAGCAGTTCTTCGTGACCAGTACCATTATTGGCGCGACCAACCTGGATCAGCTCAAAGAAAATATTCAGGCATTTGAAATTGATCTGTCGGACGATGTCCTTAAAGGTATTGACGATATTCACCGCCAGCAGCCGAATCCCGCACCTTAAATAAAATACCCTCGAAATGAGGGTATTTTATTAGCCTAGGCTTGAGCTGAACTTTAAATAAAATAATTTGAATTATTACTCTTGAAAACCACTAGAACTATACCAATATTATTACTGATATTTGTCTCATAATATAAATTAAGTTTTTGAAAAATATATATAAATGAATTGAATTTTTTAGCGCTCGTCCCCATATATTTTTCAAATAGAATATTTGTGCTGAGGAATAACAAGAATGCGTTTTGAAAAATTTACCAATCGCTTACAGCAAACTCTTTCTGATGCCCAATCGTTGGCAATGAGCAGGGATCATACCTCTATTGAGGGGATTCATATCTTGGCTACCTTGATGGATGAAGCCTCCAATGTCAGCTTGCTGCAACAGGCCGGAGCGAATCTGCGGGAGCTGCAAACCAAACTGGAAACAGCACTCAGTGATGCTGCAACGCTGACCAATCCGTCCGCAGATATTAATCTCAGTCCTGAAGCGGCAAAAGTTTTACATCTGGCAGACAGTTATGCCCAAAAAGCCGGAGATGAATTCCTTTCAACAGACTGGGTGCTGTTGGCACTGGCAGAAACAGGAAATACCAAAAAATTATTAAACAGTGCTGGAGTAAAGGCAGAAACTTTACGTCAGATTATCAATCAATTTCGAGGTGATGAAAAAGTCATGAGCAATAATCATGAAGATCAGCGTGATTCACTGAATAAGTACACCATCGATTTAACTGAACGTGCTTTGGCAGGCAAGCTTGACCCTGTGATTGGACGTGATGATGAAATCCGCCGTACCATTCAGGTCTTGTCACGCCGTACTAAAAATAACCCGGTACTCATTGGTGAGCCAGGGGTGGGTAAAACGGCAATTGTCGAAGGTCTGGCACAGCGTATTATCAATGGTGAAGTACCTGAAGGACTCAAAGGCAAGCGTGTTTTATCGCTAGATCTGGGTTCTTTGTTGGCCGGTGCAAAATACCGCGGCGAGTTTGAAGAACGCTTAAAAGCCGTTCTAAAAGATATTGCCAAACATGAAGGCGAAGTCATCCTGTTTATTGACGAATTGCATACGCTGGTGGGTGCCGGTAAAAGTGATGGTGCGATGGATGCCGGCAATATGCTGAAACCTGCATTGGCACGTGGTGAATTGCGCTGTGTAGGTGCGACGACTCTGGATGAATACCGTAAGTATATTGAAAAAGATGCTGCCCTTGAGCGCCGTTTCCAAAAAGTGCTGGTGGATGAACCGAGCGTGGAAGACACGATCGCCATTCTCCGTGGTCTGAAAGATCGTTATGCAACGCATCATGGTGTACAAATTCTGGATTCTGCGATTATTGCAGCGGCAAAAATGTCACATCGTTATATTACCGATCGCCAGTTGCCCGATAAAGCCATTGACCTGATTGATGAAGCGGCATCCCGTATTAAAATGGAACTAGATTCCAAACCTGAAGCTTTAGATAAACTGGAACGCCGTCTGATTCAATTGAAAATGCAGCTTGAAGCCGTGAAAAAAGATGAGGATAGCGGTGCCAAAGGCGAGATCAAGCATCTGACCCAACAGATTGAAACGGTCGAGAAAGAGTACCAGGATCTGGAAGAAATCTGGCGTGCAGATAAAGCCTTGGTGGCAGGCAATAAAGATATCCAGGTCAAGCTGGATCAGGCACGTATAGCGCTGGACAAGGCACAGCGTGAAGGTGATCTGGCGGAAGCAGCACGTTATCAGTATGGCGTGATTCCCGAATTGCAAAAGCAGCTAGAGCGCATTGAAGCGGCTGAGGAAAGCGAGTCGCCAAAACTGTTGCGTGACAAGGTCACCGAGAATGAAATTGCGGAAGTCGTCAGTGCGGCAACCGGTATTCCTGTCGCGAAGATGCTGCAAGGCGAACGTGACAAATTGCTGCATATGGAAGAATTTCTTCATAAACGTGTAGTGGGTCAAGATGAAGCCGTGGTGGCCGTATCCAATGCTGTGCGACGTTCACGTGCTGGCCTGTCTGATCCTAACCGGCCAAGTGGTTCATTTCTGTTCCTTGGACCGACAGGTGTGGGTAAAACAGAATTGACCAAAGCCTTGGCAAACTTCCTGTTTGATAGTGACGATGCCATGATCCGGATCGACATGTCCGAATTTATGGAAAAACACTCGGTAAGCCGTCTGGTCGGTGCACCTCCAGGTTATGTGGGCTATGAAGAAGGCGGGGTACTTACCGAAGCCGTGCGCCGTAAACCATATAGCGTACTCTTATTCGATGAAGTCGAAAAAGCGCATCCAGATGTGTTTAACATCCTGCTACAAGTGCTGGATGATGGTCGTTTGACTGACTCCCAAGGCCGTGTAGTCGATTTTAAAAATACCGTGATTGTGATGACTTCGAATCTGGGTTCACAAGACGTTCGTGAGTTAGGCGAAGGCGCAACACGCGAGGAAGTTCGTACAGTGGTGATGAATGCGGTATCTGAGCATTTCCGTCCGGAATTTATTAACCGTATTGATGAAATTGTCGTATTCCATGCACTAGATAAAGACCAGATTCGTGGTATTGCCGATATTCAGCTGGACCGTTTACGTCAACGCTTGGCCGAACGGGATATGCGCTTGTCGGTAGATGATACTGCCTTTGAGCAATTGATTGAGGTCGGTTTTGATCCGCTCTATGGTGCACGTCCACTGAAACGCGCGATCCAGCAACGTATTGAAAATGGGCTGGCTCAGAAAATTCTAGCAGGAGAATTCCAGCCGGGTGATACGATTCTGGTCAAAGCTGAACATGGAGAGCTGGTTTTTGAGAAAATGAAACTCAGTTAAGTCTCGATCCAGTTTATATGTTCCATAAAAAGACCCAGTTCAATTGAACTGGGTCTTTTATTTTTGACTGGATTTTTTAGCCCCAATCAAGCATTAATTATACTTGAGGATGGGTGATTTTCCAGGCGCGGTGAATCTTTTGATTACGCTTGAAATCTGGCCCAATGGTTTCCTGGGTAATTTCTTCGACATCATAGAACGCCAGAATTTCTTCATCCATCTCAAAGCCGCGATAGTTATTGGAGAAGTACAGGGTACCATCACTGGTTAAACGGTTCATGGCGCGCTTCAGCAAGGATAAATGGTCACGCTGTATATCAAAGGTACCGTAGAATTTCTTCGAGTTCGAGAACGTTGGCGGATCAATAAAGATCAGCTCATATTGTTCATGACCTTCTTTCAGCCATTCAAAACAGTCAGATGCAAAGAACTGGTGCTGTTCATCAGGATGATCTACCGTTAAGCCGTTCAGAACAAAGTTTTCTTTCGACCAGTTTAAGTAGGTATTTGAAAGATCGACACTGGTCGTACTCGCAGCACCGCCCAGAGCAGCATGTAAACTTGCTGTTGAGGTATAGCTATACAGGTTCAGGAAGTGTTTGCCTTTCGCCTCTTTAGCAATACGTAAACGCATTTGACGGTGATCCAGGAACAGACCGGTATCCAGATAGTCTGTCAGGTTGACCAGAATCTTGGCTTTGCCTTCTTGAACGATAAAACGTTTAGACGCAGTACTTTGCTTGGTGTACTGGTTCTTACCTTCCTGACGTGAACGGGTCTTGATAAAGATCGCATCACGGCCTAAACCGGTAACCGCACGAATCGCTTGCAGTGCCAGATTAAAACGTTTCTTGGCTTTTTCAGGATCAATGGTTTTAGGTGGCGCATATTCTTGTACATGCAAACGCTCGCCATACAAATCTACTGCGACATTAAAATCAGGTAAGTCTGCATCGTACAGACGTAAACAATGGATCTGTTCCTTGACTGCCCATTTTTTTAGAGCTTGCATGTTTTTGGTTAGACGGTTGGCAAACTCCATTGCTCCTTCAATCGCTTCAAACTGCTGGGGCTGCCATGTTTCTAAAAATGGACGCACTACCGCAGCCGGTTTAACCGTACCGAAGCGGATATAAATCGGCAATTTACCATTCATCAAGCGCAGGATTTGCGGATCATTGAAAGCCAGCACATCGGCCTGTTCCACTTGCGATGCAATCACCGCTGCTTTTTGATTCGGGAAATTCTTTTGCAGTAAAGCTGATAAACCGAGGTATAAAGAACGGTTGTGAGCTTTATCGCCGAGACGTTCACCATAAGGCGGATTCGTCACGAAGAATACTTTCTTACCTTCCGCATGGAAATCCGGCCAGTCATTTAAAGTACGCTCTTCGATCATGATATTGTCGAGAGCAGTTTCAAAACCCGCTGCGATGATATTTTGACGTGTTGCTTTTACTGCTTCCCAGTCCGCATCGAAGGCATAGAATTGAGGTAATGGATTTTCCATTGCCGCTTGGTGGCGTTCAGCTGCTTCTGCCTTGATGCTCATCCAGAGTTCATGGTCATGACCATTCCAGCCATTAAAACCGAAACGACGTACCAGACCAGGCGCACGGTCAGTCAAAATCATCAGTGATTCGATAATAAATGTACCTGAACCACACATTGGATCGACAATGATGTCCGGATTAATCTGTTTGAGTTGACCTTTTTGCAGAATCGCAGCAGCCAGGTTTTCCTTGATTGGCGCATCGGTCATAAAGTGGCGATACCCACGTTTATGTAATGAATCGCCAGACAAGTCCAGGCAGTAAGTATGTTCTTTCTTGCCTGCCAGAATATACATGGTAATTTCTGGCTGTTTGGTGTCGATGCTTGGGCGTTTGCCCACAGCTTCCATGAATGAATCTACGACACCATCTTTGGCACGTAAAGTTGCAAACTGGGTATTCACCTTGATATCACGTTCGACATGCAGTCGGATGGCAAATGTACTTTGTGGTGCAAAAATAAGCGACCAGTCAAAGCTGATTGCACCTTCATATAGCTCTTCTGCTACATCACGGGCATCGTGAGAAAACTCAATTTCATGCGTGTGGATCGGCAGCAATACACGTGAAGCCAGGCGTGACCACATGCAAATACGATAAGCATTTTCCAGGGTGCCGTTAAAGATTAAACGGCCTGGAAAACGCTCAATATTCTGAACACCTAAGCCTTGTAGTTCTTCTTCTAATAAGGTTTCCAGACCATCGGCACAGGTGACCCAGTAATTGCTTAAACGTGGAGAGGTATTCATATAATAGAGAGACCAAAAAAGATAAATAAAAAACTGCGCTAAGTTTACCGTATTTTTAAATTGAAAGCTTTTTCTTTTCTCTGAAAGGCCGCGCCATGTAATAGAGAAAATAATATTCACGTTATAAATCGATGAACTGGTACGCATTTTGCTCTACTTAAATCGGACAAGGCTGTTACTCGATGGGGAGCGATGACAGCCTTGTACCTAATTTTATGCTGAGGGACATCCAATGCTAGACAACCAAGTTACACAACCATGACGCTTTTTCAGTGGCCACTTTAATTTATGCACGTTTAAGGCGGGTTTCGGGTCGGGTGATTGATGCACTGTATCTGGCAGAGAACCTGGACTATGCCCGGCATGTGATTCAACTGGCAGAGCAGACCCAAGATCCGGATTTGAGTCATCTGGTCAAGCGCCTGAAAAGTGTATTGAATATTGCTGAAACAGGAGAGGATTCACAAGCAGAATCTGTGAACCCGATCCATCAGGATGGACTGATCTTGGTCGAACCGGACGAAGAAGATATCTACCGTGCACAGGTGTCACATCGGTATATTGGTGCGCTGCGTTAACGCTGTGCTATGGGTGTGAATGTGCCAGACTGAAGCACCCGTCTGTTTTGCACTTAAAATCAGCAGGATGCAAATTGGGTTAAATTATCTTATTGAAAAAATACATAGGAATTTCAATTTCTATTTTTATTATCCAGCTGGTTTTTATACAAGTGGCCCTGCTGCCAACTATTAAGACTCGCCAATCTCTGTATAATATGTTGACTTAACGCATAAGGAATCTCTCATGCACTTGGCGGCATTGCATACACCGAGCCAGATTCAACTCAATAAAGAAGGTAATCTAAAACACTTCTTGACCATCGAAGGTCTTTCCAAAGAAACTCTTACAAAAATATTGGACACAGCGCAGTCCTTTTTTAATGACCAAAATCAGCTCATCACCAATAATTTGCTGGAAGGCAAAACGGTCATGAACCTGTTCTTCGAAAACTCTACCCGTACCCGCACCACCTTTGAAGCCGCTGCCAAGCGTCTTTCTGCCAACGTTCTCAATATTGATATTGCCCGTTCAAGTACTTCTAAAGGTGAAACCCTGCGTGACACGTTATGGAATCTGGAAGCCATGGCGGCCGATATTTTCGTGGTACGTCATTCATCTTCAGGGGCAGCACATTTTATTGCCAAGGATGTCTGTCCAACGGTGGCAATTATTAATGCCGGTGATGGGCGTCATGCGCATCCGACTCAAGCGATGCTGGACATGCTTACTATTCGCCGGGAAACCAATAAAAAATTTGAAGAGATGTCCATTGCCATTATTGGTGATATCAAACATTCGCGTGTCGCGCGTTCAGATGTGGCCGCCTTGCAAACATTAGGCTGCAAAGATATCCGGGTGGTTGCACCGAATACTTTACTGCCATTGGGCTTTGAAGAATATGGCGATGACGTTCGTCTATTTAACAATATGGAAGACGGCATCAAAGATTGCGACGTGATTATTACGCTGCGTATTCAAAATGAGCGTATTGATTCTCCAGCACTTGCATCGCAAGCCGAATTTTACAAAATGTATGGCTTGAATAAGGAACGTCTGGCCATGGCCAAACCGGATTGTATCGTAATGCATCCGGGACCAATGAACCGTGGAGTTGAAATCGACTCCAGTATTGCCGATGGTCCGCAATCTGTGATTTTGAAGCAGGTGACCAATGGCATTGCAGTGCGTATGGCGGTGTTGGCTCTATCGATGCAGGGCCAACTTCAGGAACAGGGTTTGATTGAAGCGATTTCGGGTTAAGGAATAAGTCATGACTATTGTAAAAATTGAAAATGTCCGTGTTCTTGATCCGATCCAAAACACTGATTCTATCCAGACCGTGTATCTGGAAAATGGCAAATTCGTTACGGAAACGTCTCAAGTCTCTGAAACCATTGATGGTCAAGGCAAATGGTTAATGCCTACCATGGTCGATCTGTGCGCGCGTTTACGTGAACCAGGCCAGCAGCAACACGGCACACTCAAGTCAGAAGGCAAGGCGGCACGTGAAAATGGTATTTTACACGTGTTCACTCCACCAGATTCAAAGCCGATCGTACAAGACAATGGCGCCCTGATTCATGGTCTGGTTGAAAAAGCCATGCTGGATGGTGGTATCTATCTGGAAGTGATTGGCGCACAAACTCAGGGATTGAAAGGCAATCAGCCTGCAAACATGGCCGGTTTGAAAAAAGGTGGTTGTACTGCTGTGTCCAATGCCAACGCGCCTTTTGCCAATGATGACGTGGTACTGCGTACCCTGGAATATGCTGCAGGTTTAAACCTGACCGTGGTGTTCTATGCAGAAGAACCGCAAATTGCTAAAGACGGCTGTGTGCATGAAGGCTTTATTGCTTCACGTCAGGGCTTGCCAATGATTCCCGCACTGGCTGAAACCGTGGCGATTGCCAAATACCTGTTGATGGTTGAAGTGACCAAGGTGAGTGCGCATTTTGGTCTCTTGTCTTGCGGCGCTTCGGTGGAGTTGATCCGGATTGCCAAGGAAAAAGGCTTGCCGGTGACCTGTGATGTGGCAATGCATCAGTTACACCTGACCGATGCCTTGATTGATGGTTTTAATTCACTGGCACATGTACGTCCACCATTGCGTGCGGAACAAGATAAAGAACTGCTGCGCCAAGGCGTAAAATCTGGTGTGATTGATGCGATTTGTACCCATCATGAACCGCTAAGCAGCTCTGCTAAAATGGCGCCATTTGCAGAAACGCAGCCAGGCTTTACTGCTTTTGATACCTATGTGCCTTTTGGTCTACAATTGATTCGTGAAGGATTATTAAGTCCATTGGAATGGGTAGAAAAAGTGACTCTGGCTCCGGCACGTGTTGCACAAATGGCAGAGCGCTGGGTTAATGAAGCAGGCTGGGTGCTTGTAGATCCAGAACTGGAATGGACCTTAAGCAAAGAAAGCATCGTGTCGCAAGGTAAAAATACCCCCTTAATTAATCAAAAAGTGCTAGGTAAAGTTGTCAGAACCTATATCGCTTAAATGATACAACTTTCATAAAAGTCAGCTTCGGCTGACTTTTTTATTTCTGTAAATTCTGTTTCTGTAAAATGAGTACTCAATAAAAATAGTGAAACGTTATGATATTCATACAATTATTTACATTTTCAAAAAATAGGGATCGTTACACTGGTTAAATATTAAACATTAGAAAAATCAAAATAATGGTGACTATTATGCATATAGACTTTATGGAACGCTTAAAAAGCGATGTTACAGCGATTGTGCTTCAAGGTGAAACCGAGCATTTATTTGCCAAAGATCAAGCTCTGGCTCAATTCTATCCGGTATTTTTAAGTATATTGCGTGCCCGGCCGGCCTGGATTGATAATCTTAGCCAGCAACTCAATCCCAAAATCCATGAATTATTCAATGCAAATCCGGCATTAAAGCAAGAGTTTCTGGATCAACTTGATCAGAGCGCGCCGCAAGAAGAAATAGAACAGACCCTGAATCGGTCAATTGTACCGACCATGAGTTTTTTACAGACTGAAGCAGGTGCTTCAAGTCCAGAAGCCATTAGCCACTTGCTGGAAACCCATGCCGATTCGATCCAGCGCGCATTACCTGTCTGGGCTGGACCTATTCTCGCAGCGCTTGGTGTTTCACCATTGGCTGGGCACAGTTTAAATCAGGAACCTGTGCTCGAACCAGAACCCGTCATTGTGGTTCAGGAAGAGAGAAAAAAAGGTTTTTTATGGCCATTTATTATTTTTCTGATCCTGGCGGCTTTGATCCTGTTTTTCGTTCGTAGCTGTATGCAGGAGGATGCTGAAGATTCGGCAAACACTCAGGCGACCAGTGAAGTTGCCACAGCCCAACCCGCCTCTTTACAATTGAGTACCGGCAATAATGGTGAAATTATAAGTTGCCAGATAGGGCTGGATAATCCGCAATATATGGAAATTCTGCAAAACGAGATTAAACAGATCTTTAACTATAATATTGGTTGCGGTGCGTTGAGCAGTGACGTTTATCATTCAGAATTTGTTGATCAGGATACGATTCCATCGGTTTTGAAAGCAATTCAAGGAATGCCAAATGTGTCACTTGACTGGGTTGGTAATCAGGTTTTAGTGCGTGCAGCAACGAATGCAGAAGCCGAGCGTCTGGCAGCACAAATTCGCAGTCTGGCGAAAAATGTCACAGTCGTTACCCAACAACCTCTAAATAGTAATGAAGTGATTAATACTGCCAATAACGAAGCAGAACAAGCCTTGGCCGGTATCAAGACGGATAATGTGAAAGCGCTGGATGTAGCGACTGCACTGAATTTACAGATCATCAATTTTGATACGGCATCTAGCGAAGTTCCAGAGGTAAATAAATTGGTGCTGGATCAGGCCGCTGCACTATTGCAACAAGCGCCTTATGTCATTCTGAAAGTCAAAGGGCATGCCGATGCTCAAGGCAGCGAAGCAGCGAATCAGGTACTGTCTGAACAGCGTGCCCAAGCGGTGACCAGCTACCTTGTTGAACAAGGGGTCGATCCTGCACAATTACAGGCAGTTGGAATGGGTGAGGCTCAACCAGTTGAACCCAATGCGACGCCTGACGGACAGTTTCAGAACCGACGTGTAACATTTGAAGTGGTAAATACTGAAACTGGTACTGTGCGTGAAGTCGATAGTGACGGCGTGGTTGAAAAGAAAGTAAACTAAGCTGACTGTTAAATTAAAAAAGGACGAATCTTCGTCCTTTTTTATTTGTATCAATTTAAGAAAATACTGGTGGGCTATAGGTTAAGGTTCGTCCCAGGAACCAGAGCAGGAACAGCACCAGTGGGATATGGAAAACCAGTTGGGTCACGGTAAAACCAATCACATCTTTGGCTTTTAGCTTTAAGATGCCCAGCATCGGCAGCATAAAGAAAGGATTAATCAGATTGGGGAGGGCTTCTGCTGCATTATAAATCTGTATCGACCAGCCTAGGTGTACTTTCAGATCATGCGCAGCCTGCATCACATAAGGTGCTTCAATAATCCATTTACCGCCGCCGGAAGGTATGAAGAAACCCAGGATTGCCGAATATAAGCCCATCACAATGGCAAAGGTTTCTTTCGAGGCAATCGAAACGAAAAATTCAGCAATATAATGTGACAACGACAGATCGGCAGAGTTCAGCGCATTGGTCATCATAAAGGCAATACTGCCATATAGCGGAAACTGGATCAGTACGCCTGAAATAGCCGGTACAGCCTTGGATACCGCATTCAGGAAATTTCGTGGTGTACCGTGTAAGGCCACGCCTAAAATGAGGAAGATAAAGTTATAGGTATTTAAACTGGAAATGGCCAGAATCGGATTGCTTTTGGAAAACTCATTAAACATCCAGACTGCACCCAGAATCACAATCATAATGCTTAAGATCGGTGAATTTTCCAGCCAGTCACCTGGTCGTTTTTCGGTAGGTACTTCCGGTTTTTCTTCTTCAATCTGAATTGGAAAGTGTTCAATGGTTTTAATAGCTGAACCTTTGGGTGCTGACCAGTAGGCAATCGCGATAGAAGCCACAATCAGCACCGCAGTCATGATCATAGACTGTGGCAGAAAAATAGTTTCGGTAAAGGGAATTACCCCGGTCAGATTATAAATCGGTTCAGGCAGACTGGATTTATTGGCCTGTAACTGTGCGGCAGAGGAACTGATGCCCAGTGCCCAGGTGGCGCCCATCCCGATAATCGCTGCTGCTGCGGCAGCACGGTAATCCATGTTGAGTTCTTTACGTTGTGCCAGGGCAATCACTAGAAGTGCAGTCAGTACGGTACTCATGGCCCAGTTAATCAGGGAAATTAACAGGCTGACTGTAGCGACCAGCACAATCGCACCACGTCCTGAATGCGGCAGGCGCGCCATTTTCTGAATCAGAAGTTGAATCGGTTTGGACACCGAGACCACATAACCGACCACAATCAGCATGCACATCTGCAAGGTAAAGGGAATCAGGCTCCAGAATCCATCACCAAAGGAAATCGCGACATCCTGTGCCGGTGCACCGATTCCGATTGCTGCAATTGCAACAATGATGACGCCCAGTAGGGCAAAAATATAAGAATCAGGGAACCATTTTTCTGACCAGTCGCTGACGCGTAAGGCGAAGCGCTGCAAGATATTTTGTTGAGTTTGCATCATTAAAATCCATTTATTCTGCTTTTATTGTTTTTGAGATGAAGCATCGATAAGCTAAAAAGTAGCCCTTAAAACGCTTGGTTTTTAAGGGCTGGTTGGATTAAGCCGCGTTACGGAGTAATGCTACGCCTGTGACTTTCTGGATTTCCTCAAAACTGACATCGGGTGCCAGCTCAATCAGCCGAATCCCGTCAGAAGTGACATCTAGTACTCCCAGATCAGTAATAATGCGGTTGACCACTGCCTGGCCGGTCAGCGGCAGGCTACACTGCGGGACAATTTTAGCTGTGCCATCTTTAGCGCAATGTTCCATCAAGACCACGACTTTCTGCACGCCGGCGACCAGATCCATGGCACCGCCCATACCTTTGACTTTTTTACCCGGAATCATCCAGTTGGCCAGATCGCCATTTTCAGACACTTCCATGGCACCCAGAATGGCGATATTGACATGACCGCCACGGATCATGGCAAATGAGTCGGCACTGGAAAAGAAAGAAGCGCCTTTACGGGCAGTTACGGTCTGTTTGCCGGCATTAATCAGGTCGGCATCAACGGTTTCCGCAGTCGGAAATTCGCCAATACCGAGCAAGCCATTTTCGGACTGCAACCAGACGTTGATGTTCTCTGGAATGTAGTTAGCAACCAGCGTTGGCAGGCCAATGCCCAAATTGACATAGAAACCATCTTCAAGCTCTTGTGCGGCGCGCTGCGCCATTTGATTACGTGTCCAAGCCATGATCAAGCCTCCGCCTTTAAGGTCATTTGTTCAATACGTTTTTCCGGTTGGGTATTTAAGACAATTCGATTCACATAAATACCGGGTAGGTGAATTTCATCGGGATCCAGTTCACCAATCTCGACAATTTCTTCTACTTCCACAACGGTGACTTTGCCGGCCATGGCACATACTGGATTAAAGTTCTGCGCAGTTTTGCGGAAAATCAGATTGCCGGCTTTATCGGCTTTATAAGCTTTGACTAAGGCGACATCGGCAGTAAGGGATTCTTCTAAAATATATTCTTTGCCATTAAACGCACGAACATCTTTCCCATCAGCAATGACGGTTCCTACACCAGTCGCAGTATAAAATGCTGGAATACCTGCGCCGCCAGCACGTAGTTTTTCAGCCAAAGTCCCTTGTGGAGTCAGTTCGACTTCCAGTTCACCATTTAAATATTGACGTTCGAATTCTTTATTTTCACCCACATAAGAGGAAATCATTTTTTTAATCTGTTTGCTTTCCAGCAATAGCCCCAGGCCAAAACCATCAACGCCGGCATTGTTGGAAATACAGGTTAGTTGCTTAGCGCCTGTTTTTTTTAAAGCTGCGATCAAAGCTTCCGGAATACCGCATAAGCCAAAACCGCCCACCGCAAGGGTATGTCCATCTTGCACAATACCGTTTAAGGCAGCTTGAGCGCTGTCATAGACCTTGTTTGACATCTTGTCACCTCTATTTTTTTATGTATCGCAGAGCTGAGCTGCGTGTTATATATCCCTATGGTGCTTGAGTCGATTTTGCTCAAGCAGGCTTATTTTTTAAGCACCGATTGTTTGCCAATAGGCATTGGCATAATTAGATGGATTACTGCGCTCTAAGACTGCGCCAATATTACGGCTGGCCTGCATTAAGGCATCCAGTTGAATACCAGTTTCATAGCCCATTTTCGACAGCAGATAATACAAATCTTCAGTCGAGACATTGCCTGAAGCGCCTTTGGCATAAGGACAGCCCCCGAGACCAGCAATCGATGAATCAAATATGCGAATGCCTTGTAGCAGTGACTGGTAAATATTGGCGATGGCCATGCCATAGGTATTATGGAAATGACCTGCCAAGACTTTGGCATCTATCTGATCCAAGCAAGCATCCCAAACTTTTTGCACCCGATCCGGCGTTGCTGTACCAATAGTTTCGCCCAACGACACTTCATAGCAGCCCATATCCAGTAAACGCTGGGTGACTTTTAACACCTGCTGCGGATCAATTGCACCTTCATAAGGGCAGTCCACCATACACGAGACATAACCCCGAACTCGAACCTTATGGGCTTTGGCGGCTGCCATCACATCGGCAAACTTCTCAAAGCTTTCATCAATTGAACAGTTGATGTTTTTTTTGGTAAAGCTTTCAGAAGCTGCGGTAAAAACAGCAACTTCTTTGCAACCCACCGCCAAAGCGGCTTCAAAACCTTTTAAGTTGGGTGTTAACAAACTGAATTGGATATTTGGATCTTGGGGCAAGCTGGCAAACAAGGCATCACTGTCGGCCATTTGCGGTACCCATTTGGCCGAGACACAGGAGCCGACTTCAATCGCCTGTAAGCCGGTTTTCATCAGGTCCAGAATCAGATTTTTTCGATCATCTAGAGTTAAAGGTGTTTTTTCATTTTGCAGGCCATCCCGTGGCCCGACTTCTACAATTTTGACGAAATCAGTCATGCAACTTCCTCCGTCAGTGGCTGAAACTCAACCAGCTCATCACCGGCTTTGACTTGGTCACCTTTCTGGAAATATGAACTTGCGATGATGCCGTCATGCGGTGCACGTATCGAGTATTCAATCTTCATGGCTTCCAGCGTCATCAGTACATCGTCTTTTTTGACTTTGTCATTCGCCGCTACCAGTACTTGTGTAATCACACCTGGCATGGGTGCAGTCAGGTTATTTTCTGCCCCTTGATCATCATGCTGATGATAATCCGGCTTGATGTAATCGAATTTATGCGTCTGACCATTCTGGAACAGGGTAATACCATGTTCAGTTTGGCTAAAGGCCAGTTTTTGCTGTTTGCCCGCCAGTTGTAACGCTAAAGTATGCGCATCAATGAACTGGCCTTGGAGCTGAATCTGCTGACCGTTGTAGTGGGCGACAAAGCCCTGATCCTGAGCACTAAACTGAACGTTAAGCGTAATACCATTACGTTGTAATTGCACGGTATATGCATTTTGCAGATTCAGGCGCCAAAATGACTTCTGCTGCCAGACTGAATTGTTCGTAACCGGGTTTTGAGCTTGGCGTGCCAGCAGCTCAATCAGTGCAGCACTCACCACCAAATCTGAATTAATATCAGTAGAAGGCTTTAACAAGAATTCCTCTTCACGTTGAATCAGGCCGGTATCCAAATGTGCATTTTTAAAAGAATCACAGAGAACTAAACGATCCAGGAAGGCAATATTGTTACCTAGACCATCGACATGGAAATGGCCTAGTGCATGATGCATTTGGGTTAGAGCAGCTTCACGATTTTTGCCCCAGACAATCAGTTTGGCAATCATCGGATCATAATAGGTGCTGATTTCATCGCCTTCGACAATGCCACTATCAACACGTACCCAGTCACTCTGCTCTGGATAGTGTAAATAGCTGATCTGGCCAATCGCCGGTATAAAGCCTTTTTCTGGTTCTTCTGCATAAACACGAGCTTCAAGTGCATGACCGTGAATCTGTAATTCATGTTGCTGTTTCGGTAGAGGTTCACCAAAAGCCACCCGTAATTGCCATTCTACCAGGTCTTCACCGGTAATCATTTCGGTGACCGGGTGCTCAACCTGCAAGCGGGTGTTCATTTCCATGAAATAGGCAGTACCGTCCTGTTCCACAATAAACTCTACGGTGCCAGCACCGACATAATCTACTGCACGTGCAGCATCAATCGCAGCCTGACGCATCGCTTCAAGTTTGTGCTCAGGCATATTCGGGGCTGGGGCTTCTTCCATGACTTTCTGATGGCGACGTTGCACCGAGCAATCACGCTCAAAGAAGTGTACATAGTTGCCGTGAGTATCACCAAAAACCTGCACTTCAATATGGCGTGGCTGAATCACATAGCGTTCAATCAGTACATCTTCATTGCCGAAGCTGGAACGTGCTTCACTCTTGCATGAAGCAAGCGAGCTAAGAAAATCTTCACTGCGCTCCACCAGACGCATGCCTTTACCACCACCGCCAGCACTGGCTTTGATCAGCACGGGATAACCAATACTGTCTGCTTGTTGCTTTAAAAAATCTGCATCCTGATTGCTGCCGTGATAACCCGGAGTTAAAGGCACACCGGCTTTTTCCATCAGCGTTTTAGAGGTGGCTTTAAGACCCATCGCCAAAATGGCTTCGACTGGAGGACCAATAAAGACAATATTGTTGTCCTGACAGGCCAGGGCAAACTGGTCATTTTCAGAGAGGAAGCCATAACCTGGATGAATTGCCTGTGCACCTGTACTTTTGGCTGCCTGAATAATACGTTCAATTTGCAAATAGCTTTGTGCTGCTGGCGATTCACCAATATAGATCGCTTCATCTGCCAGTTTGACATGCTGTGCCTGAGCATCGGCATCGGAATACACCGCAACGGTGGCAATACCTAATTTTTTTGCTGTACGAATTACACGGCAGGCAATTTCACCACGGTTGGCGATTAAAATCTTTTCAAACATAGTAGGATCCTTCTTGTTGTTATGCCGTGGTCTTGATCCAGGCCGGGCTTTGTTTGTTTAAAAATGCATTCAGTCCATTTTTTGCCTCATCTCCCTGGCGAACATGGGCAATATGCTGTGCTGTTTTAAGTAGCAGATCTTCGGTCAGAGCTTGCTGGTCAACCAGTTGAATCAGTTGTTTTGAGGAGTTCTGTGCTGCTGGACCACCGAGTAAGAGTGCTTCAACAATCTCATCAATTCTGCTGTCGAGTTGTTCCGGTGGAGTGACTTCATGTGCCAGTCCAATCGTTTTGGCCTGTTCCGCAGAAATTCGCTCGGCCGTCAGGAAATAACGTGAAGCCTGACGGGCACCAATGGCCCGAATTACATACGGGCTGATGGTCGAAGGGGCCAGACCTAAGCGCACTTCGGAGGTAGCAAACTTGGCATCGGTACTGGCCACGCAAATATCACAGGCAGAAGCCAGCCCCATGCCACCGCCAAAAGCAATACCATGTACCCGGGCAATGGTGGGCTGCTTCAAAGTCGCTAGGCTTTGCAGCATTTTCGCCAGTTTTAAAGCATCTGCTTCGTTGTCTGCTTGTGAAGCTTGACCGGCCTGTTTCATCCAGTTCAGGTCAGCACCGGCAGAGAAACTTTTGCCACGCCCAGCCAGAATCACCACACGCACATCATCACGGGTATTTAGGTGTTGAAAGCAGTCTTGTAATTCTTCAATGACCTGAGTATTGAAGGCATTGTGCAATTCAGCACGATTGATCCAGACTGTTGCCACTTGATTCTGCTGTTCGAGCTGTAAAAATTGATATGTCATTTTTGTCACCTCTTACATGCGGAACACGCCAAATTTGGTTGGTTGAATCGGCGCATTCAGGGCTGCAGCTAGACTAAGACCTAACACTTCACGAGTCTGAGCAGGATCAATGACACCGTCATCCCATAAACGCGCTGAAGCATAGTAAGGATGACCTTGGCGTTCGTATTGATCACGAATCGGCTGTTTAAACTGATCTTCTTCTTCTGCAGACCAGTTAGCGCCTTTGCTTTCAATTTGATCACGTTTTAAAGTAGATAATACGCTGGAGGCCTGTTCACCGCCCATCACTGAAATACGCGAGTTTGGCCAGGTCCACATAAAGCGTGGTGAATAAGCGCGACCGCACATACCATAGTTACCGGCACCAAAAGAACCGCCAATTACCAGCGTCAGTTTAGGCACATTGGCATTAGCCACTGCCATCACCAGTTTGGCGCCATTTTTAGCAATGCCTTCATTTTCATATTCGCGTCCCACCATAAAACCGGTGATGTTCTGGATAAACAGCAGGGGAATATTACGCTGACAGCAAAGCTCAATAAAATGTGCACCTTTCTGTGCAGATTCGGAAAACAGGATCCCGTTATTGGCAATAATTCCGACTGGCATGCCGTATAGGCTGGCAAATCCCGTAATCAGCGTGGTACCAAATCGAGCCTTAAATTCGTCAAAACGTGAACCATCGACAATCCGGGCAATCACTTCACGTACATCAAAAGGTTTACGCGAATCTGTTGGTACGATACCGTACAGCTCTGAAGCATCAAACAAAGGTGCTTCCACATGTTCAGGTAATGGATTTGGTTTTTTGTTTAAATTAGCCACTATATTGCGGGCAATTTCCAGGGCATGCTGGTCATTTTCGGCCAGATGATCGGCTACACCTGAGATGCGGGTATGCACATCACCACCACCCAGGTCTTCACTTGAAACGATTTCACCGGTTGCAGCTTTGACTAGAGGCGGACCACCCAGAAAAATGGTTCCCTGATTGCGCACAATAATGGTTTCATCTGACATGGCAGGCACATAGGCACCACCTGCCGTACAACTGCCCATCACCACTGCAATCTGTGCAATGCCTTGGCTCGACATACGCGCCTGATTATAGAAAATACGTCCGAAGTGATCGCGATCCGGGAAGACTTCATCTTGTAGTGGCAAATAGGCACCGCCAGAATCGACCAGATAAATACAAGTCAGATGATTCTGCTCGGCAATTTCCTGGGCACGTAAATGTTTTTTCACGGTCAGCGGATAATAGGTTCCGCCTTTAACCGTAGCGTCATTGGCAATGATCATGCAGGTCACGCCATTTACTTGACCGACACCAGCGACTACACCCGCAGCAGGAACGTCATCCTGATACACCTGATAGGCAGCCAGTTGTCCAATTTCAATAAATGCCGTGCCAGGATCAATCAGATGGTCAATACGTTCTCTTGGTAATAATTTACCGCGATCTAAATGCTTTTGACGGGCAGTTTCACCACCACCCAAGGCGATTTTCTGTACTTTCTGTTTCAGGTCATCGACTAGGGTTAGCATTGCTGTCTGGTTATTTTTAAATTCTTCACTACGAATATTAATTTTGCTTTTTAATCGATTCATGCTGAACATCCCTGTTTATGCTCATGGTTTATTTTTAGGCTGTTTCATTGAACAGTTCGCGGCCAATCAACATACGGCGAATTTCCGATGTGCCTGCACCAATTTCATAAAGTTTGGCATCGCGCCATAAACGCCCTGCAGCAAACTCATTGATATAACCGTTGCCACCCAAGGTCTGAATGGTTTCACCTGCCATCCAGGTGGCTTTTTCAGCTGCATATAAAATTGCGCTGGCTGCGTCTTTGCGTAAGCTGCGGCTATGCTCTGCCTTGTCACATTCTGCGCCAACTGCATACACGAGGGCTTTACAGGCCAGCCAGGTTGAATACATGTCAGCAATTTTGCCTTGCATCAACTGGAATTCACCAAGTGCCTGACCAAACTGTTTACGATCATGAATATATGGAATCACGGTATCCATACAGGCATCCATAATGCCCAGTGGACCAGCACTTAAAACGGCACGTTCATAGTCGAGGCCGCTCATCAGGACTTTGGTGCCGTTGCCGACACCGCCGAGTACGTTTTCTTTGGGTACAGCGACATTGTCAAAAAATAGCGGATAAGTATTTGAACCACGCATGCCGAGTTTGTCTAGGTGCGTACCATGACTGAACCCCGGCATATTTTTCTCGACCAGGAACGCGGTCATGCCTTTGGCACCGGCCTGTAAATCAGTTTTTGCGTATACCACCAGTACATCGGCATCACCGCCATTGGTGATCCACATTTTCGAACCATTCAGCAGGTAATGATCACCTTTGTCTTCCGCTTTCAGTTTCATACTGACGACGTCGGAACCTGCATTTGGCTCGGACATGGCCAATGCACCAACATAGTCACCAGACACCAGTTTTGGTAAGTAGCGCTGTTTCTGTTCTTCAGTACCATTTCGCTTAATCTGGTTCACACATAGGTTAGAATGTGCGCCATATGACAAACCAATGGATGCTGAAGCGCGGGAAATTTCCTGCATGGCAATGATGTGTGCCAGATAACCGAAATTCGAACCGCCATATTCCTCACTGACCGTCAGACCGAGTAGGCCCATATCGCCAAATTTTTTCCAAAGGTGAGCAGGGAATTCATTGTCACGGTCCACTTGTTGAGCAATCGGGGTAATTTCCTTGGCGCAAAATGCCGCCACTGAATCACGAAGTGCAATAAGTGTTTCGTCCAAACCGAAATCCAAGCTTTGTAAATTCATTGATCATCCATCCTATGGTTCTATTTGTTGTATCCAAAAAAGCATTTTTGTTGTGCTTGTTATTTAACATACATCGAAAATTTAAAAAAGTGAATCAATATTCACAAAATGATTTACAATTCATTTTATCTTGTTGAGATTAATTTTATGAGTTATAAAAGATCATCATTGATGCAGGAACGAATGGAACAAAATCGCCTGGCGATTTTGCAATCTGCTCGTGAGCTGATTACTCAAGGGGGCTTTAAAGAGGCGTCGATTCAAGCGATTGCAGAACGCGTAGGCGTTTCTACAGGCTTGGTGTATCGATATTTCGAAAATAAAAATCAGATTTTGATTGAGGTTTTGTCGGAAGCGATTCGGCTTGAGATTGAAATTTTAAATCATATTGCCGCTTCGGATTTATCGCCAAAACAGAAATTGCAAAAATCTGTTACAACTTTTGTGAAACGAGCTATGAATAGCCCCCAATTAGCGTATTCACTGATGTTTGAACCGGTCGATCCGGAAATGGAACATGAGCGTTTTCGCAGTAAACAGCTGATCAAACAAAGCATTAAGGAAATTTTGGCTGAAGGAAAAGTCAATGGCGAGTTTGAGTTTGAAGATTTAAATACCGTAGCGCTGGGCGTGGTTGGTGCTATGACCTTTGTGGTAATTGAACCTTTGAATCCGTCTCGTAATGTCATGTTTGATCAAAATTATAAGGAACACTTTGTCAAACAGATTGCCGATTTTTGTGTCAATGCAGTACGTCGACAGGAGGGAGTAGCAGGAGCATAAAACACAAAAAACAGGCAGGAAGACAGGGTTGTCGTTGTCAAAAAACAATTAATAGAGTTGAAAATCAGAATTACAAAGAATCAAGGAGATCGATTCAATGACACAAGTACGGTTAAGCTATGCCTATGGAACAAGCAGTCAACCCTTATTGGGCATGACTATTGGTGAAAAATTTGATCAGGCATGCGAACAGTACGCACATTCTGATGCAATCGTCAGCTTGCATCAGAATGTGCGTCTGACCTATCAGCAGCTGCAACAGCAAGTGAATGCTTTTGCCTGCAGTTTGCAGAAACTGGGCCTGGAAAAAGGTGACCGTCTGGCCATCTGGTCGCCGAACTGTGTGGAATGGACCATTACCCAGTTTGCCGCATTTAAGGCCGGGATTATTCTGGTAAATCTGAATCCAGCCTATAAAAGTAATGAGCTGGAATATGTCTTAAACAAGGTCTCCTGTAAGGGACTGGTGATTGCTGCTCAGTTTAAAACTACTGACTATCAGGAAATCCTGAGCAAAATTGCGCCCGAGCTAACGCAGACTGAAAATAAATTACTCAATGCAGAGCGACTGCCACATTTAAAACATGTGATTAAAATCGATGATCAAGAACATACCGGTCTACATCGTTTCCAAGACTTATTGCTTGAACCGAGCGCCAAAGCCGTAGAAAAATTACAGCAAGTTTCGAGTGAATTACAGTTTGATGAAACCATCAATATCCAGTTTACCTCGGGTACAACGGGCAATCCGAAAGGTACCATGTTGACCCATAATAATATTTTAAATAATGGCTATTTTGTCGGTGAGGCCATTCATTTAAGTCCAGAAGATCGGGTTTGTATTTCAGTACCACTCTTCCACTGCTTTGGTATGGTGATGGGGAATCTGGCCTGTATCACGCATGGCTCGACTATGGTCTATCCATCGGCGGTATTTAATCCGCTGGAAACTCTAAAAGCCATTCAGCAGGAAAAATGTACTGCGGCTTATGGGGTGCCGACCATGTTTATTGCCATTCTTGAGCATGAACAGTTTGATGAGTTTGACCTGTCCAGTTTGCGTACCGGCATTATGGCGGGTAGCCCATGTCCGCAGGAGATCATGCAGCGCGTGATTGAACGGATGCATATGTCCGAAATCACCATCTGCTATGGCATGACTGAAACCGCACCGGTCAGTGCACAGAGTTCGACCGCAGACAGTGTCGAGCGTCGGGTGAGCACCGTGGGTCGGGTGCATCCGCATCTTGAAGTTAAAATTGTCGATGAAGAGGGCAAGGTTGTACCGCGCGGGCAACTCGGTGAGCTGTGTGTGCGTGGTTATTCGGTGATGCTCGGTTATTGGGAAGATCAGGACAAAACTACGGAAGTGATTGATACAGCACGCTGGATGCATACCGGTGATATTGCTGAAATGGATGATGAAGGCTTTGTCAAAATCAAGGGGCGAATCAAGGATGTGGTAATTCGTGGCGGTGAAAATCTGTTCCCTAAAGAAATTGAAGACTTCCTTTATACCCACTCGGCGGTTTCAGATGTCCAGGTCATTGGTGTACCAGACCATAAATATGGTGAAGAACTTTGTGCCTGCATTATTTTGCATGAAAACGATCCATGTACTGAAGAGGCAATTCGCCAATACTGTGCCGAGCATATCTCACACAATAAAGTGCCACGTTATGTGCGTTTCTTCCAAGAGTTCCCGATGACAGCTTCTGGCAAGGCGCAGAAGTTTAAATTGCGTGAATTTATGCGTGAAGAACTCAACTTAAAAGAAATCGCATAATTTGTATTGATTTAATTATCAAATAGGGTCAAGAAAAAAGCAGTTTTTAATGCTTGCACTGCATCAATTTTAATGATGTTTTTAATATCAACGTGCAGGCCTTTCTTACTTTTGATGGGCCAAAAGTAAGAAAGGCCCTTTATTTTGCTGAAGAGACTTCCATGTCTCTCAGCAAAATGGCGACCTCCATGTCGCCTGTCATGTGATTAGATTGAGACGAATAATTCGAAAAACGATCAGAAGCTTTATAGGCTTTTCGATTTCTGCATTTACATTTAAAAAGATCACCCAGGCCAGTATCTTAAAAGGTGAAATTTAGAGTAAAAATATGGCAAAAGATTTTCAGAGTGAAGAAGTGGTTGCCGGATATGACACCCATATTCGCAAATTGATTCCAGGTTATGAACTGGTTCATCAGCAGATTGATGCCATTCTAATGACCCATTTACCCGAAACAGCACATATTCTGATTGTAGGTTGTGGGACGGGGTATGAGCTTTCTTATTTATTACAGCGGCATCCACAATGGTACTTTACCGCTATTGATCCCTCGCACACGATGCTGGAGCAGGCGCAGAAAAATATTGAGTCATGTAATGGTAAAGAGCGTGTTCAGTTTATTCAGGCAGATACGCAAAACTTAAATCAAGATCATCAGTTCGATGCGGCTCTTGCCATTTTGGTGGCGCATTTTATTCCCCAAGCACACAAAACGGATTTTTTTCAGGATATTTGCCAGAGCTTAAAGCCAAAGGGTTTTTTACTCACCTATGATCTGATGCAGCATGAAGATGCAACTGAATTGAAAGTTATGCAGCAACTGGCACAGCATACCGGCTTAAATGCGAAACAAAGTGAAAGAATGATTGAGCAATTAGAGCAAGATTTTCATTTAATCTCCGGCCAAGATTTAACAGCGCTTTTAACCAAAGTCGGATTTAAACGTAGCATAATTTACTGTCAAATCATGAATTATTATGGTTTTTTAATACACAAGTAAGTATATCCATCTTAAAAATTAATTTTAGATTTCAAAAGAAAATTCAAGGAAGTGTACAAAACAATGTCGGCCTATTATCGTTTCATCAATCGTGAACAGCATGTAGATGGCAGCAGCACTGCTTATTATGAATCCAATATTCATGCACAAGGAGCCTGGAATCCGCATGAGCAGCATATGGCGCCCGCGACTGGCATTATCTGTGCAGAACTGGAACAGTTTCAGCCACGTACAGAGATGCGGATTGGTCGGGTAAGCCTGGATATATTTGGACTGATTGCATTTGGTGAATTTTCAATTACCACGCGTATGATTCGTCCGGGCAAGACCATCGAGCTGATTGAAGCGGAAATGTGCGCTAACGGTAAAACCTGTATTGTGGCACGTGCCTGGAAAATGATGACTTCCGATACTCGTGCGATTGCCGGTCTGGAAGACTTTCCTGTTCAGCATCCTGAAGACCTGCCGGTTTGGGAGGGGATGCGTTGCTGGCCGGGTGGTTATATTCAGAGTATTGAAACTCGCGCACATGTCGATCATCGGGCTGGGAAAGGAATTGTTTGGCTCAGAAATTCGCTGGACATGGTGGAAGGTCAGCCAACGACAGATTTTAGCCATTTGCTTGGTATGGTTGATACAGCCAATGGCATCGTGCCGCGTCAGAATCCGAATGCCGGATGGGGATTCCCGAATCTGGACTTGCAGATTCATATGTACCGTCTGCCGCAAGGTGAGTGGCTAGGACTGGAAGTGGTACAGCAATATGGTGAAGATGGTATCGGCCTGACCAGTGGTATTTTGCATGATATACATGGGCCTTTTGGCCGAAGTGAACAGATTTTAACCTTGCGTAAATTCTAAAAACTGCACCAAAAAAAAGACGAATTGCTTCGTCCTTTTTTTATTGGCATGCTGTGCACAATTCATCAGGAAGACCAACAAGATGCGGATCAGTATCATCGGGGCAGGGCGAGTGGCTTATCATCTTGCCTGCGTATTATCAGCTCAACACGATATTGTGCAGATTTATAGCCGAACCCTGGGAAAAGCCCAGCAACTGGCGGAACAATGTCAGGCACAGGCAGTCGCCAGAGCTGAGGAGCTATCGGATCATGTCGATCTGGTGATTATTGCCGTTAGTGACCAGTCTATTGCTAGCGTGATTGAACAGATTCATCCGTATTTGCCGCATAACCTGATCGTGCATACCTCTGGTAGTACCCATCTCAATGTACTGAAAAAAGTGCATGTGCGTGTAGGCGTATTTTATCCTCTACAAACCTTTAGTCTGGAACGCCAGATTGATTGGCAGCAGACGCCGTTGTTTATTGAAGCGGTGCATGAGCAGGACCAAGCCCTGTTATCAGAATTAGCAAATAGCCTAAGCTATCGTGTGTATGCTTATAATTCCAGTCAACGTCTCAGCTTGCATCTGGCTGCGGTATTTGCCTGTAACTTTAGCAATTATTGTTATGACATGGCCAAGCAGGTGGTAGATGCCGAACAGGTCGATTTTAGCCTGTTGTATCCCTTGATGCTGGAAACAGCCAATAAAGCCACTCAAAATGATCCAAAACAGATGCAGACCGGCCCAGCGATGCGGGGTGACCGGAATATTCTCAGCATGCATCAGGCGATGCTCGAGCAATCGCAACGTGGTGATCTGGTGGAAGTGTATGCTTTGCTGAGCCAGCAAATTCTTAAGCGTCATCAGAAATAAAAGGCTATTTTTCTTTTTAAGCTCTGATTAACGGCACAGGGCTTTTCAGCATATTTTAGAGCTTAACGACAAATTTTCCCCATAAAAAAGCGCTGATCAGGTCAGCGCTTTTGTGAGTCTCAGATCAAGAAATCTTTTTAAAGATAAAGTCATTAATCTTGTGACCGGCTTCAATCCCGCGACGCTCAAACTTGGTTTGCGGACGCCAGTCCGGACGTGGGTAGCTGTTGCCTTTACCCGCTATATTTTCCAGACGTGGACGTTCTTCCAGAACTTCAAGCATCCATTCTGCATAGGGTTCCCAGTCAGTCGCTGCATGGAAAGTGCCGCCCAGCTCCAGCTTTTGCTCAACCAATGGCATACGGTCATGAGATACAAAACGGCGCTTGAAATGACGCTTTTTCTGCCATGGATCAGGGAAGTACAATTGCACGGTATTAATGCTATTGTCTGGCATTTCACGCAGCACCTGAATCGCATCGGCATCCAGAACACGTAAGTTGGTTACACCAGCCATACCTGCTTCATAGACACACTGTGCAATGCCGGGTACATGCACTTCAATTCCGACAAAGTTGCGCTCAGGATTGGCTTTGGCCATTAGTACTAGGGAACGCCCCATACCAAAACCAATCTCTACAGTGAGAGGGCGCTCTGGATGTTCAAAATGCTGGCGCAAATCGCCAACCGGATATTCCAAAATTAAGTGACCATATTGTTCAAGCGCAGTACGTTGAGAGGTGTTTAGCGGCATTGAGCGGCGCATAAACGTCACGATTTCACGGTGCTCGCTTAAGTTTTCCAGCTCTACGACTTGCTGGTCTAATTGATCGTTCGACATAACTTTGGCAAATCTAAAAATTCAGAATGCGGTATTTTAAGTCCTGAGCCGAGCAAGTCAAACTTTTCTCGGTATTTCTCCATAAAAATCGGCAAGATCTTCTAGATAAAATAAAAGAGCCTATTGAGGCTCTTTTATCAGTTATCGTGCATCAGCTACTAAAACGGTCAATCAGTGTGCTACTGGCCTCATTTAAACCGATCACCGTTACCTCTATGCCTTGCGCTTTGAACTTCTGGATCACATTATTCAGCATGTTCACTGAAGTCACATCCCAGATATGCGCGTGGGTCAGGTCCAGCTCAACATGCTCAAGTTTTTCTTTAAAATCAAAGAACTGATAAAATTTTTCTGAACTGCTAAAGAAAATCTGTCCGGAAATAACATAGCTGCGTGAATGAGCAGAGTTCAGATGTGTATAGACATGTACAGTTCTTTCCAGTTTATTGATAAAAAACAGGGCAGAGAGCAGCACGCCGACAAATACACCGAGTGCCAGATTATGCGTTGCCAGTACAACAATAATCACGGCAATCATCGAGGTATTAAATTCCAGCGGATGTTTATTGAACTGCTTGATTGCACCCCATTGAAATGTAGTCAAGGACACCATAATCATAATCGCAACCAAAGCCGCCATCGGAATATAAGCCAGCCAGTCTTTCAGGAATACCACCAGGCAGAGTAAAAAGACTCCTGCAACCAGAGTTGAAAGCCGAGTTCGTGCGCCTGAAGAGACATTGATAATGGATTGGCCAATCATGGCACAACCGGCCATCCCGCCCATAAAGCCACTGACGATATTGGCCATACCCTGACCGCGACATTCCTGATGCCGATCACCTTCAGTGCCGGTTACCTCATCAATCACGGTGGTGGTCATCATGCTTTCCAGCAAACCGACAGTTGCCAGTGTCAAGGAGTAAGGCAGGATAATCTGCAAGGTATCCAGATTCAGCGGAATCTCTGGAAGCAGAAATACGGGTAAAGTATCGGGAAATTGTCCCAGATCACTTACGGTACGCATATCTGCACCCAAGAAGAGCGCCAGGCCGCTGAGTACGATAATACAAATCAGGGGCGAGGGAATGGCTTTGCCAATTTTAGGCACATAGGGAAACACATAGATAATCGCCAGACCCAGTGCAATAAATAGATAACCGGTGCTATCCATCTGGCTCATTTCAGGAATTTGTGCCACAAAAATCAGAATCGCCAATGCATTTAAAAATCCATAGACTACAGCCTGTGACACAAAACGCATCAGTTTGGCCACTTTAAAATAACCGGCAATGACCTGAATGATTCCGGTCAGAATCGTGGCAGCCAGCAGATATTGCAGACCATGCTCCTTGACCAGCGTAATCATCAAAAGTGCCATAGCACCTGTAGCCGCAGAAATCATGGCAGGCCGGCCGCCAAAAAAGGCAATTGATACTGCAATACAGAAAGAGGCATATAAACCGACTTGCGGATCGACACCGGCAATCGCAGAGAAGGCGATTGATTCAGGAATCAGGGCAAGTCCCACCACCAGACCTGCTAGTACATCTGTCCGGATATTGGAAAACCATTCTTCTTTTTTCAGGCTAATCACGAAAAATCATCTAAATGTGGAAAACCTGCGTATCTTAAACAGATACAGATAAAAATCTACACAAGATTGACTTGCAAAAGCCCGAAATATCCTGAATATTGAATGAGTAAGTGTCCTGAGATGACAGTTACGCTTTTTTGCAATTTACAGGTTTGATCACTTGAAAGTTTGTCAGAAGCGATTTAAAACATTGAGAAGTGTATAACAAGGATCAGAAATGAAGCTTTACTATTCGCCAGGTGCATGCTCACTGGCAGCTCATATTATCTTAAATGAAATTAATGTTGATTTTGATTTGGAACGTGTTGATTTAAAAACACATAAAACAGAAAAAGGTACGGATTATTACGAGATTAATCCTAAGGGTTATGTGCCAGCGCTAGAGATCAACCCTGGTCTGATCCTGACAGAAAATGTTGCAATTCTACCGTTTCTTGCTCAACACGATCCAAAACAAGATCTGATTCCACCATCGGGCATGGGACGTGCCAAAGTGCTGGAGTGGTTAGGTTATCTGAATTCGGAATTGCATGATGCCTATGCGGTGTTCTTTGGTGACAAGTTATCTGATGATGAAAAGAAAAAGGCCTATGCAGAAATTGACCATTTATTAAATTATATCGATAAAGCCATTGGTGAATCAGACAATGATTATCTGGTCGATGATAACTTTGGCCCTGCAGATGCTTATCTGTTTGTACTAACCAACTGGTCGAACCAGATTGGGCATGACCTGAGTCCTTATACGAATATTATTCATATCCGCAATAAAGTGGCAGAACGTCAGTCTGTGCAAATTGCTATGCGTGATGAAGGTCTGATTCCTTGATCAAGAGCAAAAATAAAGGACTCGATTGAGTCCTTTATTTTTGCTCTTCAAACTTTATTTAAAGAAATAACCTGTTTCCGGTGAGCTGGCATTGGCCATACGCTTACGCGGCATACGACCTGCAAGGAAGGCTTCACGCCCGGCTTCTACCGCTTTTTTCATCGCAGAGGCCATCAATACCGGGTTTTGCGCTGCCGCAATGGCTGTATTCATTAGTACACCATCACAACCCAGTTCCATCGCAATCGCTGCATCACTTGCAGTACCTACACCGGCATCGACCAGGACAGGCACTTTGGCATTTTCCTTAATGATTGACAGGGTATGTGGGTTTAGAATGCCCAGTCCTGAGCCAATCAGGCTGCCCAAAGGCATAATGGCGACACAGCCCATGCTTTCCAGTTCTTGCGCCACGATCGGATCATCCGACGTATAAACCATGATTTCAAAGCCATCGTCAATTAAGGTACGCGCAGCTTTGAGTGTTTCAGTCACATTCGGATAAAGTGTTTTTTCATCACCCAAAACTTCAAGTTTGACCAGATTGTGGCCATCCAGCAGCTCACGTGCCAGCATGCAGGTACGAACGGCACTATTGGCATCGAAACAACCTGCAGTATTGGGCAAAATGGTATATTTTTCCGGAGGAATCACTGACAGCAGATTCGGCTGATCCGGATGTTGTCCGATATTGACCCGACGAATGGCCACAGTGACAATCTCTGCGCCACTGGTTTCAATGGCCTGCCGGGTTTCATTTAAATCTTTGTATTTGCCTGTGCCTACCAGAAGGCGAGACTGGAATTGGCGTGAACCAATCTGTAATAAATCTTGCATAATTGTCCCGAATATCAGCCGCCACCGACTGCGTGAATAATTTCTATTTTGTCTGTATCGCAAATCGGCGTATCGCCTAATCTGCTTTTAGGAATAATTATTTCATTTACTTCAACTGCAAAACGCTTACCCTCAAGCGCCATACTCTGAATCAGTTCCAGCAGATTCTTGCAGTGAGTTTCCTGTACTTCACCATTGATGTAAATCATCATTCCAGCCACCCTCCATGATTCAGTGATGTTCATACTTATCTGGCGTATTTTAAAGCATTCCAGGCCAGAATTAACCATCCGGCAATCATTAAAGCACCGCCAATGGGTGTAATAGCACCTAAACCGCGGGGTAAACCTAAGGCCATGATATACAGTGAGCCAGAGAATAATAAAATCCCGGCCTGAATCAGCCCAAAGCTCCACTGAATGGGCAGTGCAGGGATGACTTTCGCCAGCAGGGAAAGGATCAGTAATCCTAAGGCATGATAGAAAAAATAATCTGTTGCCGTTTGCCACCAGCCAAGCTGTACTTCAGTCGCACGCGCTTTTAAACCATGGGCACCAAAGGCACCGAGCATGACTGCAAGTGCCAAATTGAGTGCTGAAATCGCAATCCACATTTGAATTGATCTTCCTGATAAACTTTACGCTCAACCTTAGCATAAATTCAAAATGCGGACATAAAAAAGCCTTCATCAAGGAAGGCTTTTTTGAAGTAAATCAGTAACAAAATTTGGTGTTAATTGGATGACATCGCCACTTTAATTTTTTCCATGGCATTTTTTTCCAGCTGACGAATACGTTCTGCAGAAACATTATATTCAGCTGCAAGTTCATGCAGGGTCGATTTCTCGTCATCTAGCCAGCGGCGCTGCAAGATATTGCGTGAACGGTCATCCAGCTGATCCATGGCTTCGTGCAGGGCAGAGGTACTTTGTTCCTCATAGTCTTCATTTTCAATCAGACGCGCCGGATCATAACGGTTATCTTCAAGATATAACGCTGGTGCAACATGGGTTGAACCTTCATCATCGTCATCACTTGAGGCATCGAAAGCAGCATCATAAGCTGTCAGACGGCCTTCCATCTCCAGAACTTGTTCTGGGGTGACATTTAAATCATTGGCAATCGACTGGGCTTCTGCGAGCGTCAGCTTTTTCGATGATTTTTTCAGGCTACGCAGATTAAAAAACAGTTTGCGTTGCGCTTTGGTGGTAGCAATTTTTACAATACGCCAGTTACGGATTACGTATTCATGAATTTCCGCTTTGATCCAGTGCACGGCAAATGACACCAAACGTACGCCCATGTTCGGGTCAAAACGTTTTACAGCTTTCATCAAACCCAGGTTGCCTTCCTGAATCAGGTCGCCTTGTGGCAGACCATAACCTGCATAACTACGTGCAATATGCACCACAAAACGCAAGTGTGACATGACCAGCATTTTTGCAGCTTCTAAATCCTGGTCATGGTAATAGCGTTCTGCCAACTCTTTTTCTTGTTCGGCCGTTAAAATCGGAATCTGATTGACAGTGCTGATATAAGCACCGAGGTTGACACCTGGCGCCGATAATGACAGGGGCATCAACTGATTGCGGCTGTCACTCATGTGTTCTCCTTGAAGTGAGGGATAACCCTAAACTAGGTTTTATCTTAATCCAATCTCTCCGCAAATAATGGATATTTGGGTAGAGAAATGTAAAAAATTATACGAAATAGAAGAGAAGCAGTTTAATTGAAAATTTTTAAGATTCAATCAAGTAGTGATACTCTGTATCAGAAATTTTTTTAAATTCAAACTTAAGCTGATGCAGCTGGCAATAACGGCTGACATCTGTCTGACTATGCGGATCAGATGATTTGAGCAGGAATATTTTCTGATTCCGTGCCTTTAGTGCACGCTTTAACATCAAGAGCGGCATCGGACACGGTTTTCCCATGGCATCTATAAGGCTGAATAGCGCTGGATCTTCGGACATTGCGGTTTTGTTTAGCGAGTAGAACAGCTATAAATAATAGCAAATATGATGCCAGAACCAAACCGGTTTAATAAAAAATGAGATGTAAATGACTTTATGAAGTCTTTTGACAATTTTGATTAAAAAAATAACTAAATCAAACAGAACATGCTAAAAAAAATCTATTAATTGTGATAAACCCATGTTAAGCTCGTTGCGTATTTGGGACTTTGAATAAACAAAGTGATTGTTTTTCATCCTATTACATAAATGGATGTAACCGGGATTTTGTTGATAGTTTTACAGAATGATTACAAGCTTAAAAATAATATTTTCAAACTTGTTTGCTCTGCTGTTTGCAACACCGGATGGTCCTTCTTTTAGTTTCAATGAGGATTAACTTATGACAGCTACTCGCGAACAAGGCGTAGTTAAGTGGTTTAACGACACTAAAGGCTTCGGCTTTATTCAACGTAACGGCGGCGATGACGTATTCGTTCATTTCCGTGCTATCCAAGGTGACGGTCACCGTTCACTTCGTGATGGCCAACGTGTTGAATTCAGTGTTGTTAAAGGCCAAAAAGGCTTCCAAGCAGAAGAAGTTCAACCATTAGATTAATCTTCGGATTAAGCTAAAAAGAAAACGCTCCAATATAATTTGGGGCGTTTTTTGTTTATACTATCTCTATCTTAGTGATTATCCAATTAGAGCACCGCTTTATGTCATCTGGTTTTGAAACCTTAAATTTACACCCCAATCTACAAAAAGCGATTGATGCTTTAGGCTTTACCACCATGACGCCTATCCAGCAGAAGGTTTTAAAATTCACGCTGGCAGGACATGATGCAATTGGCCGTGC
The DNA here is from genome assembly GCF_019038395.1 of Acinetobacter sp. BY419. Lineage (GTDB taxonomy): Bacteria > Pseudomonadota > Gammaproteobacteria > Pseudomonadales > Moraxellaceae > Acinetobacter. The sequence goes on from NZ_JAGFXZ010000019.1 coordinate 35,689, forward strand.
ACAGACAGGTACAGGTAAAACTGCCGCCTTTTTAATTAGTATCATGAATGACCTGTTGAATAATCCGATTCAGGAACAGCGTTATCGTGGTGAACCGCGTGCCCTGATTCTGGCACCGACCCGTGAACTGGCATTGCAAATTGAAAGCGATGCACAGCATCTGGCGAAATATGCGGGTCTACATGTAGTGACCTTGCTAGGCGGTGTGGATTTTGACAAACAAAAAAATCAACTGAATAAAGCGCCTGTCGATATTATCGTCGCGACACCAGGTCGTTTGATTGACTTTGTTGAGCAAAAAGAAGTCTGGCTCGATCAAATTGAATTTTTAGTAATTGATGAAGCAGACCGTCTACTCGATATGGGTTTCATTCCCTCGGTTAAGCGGATTGTACGTTTCTCGCCACGTAAAGAGCAGCGCCAGACTTTAATGTTCTCTGCAACATTTAGCTATGATGTGTTAAATCTTGCGCAACAATGGCTATTTGAGCCGGTTACAGTTGAAATTGAACCGAAAAAGAAAACCAATGCTGATGTTGAGCAACGGGTTTATATGGTGGCAAAATCAGATAAATATAAACTGCTGCAAGAAATTTTGCGTGATGAACCAATTGAGAAAGTCATGATTTTCGCTAACCGCCGAGATCAGGTGCGCAAACTCTATGATCATTTAAAACGGGATGGTTATAAAGTGGTGATGTTGTCTGGTGAAATTGCGCAAGATAAACGCACGAAAATGTTAGATCAATTTAAAAATGGTCAGCATAATATTATGATTGCGACTGATGTGGCAGGGCGTGGTATCCATGTAGATAATGTGTCACATGTGATAAATTTTACCTTGCCAGAACATTCGGATGATTATGTACATCGTATTGGTCGTACAGGACGTGCCGGTGCGCAAGGTGTGAGTATCAGCTTCTTGTCTGAGGATGATGCGTTCTATCTTCCAGAAATTGAAAAAGCCATTGGTCAAAAATTGCCTTTAACCCGCATGGAAGGTTACTGCTAAGCCAGACCAAAAAAACCGCTCTTCAAGAGCGGTTTTTTATTGTGCCATGCTTCAAGGCTTATTTAGCCTGACAGCGGAATGTGAGTACAGTCTGATAATCGTCATTCTGGTTCAAACCGGTATTGGTCCCTGCGATATTGCCAAGGACGGTGGCTGCTGCCTGAATCATCTGGCCGGTCTGTTCATCGACCACACCTTTTAAGGCACCATTGTAGGCCGTCTTTTCATCCACAATAATCGGGGTTGATCTAGAGCCACAGGCTTTATTGGCTGCAATAATCGCGTTGTTTTTTGAAGTCAGTTGGTTTTTACCTAATCCGGTCACTTCAAACTGGTTGTTTTCCTTTTGTATTGCCAATGCAGTCGGGTTTGATGCGCAAGCAGTAAGCAATAAGGCAGAAATAGCTAATCCGCTGAAAGCAATTGTTTTTTTCATCATGAAATCTCACATAATTCACATTGTGCTTATTTCAACACAGCAAGCAGCGCAGATTTTGTAGCTGTTGTATAGGTTTGGCAATTTTTAGTATATCTCTATGGGACTTAAGTGAAAAATAGAGTGGTGCAGGATTAAAAAACCACGCAACTTCATTTTTTAAGATGTTTCAATCAGGCGGAATCGTGATGAAGTTTCTAGCGTATTTTTCGTTGAATATGCTAATCTTGAGTATGGTTATTAAGTGTAGATATACAAGGCAATGACGGAATCTGTGATTGACATCGTTCATCAAAATATTCACCAACGGCAATCGATTGGTCATCTGCTGGCACCGGCACCGAATGCAGAACAACTGGAAAAAGCCTTTCAGGCGGCATTAACTGCCCCCGATCATCATCGACTCAAACCTACCACGTTTGTCGTGATTCCAGATGAGCAGCGTGAAGCCTTTGGAGAATTATTGTCGCAGGCACTCGTCGATTTAGGTGAAACTGAAACAGCTCAGATTGAGCGGGTTAAGAATCATCCATTTCGTGCGCCCTTACTGGTTCTTGCCTTAACCCGTTTGCAGGATCACCCTAAAGTTCCGCATTTTGAGCAAATTCTCAGTTCAGGTGCAGCTATTCAAAATTTTCTGCTGTCACTCCAGGTGCAGGGTTTCTCGACCATGTGGCGCAGTGGCGCTGTAGTCGAGTCTGGCCTGTTTAAGCAGGCATTGGGAATTTCAAAAGACGACCTGGTCTCGGGGATTATTTATATTGGTACTGCAGCAAAAGCAATTCCAGCGCGCGCAGAGATTCAAACCAGTGATTTTGTAAGTTATTGGAATCAGAACAGCTAGTTTGTACGGTATAACAGGATATTAAAAAATAAGATGTCAGAATTAAATTTTTCAGAGCTGGTAGAGCCAGTTGCGGTTGATCATAAAACAGCTTTAAGAGTAACGGTATTGGGTGGGGGTAGTTTTGGTACTGCAATGGCCAATACCGCAGTGCGTAATGGTTGCAATACCATGATCTGGATTCGTGACGAAGCAGCTGCGGCAGATATTAATGCTACGCATATCAATAAACGCTATCTGCCAGATTTTCAGTTAGAAAAAGATCTGCTGGCTGTTTCAGACCTGGAACAGGCAGTACGCAATCGCGATATTATTTTAGTGGCGATTCCGAGTCATTCCTTCCGGGAAGTCCTGCAGCAAATTAAACCTTTTATCACGTCGCAGGCGGTAATCTCCCTGACCAAAGGGATTGAAGCACTGACCTTCAGCTTTATGAGCGATATTATTCGCGAAGAATTGCCGGAAGTGCCTTATGGTGTGTTATCAGGACCTAATCTGGCTAAAGAGATCGTAGCAGGTCAGCCGGCGGGAACAGTGATAGCCAGTCATTCTGAACTGGTACGTTATGCAGTACAGCAAGCCTTACATAGTGCCTTGTTCCGTGTGTTTGCCAGTGATGATGTGAATGGCGTAGAACTCGGTGGTGCATTAAAAAATATTTATGCTGTGGCGATGGGTATGGCAGCAGCGTATAACGTGGGTGAAAATACCAAGAGTATGATTCTGACCCGTGCTTTGGCCGAAATGAGCCGTTTTGCGGTAAGACTCGGTGCCAATCCGCTGACATTCCTTGGGCTTTCAGGTGTCGGTGACTTATTTGCAACTTGTAACAGTCCACTCAGCCGGAATTACCAAGTCGGTTATGCACTTGGTAAAGGTAAAACGCTGGTGCAGGCCACCACTGAACTGGGTCAAACTGCAGAAGGGATCAATACCATTGTACAGGTCAAGGCACGCTCTGAGGAACTCGGTGTGTATATGCCGATTACCTCTGCCTTGTATGATGTGATTTTTGAAGGTGCACCGCCACTCAATATTGCATTGTCATTAATGAAAAATGGTCATCGTAGCGATGTCGAATTTGTCTTGCCACATCATCAAGTCTGATCTATAACAAATGGACTGTCTGCAGATTGTCATATCCGCTGCTTATCATGCAGGTAAAAGAATATAAGGAAATCAAATGCAACTGACTTTAGTTCGACATGGTGAGGCTGCTCCACCGGTCAATGGTAATGATACCAAACGTCCACTGACGGAGCGTGGTCATCAACAGGCTGAGCAAACGGCGCAGTTCCTGAAAGAACTGATTAAGCCTGAAGTATTTGTGGTGAGTCCGTTATTGCGTGCGCAGGAAACCTTGGCACATTTGCAGCAGTATTTTAAGGATGTGCCGGTGGTCATCTGTAATACGATTAAACCCGATGATGATGCCAAAGTCGCAGTGGAATGGTTGTCACAACTGCCTTATGAGTCGATTGCAGTAGTATGTCATATGAATGTGGTGGCACATATTTCTTCCATTCTGCTGGCTGAATCTTTTCATCCCTATGCATTGGCAGAAGCACGTGTTTATGATCAGGCAGTGATTGCACCGGGCTTATCCACACAGATTAAAAGCTTTATTCCTACACTATAAAAAATTAATTAAAATGGCAGAACACAATCAATGTTGTATTTATGGATGCCAGAAGCCGATGGGGTTTGGCAATGGTCAACTGGGGAATTCTGGAATGCAGCAGCCACACTTGAGCAGCTGATTCAGGATATACAAGAGCAGCAAAGTGAAGAGGCGGTGGTGTTTTTTCCGAGCCGTCATGTGCAAATTTTGCAGCAGACCTTGCCCAAGAGCCAGTATAAGAAAATGGGCAATGATGGCATTAAATATTTGCTTGAAGAATACGTGGTGCTGCCTGTAGATGCCATGAAAGTGCTGCATCATTTTCAGCAACCGGATCAGATCACGATTATGGGGATTGCGAATTCCACTCTGGAGACTTTGCAGCATTCTCTCAACCTGATTCCAGTCAAGGTGGCAGCTTTATTGCCGGACTTTTTGGTGTTGCCGATTCCTGATGCCAATCAGCGGGTGATTGCCCAAATCGGTGGGCGTTTGCTGGTGCGTGAATCAGAATATATGGGCCAGTCGCTGGATGATCTGAGTCTTTATCTGGATTATCAGCCCCCGGGTCTCAGCTATAAGGTAAGCAATCTGAGCCAGGAACAGTTGCGGAGTCTTGAAGCCCTCACCACCCAGGAGCAACTGGAGTCTTTCCAGTATAGTATTCCTGTACTGAAAAAACCGAAACAGCATCCTTTTAACGTCCTGCCTAAAGCAAAATCTGATGCTGCTATCTCAGGTTACTGGAAAGCCTGTGCAGCAGTTTTTCTGGGTATTCTGGTGGTGCAGTTTAGTTATGATGCAGTACGCTGGTATCAGTATAAGAAAGTGGCGGATCAGACCGCTATGCAGGCCATCGACCAGTTTAAATACTGGTTTGGTCAAAACTATCCGGTCACCGAGCAGAATATAAAAAGTCAGTTTGAGGGACAATTGCGTCAAAGCCAGATCGCAGATACGCGTGCATTACAGTTGATTAGTCAGGTGGGGCCGGTCTTGATGCAGAACCAGATTGTGGCACAGCGGGTAAATTATGATGCTTCTGTGCTGAATATGGAGCTCAAGGCTAATTCATCAGACGCGCTAAATGCACTGACCAAGCAATTGAACCAGCAGGGCTTTAAGGTGGAGCTGGGGAATATTCAGGCCAGCGGAACAGGTGCCATCGGACTGGTGAGGATCCAATAATGAAAGCCATTGAAGCGCTACAAAATCGTATGGATCAGTCTTTCGAAAAACTGAGTGATTATCTGGACAGCCTGTCGACACGTGAGCGTGTACTGGTAATTTTTACCACTATTTTTGTGATTGTGGCTACAGTCAGTTCTGCACTCTGGTATATGCATCAGGCGGCAGATACTCAGCAGAAACGTTTAAATCAGCTAAAAGATACCATTGTCTGGATGCAAAGTAATGCAGTGACCATGAAGCCGGCTGGAGATATACAGCTGGATGCTGCTGAGAAAGTCCAGCGGGCTGCACAGCAGCAAGGACTGTCGGTGGCTTCACAGCAAATGGAAGGAAAAATTCAATTGGCAGTCATGCATGAAAATTATGCAGTGCTGGCAAATTTCCTGACGCAACTGGCACAAATGGGGCTAAGTATCGAGAAAATGGAATTAAATAATGAGGCTGGACAGATTAAATTAACTGCGATCATACAGTAAGCGGTAAAAATAAAGATTTGCAAAGCATGGTTTTTTTGTCAGCCTATGCCTATAATATGCCGACTTAAAAAGCAGTAGACTTTTCTGGATATGTTGTATTCTCTAGCCCGCCCTTTGTTGTTTTCTTTAGCACCAGAGCGTGCACATGAGCTGACATTATCACTATTGAAATCATCCCATAAAATGGGCTTGATGCGTCAAAATGTTGCTGCGAAACCTGTGACCTGTATGGGAATCGAATTTCCCAATCCGGTAGGTCTTGCGGCAGGTTTAGACAAAAATGGTGCTTATATTGACGCCCTTGCCAGTCAAGGTTTTGGTTTTATTGAAATTGGTACCATTACCCCACGACCGCAAGCCGGTAATCCTCATCCACGTTTATTCCGTTTGCCGCAGGCCAAAGCCATTATTAACCGTATGGGCTTTAATAATGATGGTGTGGATCAGCTGGTTGAAAATGTCAAGGCTGCAAAATTCAAAGGTATTCTCGGCATCAATATCGGTAAAAACGCTGATACTCCGGTAGAAAAAGCAGCAGATGATTACCTCATCTGTTTAGAAAAAGTCTACAATTATGCTTCTTATATTACCGTCAACATTTCTTCTCCCAATACTAAAAACCTGCGCAGCCTGCAAAGTGGTGATGCACTCACCGAACTGCTGGAAACGCTGAAAAACCGTCAGCTTGAATTGGCTCAGGAATACCAGCATTATGTACCTTTGGTACTCAAAGTGGCGCCTGATCTGAGTAACAGCGATATTGCCTTTATTGCCAAGCAGTTATTGCAATTCAAGATCGATGGCCTGATCGTGACCAATACCACACTGTCACGTGAAGGGGTGGAAGGTCTGGCGCATGCAGAGGAAGCAGGTGGTTTGTCCGGTGCACCGGTATTTGAGAAAAGTACTGCGTGTCTAGCTGCATTTGCTGCGGTATTAAAAGGACAAATTCCATTGATTGGTGTGGGTGGTATTCTTTCAGGTGCAGATGCTGTTGCCAAGAAGCAGGCAGGTGCCAGCCTTGTACAAGTTTATAGTGGTCTCATCTATACTGGACCTAAACTTGTAAAAGATTGTGTAGACGCACTTTAAATCCTATGAATGTCATTGATATCTTTCTGCTGATTATCTTGCTCATTGGAGGGCTCAACGGTTTGCGTCAAGGATTTATTAAAGCCTTTGCGAACTTAGTGGGATGGATCTTTGCCCTGATTGTTGCGGCAAAATATTCAACGCTACTTGCGCCGTCGATGGTTGCTCTGAGTACAGATCCAGTCGTACAAAAGATAGCAGCCTTCGCCTTTATCGTCCTGTTGATTGTGGTTCTGACCTGGATCGTCACTGCGCTTTTAAACCGTATTTTAAAGAGTCTTAAACTGGGTCCGCTTAACCGTCTGGCGGGTGGTGTCTTCGGTAGCCTGAAAGGTTTGCTGATTGTATTGATTACCATGCAGGGGATTGGCCCGTGGGTAGAAAGCTCGCCGCACTGGAAACAGTCCAAGTTTATTCAAGCCTTATTGCCTTATGCGCCTTGGGCGACTCAAATGTCGAAAGACGCCGCGAATGGCGCACTACAACATATCAAGCCTGAAGGGGCATCGAAACCTTCAGCGGTATCATCTGAAACATCTTCCAAATCTGGAGCTGCAGATGAGTCTACAAATAATCCTTTTTATTAATCCTAGCTTGTCTGCGAGGTTGCTATGTGTGGAGTAGTTGGTATAGCTGGTAAATCACCCGTTAACCAAATGTTGTTTGATGCATTAACGATGTTACAACATCGTGGACAAGATGCAGCTGGGATCGTGACATGTGATGAAGGACGTTTATTTCTGCGCAAAGACAATGGGATGGTACGTGACGTATTTCATACCCGTCATATGCGTGCCTTGAAAGGAAATTACGGTATTGGTCATGTGCGTTATCCAACAGCCGGTTCATCGAGCAGTGCAGAAGCACAGCCATTTTATGTGAACTCACCGTATGGAATTACCTTGGCGCATAACGGTAACCTGACCAATGCCGAAGAAATTCATGATGATCTGTTCAAAACTGACTTGCGTCATATGAACACGGATTCTGATTCAGAAGTACTGCTAAACGTGTTGGCGCATGAATTGCAAAAACATGGCAAATTGGTGCCAACTTCAGAAGATATTTTCCATGCGGTAACACGTGTGCATGAGCGTTGTAAAGGCGCTTATGGCGTGGTAGCGATGATTACCGGACAGGGTCTGGTGGGCTTCCGTGATCCAAACGGTATTCGTCCATTGATCTATGGTTCACGTGAAACTGAACAGGGTATGGAGTATATCATTGCCTCTGAATCGGTCGCGATTACTGCGCTGGGCTTTAAGGTGGAGCGTGATATTCAGCCGGGCGAAGCAATATTTATTGATTTGGAAGGTAATTTCTTTACCAAGCAATGTGCAGTAAATGCTAAGTATCGTCCTTGTATTTTTGAATATGTTTATTTTGCCCGTCCGGATGCCATTATTGATGGAATCTCGGTGTATAAAGCACGTTTGAAAATGGGTGAAAAGCTGGCGCAAAAAATTCTGCGCGAGTGGGGGGAAGAGCATGATATCGATGTGGTGATTCCGATTCCGGATACCTCACGTACTTCGGCCCTAGAACTTGCCAATATGCTGGGTGTGAAATTCCGTGAAGGTTTCATGAAAAACCGTTATATCGGGCGTACCTTTATTATGCCAGGTCAACAATTGCGTGAAAAATCGGTGCGTCAAAAACTAAACCCGGTTGAGCTTGAGTTCAAAGGTAAAAATGTACTCTTGGTAGATGATTCGATTGTACGGGGCACCACCTGTAATGAAATTATCCAGATGGCGCGTGATTCTGGCGCGAAAAAAGTATTTTTTGCTTCTGCCGCCCCGATGGTCAAATATCCAAACGTCTACGGTATTGATATGCCGGCGAAATCTGAATTGATTGCCTCGGAACGCAGCGTTGAAGAAATCCGTGAAATTATTGGTGCTGACCGTTTGATTTTCCAGGATCTGGAAGATTTGAAAGATGCGGTAAGAACCACCAAAGTACCGGACGTGAAAGACTTTGACTGTTCAGTCTTTGATGGTATCTATGTTTCGGGTGGTATTGATGCGCAATATCTAGATGATCTACAGCAAAAACGTAGTGACAGCGCCATGAAAGAAAGCAGCTATATTGATGTCAATATTGATGCAGCTTCAGTAGATTTGACTGGCGTACGTGAAGTTTAAGCAGTTAAAATCGTTATGAAAAAGCGGGAATTTCCCGCTTTTTTGTTTTATGATGATCTCATTGAAAATAATCATTTTAGGGTTCTGCATTGCGAAACGTAGGATACGATTTTATAAAAAACAAAAATATAGTACTGCCTGTAAGTTTCTGCCTGATTGCGATTCTGTTGACTGTTTTTATTATTAATACCGTTGTTGGCCTATTTGTTTTTTATATTGATCCCACCCAATCAATCTTCTGGCATACGCTAAGTCCTTATCTGATTGCCTTGCTGTTATTTGTGATGATGATTTCGGTCATCTATGAGTTTTATATTTTTCGGAATGGCGGTTATTCGCTGGCGAAGCAGATGGGTGCGCGCCGTCTCAGCCCGATGGACAGTATTCCCGAAGAAAGTGCTGTACTGCACATTAACCAGCAGCTGGCTGAGACTTTTCTGATTGAAACTCCGGCAGTGTATGTATTGCCCGATGAAGTTGGTGTCAATGCACTGACAGCAGGGTTTAGCCCGCGGGACACCGCGATTATCCTGACTTGGGGTGCAATACAGACACTCGATAAAGTTGAGCTGTATGGTTTGCTCAGTCATGAATTTAATAAAATCCTGGCCGGTGAAACTGCGGAAAATACCCGCTTGAAAATTCTGTATAGCAGTTTAACCACTTTTAGTCAGTGGGGTAGTAAAATTGCTAAATCCGGTTTTTATCGAACAGGCAGTCCACGGGAAAACAGGTTTGAAACCTTTTATGTTGCAGTCGGTGCGGTGATCTGGCTGACTGGCAGTTTGGGTGTATTGATTTCCCGCTTTATTAAATATATTTCCCTGGGTGGCCGGACTTATAAAAATGACCAGAAAACCCAACGCTTGATTCAAAATGATGCCAATATCCAGACTCTACTTAGAATTCATGTGCATCATTCCGGCTCGCAGATTTATAGTGAATATGCCGAATCGATTTCGCATATGTGCTTTGCCAATTCTTTAAGTCCACAAAACTGGCTGAATATTCATCCAAATATCAATCAGCGAATTTATGAATTAAATCCTGCCCTGATTCAGGATTTACAACTTGAGAACCTGAAAAAACTGAAGAATCAGCCTTTGTTCAGTTTATTTCGTTCTTTGGAAGAAGTTGTACCTGAAACTACAGTGAGCTGGAGTTCGCCACAACCTTTACCTTTGTTACGGCTGTCTCCGATTAGTTTTGCGATTAAAGATGCGATTAAGCCGCTGAATCCGGAACTTCGACTCAAGATGCCGCGTCCAGAACTGATTGAACGTGCATTGCAGACGGCGACCGGCTCTCGTGAAGTCATGGTTGCCATTTTAATGATCCGTCAATATCGTGAATTTATTCCGACTGAGGCTGAGGTCAGTCGTGCCATTGTAGATTCATTGCTAAATCTGGACGGGCGGGTACATATTTCTATTTTCCAGCAAGCCTGTAAGAATATTGGTGGCATGCCGACCACTGTCGCACGCCAGTTTTTGATGAAGCTGGCACGGATTATTCAGGAAGATGGTGAAATTGGTCTGCTGGATGCATTGTTGCTGGAATATGTGAAAGATGAGTTAAATTTGCTGCCTGCGCATATTCCGACTGCTCTCGATGAAGTCAAGCCACAAATCGTACGTTTGATTGATGCCTTGCTGCATGTGCAGCAGATTAATAGCGGTAACCAGCTTGAGGTACGGGAACGGATTTTAAACCGGATTTTGACAGCTCAGGAAGTGGACTTATATAATGAAATTTCAGATGAGCCGATTGATCTTGCTGAAATCTTGAATGATATTGCAGGGCTGTTGTTACGCGATCGTCTCAGTATTTTAGGGATTGCAGAAGCCTGTTTGTGGAGTGACCGTATCGTGACTCAGGATGAGCTGGATGTGATGGAGCTGTTGTATTGGCGCTTAGGTTTCGAGGGCGGGCAGGTTATTCAGCAAATATTAAAGAAGAACAGTTTAACCATTATGTAGAAAACAAACGAGAACGCGCAGCTTGACGCTAAATCTGTTATAACAGCAGGAATGGTATAATTGTTTATTAAAAATACACTTTTTAGCAGACAGATAAACTTTGTACTAGAATCCATCAAGATAAAAAAGAAAAGCTGAAAAAGTTCGGCAAAGCACAGGCAATCCGGCTAAAATGTTCAGCCTGAAATTGGTGATGATGAAAAGATGATTGGGCATCAGCGTGACATACTGGCAACATTAGGAATCGATCTCTGGATTCCTAGGGACAGCGCATGTCAGCCGCATCAGGTCTCGATCTGGCGTGACCAGGCTGCACCTGAATTCCACACCGATATCGTCTTGCCTCAGCCTGCTTTGGTAGAGCTCATGGCCGATCTGCCGATTTCTGAGCCAGAGCCAACCGTTGCGCTTAAGGCTGAAACGCCGCCTGCGGTATCGACTCAAGCTGTCCCTGTTCAGGAACATCGTGAAATTGTACAGATCCCGCCATTTAGTTTACAGGCTTTAAGTCTGGTGCATTGCAGTATCGTGATTGATGCAACTGAAATGACCGAAGACACCCAGAATTTATGGGGAAATATTCAGCGTGCAGTTTCAGGTGAGTTTTATGAGCTGAACTGGCCATTTCCCTGGGCCAATGTCCAGGATGGGCGCGGCGTAGAATCCTATATCCAGGGTTTTCTGGATGGGATGAGTGCAGAGAAAAACATTATTTTTCTCGGGCCTGTAGTGCATATTTCAAATACGAAAATAATCCAGCTAGCCTCTTTACAAGAAATGCTGGATCAGCCGATTCTAAAAAAACGTTTATGGCAGTTTATGCAAAATAGGTCTGTCAGTCTGGAATAATCTTGCTGTGGAATAAAAAAGATGAAACAAAAAGTGGTTGTATTTAGTCAAATTGATGCTGATATTCAAAACAAGCTCGAACAAAATTATCAGGTTAGCTATATACAACCAAAGCTGGGTGATGTGAATCAACAGATTTTGCAGCAGGTTCAGGATGCCGATGGCATGATTGGTGCTGGTCGCTTATTGAATCGTGATAATCTGGCCAGTGCTACCCGGTTAAAAATCATTTCCAGTGTCAGTGTCGGCTATGATAACTATGCACTGGATTATTTAAATGAAAAGAAAATCTATCTCAGTCATACCCCGCATGTACTGACTGAGACCACTGCTGACTTGGCTTTTACTTTGCTGATGTCAGCTGCGCGCAAAGTGACTTATCTGGATCAATGGACCAAGCAGGGGCAATGGCAGCGTACTGTTGGTGAAGCGCAATTTGGTCTGGATATTTTTGGAAAAACCCTGGGAATTATTGGTCTCGGTCATATTGGGGCTGCGATTGCACGCCGTGGTTTTTACGGTTTTAATATGAATATTCTGTATCATAATCGCCGTGAAAAACCGGAAATTGCACAAGGCTTAAATGCGCAATATTGCCAGCTGGAAGAACTGTTACAGCGTTCTGACTTTGTGGTTGTCGCAGTAGATTTGAATGTGGATTCCAAGGCACTGATTGCAGCGGCAGAACTGGCAAAAATGCAAGCACATGCAGTATTGATCAATATTTCACGTGGCTCGGTCATTGACGAGCAGGCACTGATTGATGCTTTAAAGGCCAGGAAGATTTTTGCTGCGGGTCTGGATGTATATCAGAAAGAGCCGTTAAAAGAATCAGAATTATTCCAGTTAGACAATGTAGTCACATTGCCACATGTGGGTTCGGCTACTGCAGCGACCCGCAAGAAAATGGCGGAACTGGCTTATCGGAATCTGGTAGATGCTTTGGAAGGGCGAGTACCACGTTATGTGGTCAATCCGGAATTTTAAAACGCATCTCATGTGTAGTTTAAATGGTATTAAAAAATAACATTTTCTTGCGTCTCTGCTCATTGTTCAATGCTATATTCAAGACAAATTAGATCGGCAGGATTAGAGATTTTTCATTGAAACGATTGGCGCTAGCGTGTGGCTTAAGTCTGTGTATGGTGACAGGGCACAGCTCTAACCATGATTTTAATCAGGCAAATGTGCAATTTTCTGTGCCTGATATTGGTACGGGTGTGGGTCTGCTCGATCAGCAAAAAGAAAAAATGATCGGTGAAAAAGTCTATCGTGAAGTACATAAACAAATGCCAGTAATGCAGAATCCATGGCTAGAAGACCAGTTGCTTTCTGTATTTTCCCATATTCTCAGTCAAACTCAATTGCAACAGCCCATCGGTTTGCTGGTGATTAATGACCCGCAAATTAATGCTTTTGCTGTTCCAGGTGGGCTCTTTGCCCTTAATGCAGGTCTGATTAATTCAGCCCGCAACATGGATGAAGTGGCAGGTGTGATGGCGCATGAAATTGCACATGTCACACAACGTCATTACAGTCGCTCCCAAGATGCCTTTAAGGGGCAGGGTTTGCTGGCACTGGCGGGAATTCTTGTCGGTGCTTTGGTGGCTTCTCAGGCAGATGGTGATGTAGGTGCCGCGGTCATGATGGGTTCTCAGGCAGCACTGGTGGATAAACAGCTTACCTATAGCCGTAATCAGGAACGTGAAGCAGACCGGATAGGTATGCAATATATGTATCGTTCCGGCTATAACCCGCATAGCATGGCAGACTTTTTTGAAGTCATGCATCGCTCTAGTAGTCGGTTAAGCTTTTTGCCAGATTTCTGGTTCACGCATCCACTTACCACCGAACGTATGAGCGAGGCCCGTTTACGTGCCAACCAGCTTCCTGCGGTGAAACGTAATCTCAATGACCAGGACTTTGAAATTATCAAGTGGTATAGCAGGGTATTGTCCCGTCAGACTGATGCAGAGCAGCTTATATTGATGGACCAGCGGAATAATTTTGCAGGTCAGCTTGCCTTGACTGCCTATCATATACAGCAAGGTGATTTCCAAGCGGCGCAAACTGCCCTAGATCAGGCGAAAAAGCATAACCAAATGCATCCTTTACAGGTTTTATTTCAAACTGATATTTATCTGGGGCAGAATCAACTGGATGTAGCCCTCAAAAGTGTCGCTTCCGCAGCGCGTATTATGCCGGAAAACCGTGCCCTCAATTATAAATATGCAGAAGTCTTGATTCGTGCCAAGCAGCCGGATCAGGCGAAAGCCTTGGTGCAGCGATTTCTAAATGCCAATTCACGCGATGTGAATGGCTGGCGGCTGATGCAACTGGCGGCCAATGCAGAGCCAGATTCGGCGATTAAGGCTGCCAATGTGCTGCGCTATCGTGCAGAGGTGGAATACTGGTCAGGATATGAAGAAACCGCGATCAAATCATTATTACATGCACAGCGCACCGCCAAGAATAACCAGTCTTTATCGGCCGCAATTCGCCAGCGTCTGAAACAGATGCAGCAGGCACATCAATATAAGATTTAAAACTGAACTGGGTTTTAAGTTTTTGTATCGGGATGATATAGCAAGCTTATGCGAAATCAGGCTACAATCTTTTTAAAGATAAGCTTGATTGAATTTGAAGCAGCGTATGAAAAAAATAGTATTAGGTATGTTTTTGCTGGGGTGTAGTTATGCGGTATGTGCTGCGAGCGCTATTGAATATATAGAAGCGGTAGAACGTATTAATGCTGACTATAAAAAGGAATCGCGTCAATTCTTGAGTGGTTTGAATCCACAGCAGCAAGGTTTTAGTCCTGAGCAGAATGCAAAGTTTTGCGCTATTGTCGGGCATTATGTGGATCGTTTATATCAGGCAGCTGATCAGAATCGTGCCTATCTGGATCGTCAGTTTCAAAATATGAGCAAGCAGGATGTGATTACAGAAGTGAAGTCTTCAAAAGAGATGCAATTGCTGAAACGCTATCAGGTCGATTGTCATTTATAATCAGCATACGCTAAGAACTGCTTTTTTATAAAGGCAGTTCAACGTTAAAGATAAAATATTTGAGAAGTGGGGTTTAAGCAAGTTTCGCTTTAATTTTAGCGGATACTTGTGCAGGATCGGCGCGCCCGGCTATGAGCGGACGCAGAGAATTCATCACCTTACCCATATCTTTCATGCTAGTAGCTTGTTGCGCTGCAATCGTTTGCGCAATCATGGAATCAAGTTCTTCCTCAGTCATAGCTTCTGGTAGAAATTGAGATAAAATCTCAAGTTCGGCTTGTTCCTTACTAGCTAAATCATCACGGCCAGCACCTGAAAATGCTTTAACCGATTCTTTACGTTGTTTAATTTGCTTTTCAATGACCGCAAGAACCTGAGCGTCGTCAAGCTCTTTGCGTTCATCGACTTCGATTTGCTTAATTGCTGCCTGTAGACCCCGTATGACCGTCAACTTGGACATTTCTTTGGCACGCATTGTTGCTTTCAAAACATCCGTGATTTGGTCTTTTAAAGTCGTCATTATTTATTCCAGGCAGTCAATCACAAATTAATCTTAGTAAAGGCGAGTAGTACGTACTGATTCACGCGCCAATTTCTTTTGGTAGCGTTTAACAGCAGCAGCTTTTTTGCGCTTACGTTCTTGAGTTGGTTTCTCGTAGAATTCACGTTTACGTACGTCAGCTAGAACGCCCGCTTTTTCGCATGAACGTTTGAAGCGACGGATAGCTACGTCTACTGGTTCGCCTTCTTTCAATTTAACTTGTGGCATGAAGAATCCTCATATTAGTTAGGGTAAGATCTCAGGCAAAATTGCCCTCAATCACAAGTGAAGGTCAGTATTTTACTCATTTACATCTCATACCACAAGTCTATAATAGTTGCTGCAATAGAATTGATACAGGTTATAGGCAGTTTAATGATCGTTTTAGGCTTAGAAACGTCGTGTGATGAAACAGGGCTTGCACTTTATGATAGCGAGTTGGGTTTGCGCGGACAGGTACTTTATAGCCAAATTAAACTGCATGCAGAATATGGCGGTGTGGTTCCAGAGTTGGCTTCCCGTGATCATGTACGCAAACTGATCCCCCTCATTAATGAGTTGCTGGAGCAAACTGGCATCAAAAAATCAGAAATTGATGCCATTGCGTATACCCGTGGGCCTGGTTTGATGGGGGCATTGATGACCGGTGCGCTATTTGGTCGAACTTTGGCCTTTGCGCTGAATAAACCCGCCATTGGTGTGCATCATATGGAAGGGCATATGCTGGCGCCTTTGTTGTCGGAAACCCCGCCTGAGTTCCCGTTTGTTGCGCTTTTAGTATCGGGGGGACATTCCCAGCTCATGGCAGCCTATGGTATTGGTCAGTATGAGCTGCTCGGTGAATCGATTGATGATGCTGCCGGTGAAGCTTTTGATAAAGTCGCGAAAATGATGGGCTTGCCATATCCGGGTGGTCCCAATATTTCCAAACTGGCTGAACAGGGTGATCCCGCTGCTTTCGCTTTTCCACGTCCAATGCTGCATCAAGGTCTGGAATTTTCATTTAGCGGTTTAAAAACGGCTGTTTCTGTACAAATGAAAAAACTCGGTGATGAAAACCGTGATGCTGATATTGCTGCCAGTTTTCAGGAAGCCATTGTAGATACCTTGGTGAAAAAGTCAGTCAAAGCTCTGAAGCAAACGGGTCTTAAACGTCTGGTAATTGCAGGTGGTGTAAGTGCCAACAAGCGTTTACGTGAGCGTTTAGAAGCGGATTTAGCCAAGATCCGTGCTTCGGTTTATTATGCAGAACCTGCACTTTGTACGGATAATGGTGCAATGATTGCATTTGCAGGTTATCAGCGTTTAAAAGCAGGACAGCATGATGGGTTGGCAGTGACTACTACGCCACGCTGGCCAATGACGGAACTGACTAATCCGACAGAGGCATAGATTGCAGCTTGCAAGAAAGAGGCCTAGGCCTCTTTTTTTATTCTGACTGTTTAAATAAAGACTTAATAGAAATGAGATGTTGTGAATATATGTTCTTATAACTTTATTTAAAACTCAAATATTCTATTGAAACTTGAAAATCGTTTAATAGCTCAGGTTTAGATCATGCAAATTTTACAGGTTTGCAGCAGAGGTTGCTTCGCATGGAAAATATAAATTTCAAAAGTTTTCAGGATGCTGGACAGGCGGTATTAAAGTTTCTGCATAAGCATTTTGGCTTTAATTTATGGATGATCACCCGGGTAGAAGGTCAAGACTGGATCGTACTGCAACCTGAAGACCATGGCTATGATGTACAACCTGGGCAAGTTTTTCAGTGGGCTGACTCTTTCTGCTTTCATATGGTGGCAGGTAAAGCGCCTAGAATTGCACCCCGTTCCGAAGATATTCCGCTATATGCAACTGCACCCATTAACCAGCAGGTGAATATAAAATCCTATATCGGGCAGCCTTTAATCAATGAGGATGGCAGTCTGTTTGGAACGCTGTGTGCGATTGATCCAGAAACCAAATCAGAAGCTATTGTTCAAGATATGCAATTGGTCGAGTTATTAGGGTAATTACTCAGTTCTATCTTGCAGGCGGAATTGCGTCAGATTGAGCAGGTGCGACAGCATGAACTCTTACAGGAAGAAGCCAGTAAAGATGAATTGACCAAGCTATATAATCGTCGTGCCTGGGAAAAGCTGCTGCGAGCAGAAGAAGAACGTTGTAAACAATATGGCCATCCAGCCGCTGTATTATTTATTGACCTGAATGACCTGAAAAAAGTGAATGACAGTTTGGGTCATGATGAGGGAGATAAGTTAATCCAGCACGCGGCGCAGGTACTTCGGGAAAATGTACGTATGAACGACATTGTCGCTCGTTTGGGTGGTGACGAATTTGTGGTTCTCAGTGTGGAAAATGATGAGGCAGGTACTGAAAGTCTGCTCGAACGTTTAATTGAGGCTTTTACACAAGCAAATATTGGGGCGGCGATTGGTATGGCGATGCGTCATCCAACTCATGGTTTGTTTGAAGCACTAGCCCAAGCAGATAAAAAAATGTTTGAGTATAAGCGTCAGAAAAAATCTAATGAATCAGTAATAAATTGAGAATAGTTGATGCTCTAAATCTCCTGCAAATCATTCAATATTTCATCTGCTAAAGCCAGCGTATGTTGCAACATTATTCTTAATACTCATGTATGAAGGTTGAGCATAAATCGGCACGCAAAGAAAACTTAATACATTTTTAACTTAAGGATTACAAAGTCTATAAGCTTTGTTGCAAAGTAAATGGGTCTAATTTAAAGCGTTTAACTTATGTGGAAAAGTGATTCTGGTAAGGGTTAAGGACAAAATAAGCGTTTAATTTATTAAGATAAGTGTTATTTGAAATATACATTAAAATTACAGAACAAAAATTTACTTTGTTTAAAGTTAAAGCGCTATCAAGGGAAAAAGCTGGTTGCCAGAAAGAAATATCACCGGCAAGCAGAGCGTTCGAGCTGTTTGTTTTCGAGGTAGCTAATCTTTAGAAATAACCAAATAAAAATGCATAGAAATTTTAGGGAATAAATTTTATGAAAAAGCAGATTTCTCTCTTTGGACTCGCTGTTGTCTCGGGTCTGCTTAGTGCCTGTGGTGGCGGTGGCGGAAGTGGCTCAGACAGTGCTACCGTTACTACACCTCCCAATGTTCCTAAGGAAAGTATTTCCCCTGAGCTTTCAGAAGAGTTTGTCCCGTTTGAAGATCAGGATATTGTAGATAAAATTCGCGATAAAATTTCTGGAGATACCAGTAATGATACCGACTATAACGTTGCTCTAGGTCACATGATTGGTGAAGTATTTGCAGATTATCCTTATGGGCGTACTGCACGTATCATCAAGATTTATAATCTGGGCATCAATAGTATTAAATATCCAAATCTGATCTGCTCGGAAGTAAATACCACAGGCACGGTCAATACCCTGAAATTAAAAACGGATAGAGATAACTGTATTATTCTAGATAAAACTTATCGTAAAGGCTCAACGATCACTCAGACGGTGAACGGTGATTCGACGACTTTAAGTTTTAATAATGTCCGTTATGGTTCGAATGTGGATTTTAATCTCAAGGACGACTATCTGATTTCTGGCACGATTGTGCATCGTAAAACCAAAGATGCAATGGGGACATCTGAGTCTTATCAAATTGACCATTTGGAATTCCAGCGTATAGCAGAGACGGATCAGGCGGGGGCTTCTGGAACAGCGTTCAATACAAAGAGCAAAGAATATTTGCAGGTACGTAATTATAATTATAGTCTGGTCGATGATTATGGTAGCGGTAGCAATGGTATTCGTACCTTAAGCAGTCGTGGCACGATTATCGGGCAGCCTGATCTGGCAGATTATCGTTACAGTTTTAATTTTGATACCACGACCCCATTCAAGATGGAGGAAACTCTATTAAATAACTATAAGCATTTGCCGAAAGAGGGGATGCTTAAAATTACTGACAGATATGATCAGGTAATTGAAGTCAAGCAGAACCAGCCAGAATCGTTGAAGGCCACTGTTTATTTCAATGGTAGCGAGATTGATGACCTGCTCTGGTCTACCATTATTGGTGATAAAAAATAATCCAGAATATTAAAAAAAAGCTTCGCATGTGGGCGAAGCCTTTTTATTTTTGATTCATCGGCCTTTCGCTGAAAAAACCTGCTGCAAAGCTCTTCAAATGCTCTAAGTAAAAATTCAGATAGATATAGCATCTAACAATAATTCAGCAGGATAAACCGCTTGCCATGAGGTTTTAAACTGTTTATGTACTTGATCAATCGGGAAAGTGCTGAATTTCGCAATATTTTGTGCCTTTTGAATGCTGTCGGCGCGCATATATGCAATCAGATAGTCCTGACCGTGAAGTTGCAGATAAAACCAAGACTCTACATGAACCTGTTCAGCCTTGAGGGTTTCAATGACTTCGGCTTGACGTGCTTTTAAAGTGCGCTGCCAGTCATGAACCTGCTGCATGTGCAAGGGCTTAAGTTGAATGAGAACTGCACCAACATCCATATTTTTTATTTTCTTGATTGACCTGATTTTATATAAACGATCTGTATAAAAAAAGCGACCTAAATCGGTCGCTTTTAAGCTTTTTAAGAGGCATTAAGTTGAGTTGACCCGATCCAGTGCCTGGAAAACTGATAAGCAGCACGTCCTGAACGCTGACCACGTGCCTGACACCAGCGTAAGGCTTCAGCACGGGTTTCCGGGGTCAATTCCATTCCTGCTTTTTTAAGATAATGCTCTACAATTTCCAGATACAGATTCTGATCCATTGGGTAGAAGGATAACCATAAACCAAAACGGTCAGATAACGAGATTTTCTCTTCAATGGCTTCCTGAGGATGTAGCTCGGTATATTGCGGAACATCAACCCGGGTAACAGGCGTATTTTCATGCATAAATTCTGGTAATAAATGACGACGGTTACTGGTCGCATAAATCAGAAAATTGCTGGAACCGGATTGTAATGAGCCATCAAAAACACTTTTTAAACTGCGATAATTTTCATCTTCGGCATTAAATGCCAGATCATCACAATAGACAATAAATTTCTCTGGTCGGTCTGCAATGAGTTGCTGAATTTGAGGCAGGTCAGACAAATCATCCCGTTCAATTTCAATCAGGCGTAAACCCTGGTTTGCATATTCAGTCAGCAGGGCACGCACAATAGAAGATTTGCCTGTGCCCCGGGAGCCGGTCAGCAAGACATCATTGGCGGGTAAATTATTTAAAAACTGCAAAGTGTTCTGGATGACTTTTTCTTTTTGTCGCTCTATACCTTTTAAATCGGACAGTTCCATCTGTCTAAGCTGATGAATAGGCTTGAGTTCACCATGTTGCCATTTATAGGCATGAGCAGAAAAATCAGGAGTTTTTTTAAGTTCGGGCAGGCTTTGCTGAAGCTGCTGCAGAACAGTCGAAAGGGTATTTATAATATGGTCAGGTAACTCAATTTTCGCCATGATCTAAGCATTACAGATTTAAAATTATGCCTAAGATAGTACCACTGCAAAATTCACAGTCAAAGCCGGGAAAGTATGATAATTTGCTTAAAGTAGAGAATTTTCGTTATTGTAGAGGATAGAAAGTTTGTACACATTTTCTGGCTCTGGGTACGAGCTGTATCAAGAATAAATATAGGGAAGAAGGCAGATGCTGTTTAAAGATTTTACTCAGGATGTGAATCCACATCAGGCCTATCGTATTAAAAAGCTCAAGCAGCAGCTGCAACAGGCTGAGTCCTATGAGGAATGGAAATATATTGCCCTGAAAATAGATGAAGAATCAGGTGCGCAGGAATGGAAACTTGATAACAGCTCACCCTACTTTGATGCGGAAGTAATTACACATCGTCTGGGTAAATTAAGACGCTATCGACAACAAAAGCGTACCCGTGACCTGATGTATATTTTGCGCGAAGGCCTAAGCTACGATATTGCCAATATTGCCCATCCTCTCTTGTTTACCGAAGCCTATGTCGGCACCAAAAGAATTATTGAAGATTATGTCGAAGAAGTCAGCCAAGGCTTAGCCTATATTGCTTCAACAGACTGTATCTGCCTGAGTGTTGAAGAAAAAATTGAATATTTTCAACATTGTCAGCGTGCTTATGGACAGCCAGCCTTGATGTTTTCTGGTGGTTCGACTTTGGGCTTGTTTCATACTGGGGTATGTAAGGCTCTGATGGAGCAGGATTTGTTGCCAAAAGTCATGTCGGGGTCTAGTGCGGGCGCGATCATGACCGCGATGTTGGGCGTGTCCAAACCATCACAATATGTCGATATTCTAAAAGGGCATAATTTCTTCCATGAGGCATTTCATTTCCGTACCATGAGCGAATTGCTGAAAGGTAATGGTGGTCTGGCCGATGTGAAATATCTGAAAAAATTTCTGGTCGAAAACTTAGGGGATCTGACCTTTGAGGAAGCTTTAAAAAACTCAGGCCTGCATATTAACATTGCAGTCGCGCCTTATGATGCGGCACAGGATGCACGTATCATGAATGCCTATACATCTCCGGATGTGCTGGTCTGGAGCGCAGTGCTAGCCTCTTGTGCAGTGCCCATTCTGTTTCCACCTGTCCGTTTGACCAGCAAGCGTTACGATGGTCAATATACGCCTTATATGGGGTCAACCCGCTGGGTGGATGGCAGTGTACGCAGTGATTTCCCGCAGGAAAAAATGGCACGCCTGTATAATATCAATTATACCATTGCCAGTCAGACTAACCCGCACATCGTGCCATTTATGCAAGATGATATTTCGCGTTTCCGTAAGGGTACCTTGAGTTGGCCACAACGGATTGTCCGTCGTCAGGGTGCGGTACTTAGTAAAGGAATGATGGATTTTGCCCGAGAACATGCCGGAAGGTTACCCCCTGTGCGCCGTCTTCTGGATCATGGTTATGGGGTGGTCGACCAGCGTTATTATGGTGACGTGAATATTGTCGGCAAATATAGTCTGCGCCACTATAGCTATATGTTGCAGAATCCCCGACCGTATCTTTTTAAAATTTTACAGCGTGAAGGTGAACGGGCTACATGGCCGAAAATTTCCCTTATCGAGACTCAGGAACGGGTCGGGAAAACTATTCAGCATTGTCTGGAACTGCTAAATTATCAGCATACACCTGATCCAAAACCTGAATACATTGCAACGACTTAATTTAGATGATCTTGAAACTTCTGATTTTGAACTGCGGACCAAAGCGCGCAGCCTGAGTTTTGGTCGGCGTCTTTATTATGCCGGAGAACATGCGCTCTGGCTAAAAACCCAGATACCGCCTAGATCTGATAGCTTACAATCATCTCAGCATGCTGAACTAGGCTGGCAACGTGAGCTGGATTTCTATCAGGTTCATGCCAGTTCAAATGATCTGGATTTTTTCCTTCCGCATCAAATTATTCAACATCCTTTCACGATCAATCATGAGAATTTTGAACAGGCCTTGATTCTGGTCGATGCACCGGCGCATTTTTATGTCATGCCGCATCTGCAATCTGTCACGCAAATTCGACAACATTTGCTGCAAGCTGTAGAGCCTTTAATCTGCTTGCAAGAATTGGGCTATTTACATGCTGATTTAAAGCAGGAACATTTTGTAAATGATCAGGGCAGGGTATGCCTGCTTGATTTTGAACATGTACAGACACTTCATCAGAATGACCTGTATGAGCTGAATGCAACGCCGCGTTATATGGCGCCGGAACTGTTCCAAGGCCATGTCAAAACCGTACAGAGTGAAGTGTATGCTTTGGGTATTATTTTTTATGAATGGTTGAGTGGACAGCGGTTGCAGGCGAGTAATTATCTGGAGTGGGCACTTTTGCATTGTCAGCGCCTGAAGATTGAGTTGCCGGAACACTTACAGGCCTTTCGAGGCTTGATAGTAGAGATGCTAGGCAAGCAACAACAGCATCGACTGGCAGATTTTAAAGCGGTTAGAGACTACTTAATGACTGAAATTGAATGAGAAAAATACAATAAAACCTGGATTGTTTCTTATTTAATCAAACGCGTGTTTTTTTATTATAAACGGCTTGTCAGCTGGAAATGATCTCTATAATATACACAGCCATTGGGGACGTGGCGAAATTGGTAGACGCACTGGATTTAGGTTCCAGCGCCGCGAGGTGTGAGAGTTCGAGTCTCTCCGTCCCCACCAATCAATATTTGGGTAGCTGAATATTGGGTGGAATTAGAGGATTGGTGTAATGGTAGCATGACGGTCTCCAAAACCGTTCGTCAAGGTTCGAGTCCTTGATCCTCTGCCAAAGTTTAAAAGAAATCCAACGCTAAGTTGGTACCCTGATGGGGACGTGGCGAAATTGGTAGACGCACTGGATTTAGGTTCCAGCGCCGCGAGGTGTGAGAGTTCGAGTCTCTCCGTCCCCACCATCATATTAAAGCAAGGCTGATGCCTTGCTTTTTTATTGCCTGAAATTTAAGGTCAGCTTTTCTGGTCACAAGATTTTTGTTGTCATGCTTGATGAGCATCAATGCATTCTGAGTTTAACTTCTCCAGTGAGTGAGCATGCAAGGGCAGGGTTTTAATAAATTTCATTTTTATTCCAAGTCATAATTCATGTGATCTAAATTTAACAATCTAAATAGGGCTATGGCTAAGTCGTGGTATGTCCATCGGTGGTATGTGCCGGGTTAAATTGAATGATTGGGATCTAAATAGAGTGATATTTGTTCAATAGTGAATTAACTGCTTAATTTTTGATATAAAAGTATTTAGCTTTTTACAGAACTACTTGTGAATCAGCTCTGATCGCTATAATATACACAGCCATGGGGATATGGCGGAATTGGTAGACGCACTGTGTTCAGGTCGCAGCGCCTTCTGGGCGTGAGAGTTCGAGTCTCTCTATCCCCACCAAATATGAAAAACAAGGTCGATACCTTGTTTTTTTTTGCCTGCAATTTGCTAAGGCGAGTTTTATTTATTCTGTTTCCTATTTTGGTTCCATGTGCTGGCTTAGACCTAATTTATAATCAGAGATACAGTTTCAGCGCTTTGAATATTCATGTTGATCAATATCAGAAATTCATTTGAGTCTCCATTCGAGATAGAGGAAGTGAATAGAAACTTTTGAAGAAATAACGGACTTATAGCTTGACCCTAAAAAGAATCAAATTTTCGACATAAGTTTTATAAAAAATTAAAAAATAAGCTTAACTGTTTATTTTATAGCGCAATAGATAGTGATTGCTTGTAAAACCGCTTGTCAATGCCGGTCTATCTCTATAATATACACAGCCATTGGGGACGTGGCGAAATTGGTAGACGCACTGGATTTAGGTTCCAGCGCCGCGAGGTGTGAGAGTTCGAGTCTCTCCGTCCCCACCAATCGATATTTGGGTAGCTGAATATTGGGTGGAATTAGAGGATTGGTGTAATGGTAGCATGACGGTCTCCAAAACCGTTCGTCAAGGTTCGAGTCCTTGATCCTCTGCCAAAGTTTAAAAGAAATCCAACGCTAAGTTGGTACCCTGATGGGGACGTGGCGAAATTGGTAGACGCACTGGATTTAGGTTCCAGCGCCGCGAGGTGTGAGAGTTCGAGTCTCTCCGTCCCCACCATCATATTAAAGCAAGGCTGATGCCTTGCTTTTTTATTGTCTGAAATTTACCGAATAAAAAAAGCCCATCGAAATGGGCTGAATAACTGGAGAATAGTACTGTTGAATTAGTGGGGAAATTAATTTATTTTTCTGCTCTTAAATAGAAACCATCAGGCTTTCAAATGATCTTCAAATTCCTCGCCTAGTTGCAGTGCCAAGGCATTACCTGCCAGATCACAGGTGACCAAGCCATATTCTTTCTTAAAACTGAAACTGAAACCACGATCATCCGCCAGGGTACGTACCGAGTATCCCAATTTTTCTAACCATAGTCGAAATGCAATCAAATTTTTAGCTTTAACCACTTTTTTCACGAGATCACTCCTTCATCATTGTTAAATCTTAAATAAGGGTGAAAAATTATGTTTTAAAGGGCAGATACCCTTATTTAAATTAATTTAAATGAATTTGCATATATAGTGAACATCGGGTGATTAAGAAAAGAGCAATTTATGGTTTAAGTAAATGATTTTTATCAAATTGAATAGGTTGTAACTAAATATTAAGTTTTTATAAGATGTAGAAAAAATATAATTATTTTTATAATTCAATTATTTATAATTAACCTGAATCCTGCTTAAGCCGATGATTTCATAATTTGAATTTTTGGCTTATTTCGATGGGTTAATTGATATGCACATAGCGAAGCATAAATTCCGCTGAGAAATCCATGAAGACTACGTGCTTTA
>NZ_JAGFXZ010000002.1 GCF_019038395.1 Acinetobacter sp. BY419
AAACGTTCAAGATCCTTGCTGAGCGTTATCGAAATAGAGGCAAAAGACTCGGTTTGAGATTCAATTTAATTGCTGGTATCTATAACCTGGAACTGAGTAAAAAATGATTTATGAAAGAAGTCTAATACATTCACAAACTAAAATTTATTTACAGGAAGAAAAATGGTTTGAGAGGCTGATTGAACTCACTAATAAAAAACTAACTCAATCGACAGGCTTATTGGAAAAGCATAAGATTCAGGATGAATTTTTGCCTAAGTTGATTGAAATTAAGGAAGAAGCATATAAAGGTTAGTCTTCTCTCTAATAAAAAAAGCCCCTACATCGTAGAGGCTTTTTCTTATCTCAGATTTTATATCTTAAGACACTTTATCACCCGGTTTAGCACCCGATTCAGGTGAAATCACCCAAACACCATCGCCATTACTCGCAGCGAGTACCATACCGTTTGAGATCCCAAAACGCATCTTTCGTGGTGCAAGGTTAGCCACCATCACCACCAATTTTCCTTTTAAGTCTTCAGGTTGGTAGAACTCACGAATACCGCTAAACACATTACGCGGTTCAGCTTCACCGACATTTAAAGTGAGTTGTAAAAGCTTGTCAGAACCTTCAACATGAGCGGCTTCTAAAACTTCAGCCACACGTAAGTCAACTTTCATAAAGTCTTCGATGCCGATAATTTCAGCTTCGCCAACTTTAGGTTCAGCTTTCTTCTCTTTGGCTTTTTCTTTTTTCTTTTCAACTTTTACAGGTTCAGCCGCAGCAGCTAAAGAATCTTTAGATGCATCCACCATTGCCGCAACAGCTTTCGGATCTACACGTTGCATCAACGGTTGGAACAATGCAATTTCATGACTGACAAGAATCGTTTCACGAGAAGCGAAGTCGAAAGAAGCCAATTGCAAGAAATCTTGAACTTGCCCAGCCAATGTTGGCAATACAGGTGCTAAATACACTGCCAATTGACGGAACAAGTTGATGCCCAGAGAACAAACGTCATGTACCTGCTGTTCCTGACCTTCCTGCTTCGCCAGTGCCCAAGGTTTTTTCTCGTCGATGTACTGGTTGGCTTTATCTGCAAGCGCCATGATTTCACGAATAGCAGCAGAGAATTCACGTGCTTCATACGCTTGTGCTATGGATGAACCAGCATCAATAAAGCTTTGCACCAGTTCAGGCTCGGCACAAGTTGCACTTAGCTTGTTATCGAATTTGGTGTTGATGAATTTTGCACAGCGGCTGGCAATATTCACGACTTTACCGACGAGGTCTGAGTTTACTTTCTGAACGAAATCATCAAGGTTTAAGTCAGAATCTTCAACTTTGTCAGAAAGTTTAGATGCAAAATAATAACGCAGATATTCAGGGTTTAAATGCTCTAAATAGGTTTCGGCTTTAATGAAGGTGCCGCGAGATTTTGACATCTTTTGACCATTCACTGTCAAGAAACCATTTACGAATAAACCTGATGGCGTACGGTAGTTTGCACCTTCAAGCATTGCCGGCCAGAACAAGGCATGGAAATAGACAATGTCTTTACCAATGAAGTGATAGACCTCATTTTCAGAGTCTTTTTTCCAGTAGTCGTCAAAATTTAATTCAGGACGTTTGGTTTTGATGTAGTTTTCAAAACTCGACATATAACCAATCGGTGCATCAACCCAAACATAGAAATATTTGTTTGGTGCATCCGGAATTCCAAAACCGAAATATGGTGCATCACGTGAGATGTCCCAGTCGTTCAGGCCATTTTCAAACCATTCATCCAGTTTGTTGGCAATCGATACTGGCAGACGACCTTCATCACGGGTCCATTTTTGCAGGTATTCACCAAAATTCGGCAATTTAAAGAAGTAATGATCAGATGATTTTTCAACTGGTGTGGCGCCACTTAAAGTTGAATGTGGATTCAACAGCTCTGTTGCATTATAGGTTGCACCGCAGACTTCACATGAATCGCCGTACTGATCTTCTGCCTTGCATTTAGGGCAGGTGCCTTTAATGAAACGGTCTGACAGGAACATGCCTTTTTCAGGATCAAAAAGCTGGGTCACCGGACGCACTGCAATATTGCCAGCGTCACGGTTTTTTACATAGATTTCAGAGGCACGGGCACGGTTGGTATCACTATGCGTAGAATCATAATGGTCGAAATGCACCCCAAAACCGTCAAAATCACGAATATGCTCTTTTTGCACATTGGCAATTTGCGCTTCAGGAGAAATGCCATTCGCTTCGGCACGCAGCATGATTGCGGTTCCGTGAGCATCATCCGCACAGACATAAGTCACCTCATGACCCATCGCGCGCATCGCACGTACCCAAATATCTGCTTGGATATAGCCAAGTAAGTGACCCATATGAATCGGGCCATTGGCGTAGGGAAGGGCGTTAGTGACTAAGATATTACGCACGGATCTGACTCTCTCATTCGTATATTATGCAAGGTGCATGATTTTACCTGAGATAAGAAAAAGTTGCATAAGGCTTTTGGTGAATTCTTCAAAAATGCTCAAAGTTTCATCGTTCATGCTTTTGAATTTGATAAGCTGTTTATATATCAATGAAAAATAACAACGATTAAATAATGCTAAAATTTTTAAAAATGATGCTGAAAGTATTTACTTATATTGTCATCATACCCTGTGCGGTCGTCATTTTTTGCTTAATAATTTCATTAAAGATACAAGATGATAGGTTATATCAAGCAAGATGGGATGAGTCATTTAGGGCTGATCGTGAACAGTTCCCAAACTTGGAGCAACCTATTTTTTATTTCAGCCGCCGTCATGGTGGTGATTGGGGAGTTTGGGTGGTCGTCTATCCACTGAATGCAAAAACCAAACAAGAGTTTTTAAATCAATGGCAGAAGAGTGAAGCGAAAACTGTTGAGCATATTGAATGTATTCAACCGACGGTAAAGAAACGTTGGAAAACATGGCATTCCAATATTCATTATGTTGTTTCGGATCCATGGTTTAAGTTGCCTAGACAAGAAAGAGTTCGAGATTCATTCATTGTTTTTGGTTCAGAAAAACAGATTAAAACTGTTGAACAGGCATGTCAGGAACCCATGTTTAAAAAGATTGAGAAAGCCAAACCTTACTATAATAATTATTGGGCAATCGCTGAAAAACAAAAGTTATTGTTGAGCGTAAATGGTTTTTATTAAAACCAGGAATGATTGAGTTTAGTTAAATCGTTAAAACATCCGACTTAGCACTACGAGCCTAGCAAGAATCGTGGATAATAGTGCGCTATTGCATTTATTAAAAGAGTAAGCCGTCCATGATTGATTATGACGACTATGAAGATGACCAGCCTGTCACGCGCATTAAGCAAAATGTGGCAAGCCAAAAAAAATTAGGTAGTCAGATTTTAAGAGATGCAGAAGCTTATCTTGAAGGCATCTCGGCAGATGAACATACACTTTTAATCAAAACCTTATCGAGTTTAGTCGCGCAAGATGCTTACTTTCAAGTGCTTGCAGATCAGCTGGATCAACCGATTGGCGCGAAGTTTGCCAATGATGCTTTAAACCTTATACATTTTTGGCCGGCCATTCACCAACTTGAAGATGTTGAGCCATGCAATTTGCTCGATATGATCAACAGTGAATATTTCCAAACGGAAATGCTCAAAGCCTTTGATGCCTTAGAGATTGATGAAAATATCAAAGCAAAGCGCCGTTTGGTGTTGCTTGAAAGCTTGAAAATGTACAAGCTTGGCTTCTATAGCGGTTGTATTCCAAATGTCTACGCGCAGCTTGAAGGTATTTTGACTGATATTCTGATTAAAACAGGCTACTTAAAACAAAATGGAACCAAGTTTGTCGATGTCTATAAAATTGTTCCGGGTTTAAAAGGCAATGAAATTAAAAGCCTGTGGCATAAGTCCAAAATTGCCATTGAACTGAATCCGTATTTTGCTGAACTTGCCGCCTATAAAATGGATTCAAGCTCGAATGTGACCATGACCCGTCATAACATGCTACATGGCACAGATGTAGACAATTTCAATCAAGCACGCAGCTTCATTCTGTTTATATGGTTGTTCTCTGCGGTCAGTTTTATGAGTACTTTGCGTGCTTAATCTGAAGTAATGTCTCTTGATACATTTGTATCCGATAAATATCTGATGTGGATTGGTAACAAGCCACTCTTTAGCTTTGAAAATTACGCTATGACAGCATGAATTAGCAAGCTTAAGAAAATGTGATGACAGGATTACAAAGGAATGCTTTGCCTGAAACTCATCGAATAAATTTAGCTGAATGTGCAAAAGACAACCCGGCCACCTCAGTCCATTATTTTCCATCTGAAATATTGCATTGACGGGCGTCATGCTACATATTGCAAACAATAGCAACAACATGTACAGGCTTTGTTGCAGTTTGCTTACTATGCTCAAATCGCGCGATGCTTTGTGCTAAAAAATGTTTGATTGTTTATATGATATGCCTAAGGAGGGTACCTCATGACTCAGCAGAACCAAAGCAATGCATCAAAGCAAAATCAAGATAAAGAACAACATGCACGCGAATTGAATGATCAGGTCGCAAAAGAGCAAAAGCAAAACGAAATCGATAAAAAGCACAATCAGGAACATAAGAGCGGGCAAACCGCCAAGACCAATTCCGATGAGAAGTCTGATACTCAGCATAACGTCAAAGATGCCAATGCTGAGCAAAAAGACGGTTCTAAAGAGAGTGATTCAGATCACAAAACTGAAAGCTTCAAGATAGATGACCTGAAAGCGAAGGCAATTGCGATTGGTGAAGAGCTGTTGCAAAAAGGTGAAAAGCTTCTGAATGAGCTCAAACATGGTAAATCTGACGGCCAGCAAAACGATGAGCAAGGTTCAGATCAGGCGAAAAAGGCCAAAGCGGATCAGACATCTGAACATAAATCATCTAACAAGTCAGACCAACATAATACTAAAGACGGTCAGACTGATCAGCAGGCGGGTATGGCAAACTTAAAAGATGAAGCCATGCACAAGTTTGAAGATACCAGACAGAAAATCACGGAATTAGTGAGTGAAGCCTCTGCTAAATTCGCTGATCTGAAACAGATGGCGACTGATACCATGAATAAAATGAAGGATAATCAATCTAAGGAGAGTGATTCTGATCAGCAGCAGGATGCTAAAGATAAAGATTCAGAGAGCAATTCCCAGTCCAAAAAGGATGAATCTAAACCAGATCAGGATAAAAATACAAAGGATCAACAGGACAAGTCTGGAAACAATAAAAATCAGAAATAATCTGTGATCAGAGCCACTTTAATCACAGAGGGTTAAAGTGGCTTGCTACACCTAAAATCAATAAAAAATTATTCTCGCCTCAAAAACAATCTGTTCTGTTTTCTCACTTATTCATTTTTCATTATTTCTATCACTAGGATTTCATAAAATATTTCATAAAACCAAGTAAAATGGTTGGAAATTGAAGATATCTCTTTCATCTTCTCCAACACAGTGCTTAACCTTAGCCCAAAACCCCGTTAAACTAAGCTATTCAGATGTTGATCTACATTTTTGGAGTAACCTATGTCGTGGCTTTCTTCGCTTAAATCGGTTTTTTCGCCTTCCAAGGAGGTGAACGAAGAAGCTGTGCAGAACGTACTGCAAAACTATATCTTGCCAAATTCCAGCAATGCCTTGAAAGATCGCATTACTCAGGTCAATGTACAGGGTGAGATTCTGCAAATCACCCTGAATACCTATCCTGAAGAAAAACAACAGCTGCAACAGATCCATGACGAATTGGCAGAAGCTTTGCAAAAATGTGGGATTCAAGAGCTGAACATGCATGTAATTCAGCAAAAAACTGGGCCTAAAAGTAATAAATCGGGTGGCTGTGGGCATAACCATGCCGAAGGTGAAAGCTATTCAAGCCAGCCTAAAGCAGAAGCGAAACCAGATCTTCCTCCTGTAGTGGATGCATCGGCTCAACCGATAAAAGCAGAAGAAGCTGATCCGAATAATCCACCGATTCAAAAAGCTGCACCACAACAGCGGGATGTTCCGAAACATCCGCGTATTCAATATGTGATTCTGGTGTCATCTGGCA
The DNA here is from genome assembly GCF_019038395.1 of Acinetobacter sp. BY419. Taxonomy (GTDB): domain Bacteria; phylum Pseudomonadota; class Gammaproteobacteria; order Pseudomonadales; family Moraxellaceae; genus Acinetobacter. The sequence goes on from NZ_JAGFXZ010000002.1 coordinate 6,077, forward strand.
AAGGGGGGGTGGGTAAATCGACTACTACCGTGAATTTGGCCTTGGCGCTAAAGAAATTGGGCTTGCGAGTAGGCGTTCTGGATGCCGATATTTACGGTCCAAGTATTCCGACCATGCTCGGTAATGCCGGCAAAACGCCAATGATCGAAGCAGAGCAGTTTGTGCCCATCGAAGCCTATGGAATGGCGGTGTTATCGATTGGACATTTAACTGGAGATCACAATACCCCGGTCGCTTGGCGCGGTCCCAAAGCCACCGGTGCATTAATGCAGTTGTTCAATCAGACCCTATGGCCAGATCTTGATGTTCTGATGATTGATATGCCGCCTGGCACGGGTGATATCCAGTTAACTCTGGCGCAGCGTATTCCGGTAACGGGCGCAGTAATTGTGACAACCCCACAAAACGTGGCCTTGCTGGATGCGACCAAAGGCATCGAATTGTTTAACCGCGTGCAGATTCCGATCATGGGCGTGATTGAAAACATGTCGACTCATATCTGCTCAAATTGCGGTTTTGAGGAACAGATTTTTGGTACAGGCGGGGGAGATAAGCTGTCTGAGCAATATCAAATTCCGTTATTGGGCCGCTTACCTTTGGACGCTAAAATTCGTGAAAATGCGGATGCCGGTAAACCATCGGTGATTGCCGGAGATGCTGCGGCAGAAAGCTATATGCTGATTGCAGAGAAAATCGCCGCACAGTTACCGAAAGCAGAAAAAGATCATAGCCGAATTTTTTGATTTAATAGACAATTCAAACATTTTAGCCTTAGTTAAATACTAAGGCTTTTTTGATTTCTCAGTTTAAATCCCACTCGATTTAATTTGTTGAAATTGACTGAAATGACTGTCGCGTATTTATTCTGGTTTTTTTACTAAATTATTGAATTTATTTGGATAAAATAGATTTAAATTGAGGTTATATGTTCTCTTACAATTATTTTTTTGCAGCATTGACCGAACTATTCTATGCTACGCGGATTAGAGCGAGGTCAAACTATGATTTCATGGTTTTTTATTGGTTTAGTGGCAACCATTCTTTTAACACCAGGCCCAACCAATACCTTATTGGCATCTTCCGGCATACAGGTCGGACTTAAAAAAACATTTCGTTTAATTCCTGCTGAAGCTTTTGGTTATCTGATTGCTATTAGTTTCTGGGGTATTCTGATCGGAAAAATTTCTGTTCATCTTCCGCTGTTACCTACCATTCTCAAGCTGTTTAGTGCTGGCTATATTCTATTTCTTGCCGTGAAATTATGGCGAACAGCAGAACTCAGTGAAAACTTTGAAAAGGTATCGATTCGCGCGCGCGAGTTATTTTTGGCCACCTTGCTTAATCCCAAAGCCCTTTTATTTGCCTCTGCCATTTTTCCTGTGATTGTGTGGAAAAGCAGTCAGCATTATGTGGCTCATATGCTTGTTTTCTTGCTTTTGCTGATTCCGATTGCATTCTTCTGGACTTTTCTAGGCTCAATCCTGGCCAGAAAAAACAGCCGCTGGCTCAATCAGAAAAACCTGCAAAAAACCGCATCACTGGTGTTAATGAGTTTTTCTATTCCTTTAAGTTATTCTGCACTTTTAAGTTTGTAAGCCGATCTCGATCAGTAATTTTTTGACAACTTTAGCTCAAAGCCCTTCACTTATTTTCATTAGTGTCAATTTCAGTTAAAGTACGTCGCAATAACTTGTTTTTAAGATTTTTGGATTATATCAATGGCAATTAAGTCTGATCGTTGGATTCGCGAAATGAGCGAAAAACACGGCATGATTGAACCGTATGCAGAAAACCAGGTACGTTTGGATGAAAATGGTCAAAAGCTGATTTCGTACGGCGTATCGAGCTACGGTTATGACGTGCGTTGTGCACGCGAATTTAAAGTATTCACCAATGTCCATTCTGCAATTGTCGATCCGAAGAACTTTGATGAACGCAGCTTTATTGATATTGAGTCGGATGTTTGTATTATTCCACCCAACTCTTTTGCTTTAGCGCGTACAGTCGAGTATTTCCGTATTCCGCGGAATGTGTTGACAGTTTGTCTGGGTAAATCCACTTATGCACGTTGCGGCATTATCGTAAACGTGACTCCGCTTGAGCCAGAGTGGGAAGGTCATGTGACTTTGGAATTTTCAAATACTACTACGCTTCCTGCGCGTATTTATGCAGGTGAAGGTGTGGCGCAAATGCTATTTTTTGAATCCGATGAAGTCTGTGAAACCTCGTATAAAGATCGTGGTGGAAAATATCAAGGTCAGCAAGGTGTGACCTTACCGAAGACCTAATTGCTTTAAGATATTGAATGACGGGACTTTATGTCCCGTTTATTTTTTTTGAGATTTTCATTCATCGGAAACTCTTGTTTTTCGCCCCATTGACTTTGGCATCTGTATTAAAAGTCAGCATAATAGATTCCGCATAACCACAAAAAAGATGTAATGCATCATAAAAAATTAAAGCTTGATGGCTGGGAAGCTGAAGCATAAAGATGCGGAGCATCAGATAAAAAGGAAAGAGCGAGATGACTCAGATCAAAGATATATTAAAATTTCGCAAAAGTTATTTGGCGATGACAATCGGTTTAAGCCTGTTGCCTTCTGCGCATGCGATGCAGGAATTATCAGATTCTTCTCTTTCTGACACCACGGGTGAAGGTGTTGCGCTTGTTTTAGACGATTTTAAAATGGTGTTTCAGGGTCCCAAGGACCTTTCTGCTGGTTCCAGTTATGCAAGAGGGATTGAAAATCCGGGACAAGCTGATACCGGTTTTATCCGGATTATTCCAACCGGGGAGAATTATGCTCAGTTGGGTGAGAGAGCTTATAATAAAGTCTATGATTTAGCATATACCAATGCGTATTTAGGCGCTCAAGCATCAACAGGTTACGCTACACTTTATAAAACCACCTATGATTCTATTTTTAACCCCAAATACAATGAGTTAGAAACCAGGTATACAAAGGATATTAAGGCGACAGAGGAAGCGAAACAACCTGAACTCCGTTCTCAACTTGCTCAAGCATATTATGATTCGCCACTGATGCAACAGTATTATGATCAGCGTTATACTGATTATTATAATGGAACTGGTGTACTCACTGGAAATGATAAGTTGGAAAGAGATGGTACTACAGTGTACTCAGTGACGGCTGGAGATATTCTTAAAGCTCGTAGTTCTGCGGAAAAAAATAGGACAGAAATGGTCGAGTTGCTCTACGGTAATCGGGGTGGCGAAACTATTCCTAATTCTAAATTCCTTAAAACAACGCAATTTGGTACGAGTGGAAGAACGAATGTTATCGACCCAACGGTGACTGCATATATACAGTCACAGATCACTCAGAAAACAGATGCAGGTAAATTGCAGGCGAAAGTTGAAGCAGATGCACTTGCAGCACCTGAGGCAGAAAAGAAAAGATTAGAGCTATATCAGTTACTTGTTAAAGAAGCGACCAAAATTGCCGAGGAAGAAGCGGCTAAAGCAAGCGTAGTAAAATTAAGAACCAAAGCAGATGTGTTTATTTATGGTCTGGCATTATCAAAAAGCGATGGTTCCTTAAGTACCCGATATAGTAATGAGGGTTTTAACTGGGGATCCGCCGATAATCCATGGTTATTTCGCGCAGGAACTGAAAATGTTAAACAGTTTAAGGATGTTGCCAAAGAAGTCGGCTATATCGCTCTAGAAGCTCCTCTTGCCAAGATTGCTCCAGATGAAAGTGATAATAATATTAAACTGGGGTTTTGGAGTGATATTTTTTCTCGTGAACTAAATTCATCGAATGTTGTCAATCCTATCACTGGAGCTCCAGTTTCTGGGTTAGATATAGATTATCGACTTAGGAATCAACTTGTTGCGAATGGCCTAAGTTTAAATGGCTCGCAAGTTCGTTTATTCCAAACCCTAGAATCTAATAATAAGGACTACAATCAAACTTTAGGTATGGCAAGTATTGTCCGCTTAAATACTAATGATAATCCTGAAAACTTAAGTAAAACAGATACTAATCTGGATTACAAAGGTATTCGTTTAAGTACTGCAGCGAAAACGAATGCACTTGATGGTGATGGGCCGACACCGGCCTTAAACGGGAGTGCTGCACCCGTATTTCATGATTCTGAAGGGTTATATTTATACAGCCCAAATATTAACTTGGTGCTCGGTAATATGTATCAACCTTTCGTTGTGGGCTCAGAGGGTAATAATATTATTTTAGAAGTGACGCGTATTCCCAATATTCCATCTATTTATAATGAAATCTATCAAAACTATGGCGCCGGGCTAGGAGGAGCTGAATTAAAAGGCTCTACCTGTAATGTCTATAGTTGTGGTACACCGATTAAAAATAATGCTACAGATACTACCGCCCTTTATCAAGGGCGTAATGCGACCCACAGCAGCATCTCTATAGGGACTACAGAGCGTATCTCAGGAACAAATTTGCTGCGCGCCAAGGATGGTGTCAATTCAACCGGAGTCGTATTTAAAAGTGTTGATGGCTCAAGTAAGAATTTTGGATCTGCTGTCATCGATGGCGTACTGATCCAGCATTTAAAAATTAAAACCACAGGTCTGTAAGGGAGTATGCAAATGTCTAAATTAGTGACCCTCTGTACATTGTTATGTGCTTCTATATTTAGTCATGCTGGGTTAGATGCGCTTAATCAGCAAGAGTTAACCGATACAGTCGGGCAGAGCGGGGCAGACCTGAGCTGGACGTTATCCTTAAACCATGTTTATGCCACAGATCTCACTAAAGATGCAATTTCTCGGCTTGATGGGAATGGTAATCCACTAGAAGTGTTTTATGTTTTAGATCCGGCAACTTGTGGGGCAACAAAACAATTTTGCCGCTTAGCAATAGCACCGAATAACCATGTCGATGCCAATGGAAATAAAAAGTGGTTAGTGTTTAAAGGCATGCAAGGCACAATTCAGATCGATAAATTTTCAATTGATGGTACAACCATTATTAATCATCGTAATGAACCTCAAACAGCGATGAAAATTAGATTTTATGATGATAAGCCTTTAAAGATCAGAAATCTGGGTTTCAACACAGTTTCGATTGAAACGGGTACAGGTGTGGGCGCCTTAGAAGGTTATGCCAATACAGGTGTTTATAGTACTTATACTGGGCGTACCTATAATGCTGACGGAACTTATACACCCTCGCCACAAGATGTCCCTTTGTTTGATAAAGGGACTGAAAAAGGCTTTATGGGCTTGAATGTTCATGGAAATTTGCATATGTCAGGCAATTTGAAAATATTTGGTTATAACTGTACAGGTGGGGCACAAAGTCGTTGCTAGTCATAACGTTAAGTACGGCATAAGGATATAAAAATGAAAAAAACAATAACGAGATTGACGCTGCTGTCTGTATGTATGTGCCTCATCCAACAAGGTTATGCACTTGAAGCCATTGATGAACACGACTTAAGTGAGGTCATGGGCCAAGATGGTATTGTTATTACGCATGAAATGTCTCGTACAACGATTCAGCAAGCCAATTGGTATGACCCAAATCCAGATCAGAATACTAAGATGGGTCTCGGCCTCCATAATATGAAAATTGATGGTATCGATGGGAAGTCGATTATTAGTAAGCTGGAACTTGATGTCGGTGCGACCGCCCAAGGGGCCGGGCTTCGGATTGCTGCCAGTGTCGATCCATTTAAATCTACTGCAGACTTAAACTTGGTTAAAAAAGAATGTGTTGGCACTACGTGTGTAGAAGCGAATCAAAGTTTGGGTTCCCTAGGTATTAGCACCTCCACCCCACTTAGCGTTTTATTGCAAACCAGTGCCGGCTTATTTAATAAGGATGCAGTTGCGAGTATCGACTTTCAGCTAAAAAATGCCACCATTAGCCATAAGTTGGGCGAAAACAGCCTGATTTTAAATGATTTTAACTTTAATTTTGCCGGTCAGGGCTATCTGTATATTGACCCGGATGAAGGCGTGGTGCTCACTACAAGAAATGGCAATCAAGATCATTATGTAGATTTAAAGCGTACTGAAGATACAACAGATATCGCAGCTGGCCGGGTTAATCCGACCAATCCTGGTGTCAATATTGACTTGCGCTATAACACACCGAATAACGAACGTAAAAATATTATGCGTTTAGGTGCTTCAGGTGCAGTTACCAATGCAAAAATTTCTATGAATGCTGATCAAACCCAGATTGGTAAATTTGATGTCAGTAATAAAGTAAATGGTGTAGTAGAACGTCAGGACAAAACTGCGGCAGGATATGAAAACTTGGTGGGAGAGGGTGGTTTGCATCTGGGACTATCTGCAGACTTTACCGCCGCTGATGATGCCGCTCGCCTCCCAAGTATGGCACCTACTACGCTTGAAATTGGTCATACTGGAAAAGGGAGTCATGCCGTCCAATTTTCAAATATTAGACCATTGACTACACGTAATGTCGATGACGCCTTGCATGGTAAGAATGCCTATATTGACTTCGGTGATATTTATATCAATACCATTACTGCTAAAAGTCTTGATTTTATCATTAATGAAAATATGCGAAAGACCTTAGGTGGGAGTGATGTGCTTAAACAGACGCTCAGTACTTCAGCGGCTGGGGATGACTTTGCACTTATTGCTATACGAGGCATGGACTTTCAGGCCATTGCTGCGAAGGCACGGTTTATTTCAGATAATTCGCTCAACGAGCTGGGTGGGGATGGGGGCTCATGGGGGATTGGTATTCCTATCTATAATTTAAATGCCAATGTTGCGTTATCTGGGACGACCTATGGACTAGACAATAAACAGGCAATTGCCTATAACATTATGGCATCGACTGAAGGTTATGGGGTTGATGAAAAAACCGGTTTGCCAAGTACAACTTCCATTATCTTGATTGATGGTCAGAAGGGGGTACATGACGAGGCAGTAAATTATTACGCCGGCTTTAGAAATATCGATGCTTTGATCAAGTCGGAAGGGATTATTGGCTATGAAGATGACGGTATTTATGTTCGTGCCGATAAGTTGCTGGTTGCTGCAAAAGCAGAACTTGCAATTGGTCAGTTGCCCGGATCTAAATATAACTGTACCAGTGCATCGGTCACTAAATGCGGGGCCTATGTGCCTCACGATAATTTTTCCAAACGTGACGATGTTCTGACTAATATCGCTTTTAAACTTGATGGAAATGGTGAGCTGCTGATTATTCCTGGGGTAGATCCAACCGCCAGTTCTCCAGATACCAACTTCTTGTCACTTGATGCAAACTTTAAATTTAGGCCACTCACATCAGAAGAAAGTGCAGATAAAGATAATTTAGGTAGCTATTTCAGTATTGCCAATGAAGATATTGATTCAACCGGGGCATTAAAGGTTTCTTCGATTAACTTTAACCGGATGGAAGGTCATTTGGGCGTTAAAGGAAAAGTTCGTGTCAGTGCCGATACAGTGACTTTGGATAATCAAGTCAAACTCAATTACGAAAATAATATTGCGACACCATTTAAAACCAATTTTGCCATGGCGACCAATGGCAATATGCAAAATATGGCAAGTATTGCACTGACTGGTGGAACTATTCGTAGCACGATGGGTATTACGCCACGCTAATAAGAATATAAGGACATTAAAATGAAAAAAATACTTTTGAATAGTCTGGTTGTGGCAATGTCTGCGATTACACAACAAAGTTTTGCAATGACCATCTTAAATGATGAGGAATTGTCTACTGTGGATGGTCAGGCACTTCTTTCGATGGAAGTACAGAAAGGTTATAACCAGGCAGATAATCTTGGTACTAACTATGATCAGTCTAATATTTCATTTTATAAATTAGGTTTAGAAGCCGAGATGGAGATCAATACCAATATTAAAAAGCTACAACTCGGTTGTGGAGGCATTAATGGTGCGACAGGCTGTGATATTGATATTGATCATATTGCCCTAAGTGGGCTGCCTGCGAATTCGAACTATACATCCGATGATCGTGCAGGCAGTTCGGCATTCATCACCAATCCATTTCTTCAATTTGCAATTAAAAATCCAAATCAGGCCTCTACGCGAGAAGTCTTGGGCTTTCGTCTAAGTGCTGAAAAAATTCAGGGTCTTATGACTTTAGGTACTGAAAATAGCAATACACCCAATGGTATTAACAGTTTTAGTGGTTATATGAAGACTAAGGCATCCTCAGGGGTTGCAAACACAGCTTCTCGTATTATGGATTATGCAGCTACAGGTCAAATGATTGAGGGGACGGTGCGAGGAAAAATAGGTACTTTAACACTACCTCTAGATTTACATTATAAATCAGATGATTATTCCTTTACTTTGCAGGAATCAAATGCACCATTCACTATTCCTGCCACCATTGTTTCAGGAACACGTATGAAGGAGGTGGTGTTAAAAGGAACGGGTACAGTAGATCGGATCGATTTTAATGGGCCATTAGAAGCACAGCTTTTAGGTGGTTTATTAAACTTGAACAAAGATGTTACCGGTTATTTGACGGGGCTGAAAACTGATATTACGGTAAATCAAAACCTTGGTCTAATTCACGCCTTGTATTTGAATAACCCTGCATCATTATCATTGCAATCACAAAAGATTTTATGGCCAGGTGCAGCTGTGGGAGCTAACCAAGGGTGGTGGCTGGCAATGGAGGATGAGGTGGATTTAGGCAGTATTTCTCCAACGGATAAAGTGCAAATTACCGATGCTGTATTAAAACAAACCATCGCCGGGATTAATTATGACTTAACAAATAACATCCGTAGTTGTGGTGGTATTATCAGTGGGTGTATTGCAGGCGGTTCTCTGGACGTAAGTGAAATTAAAAACCCCACCTTGATTGATTTTCCATTGAATAATTTAAAACTGGCAGGCCAGAACTTTAAACCTAACTGCTTCGGCGGACATAAATTCTGTTAAGTTAAAAGAATAAAAAATCCCGCATCTGGCGGGATCTTTTATTCTTAAACAGAATTATTTTGCAATTTTAGCCAATAACTCTTCTTTAGACAGATTTACTGATTCTGCATCACGGCGGCCTTTATATTCAAAGGTACCTGCATCCAGACCTTTTTCACCAATCACGATACGGTGAGGAATACCTGTAAGTTCAAGGTCAGAGAATTTAACACCTGGACGTTCGTTACGGTCATCAAGTAACACGTCAAAACCTGCAGCTTGTAATTCAGCATAAAGAGCTTCAGCAGCTTCTAATGTGCGTGGTGATTTATGGGCATTCATCGGCACAATGGCAACTTCAAACGGTGCAATCGCTACTGGCCAAATAATACCTTTTTCATCGAAGTTTTGCTCGATTGCAGAGGCAACCACACGCGTCACCCCAATACCATAACAACCCATCGTTACAGTAAACGGTTTACCATCTTCACCCAAGACTTTACAGCCCAAAGCTTCAGAGTATTTCTGACCTAATTGGAAGATATGACCGACTTCGATACCACGTTTGATTTGAAGGGTACCTTTACCATCTGGAGACGGATCACCTTCAACTACATTACGTAGGTCATACACTTCAGAATACTTCGCATCACGCTCCCAGTTTACACCTGTCGCGTGCTTGTCAGCTTCATTAGCACCCGCCACAAAGTCAGAAAGAACAGAAGCTGCACGGTCAACAATAACAGTTACGCCTTTTTCCATGAGACCTTGAGGACCGACAAAACCAGCAGTTAAGCCCAGAGCTTGCAGCTGTTCTTCAGTAGCAAATGTTAAAGGTGCAGCAATGAGAGGATGTTTTTCAGCTTTAATTTCATTCAGCTCATGATCACCGCGCAGGAATAAAGCAACGACAGGTGCCGCTTGATCTTCTTCCGTTACCACACCTTGCACCAATAATGCTTTTACTGAATGGGCAGGATCAGTTCCTAAGAAAGCAGATACATCAGCAATGGTTTTTTGGTTTGGTGTTTCTACCAGTTTAAGTTCTTGGGTTGGTGCCGCACGTTCACCGACAAGTACTGCTTCTGCCATTTCAATATTGGCTGCATAGTCAGATTCAGTCGAGAACGCGATATCATCTTCACCGCTTGAAGCCAGTACGTGGAATTCATGTGAACCTGAACCACCAATTGAACCGGTGTCTGCCTGTACTGGGCGGAAATCCAAACCAAGACGAGTAAAGATTTTGCAGTAGGCTGCATACATATCGTCGTAGGTTTGTTGCAGTGATTCCTGGTTAGCATGGAAAGAGTATGCATCTTTCATAATGAATTCACGTGAACGCATCACACCAAAACGTGGACGGATTTCGTCACGGAATTTAGTTTGTACCTGATAGAAGTTGGCAGGCAATTGTTTGTAGCTTTTTAATTCGTTACGTGCAAGATCAGTAATGACTTCTTCATGCGTTGGGCCCAAAACAAATGGGTTGCCATGGCGGTCATTGAAGCGTAAAAGTTCAGGACCATATTGTACATAACGACCTGATTCTTCCCACAAAGATGCTGGTTGAGTCACCGGCATATAGACTTGTAGCGAACCTACTTTATCCATTTCTTCGCGAACGATCGCTTCAACTTTATTTAATACGCGAACGCCCATCGGCAACCAGGTGTATAGTCCTGAAGCCAACTTACGAATCATACCGGCACGAAGCATGAGCTGATGGGAAATAACCTCAGCATCGTTCGGGGTTTCTCTTAACGTTGCAAATAAAAAGCGACTCGCGCGCATGGAAACTGTCCTAAAAAATTAAGCGTTAAAGCAGGGATTATACAATAAAAAATGAGGTGAGCATTTGGGAATGTCACCTCATTGTCTTGCATTAAATTATGCCATGATTTTACGTGCCTGACGCAGCATAAAATTCTTAAAGTCATCCAGGTAGGTAAAGATGACTGGCACGACCACCAAGGTCAGCAGGGTAGAGGTAATCACGCCACCAATCACCGCATGCGCCATCGGTGCACTTTGTTCGCCACCTTCCCCCAGCCCTAAGGACAAGGGCACCATGCCCATGACCATAGCGCTGGTGGTCATCAGAATGGGACGCAAACGGGTTTTGCCTGCTGCAATAATTGCATCATAACGTTCTTCCCCACGATCCATGGCTTTCTTGATAAAGTCGATGAGCAGAATGGCATTCTTGGTCACCAGTCCCATCAGCATGATAATCCCGATAATCGAGAACAGGTTCATGGTCGAGTTAAACAGGAACAAGGCCAGAAACACGCCAATCAGTGACAAGGGTAATGAAGCCATAATGGCCGCAGGATGAATAAAGCTGTTGAACTGCGAACCGAGCACAATATAGATAAATACAATCGACAAGGTAATGGCGGTCAAGGCATAACCTGCGGATTCTGCCATATCGGCATTCGCACCTTGAGTATCAAAGCTATAGCCTGGTGGCATATCAAATTCAGCTTGTAGTCGGCTGATATCAGCACCGATGTCACCTGCAGGCCGTCCTGAAGTATTCGCCTCGACCAGAACCTCGCGCGCCAGATCACGTCGGTTAATTTGCGAAGCGCCGAGTTTTTCTTCAAATTTGGCAACGCTTGAAAGCGGAACCAGAATCGGCTGGTTATTGGCACCGGTTTTATTCGAGGTGATATACATATTCTGCAAATCGCTTGGCAAGCTGCGCTGGTCTTCTGTCAAGCGCAGATTTACGTCATAGGTTTCACCTTTTTCATCCTGCCAGGTGGTGACATCATCGCCGGCAATCAGCGGGCGAACCACATTGGCAATTTGGTTGACCGACAAGCCTAAATCACTGGCCAGGACTCGATTAATCTGTACGCCGAGTGTCGGCTTGGGTTCTTTTAATGAAGTTTCAAGATCGACAATGCCATTAATCTTCGCCATCTCCGTCATAAAACGATCAGAAATTTTTTGCAGTTCATCCAGATCTGGTCCTTTAATTGAAATCATAATCGGCTTCTGACCACCTGAAACGGTTTCATCGGCGGAGGCAACCGAAGTGATGCTGATTCCGGCCACCGACTGCAGACGCTGGCGGAATTCATTATTCAGGTCATCCAGAGTCTTTTCACGTTCGGTACGTGGGGTCACGGTCACCCTTAAACTGACATGGTTTTTACCGCGGTCAGTTGCACCATTAATCACCCCATAGGTTGCTTTGACATCCGGATGCTGACGAATAATCTGATCAACCTGCTGTAGTTTGGCCTGTGAATATTCAAGGGATGAATCGACTGGTGTTTCAAACTTGATCCGGACTTCGCCTTTATCGGGAACTGGTACAAATTCGGTGCCAATCAGTTTGGACAAAGCCAAAGCGCCAAATAATGAAGCCACCGCAATCATTAAGGTAATAAATCTGAATCGCAATGCCAGTTTTAGTAATTTTTCATAGACATGGCTCAAGTTATCCAGTTTGCCGGAGATCCAGCTAAAGAAACGTTTAACCCGGCCTGGTTTTTTGTTTGGATCTTTTTTCTTTTCTGCCCAGTGTGCAGAGAGCATCGGGTCCAAAGTAAAGCTGACAAACATCGAGATCAGAACGGCTATACTCACCGTGACCCCAAACTGGTAGAAGAAACGGCCAATAATTCCGCCCATAAAAGCCACAGGCAGGAATACGGCGACAATGGTCAGCGTGGTGGCCAGTACGGCTAATCCAATTTCTTTGGTGCCATCGAGCGCTGCAGTCACATGATCTTTGCCCATATCGGCATGCCGGACAATATTCTCACGAACGACAATCGCATCATCGATCAACAAGCCAATACTCAAGGACAGCGCCAGCAAGGTCATCATATTGATGCTAAAGCCAAAAGCCCAGATAAAGGTCAAAGTCCCCAAAAGTGCGATCGGCAGGGTTAAACCGGTAATTACGGTTGAGCGGAAAGAACCCAGGAATAACAAAACAATCAGCACTGCAAGTACCGCACCTTCAATAATGGTACGGGCTACATCGCCAATGGTACCGCGGATACTTTTGGAGGAGTCTACGACCACTTGCAAAGTGGTGCCTGGAGGGAGCTGTGCCTCAATCGTTTCTAAAGCTTTGTAAGTCTTGTCGACCACTTCAATCACATTAGAATCCGAACTGCGCAGGATATCAATCGCCACTGCGGTTTTTCCATTCAGAAAAGCGGCAGATTCCAGCTCCGCCTGACTGTCTTGAATATCAGCCACTTGTCTGAGAAAAATCGGTACACCATTTTTATTGGCAATCACCAGATCGCCAAAGGCGAGGGGATGCAACACTTTGGAATTGATTTCAATCACCAGTTCCGAATTGCCGGATTTTAATGTACCCCCCGGGACTTCAATATTTTCAGCCTTTAAGGTGTTAATCACACTATCTACGCCGATACCCAAAGCTTGCAGTTTTTGTGGTTGCACCTGAATCCGGATCTGGCGCTGCGCATCGCCTAGCAAATTGACCGTTCCTACCCCGGGGACAGTGCGAAGTTGTGGCACAATCCGCTGATCCAGATAGGAACTAAGCGTTTTCACGTCCATATTGTCAGATTCAAAGACGATCGACATCACCGCATTCGCCGTCGGGTCATAACGTTCGACAATTGGCTCCTGAATTTCGTCACGAAATTTAGCAGTCACAGGAGCGATTTTATCCCGTACATCCTGAGCTGCCGTGGTCGAGCTAACATCCAGATTAAATTCAGCGGTGATGATTGACAGACCTTCACTGGACTGGGAAATGACCTGTTTCAAACCGGAAATGGTATTGATCTGATCTTCAAGTTTTTTGGTAATTTCCGATTCTACCGTTTCCGGAGAAGCGCCCGGATAATTGGTATAGATCACTACAAAAGGGAAATCGACATCAGGGAATTCTTCAACGCCCATCCGCTGCCAAGAAGCCAGCCCCAGCACCATCAAACAGAACATCATCATGATGGTGAAAACCGGATACTTCACACTAATTCGGGTAAACCACATATCAATATCCTGTGTGAATGGCTTTAGTTGTTGCGAAGGGTGACAGTTTTTTGCAGATCAGCTTCGCTAAACTTGACCCGGCTGATCTGATCGGTGCTCTCCAATCCTTGAACTACGGCAATGTTGTCGTTATAACGCTGCTCCAGTACCTGAACATTGACCTTGATAATTTTATTCTGGCGAATCACCCATACATAGGGTTTGTTCTGAATGTCCTGAATGGTATCTAGTGGAATCAGCTGTCCAGAAATCGATTGTGAACTCAGAATGTTGCCTTCAACAAAGGAGCCGATACTGAGAGAGGGAATCGTTTCATTGGGCGTGGCAAAGAATTCGATCTGGCGGCTGGCCTGATCCGCAATCGGAGAAATCCGGCTAATCACCGCGGTGAGTCGATTTGGATTGCCTTGAATGCTGTATTCGACTTGACTGCCTAGCCTTAAGCTTGACTGCAGGTCACTGGGAACCCGTGCCTGAATTTCTAGCCGTCTTGGATCCACGATTTCAAACAGGGTTTGTCCAATTGCCACGGTTTGGCCAGGTTCAACCTGGCGCTGGGTAATCACGCCACTGATCGGACTGGTCATGGTGCCATCACGATCTGCTTTTTCGGCAATATCGACATTGGCTTGCTGGGCGCGGACATTTTCCAGTTGTGCCTGATAATCGACCTGACTTTGTTCATATTCTACTTTTGAGATAAAGCCCTGATCAAGCAGGCGCTTTTTACGCTGCATCATGTTTCGAGCCTGATTGGCTTGAGCTTGGGCAGAAGCCAGATTGGCACGCGCCTGTGCCAGACGGGCTGCATTGTCCTGATTATTCAGGCGGACCAGCACTTGTCCCTTGGACACCGTTTGGCCTACCTGTGCATTTACGCTGGTGGCAGTAGCAGAGACCTGTGCCTGTATACTGCTTTGATTGACCGCACGAATGGTGCCGGTAAATACGGTTTTTTGAACTGAATTGCCAGATTTAACAACAACTAAATCTTGAGGAATAACTTCAATGGATTTGAGTATTTCGGCTTGCTGTACGGGTTCATTTTTATCACAAGCCACTAAAAACATATTTAAGCAAAGTACACTTATGATCAGTACAGAGCGCGAAGAAGGCATATTAAAATCATGAGAATGCAGTGCAGTTTGCATAAGAGTCCTTTTAGCGTGCTGTGGAGCAAAACCACGACCAGCTACTTGTATTTATTCAAGTGCTTTTAAACGGGCGATAATTTTGTCGTATTCTGCTTCCAGATTTCGATAGCGACTTTGTAAAGAATGAATATTTTCTTTTTGGGAAATGAGATTTTTCTGATTATTGTCGAGTGTGGTTTTCAGATATGCCGGTGGCGTTTTACCTTTACGTAAATATTCACGTTCCTGACGCACAAACATGACCCGATCTTTTTGCAGTTGTTTCATCTGTTCTTGCTGGAAATCGATCTGTTTTTTTAACTGGCTCAGGCTGTCGTTCTTTTTCTGTAAAGCAGTCTGGCTATTATTATAAGCACGCTTGAGTTTATGGTCTTCGGCAATCCGCTGTGCCTGTTGGGCACGTTGAGGGGCTTGTCTGATATCGGCTTCGGCGTTATAAGGGCGCGCACGCTTAATAACCTGCATATTTTGGTCAAGTGCCTCATAACCATAACGGATATGATTTGGCGTGACGTTGGTACTGATATTGGCCACACCCTTACTGTCATAATAGCGATACCAGGTGGCTTTTTGCGGGAGTTGATTGCCACTCGCACACGTTAAGCTCACCTGTAAGAGTAGCAGCACAGCAATAATGAATTGACCAGTCATTTTATTTTTATCAATGACAGCAAGTTTTTTTGAAAACTGACCCATCATTGGCTCCCCGAATTTAAAGTTGACTAAATTACTTATTTTAAAGTAATAATCTTGTTATATTAGACTTTTATTTATGAATTAAAAACTACCGTTAGTCAAAAAAAAATCAATAACGATAATAAAATGTGAAGCTGTTATTAAAAATCAGGTAATTTTGTCTACTTGTGTAGAAAATGTTCATTGATAATACAAGTGACTTTATGTTAAAAATGTTTATTGATCGTAATAAAATAATCCTATGAGCCTTATGGCATATAGTTTCTAAAATGGGAAGGGTTAAAACACAAATGGACGATAAATTCCAAAATCTAAAAGTTATGGTGATTGATGACTCAAAGACTATTCGTCGTACTGCGGAAACTCTTCTTCAACGCGAAGGTTATGAAGTCATTACTGCAGTAGACGGTTTTGAAGCTTTGTCAAAAATTGCCGAAGCAAATCCAGATATCGTTTTTGTAGATATTATGATGCCACGCCTAGATGGTTATCAAACCTGCGCATTAATTAAAAACTCTCAGAATTACCAGAATATTCCTGTAATTATGCTATCAAGTAAAGATGGCTTGTTTGATCAGGCCAAAGGTCGTGTCGTGGGTTCAGATGAATACCTGACCAAACCTTTTAGTAAAGATGAATTGCTGAACGCAATCCGTAACCATATTAGTGCTTAATATTTGATTTTTTTGGGGAATTGGCATGGCACGTATCCTAATTGTGGATGACTCACCGACAGAAACTTTTCGCTTTAGAGAGATTCTTTCTAAACACGGCTTTGAGGTGATTGAAGCAGCCAATGGGGCCGATGGCGTCACCATGGCACAGGCAGAATTGCCGGACCTGGTCCTGATGGATGTGGTTATGCCGGGCGTGAATGGATTTCAGGCTACCCGTCAGATTGCGCGTGGTGCGACCACCAAACACATTCCAATCGTGATTGTCAGTACCAAGGATCAGGCCACTGACCGTGTTTGGGGCAAGCGTCAAGGCGCAGCCGACTATCTAACAAAACCAGTCGATGAAAAACAATTAATAGATGTAATTAAGCAGCACCTCAATGCAGGATAAGCTCTATGGCAGCAAATGGATTTATCGAATTGCTTCGCATTGCGAAACGGGGGAATAAAAACTACGTTTCCGATGGCAATGAAGTTAACCGATGGTCGGGCATTGCTTTTGAGATGATGGGGCAGTATTTCGTTGCTCCGCTGGGGGAGGTGTCAGAAGTGATTTATCCCCCAAAATATACGCCGGTACCCAAAACGCAAGCATGGATATTGGGTCTGGCGAATATCCGGGGAAGACTGTTGTCGCTTTCTGATCTGACACAATACGTATCAGGGCAGAGCAGTCAATTTTCACCGACTCAAAAAGTATTATGCATCAACCATAATGACCAGTATGTGGGTTTGGTCGTAGATCAAGTTTTGGGTATACAACATTTCAATAAGAAAAGTTTCTTTTCGAAGAAATCTGAATTGGATAAAAACTTACAAGAATATTGTCAGGGATTTTTCCATCAGCACAACCAGCAGTGGCATGTGTTTTTATTCAGTCGTCTGTTGCAAAATCCAAAATTTATGAACGCATCTATAAAATTTATAAATTAAATGTCGCGCTCGAAAGTAATCAAGGCGTCAACCGGGGAGAGGCTGCATGGGCTTTAAACTTAAAAAGAAAAATACAGGTGAAAGCACTAGCCGCAAAGGCGGTAATGCTTTTTTAGCTAAGATTCAAACGCAAATAGATCAGTTATCACGTGCCTTTGGTGATAGTGAAAAGTCAAAACCGCTGATTTATTGGGCAGCAGGCTGTCTTTTGGCCGCACTGATCACTTTATTGGTTCTTTTTTATAGTGTGCCTCGTGCCAACGAACTCACTCAAAGTCTGGGTGATTTACGTCTCCTCTCGCAAACGATTTCGCGCCAGGCGACTGAAGCGACAGCTTCAGGGACTCCTGAGGCCATGAAGAATCTGTCTAACTCGCAAAAAGCTTTTGCCGAGAACCTTGAGACAGTTAAAAGTATTCACTCGAATAATAATGCATTACAAGCTGTTGATAAACAGTGGACAGAAGTATCGAGCAGCATTGATCTGATTACCTCGCAACAAAAGATCATTAACCAGTTATACGACACCAACATCGCGATTGGTGAAGCGATTCCGGGAATTCAGGCAGAATATAACTTGATGGTCGACCAGATGGCACGTCAAGAAATGCCAGCGAACCAGGTCGTTATTGCCAAAAACCAGGTGTTCATTGCAGAACGTATTTTACGTTCGATCAGCTTGGTGCTGACTGGTAGTGATGGCTCACGTGAATCTGCAGATGACTTCAGTGCAGATACCGAAACCTTCGGTTCTTATCTGAATGCACAGTTAAACGGGTCTGCGGAACTGGGCGTACAGCGTATTACTGATCCGACTCTGCGTGAATCACTTGAGGGAATTAAAGCTGAATATGATGATGTACTCGAATCAGCATCTGCGATTATTCTTAAGAACTCTACCCAGATCGTAAAGGTTCGTCAGGCCGCTGCATCTATTTTTTCCCAGTCTGATGTGCTCTTAGACAACCTGAATAAATTATCGGGTAACTCAGGTCTTAAAACGGTTGTTCCTGCAGCCTTGTTGATCGCATTCTTACTTGGTTTCTTATTTTTCGTATTTAAGTTGCTCTCTCTGCGTGGCGTATCGGATAAACAGCGTGTAGGCCGTTTACAAGAAGAATATGACCGTAACCAGAATGCAATTTTGCGTTTACTCGATGAGATTGCTGATCTTGCTGATGGTGACTTACGTTCATATGCAACCGTATCTGAAGACTTTACTGGTGCGATTGCCGACTCGATTAACTTTGCAATCGACCAGTTACGTGACCTGGTATCGCGTATTACTGAAACTTCGCAAGAGGTTGCACAATATACCGCGACCACACAAAGCATTACCAACCAGTTGGCCGAAGCATCTGAACATCAGGCACAAGAAATTGCTGGTGCTTCTGCAGCGATTAACGAAATGGCCCTATCGATTGACCAGGTATCTGCCAACGCCGATGAATCTGCTGTGGTAGCAGACCGTTCAGTACAGATTGCTGCAAACGGCGCAGATGTTGTACAACGCTCGATTGAAGGTATGGACACGATTCGTGAACAGATTCAGGAAACCTCAAAACGTATTAAACGTCTGGGTGAGTCTTCTCAGGAAATTGGTAACATCGTTGCCCTGATTAACGATATTGCCGACCAGACCAACATCCTGGCATTGAACGCAGCAATTCAGGCATCGATGGCCGGTGAAGCAGGGCGTGGTTTCGCGGTTGTAGCCGATGAAGTACAGCGTCTTGCGGAACGTTCTGCATCAGCAACCAAGCAGATCGAAGGCCTGGTAAAAACCATTCAGACGGATACTAACGAAGCCGTTATTTCGATGGAACAAACCACATCGGAAGTTGTACGTGGTGCGAACTTGTCTAAAGATGCCGGTGTGGCACTGGATGAGATTCAAAACGTATCGACCAATCTGGCGAAACTGATTGCGAACATTTCTGATGCTGCAAAACTGCAGTCTGCATCTGCGGGTCATATTGCGACCACGATGACTGTTGTACAGGAAATTACCTCGCAAACCACCAGTGCAACCTTCGATACAGCACGTTCGGTATCTGAACTGGCTAACATGGCTGATGCATTACGTGAGTCTGTATCTGACTTTAAACTACCAGAATAAAGTTAGACATGATGGGGAAATGTGTCTTGACTGCGGTTGAGACACATTCAAAAAATACAGATAAAGCCTCGACAAGATGTACTTAACCTTCATACGTTAGGTATCGCGTGACAGTCACAATTAAGTTTGAGCGCCCTTCTTGGCGGCATAACGTAAGAAGCATGAGCTATGAAAGAAATATTAAAAAATTTAGTTGAAACGACAACGCTTCCTGAAGATAGTTATCTTGACCAAGATGCAGAAATTCTTGAAATTTTTGTTGAGGAAATCGAAGAGATCTTCGTTGAATTAAATGCTTTATTTCCAGAATGGTTGACTAATCCAGATCATCAAGAAAATCTGAAGACCATTCGCCGCCATTTTCATACCCTAAAAGGTTCAGGCCGCATGGTCGGTGCTAAATCGGCAGGGGAAATGGCCTGGGCGGTTGAAGATACGCTCAACCGGGTCTTGTCCGGTTCGATTCAGCTGACGCCAACGGTACAAAAGTTTGTGCAGGCAGCACTCAATGTCTATCAATACACCTTATATCCGAAATTCAAACAGATCCTGGAATTGGATGTAGATCTACGTCCAATGGTACTCTTGGGACAACAATTACAACAAAACCTTTCACCTGAACCTGCGCTAGAAGAATTATTGGCCTTGGCCGATCATTTGACTGCCGAAGGTCAGAGCACGGGGCTGGAAATTGCAGAAAGTGATGAAAATGCAATTGCTGCAATCACAGCGCCAGTCCAGATCACAGTTCGTAGCGATATCGAAGAGACTGTGGCAATCTTTATTGAAGAAGCCGAAGAGCATCTGGAAACGATAGCGACTTTCCTTCGAACTGAAGATGAAAAATCACAAGATTATAATGCCCTGATTCGTGCCATTCATACCTTGCGTGGCAGTTCATCAATGGCGCAGATTGACCAGATTTTTGAAGCCAGCACTAAAGTAGAGCATCTCTTCAAGACCTTGCTGCAAGATGAAATTGTCTCGACCTCGAAAGAAACCGCCTTACTGATTCAGTATGCCGAGTTCGTCAGTGATTATCTGCATTTGCTACGTCAGGGCAATACCGAAAAACTGGATACGGTCTATGCAACCTTTGAGCGTGTCTGGCATGATTATGGCTTTGCGGTTACTGAAACGAATAGTATTCAGACGCAAGGCCTCGTGTCCAAACTGGTTGAGCTAGATATTGATCTGTTACTTGATGCCGAGTTTGAATTTGATAAACGCGCACGAGTCGATTATCCGGAATATATACAGGCACTCAGCCAGCAGGCTGCGGAATTATTGGCACATACTGAGAGCCGGGCAGCGCAAGGTATTCATGAATTCACTGCCGATCTGAAATTGGCTTATGATGCGCTGCTTGAAAAGCCTGTGCTGTTAAACAGCGATTATGCCTATGAACTGTTCGCACAGGCGCATCAGGAATTCATCCATCTGTTTGATACCCTGGCCGCAGGACAGCGCGTCATTTTAAATGATGAGACTCAAAAAGTACTCAGCGAACTGTCTGCCTTTGTACAGCAGGATTTCGAAATATTTGCTGAAGATTCTGCGGATCAGAATGTTGAGCTAACCTCAGAGGCCGGACAGGCGGCTGAAGGTGTAGCGACAGGCAGTGTCGATTTTGCGGGCTTGAGCCAACGCATCGCTGCTGATCGTCAGCAGCAGCAAAGTGCTGAAACCAACCGTGATTTCGATGAAGAATTGTTAAGTATCTTCCTGGAAGAAGCGGATGAGTTGCTGGCAGGTATTGATGAAGATCTGAATACCTGGAGCAAAAAACAGGATGATACGACTTCACTGAACAACCTGATGCGTCATTTGCATACCTTAAAAGGTGGTGCAAACATGATTGCGGCTTCACATATCGGTTTGATTGCGCATGAACTGGAAAGTATTTATGAGCGGGTGATCCGTCAACAAATTGCCGTAACACCTGCTTTAATCCAGATTATCCGTCTGGTACAGGACAACGTTTCCGATCGTATTCAATCCATTCGGGATGACAGTCTTGATTATCCTGCAACAGAAGCCATTGCGATTCTGCAAAATATTCAGGCACTGAGTTCTGGACAAACTGTAACTCCTGTTGAGCGCGCGAGCGCTGCAATTAAAGTTACTGAAGCCGAAGTGACTTTGATTGCTGAACCGCAACCTGAAGATGCAACGGTGACTGAACAGCTTGTAACTGATCTTACTGCACCTGAAGAATTACTAGACGCTTCAGAGTCTTCTGATGCTGCTGACGATATGCCAGTAGAACGTTCAGAAGAAGATGAACTGAAATCCATTGTTGAAGAATCTTTCCTGGAAGAATCCGAAGAGATTCTGGCCAATGCCGAGAAACTGCTTAACCAATGGTTTGATCAGCGTAGTGACCGTAGTTTATTACTACAGTTACAGCGTGCCGCCCACAGTATCAAGGGTGGCGCACGTATGCTTGTTGTGGAAGAAGTGGCCAGCATTGCCTATGAGCTGGAAACAACTTTCGAACAGTTTGCGGTCTATCAGTTTAACTCGAATGCCTATGATGGCTTGTTGCAGAAAACACTGGTCTGGTTAAGACAGGCGATTTTCCAGCACGATTATAGCGGTTTTGAACAGCTTCACAGTAGTCTGAAAAAGATTGCTTATGTGGACGTCACTGCGCAATTGCCTGAACGTCTGGCGAAAACAGACAACCTGGTGGTCAGCGCCGACTTCGGCTTTGTAGAAGGTGATGGTACTGAGCCGCCACAAATGATGGGTGAGTGGACGAATACCGGAGCCAGCGATAGCAATAACGAGATGATCCGTATTTCTGCTGATCTGGTCGAGAAGATGATTGACCTGTCTGGTGAGAATTCGATTAACCGTTCGCGTATCGAGATGGACCTGGGCCAGCTTGGCAATACCTTGAACGAGATGGAACTGGCCATCAAGCGTCTTGCCGACCAGTTGCGTCGAATGGAAGGCGAGCTGGAATCACAGATTATTGCCAAACACGGTTCAGAGAACTCGCGCTATGCTGACTTTGACCCGCTGGAAATGGATCAGTATTCATCACTGAACCAGCTGTCCAAGTCGCTGGCAGAATCGGCATCGGACCTGGTCGACTTCAAGAGCACCCTGGCTGACAAGATTCGCGAAACCGAAGGGCTGTTATTGCAACAGTCCCGTATTCAGGCCGAGATTCAGGAAAGCCTGATGCGTACCCGTCTGGTCCCGTTTGACCGGATGTTACCGCGTTTACAGCGTATCGTGCGTCAAACCTCGACTACCTTGAACCGTCCTGCAGAACTGATTGTGCAGAATACTGAAGGTGAACTGGACCGTAATATTCTGGAACGTCTGGTTACTCCATTTGAGCATATGCTGCGTAATGCGATTGACCATGGTCTGGAAGATACTGCAGACCGTATCGCACTGAACAAGCCGAAAGTCGGCTCGATTATCTTGAATATCAGCCGTCAGGGGACCGATGTAATCGTGTCCTTTAGTGATGATGGTAAAGGGATCGATGCAGACAAGATTCGTGAAAAAGCCCTGAGTCTGGATCTGATCAAAGCTGATCAGATCATCGATCAGGAAGAGATCCTGCAATTGATTTTCCATCCTGGTTTCAGTACCGCAAAAGCCGTCACCCAGATTTCTGGTCGCGGTGTCGGTCTGGATGTGGTGCAAAGTGAAATCAAGTCGCTGGGTGGTCATGTTTCGGTCAGTTCACAACGGGGTCAAGGTACTATCTTCACGATTCGTGTACCGACTACCGTAGCGGTCAGCGATGCCTTGATGGTGAAAGCGGGCGATCAGCAATATGCGATTTCTCTGGCGCAGATTGACCGAATCGTACGTATTGCTCCGACTACATTAGAAACTTACTTCAACAGTAAAGATGACTATTTCAAGATCGATGGCGAAAACTACAAGCTGCGTTATCTGTCTGAATTTGTCGGCAACCAGCCGATTCCACGTCTGAATAATGTTGGACACTCATTGCCGGTGCTCCTGATCAAAGGTAATAGTGGTCAAACCATTGCCTTGCTGGTCGATCAGCTGGTCGGTTCACGAGCGCAAATTGTAGTGAAATCGATTGGACAGCAGTTTGCCAATATCGGGGTAGTGGCCGGTGCCACAATTCTGGGTGATGGTCAGGTTTGTCTGATTCTCGATGGACAGAATGTTGCCCGTCAGATTCAGGCGACACCGCGTGTCAAACAGCTTCATGATCAGCGTGATGGTTCGCGTTATTCCAGTGCACGTCGTCTGGTGATGATTGTCGATGACTCAGTGACCGTACGTAAGGTGACTTCGCGTCTGCTTGAGCGTCAAGGCTATGATATTGTTACCGCCAAAGATGGTGTGGATGCGATCGAGCAGCTTGAAAATGTCAGACCGGATCTGATGTTGCTCGATATCGAAATGCCGCGTATGGATGGTTTTGAAGTAACGAATCTGGTTCGTCACCATGATATTCACCGTGACCTGCCGATTATCATGATTACCTCACGTACCGGTGAGAAGCATCGTGAACGTGCATTCAGTCTGGGTGTGACCCACTATATGGGTAAACCTTTCCAGGAAGCGGAACTGCTGGCCAATATCCAACAACTGATTGCTGAAAAACAGGGGTAATACATGAGTCAGACCAATTCGAGCATTAAAAAGGCTGATCAGATTAGCCAGCAGGAACTTCAGCATCTGATTGCGGTATCGACCGGATTTATTGATGCCTATATTATTGACTGTCATGGCAAAGATCCGATGTTGTTGCCACAAAACATCGTCCTGTCAGCACTAGATAGCAATACCCAGGTCAAGACAGTGGAATGGCATGAAGCACAGTTGCCGGTCTATGCGGTGAATGATCCTTCACGTCAAAATGGGGTAGCACTGGTGATTGAGGGTGATGAAATCGATCAGCGTTTTGCCTTGATGTGCAATGAAATGCCGAAAACCATCCGGATCCGTATTTCCGAAGTGGTCGATGTCGATCAGCCTGTGAATGATCCTGCCATCTTTCAATATGTGCGCATGGATGAACAGCTGTTCCATATTCCGAATATGGCCCATATTCAGGCTTCAATCGGGCTGTAATCAACACTATAAAATATAAAAAAGGAACTCTTATGAGTTCCTTTTTTATTGTGTTATTCATTCATTTAATTTGCGAGTAAATTCACCAAAATCTGTTCATAAATTTCAGCTAATGGCTCTAAGTCGGCAATGTCGACATGTTCGTTGATCTGATGGATCGTGGCATTCAATACGCCAAGTTCCAGTACTTGTGCACCGGTAGGCGCAATAAAGCGGCCGTCTGAGGTGCCACCAGAGGTAGAAAGCTCGGTTTCAGTTCCTGTTACATTCAGAATGGCAGTTTTGGCTGCATTCACCAGTTCACCGACCGGGGTCAGAAAAGGCAAGCCCGATAAAGTCCAGGAAATATCATAGTCCACCCCGTGACGATCCAGAATTTTTAAAGTGCGTGCTTTGAGTTCTTCGGCGGTCACTTCAGTAGAGTAGCGCCAGTTGCACAGTAGGTTCATGGTACCTGGAACAACGTTGGTTGCACCTGTACCCGAATTGATGTTGGAAATCTGGAAGGTCGTCGCCGGGAAATATTCGTTGCCATGATCCCAGACTGTGTCACATAGCTCGGCAATCGCTTTCGAGGCCGTATGAATCGGGTTCACTGCCAGATGCGGATAAGCCACATGGCCTTGTTTGCCTTTTACTGTGAGATTGGCATTTAAAGAGCCACGACGGCCATTTTTGACAATATCACCCAGTTTATCGGTACTTGAAGGTTCACCGACCAGACACCAGGTAATTTTTTCATTCCGCGCTTCCAGTGTTTCTATCACTTTCACCGTACCATTAATCGACGGACCTTCTTCATCTGAAGTAATCAGATAGGCAATCGAACCTTTATGATTTGGGTATTTTTCTATGAAACGTTCTGTTGCGACCACCATGGCTGCCAAAGCCGTTTTCATGTCGGCACTGCCACGACCATAAAGTTTGCCTTCACGGATTTCAGGTAAAAATGGATCTGAGTTCCAGGCGTCCAGATTCCCTGTTGGCACGACATCGGTGTGGCCAGCAAAACAGAAGACCGGCCCTTTTGTGCCTTTGCGTGCCCAGATATTGTCTACATCTTCAAAGCGCATGGATTCAATATTGAAACCAATCTTCTTTAAACGTTCAGCCATGATGTTCTGGCAGTCATGATCAATAGGTGTGACAGAAGGCTGACATAAGAGTTGCAGACTTAAATCGAGGGTAGCGGAAGAGCTCATGCGGTTTTCAACAGTCCATAATTTTCTCGGCCCTATAATAGGCGAATATGGGTTTAAATGTGAACGACTGATATAAAAAAACCCTATCTGAGATAGGGTTCTATAAGGATTTAAGAAAAAACTAGTTTTGACGGATTTCGTCAGAAGTTTTTCCAGCAGTATTGGTGACCGCATCGCCAGCCTTGGACACATCTTTGCCCATGCCTTTTACAGTGTTACAGCCAGTCAATACAAAAGCCATCATTAATGAAGCAGCAAGAATTTTTTTCATCATCATCTCCGTATAATCAATAATAAATTTATTATGATGTGGGACTTAGAGTAAAAAATATATGCTCTAAAAAATATGTGGTTTTCATAGTGCTTCGGTTAATAAATGTAATGTTTTATAGAGGTTTATGCGATAGATGCTGGATCAGCACCGGTTTGCGATACATGTAAAAGTCATTGCGATCGACTTGTTTATAGAGGCCATCCGTCCACCATGTAGCAGTCAAACTGCTTGGCTGTGCTTGCGGATAAATCCATTCATGCCGTTGCAGGCGATAGAAACCGTACTGTGCAGCAGGAATATGCTGTCCCCATAAACCCAGACGACGTTCGGTATTGATCCATGCAGGAATCGGCTGATCTGCATGATGCGTAGGCAGATATAACTGTCCTTTCAGGACGCAAAAACGTTTTTGAATGGGATGCTGCAAAGCTTCATCAAACTGGAATTGTTTTTGCGTGAAATGTTTCATTTTTCTGATCAGGGTATCGGTGCGGTTCAGGCCATACCAATGCGGCAGACTAAAATCTGCTTCGGCCAGATAATATTTTAATGCCACTTCCCAATGTTCAATCTGTCCTGTATCGGTATTCAATAACAGAAAATCCAGTTCGCCCAGGGTCTTTGCGCCCTCAATTTTTTGTAGACTATACCCAAGCAGCCGATACGGATGATAGGCATCATCAAGTAACCAGAACCAGACCAGCATTTCAAAACGCAATCCTAAACGCGTGCTCTTCAGCTGCTGTACAAATTCGATTAATTCTTCTGGATGCTGATCGAGAAATTCTAAACGTGGATGATAGCGGCCGAGATGTTGCTGCCAAGTCTGGCTATCATGCAACTCAAAGCGATGTATGAGTTCAAGTTCCTCCGGAATACCAGACAGGATATTCGGACTGCCGACAGCAAATGCCAGTTGTCGTACCAGAGGTTGTTGATAACGTTGCCATGCTTCTACAAGATTTTGGTTTAAACTGGAAAAGGGCATAGTACAACCTGTGAAAAGTGCAGAAATACAACGGACAGTATCGGAAAACGCATTATACTACCTGAATTCTGCGGTTAGGGTTGTGGTATGAAAGTGTTGTTTTGGCGGAGTCTGGTGGTGCTGTTTGTGATCCTAGGCTTTATCGGTGCAGTTCTGCCGGGTATGCCAACAACGGTCTTTTTGATTCTGGCTGCCTGGGCGGCATCTAAAGGATGGCCACAAATGGATGACTGGTTATTGAATCATCCCAAATATGGCCCAACCTTAAGAGCTTGGCGGGCACACGGTACTGTGCCGCGTAAGGCCAAATGGTTCGCCAGTATTATGATGCTGATCAGCGGGATTATCATGCTGTTTACTACCGCACCCATGGCCGTGAAAGCCTTTACCAATATCACCATGCTGATCGTTGCAATCTGGTTATGGCGACGCCCTGAACCCAATCTGGTCAATATTCAGCAACCTGTAGTCGACCCAGAAAAAAAAGATATACCGACCGCGCATTCTGCAGATAACCAGTTAAAACATACAGAGTCCAACAAAACAGAGTCCGAGAATAACAAGTCATGAATACCTTGCATCTGGATCAAGCCGATATCCTGATTGATCTTGCCCAACAAAGACTGTATCTGCCCCGTCTAAACAAGCAATATCAGATTTCCAGTGGTAAGAATGGCATTGGCGAAACTGAAAACAGTGGCAAGACCCCTCGTGGCTGGCACAAGATTGCTGAAAAGTTTGGTCAGGATGCTCCATTCAATAGTGTGTTTATCGCACGTCAGGCGACCGGGGAAGTTTATAATGCCGAGTTGGCAGCGGGATTTCCGCAACGTGACTGGATCCTGACCCGTATTTTATGGCTGAGTGGCCTTGAAGCCGGTTTTAACCAAGGCGAGGGCTGTGATACCTATCAGCGTTATATCTATATTCACGGTACGCCAGACACTGAAGCGATGGGAGAGCCACTTTCTCATGGCTGTATCCGCATGCGTAATCTAGAGGTTGCTGAACTATTTGACTTGGTCAGTGAAGATGCGCTGGTTTATATCTCGGAACAGACAGTAGATTTAGAAACGCTGAAGGTTCCGTATATCGAATGACGCTATAAAGGTTCCGTATATCGAATAAAAGGTTCCGTATATCGAATAAGGAAGCGAGCTTTAACATCATGTGAAAATGATTTTGTTTTTTAGTGACTGGTTTAAGCGAATAAATGCAGTTTAAGACATTCATCAATCTGATCAAGATCGTATTTTTACAGTATTTCACCAGTTCGTGGTTGGTTAAAGCACAAGTTCAACGTCATTTCTTGGATAAAAATAAATGACAATTTAAAGATTACATGAACACAACGCCGAGTATTTTAAAGCTTTGTATAATCCTTAATCAGAATTGCAACACATGGCATGGCTCAGACAGAAACTTCGCCGGGAAACACAAAATTCAGCTCCGATTTTCATTTTGAAAATTAAAAAATTTCGGTAGAGACTTAAAAAATAAACAAAAAGTGTTGTTTTTTTTAACAAACAACCTATTTTTTAATCACTCACACCTAAAAAGTGGAAAACAGTCCGAAAAGCGTTTGACAGGCTGTGCAGATTCTCTATAATGCACCCATCAAACGATGATAGACGTTTAGAAAGGGCGCTTAGCTCAGTTGGTAGAGCGTCTGCCTTACAAGCAGAATGTCGGCGGTTCGATCCCGTCAGCGCCCACCAAGCTTCTTTCATTTTGAGATTTTATAGTGCAGCGGTAGTTCAGTTGGTTAGAATATCGGCCTGTCACGCCGAGGGTCGCGGGTTCGAGTCCCGTCCGCTGCGCCACTTTAAAATCTTAATCTTCGTTTGCCACAATAGCGACATTGTGTAAATGCAGCGGTAGTTCAGTTGGTTAGAATATCGGCCTGTCACGCCGAGGGTCGCGGGTTCGAGTCCCGTCCGCTGCGCCATTTATACGATAGATCTTTTGAGGGCGCTTAGCTCAGTTGGTAGAGCGTCTGCCTTACAAGCAGAATGTCGGCGGTTCGATCCCGTCAGCGCCCACCAGATTTTTTATGATGCAGCGGTAGTTCAGTTGGTTAGAATATCGGCCTGTCACGCCGAGGGTCGCGGGTTCGAGTCCCGTCCGCTGCGCCATCTTAAAATCAAACAGTTTGACCCTTAAAGGGCGCTTAGCTCAGTTGGTAGAGCGTCTGCCTTACAAGCAGAATGTCGGCGGTTCGATCCCGTCAGCGCCCACCATATCTTCGGATATATTACTTAGTCATAAGTAAGCCATGCAGCGGTAGTTCAGTTGGTTAGAATATCGGCCTGTCACGCCGAGGGTCGCGGGTTCGAGTCCCGTCCGCTGCGCCATTTTTCATAACCTGAAGTGAAAAATTGGTTTTAAATAGCATAGACTACGCACTGCGTCTGTCTTGCATCAAAAATTCAAATCTTGAGTTTTTTCTTCAGGGCGCTTAGCTCAGTTGGTAGAGCGTCTGCCTTACAAGCAGAATGTCGGCGGTTCGATCCCGTCAGCGCCCACCATATCTTTCTTGCCTAAACACTGAATATTTCATAGAATTTGAAGTCTATAATAATTTGAAGATTTCACGACTATGAGAAATCCATATCAGCGCAAGGCAGCGACCAAATCTCAAACTACATACGATCCCCAACAGCTATATAAACAGTATATTCAAGCAATTGTCGCGAATGCCGGCATTTTTGCGCTTTATCAAGATGGCTGGGCTTTGTGTGCTACGCCTACCGGACAGCGTGCATTTGCCTGCTGGCACAGTAAAGGTTTGGCTCGTCTGCTCATTAAAGACAACTGGGTGAATTACGATATTCAGGAAATTAGTCTCAAGGATTTTGTAGAAAAAGTCATTCCATTTTTACGCCAGGAAAGTACCATTGTCTCGCTTGATCTGACCCCAGAAGGGCAGAACATTCTGGTGGCACCGGAAAAATTATTACTTGATATCAAAAATTATCTGTATCAGATCTATGTACAAAAGCCGGACCTGTTTAAAAATCCGGATATTCCTTTACCAAGGCACATCCGTTTAAATTAATTTGCTTGTTTTTAAATAGCTTGTTTATTGGAACAATGAATATTCATTCAGCAGCCAGCCACTAATCAAAGCAAAATATTCACGTAGCCATGAATTGTAGCGAACATTCTGAGGAGTGCTGGCACTTAGACTGATCACTTGCTGATAGCCCTGATAGCTGGCAATTGCACGGGCACGAGGGCTATGAAAATCGCTGGTGACAATTGCAATGGGCTCATTTTGACCAATATTCTGCTGTTTCAAGATGGCCTGAGCATATTGTAGGTTCTGTTGGGTACTTCTACTTTGATCTTCCAGGCTCATGGGGTTTTTAAGCTGTGGATAGTTCGTATGAATATAATTCTGCATAACTTCAGCTTCGCTCTGTTTTTCCCGGAAATTTCGTCCCCCGGTCATAATCATTAACGTATTGGGATATTGTTCTGCATACTTTGCTGCGGTATCCAGACGATTTTTTAAGATGGGTGAGGGCTGACCCTGGTTAATACCACTGCCCAATACCAAAATTGCTGCAGCAGGTCGTGCAGGAATGTTCGAGTTGATCGACATCTGGATATAAGCGAAAAAGATCGCGACACTGATCATCCAGAATAAAAATCCGCTCCAGAGACTGTTCCAGAACAAGGTTCTGAATCGAGAATTCTGTTGCCAGCGCTGAATGGATGAAAAAAGCAGGGCATACAGGATCAGCGCCACAGCAATGATGATAGACAGAGCGATACCAAAATGCCTTTGACCTTGACTCAGTAACCAGATGCTATTTATACATAGGATCAAGCCAAAGATCAGGCTAAGACTTCGTTTCAGTTGATTGAGCATCCAAGTTTCCTTTTTTCTTATTCACATTCTTATTATTAGTTCTGCATCTTCAATAAAAACCGGGCCATTGCGCCCGGTTTTTAGCATATCAGCTTATCTTAATATACATCACGACGATAACGGCCATCCAGACGTAATTGATCGAGCACCGTTTCACCGAGTATATCAGTCAGGGCCTGATCCACATCGCTGGCCATCCCATTGATACTACCGCAGACATAAATCACCGCACCCTGAGCAATCCAGACTTTTAGTTCTTCGGCCTGTTCACGCAATTTGTGGTGGACATAGACTTTTTCCGGCTGATCACGAGAGAAGGCCAGATCGAGACGTTTCAGGGTTCCCATTTGCAGCCAGGCCTGAATGGTTTCTTCAAAGAAGAAGTCATGTTCACGCTGACGTTCACCAAAGATCAGCCAGTTCTGGGTATAGTCCTGACGGTTACGCGCACTGAGCAGACTCAATAACCCTGCAATGCCGGTACCATTACCAATACAGATAATCGGACGATTATCATCAATCAGGTGGAAAGAGTCATTGCTACGAATACGCAGTGCAATTGGCGCATTGAGCGCTGCATGCCGGGTAAGCCAGCCTGACCCCAGTCCCAGATTGCTATCGGCATCAGTCTGCTGACGCACCACCAGACGTAAAACCTGCTGGCTTGGAATACTGGCAATTGAGTATTCACGCGTTGCCAAAGTCGGTAATTGCTTGAGCAGCTGATCCAGAGAATCAAAAGGTTCGGCCTGCGTCAGATCACGATCCCAAAGTGCCTGTTCAATGCTTTGTTGCATAGACGGTACCTGTGTACCGGCAGCAATCTGGCACTTTTGCATAAAGGCATAAATACGTTCCGGGCTGTTCCCCGGTTGAATTTCGGCAATATCACCTGCTTGCCATACTGCTTCATGCTCAGGAATCAGTTCGATATTAAAAGCAGGGGCACCCAAACTACCCGGATTGAGCAATTCACGTTTACTCAGAATCCAGTGATCAAAGGTTTTATCAATACCCATTGTCTGCAGTTCAAGTCGAGTCACCCGTGCAAGTGCAGTATTCCACTGCTGGATATGATCGTTATTAGCATTATCCACTTCAATCGTTTGGAATAGCTGCTTGGCCCCATTTTGCTTCAACCACTGGTCAATACGATGGCCAAAACTGCAATAAGTATCCGAATATTCCTGTGAACCCAAGGCCAATACCGCATAGCTTAAATGACTAAGATTAGCTTTGGCAGACAGGATTTTTTTCTCGAAAGAAGACGCCAGATCCGGCGCTTCGCCCGTACCATAAGTACTGGCAACAAATAATACCTGTTCGGTTTGCTGTAAGTCGGCCAGTGTCAGTTGCTGTACCGGCTTGACTGTTACAGGTTGACGCGCTTCTTGCAGGGCAGTCGCCGTACGCCAAGCCAGTTGCTCAGAAACTCCTGTTTGTGAGGCATACGCGATGAGCCACGGTTTGGCATTTTCATCTGGGGTGACTGCAATGGCACTCTGACGTGCTGCCAGTGTTAAGCGTTTCTGTTTACGACGTTTCAGATAGAGCATCCAGCCTGTCACAAAGAACAAGGGCATCAACAAGGCTGCGACCATAGCAAAGAACTGGTAAATCGGGCCGAAGAAGCTGCCACGATGTACCGGCAACATGCTGCTCATAATTTTTTCATTGAGTTTTTTATCTTCATACAGCTCGACTTTGCTAAATTCAGCTGTCTGGTAATTATAAGTGGCGCTGTTGCGTGCACGTTCATGCTGAGCGACCGGATCGACAAAGCTGAGCTGCAGGCTGCCATCCGGTTTTTTTGGAAGATTAAACGTGACGGTAGAGTATTTACCTGAAAATTCAGTATTAAAGCCGACCCAGCTCTGGTCTAGCGCACGCACAATACCTTCAGGGCTGAGACTTTCGCGTCCTTCACCCCGAGAACCGCGTTCACCACCGTGATGTCCTTCACCACGGTTATTGCCGGCATTGGCCTGCATTTCCGGTTGTGGACGTTCCACCCCGAGAACCTTGAACATACCGCTGCGCCACCAGTCATAGGACCAGTACAGGCCGGTACAGGCCAGAACCAGGTAGAAAATCACCACCCAGGTCCCCACGACAGCATGCAGATCCCAGATAAAATTACGTCCTTTCAGCTGCGGTTTTATAAAGAACCATTGCTTGATTGAATGACGTTTTGGCCAGCGCAGGTATAGACCAGACAAGACAAAAAAGATCAGCATCAGGGCACAGGCGCCAGTAATCTGTTTGCCGACCGGACCAACTGTCAAATTACGATGCAGTTGCTGAATAAACTGGAAAAATTCCCGACCCTTAATATCTGGCAAGACTTCTGCGGTATACGGATTGATCATGATGTTTTGACCACGCCGCGCTCCCTCTTTGACAATATTCACAGTACTCGAAGCACTTGGATCGTGTGCCACGGTAATACTGTTGATCTTCATGTCAGGGGCGGTACTGTTAAAGTGCTGATACAGCTGTGCAGGCGTGAGTTTGTCACGTTGCTGAACCTGAACCGTATAACTGTCGCTATTTATCCATTTTAATATTTGTTGTTCGTAGGAATAAATTGCGCCAGTGACTCCCATTATCGAGAGGATTAAACCTGCTGTAATCCCCAGAAACCAGTGGATTTGGAAAAAAGTCTTTTTAAACATGGTCGTCAGATTAAGGGTCAGATTTATAAAAGTGGCCAAATTATAACTGAAGTTTAAAGCAGAATTATAGGTGTTGAGGATAATATTTATTCTCATTATCATTTAAGCTTTCGAGATTAAAAAAACCTCCATGCCGGGACAGGAGGTTTTTCACTGAAGAGTGAACCAGTTAGATTTGCTTTGCTGGACCTACTTCTGCTTCCAGATGCTTGCGAATCGTGGCAAAAGGGAAGTTTTTGCTGTCCAGACGTTTAGGCAGGATATACGCACCTTGCTGGCCTTTTACCTTGAAATTCACCAGCATAAATTCTGGTGTATTGTACCATTCGTAAATGTCTTTCCAGCTGATTGCACCGACACCTTCCTGCATGCCCATTTTCTGGCGCATGATGATGCCATGCGGTTGCACGCCCAGACGAACGCCTTTGATTTCCTGTACCGGAAATTCATTCATTTTGCGTTTAACATACCATTCCAGACCAAAGGTACGGATCAGGTAATACAACACAACACAGACAATCGCGACCCAACAGAACACCGTTGAATAGTTCTTGAGAAGAAGAAGGCCCAGAATAGATAAGGCAACAACAGCACCCATGATCAGCCATGCTTTCATGCCAATTTTATTGGTACTACGCCAGATCACCAGCTGAGCATGACGCTGCTCGGCTTCTGAAATTTCATAGTTCACAGGCTGTAGGGTATAAGCGTATAAATTTTTCGCGGTCATAGTGAAACTAGCAGATTTTAAACTGTAAAAAGTTTAGCATTAATTGTACACGTTCAGTGAGTATATTGTTCCAAAATCAGCCAAATTATAATGAGCCCAGTGCTGTGGCCTGTTGATCATGCTCATGACTTAAGCTTTGTTTTAATTGGCTCAGCTGATTTAAAATACTGAACATTAAAGAGAGTTGCTGCAAAATGATCAAAGCTTTGTGATCTTCCTGCTGTTCATGCGACAGACGTTGCCGAATATTCAGAATCATGTTTTGTGTACTCAAGTTGGATACTTCATCTCGCAGCAATGCACCGCGAATATCTTCAAGTGCTTTGTCCATTAAATTCAGGATGTCCTGATCTTCAATCTTTTCCCGGTGTGCCCCAAGGGCCGCAATATAACTGATAAAGGTATGGTTCAGACACAGGAACTCAAAAGCCAGCGATTTTTCTACCGGATCAATATCCGGTTCAGTGGCCAGGGTCGAGATCAATGACGCCACCTCGGCATCGGTATTGTGGGCAGCACGACGCACAATACGATATTTCAGGCCATTATTACGACCAGATTTATACTGTTCAATCACTTCGCTCAAATAGTCAGATTCTGCCTGCAAGGTTCGTCCAATACTGCGGGGCAAACGTCGGAACTTCCAGTCCGGGAAAATAAAGCTGACCCCGAACCAAGCAATGGCACAACCGATTAGCGTATCCACCATACGTGGAACGGCAGCTGCAAAGCCCATACCGTCCAGATTAAAGTTAATTAACGCTAAAATCGTGATAAAGGCGGTGGCTTGTGCATATTGTTTACTACGCAATTCAAAGAACAGTATTCCACTGATGACCAGAAGCAATAATTGTCCTTCGATGGAAGGCACAAAATACAGAATGGCATAACCGAGAATAATCCCCACCAAGGTACCCACAATACGCAGACGTAAACGTCGTTTGGTGGCATTAAAGTTCGGTTGGCTGACAAAGAGTGCTGTCAATAGAATCCAGTAGCCATACTGAATATTGCTGACTTGCACAAAGATATAGCTGATCAGCAATACAATCGACAGGCGGATCGCATGCCGGAATAGGACTGATTCTGGTGTTAGGTGCTGCCTGATCCGCACCATGATGTCATCCCAGCCTTTCAGATCATCATCTTTCAGCTGGGTTTCAATATGTTTGGAGCGGTCGGAGGTGATACTTTGTTCGGTTTCCAGATTTCGTAACTGCGCATCAATCGATTTCAGGTTCTGAAATAGCGAAAATAAAGCATTAATCCAGGCCTGGTCATAATGCTGATCCTGACGTAATTTCTCCAGAGACAGGCGAAGGTTATCAAATGCATGTTTGAAACGGTTGTTATGCACATAAGGCTTGCGCAGCAGCAGACTTTCACTCAGATCCTTACAGGCTTTGCCCTGGATCGACATAATGCGCTGAAAGCGGAACAGAATATCGCTATGCTGGAAAATCTTGGCCAGTTTTTGATAATCAATATGCGCCGAATCGGCACGTTCGTGAATATCCTGTGCCACAAAATAATATTGCAGACTGCGACGGGTATCTTTTTGCCCACGATCACCTTTCAGGCGGGTCAGAAGGGCCGTTTTCATTTCGTTAAAAATGGTAATCAGTTTGCCATTTTCAAGCGAGAGTTCAATCATGCTCTGCTGATAGCTTTTAGGCGTCATGTCCACATCAAACAGATTGGACTTGGCATATAAAAAGTCACCGAGTGCGGCATAGGAGATGGCAAGCTTGTCTTGCGCCAGCCGGGCAGGGAAGATCAGGAAACTGATAGTCGACAGAATCCCGTACCATATCGCACCAATCACCAGCAGGCCCGCCTGCTTATACCAGTCATCAAACAGTTCGACCCCGAGCATGGCATAGACTGAAACTACCAGACAGCCATAGGAAATCGTGGCATAGCGCCTGCCCAGTGAGCCGAGCAGAATCAGGCCAATACAGGACACAATTAATGCCAGGGCAAATAGCAGCGGATAAGGGTAGAGCAGGTATACGCCTACTGCGGTAATAAAGAAGCCAATATAGGTGTAGAGCAGATTTAAAATACGCACAGAAAAGCGGTCATCAATATCGCTTAAACCGGCTGCGACCACGCCTAAAGTCAGTGGAATTGTCAATAATTGTTGTCCCATGAAATAGGGAACAAAGGCGGTACCTGCGAATGCCATCATCATGCGCAGGTTATACATCAAGGTCGTATTATAGGTGGTTTGCTTGAGGCGAGTGAGCCAAGATTTCAAAGGTCGTCCTTTATACTGCAGTCTTATAGCTGAATCTGAATGTGCTAATGAAAATAGTAGATTTATAAATCTTCATTTCAGGCTAAATCATACTATGCACTGTGTTAATTTGTCTGCATGTTAGCGCTTTAAATCTTCATGCTTATGACATCGAATAAAATAGTACAACAACCTTATGCCATGTCCTGGATTGTTTTGCTGGCAACACTGAGTGCACTCGGGCCTTTATCTATTGATATGTATCTTTCGGCCTTGCCGGCCATGGCAGCAGATTTTGGTGTCAGTACCCAGATGGTTTCCAATAGCCTGCCGGCCTACTTCTTCGGTCTGGCGGTCGGACAACTGATTTATGGCCCGATCAGTGACCGGATTGGGCGTAAACCACCGCTGTATTTTGGGCTGTGGTTATACATTGTGGCGAGTTTGCTGTGTGTTTTTGCCCAGAATGAATGGAGCCTGATTGCTGCACGGATTCTGCAAGCCCTCGGAGGTTGTGTCGGGGTAGTCATGGCGCGCGCTGCCATTCGGGATCGTCTGGATATGCATTCAGCAGCTCAGGCTTTTGCCAGCATGATGATTGTTACCGCAATTGCACCAATCATCGCCCCAAGTCTGGGGGCCTGGGTATTGATGTTTTATGAGTGGAACGCAATCTTTTTGGTATTAATGGGCTGCGGTCTGCTGAGCCTGGCCTGTGTACATTTTTTCTTTCAAGAAACCTTGGAGCCGGAACGCCGTCTCAAGCTGAACTTTCGACAGGTATTGAGTTTATACCGTAGCATTTTTCAGGATCAAAGCTTTAGGCGCCCGCTCTATGCCGGCTGTTTTTCCGGGGCGGTGATGTTCTGTTATATCAGTGCTTCTTCGGCCATTCTGATGGACCGTTATCAACTTACCGAGCAACAGTTTGCGTATGCCTTTGGTGCCAATGCCTTTGGAATCATGCTGTTTTCGACGTTGAACAAACATCTGGCTGGGCGTTTCTCGATATTGCAGCGCCTGAAAATCGGCACTTGTCTGCAGTTTGCTGGTGTTTCAGCTTTAATCCTGCTGGGCAGCCTGGAGGTAGATTCTGTACTATGGGTGTTGTTGGGCATGTTTATCGTGGTGGCATCCATCGGGTTTACTGGCCCGAATGCCATGGCTCTGGCAATGGCTGAACAGGGCGAACGGGCAGGAACCGCCAGTGCCATTATGGGCAGTATGCAATTTGTCTGTGGCTTGTTGGGCGGTGTACTACTGAATTTTCTGATCTGGCAGGCTTTATTGAATATGGCTCTGATCATGCTGGTTTTTGTCTGTATTTCCGCTTGGGCGATTTTTAAAATAAAGATGCCCAGCTTGAAAAATGCATAGATGCTGGCTTTCTCTATATTTATTAAAAATGCTGGACTGAACAGAGAGCTAAGTAAATTTACTTCGCTCTCATTGCATCACTCATCGATAAATACGGAAAATTCTTCTACGGGAACACGCGGGGTAATAAAGCTGTTAATGATCTGCTCCGGATCAGCATAGCCTAATGCCATACCACAGACCAGCTCTTCATCGACAGATGCACCGACCAGATCAAGCACGATCGGGTGGAAATGGTTCCAGGCTGCCTGAGGGCAGGTGTCCAGACCGCGAGCTTTTGCTGCCAGCATGACATTCTGGATCATCATTGAAACATCCATTTTGGAACCAATGGCCAAAGAACGGTGTACGGTAAAGAACAGACCAACAGGTGCATCAAATAATTCAAAGTTACGCAGCTGCTGACGCGCCATTTTCTCTTTTTCGCCTTTTTGGATATTTAGCAAGCCATATAAACCCCAGCCATTTTCACGACGACGTTCAATAAATGGCGAGATCCATTGTTCAGGATAGTAGGCAAAGGTTTCTTTATATTGCTCGGCAAGTCCCGGATTTTCATAGAGCTGTATTTGTGCCTGGCAGACACGTTGCACGATTTCATCGCGCTTTCTGCCTGTCACCACATAAACTTTCCAGGGTTGGGTATTGGTTCCTGAAGGTGCGCGGCTGGCAACTGTCAATATCTCTTTTAAGGTGTCTGTACTCACCGGTGTCTTTAAGAAAGCACGAACCGAATGGCGAGAGGTGATGGTGTGATCTACAGCGTGAACAAGGTTTTGATCCATTATGAGGTCCAGTCGAATATCCTTATTGAGTTTGCAATGACTATAAACTAAACAAACAGAAGGCGGAGAGGAAAATTTCACTCTCAGCCAGCTGAGAAAAAGTGATTCACCAGCAAAATGAATTAGGCGATTAAATTTGGCATTCTTGTCGCTGAGTGTAAAACGCCTAACTAAGCGAGATAGGATCTGATCCTAAAAACTCTCTGAATTAAAAAATGGCTTAAAACCCAAGTGGTTGGGCCCTTTCACAATAACAATTCCACACAGAGAACGCATTTATTTTGACTGAAATTCAAGTTAATTTAATTTCAAGATTCCTGTTCCCTGCTGCTTTGAATAAAAGACTAATATTTTTTTTGAATTAAAATATAGATTAATTTTCATGTAAAAAGAATAATTTATAATTATTTTTTATAGGTGGATTAACTATTGCTAATAAAAAACAATAAAACTTTATACAAAGAAACAGCATAATGTACGACTTTTCATCTTAATTCATGCATTGCATAATCAAGATCTGTTTGAAATAACGCTATTCCAGATGGCTTGAATGAAGCCTTTAGGTTGAAAGCACTCATCAAGCAGTGAATGTTTTTTGAGCCTAAAACACAGTTTTTTACCAGCATGGATGTCTATTTGAAGATTGCCTGCAATTTTCCAAAAAGACTGAGTATCGGAATAGAAACGGTGTTGCTTTTATAAATCTCTCATTTGTTGAATATGATCGTGATGATGATATTCATAAGTTTGAAAGAGATGATCAATCATTTTGTTTTTCTGAAGGTCATAGATTAAATCCGGATATTTCCAGATGAACATCTCATGAGTGAGCTAGAGATATAGATCCCTCCATGACGTTTAGAAAAATAAAAAATTCCAAATCATCTTGGGCAAAAAATTATGGATTTTACTTTTAACGCATTTTATACCCTGATTGCCGCAGTTATTGTTTTGTTACTCGGTCGATTCCTGGTTAATAAAATCGATTTTTTAAAGCGCTACAATATTCCTGAGCCGGTTGCAGGCGGTTTAGTCGCCGCGATCATCTCGTTGCTGGTGCATTCACTGTGGGGATATAGCATTACCACCAGTGCAGAATTACAAACCAGTTTTATGCTGATTTTCTTTGCCTCGATTGGTCTGAGTGCCAACTTTTCCAAGTTGCGTGAAGGCGGTATCGGCCTGATAATTTTCCTGTTTGCCGTATCCATGTTCATTCTGCTACAAAACGCCGTAGGTATGAGCCTTGCGACGTTATTGGGTATTGACCCACTAATTGGCCTGATTGCCGGTTCTATTACCTTGACGGGTGGACATGGTACTGCGGGTGCATGGGGGGAAATTTTTGAAGTTGAATATGGTATTCAAGGTGCTTTGGTACTGGGTATGGCCAGTGCGACTTTTGGTCTGATTATCGGCGGGATCATTGGCGGACCTTTGGCCAAATTGCTGATCAACCGTCATAATCTGGCTACTGCACGTACCGATCAGCAGATCGAAAATCGTGACAATACCCCAATGGATAGCACTTCAGATGAATACGTACAATTCGAATATCCGCATCGTGTCCGTTTGATCACTGCAGATAATGCGATTACTACTTTGGGTCTATTTGCAGGCTGTTTGGCCTTTGCAGAGTTTATGACCGGTTTCAGTAAAGGTACTGCTTTTGAACTGCCAACATTCGTGTGGGCATTGGCGGGCGGTGTACTCTTGCGAAATGTACTGGAAGGTATTTTCAAAGTTCAGATTTTCGATCGCGCGATTGATGTCTTCGGTAATGCTTCATTGTCACTGTACCTGGCGATGGCATTGTTGTCATTAAAATTATGGCAATTGGCTGACCTTGCAGGACCACTCATGGTGATTCTGGGTGCACAGACCATTACCATGGCTTTATACGCAGCTTTCGTAACTTTCCGCCTAATGGGTAAAAACTACGATGCTGCGGTACTTGCAGCGGGTCATTGTGGTTTTGGTATGGGTGCTACGCCAACCGCGGTTGCCAATATGCAGGCGATTACCAATATGTACGGTGCATCGCATAAGGCCTTCCTGATCGTTCCATTATGTGGCGCGTTCTTTGTGGACTTGATCAATGCGACAGTCATTCAGATGATTTTGAAGTTTTTTGCATAATTTTTTATGCCTGATACGGTGAGTCATAAGCTCATAAGGGTGAGACATGAATGATCATTTAAATGAAACTTTACTTGGCTGGATTCATGCCCTGAATGGCCCTTTGTGGGATTTTCTGGTGGTATTTCTGGTCGCAGTCGGTATTTTCTATACGGTAGCGACAGGTGCAGTTCAAATTCGCTTGTTCTGGCATAGTATGAAAGTGATGAAGGGCAGCCGTGGCAAGGTCAGAGATGCGCATGGTATTACGCCATTCCAGGCCTTTGTTACTGGCCTGGCCAGCCGGGTCGGGGTAGGTAATGTCGCAGGTGTTGCAATTGCAATTGCGATTGGCGGACCCGGTGCCGTGTTCTGGATGTGGTTTACTGCCTTTCTGGGCATGAGTTCTGCTTTAGTTGAATCCTCTCTGGCACAGCTGTTTAAAGTCCGGGATAGTAAGACCCAGCAATTCCGTGGTGGGCCTGCCTATTATATTACCCAAGGTTTGAAGCAGAAATGGTTAGGGATTGTCTTTGCGATTGCATTGATCACAACTTATGGCTTTGTATTCAATGCCGTTCAGGCCAATGCGATTACTGGTGCAACCTCTCATGCTTGGGGCTGGAATCAGGCCAATGTCATTTTGCCCTTAGGCGGATTTAATTTTGAAGTTTCCTGGATTGGGCTGGCCCTGGTCTTGATGACTGCGGTGATTATTTTTGGCGGGATTAAACGGATTGCTAAAGTCGCTGAAAGCTTCGTGCCATTTATGGCTGTGCTTTATCTGGCGGTTGCCTTGTATATTGCAGTGATCAACTACGATATCTTGCCATCGATTTTCCAGCTTATTTTCACTAAAGCCTTTGAGTTTGAAGCTGCTGCTGGCGGTTTCTTTGGTGCCATGGTGTCTATGGCGATGATGATGGGCATTAAGCGCGGTCTGTTCTCTAACGAAGCCGGTATGGGTTCAGCACCGAATGCTGCTGCGGCATCTGATGCCAAGCATCCAGTGAATCAGGGTCTGATCCAAATGCTGGGTGTATTTGTTGATACCTTTGTGGTCTGCACATGTACCGCCATTATTATTCTGGTTTCAGGTCTATATGAAAATGCAGGGTTTGAAGGGGTGACTTTGACTCAGATGGCACTTGAAAGCCAGATTGGTGCCTGGGGTGATGATTTCCTGGCGCTGATTCTGTTCCTGTTTGCCTATTCTTCGATTATTGGTAACTATGCCTATGCCGAAGGCAACGTTCAGTTCATCAATAACAACAGTTGGGTCATGTTGATTTTCCGCTTATTTGTATTGGTGATGGTGTATTTCGGTTCGATCGCGAGTGTGCCATTGATCTGGAATATGGCAGATCTGTTTATGGGGGTTATGGCCAGTATTAACCTGATTGCGATTTTGTTGCTGATGCCATTCTTAATGATGCTACTGAAAGACTATACCGGTCAGTTGAAGCGTGGCGTGAAAGAGCCTGAATTTAAGCTGGATAGCCATCCTAAGTTTAAAGACAAGATCAAATCTGATATCTGGTAACACCAAAAAGCAAAAAGCCCTGATCATTCAGGGTTTTTTTATGGCTGGAAAATATTTTTTAAAAGAAATTTAAATAACTTTGATAAAGCACAAAACCCAGAATCAGGCTAAACCAGACCGGTAGTTTTGAACGTAGCAAAGCAATCATTACCGCGACAAACAGCAGGTCTGAGCCATAACTAAAATAACGTTGTGAAAGATCCAGTAATAAATACAGTAACAAACCCACCACTCCAGCATTGATACCCATTACCGCCTGATGGATATAGCGCTGTTGCATCAACCATGACCAGTAGGGCAAGGTTGCAAAGATCAGAAAAAATGAAGGTAAAAAGATTGCACAGGTCGCTAAAATTGCATTTAGCCAGAGATAAGGTGTCCAAGGCAGCAAAGCACCAATATAACTGGCAAAACTGAATAAAGGCCCGGGCATCAGCTGGGCAAACGCATAACCGAGATCAAAAGGTTGTGCACTCACCAAACCGGTGGTGACAAAGTCCTGATACAGCAAAGGCAGAATCACATGACCACCGCCAAACACCAGCGAGCCAGTCTGATAGAAATTGGCAAAAAAATGCAGGTTGGATCCGTCCCATAATTTGCCTACTAAGGGCAGCAGTAAAAATGGCAACATAAATGTCAGCAACCAATAGGGTGCGGCTGCAGATCGAATATAAGGCGAGCTGAGGGGAGTATCACTGACTTCTTTAGGTTTTTCTAAACCTGATCGAGAAAAATGTCCAGCCACGAGTCCACAGACCGCGCCCAGCATAATCACCAGAATTTGATTAAAACTCCCTGAAACTAGCATCAATAATATGACAGAGAGTATTAAGACTGCGTATTGCCAAGCAGTTTTACAGAAGCTTCTCAGCATCTGCCAGAAAGCCCATGCGATTACAGAAAATACAATTAACTGGATGGTATGAAAGCTGTTTGAGCTTAAAATATGAAAATAGCTTTGACCCAATACTGCCACCAAGGTCATCAGAATGACCGAGGGCAGGGTAAAACCCAGCCATGCCATCATTGCTCCGGTATAACCCCGTTGCAAATAACCGATCGACAGTCCCACCTGACTGCTGCTCGGGCCGGGTAAAAGTTGAGCCAAAGCGACCAGCTGACTGTATTGGGTGTCATTTAGCCACTGCAGTTGTGTCACAAATTTTTGGTGAAAAAACACCAAATGTGCCGCCGGACCGCCAAATGAAATACAGCCCAGTTGCAGGAAAATCAGGAAAATTCGGTACAGTGAGGTTGAAGCCATACGGTTATGGGGGGGGGGAATGAAGATAAAGTACCTGGACTGTATGACAGTTTTACGAAATTCTACAGACTATTTATTCAGGTGTTTATACACTATGCTGCTTTAGATTAATGAGGACATTCTCTGCATGCAGACATATGTGTTGAGTATGGTGATACTAGGTGTATTCGGCCTAAGTGGTTGCCAAACAGCCCCAATGACAGCCCAAGCGGCTATCAGTCATCTGCAACCTGCTGCACAACGCGGAGAAGCCCAGGCACGTCCCAATCAGATTGATTTTCAAAAGATCAAGCAAACCCAACAGCGTCCGGTGATTGCTTTAGTTCTGGGCAGTGGTGGTGCACGTGGCTACGCGCATATTGGTGCGCTGGAAGTATTGGAGCAGGCAGGTATTCGTCCAGATTTTATCGTTGGTACCAGTGCGGGCAGCATCGTAGGATCCATTTATGCCAGTGGCAAACCGGCCATTGAACTGCGCAATATTGCACTCAGTATGCGAGCGACGGATGTCCGTGATATCAAACTGGCCAGAAAAGGCTTTTTTGATGGCAAGAAAGTTGAAGATTATGTCAATTTACAAGTAGATCAGACACCGCTTGAAGCCATGAAAATCCCGATGTTTGTGGTGGCCACAGCACTGAAAGAAGGCAAGAAAGTGGTCTTTAACTATGGCAATACCGGACAGGCAG
Source organism: Acinetobacter sp. BY419 (assembly GCF_019038395.1). Taxonomy (GTDB): domain Bacteria; phylum Pseudomonadota; class Gammaproteobacteria; order Pseudomonadales; family Moraxellaceae; genus Acinetobacter. The sequence continues at coordinate 50,396 of NZ_JAGFXZ010000002.1, forward strand.
TGCGTGCTTCAGTCTCAATTCCGAGTATGTTCATTCCGACCATTATTGAAAATAAAGAGTATGTAGATGGTGGCTTGGTCAGCCCGGTTCCGGTCAATGTCGCACGTGAACTGGGGGCAGATATTGTGATTGCGGTGGATATTCTGGCCCAGCCGATTCATACTGAAACAACAAATGTCTGGGGCCTGTTTAACCAGAATATCAATATTATGCAGCAACGTTTGGCCCATGAAGAATTAAAGTATGCAGATGTGGTAATTCAGCCGGATTTACGTGAAAAAGGTCATATTTTTGATGTGCGTGGCAGAGAGTTGACTATGCAGGCGGGTATTGATGCTGCTCAGTTAAAATTGATGGAAATTTCACAAGTTTATCAAAAACATGATTATGCTCAGGGGCATCGCATTCCACAGTTTGTGGTACAGAAGCATCAAGTACAATAAATCTGTGATTAGAATTTTCTGAATATTCCCTTATTATAAAACTTTGATACAGGGATATTCAGTAAACAAGATCAAGGATCATCAGCTTTAATAGTTAACTAATTGTTATAAAAGATCAGATAATTTCTTATACCTATAAGTGGTTTGAAATTACCACCCAAGATAAAATTAATTTGAAATATAAGCTATTGAATTATAAATTTATTATTTTAAGAAATAAGCCTTATTCGCCCTAAATTGTAATTTTAACATTATTATTCGTATACTTAAGTTGATCAAATATTCAAAAACATCCATGTTCATGCCAGAATACAGCTACAAAAATCAAGAAACAGATGTAAATATTATGACGGATATTAAAATTGGACATCAAGTCAAACTGGCACAATTTGAACACTATATTTTTACAGTGACAGCTGTCCATCAGGATGGTTCTTTTACCGTTGAAACCATCTTGGATGGTGAACAAATTTTAAGTTATCAGAATGTTGTACAGGAAATGCTCAGACCGGTGAAGCTTTAAATCCCAGAGAATTTTCTGCTTTCCTGAATTGTTTTTATTCAGATATTAAAACAGTGAAAAATTCTCAGTTGCTGTGCTCCCGGTCCCAGACAAATAACTGTTGCTTTATTTGTAGTTAGCTTCTTCTCGGGAGTTTAAGCCCTTAAATATATTTTTTTATGTATGGATGCATTTTCTATATCAATAATTGTGATGCTTCATTTGCCGAAATGAACATTTTATTCATACTAAAAAAGCTATAATAATAAACGATAACCTTGTCATTCAAAGAGTTCAAAAAAAACGATGGCCCCTTTAGATCAAATTGCAGCAGTGTCGGATGACCAGTCAGAGTTAACGATGTCAGTTCTCATGACGCCAGATATGGCAAATTTTTCAGGAAATGTTCATGGTGGAACCATTCTGAAATTATTGGATCAGGTGGCCTATGCATGTGCCAGTCGCTATTCGGGCAGTTATGTCGTGACCTTATCTGTAGACAAGGTGAATTTTAAAGAGCCGATTCATGTCGGTGAGCTGGTTACATTTCTAGCCAGCGTCAACCATGTTGGCCGTACCTCGATGGAAATTGGTATTCGTGTAGAAGCCCAGAATATTCAAAAGAGAACCGTGCGTCATACCAATAGCTGTTATTTCACGATGGTGGCAGTAGATGAACATGGTAAACCCAAACAGATTCCAGCTTTAAACTTGAACAATGACTGGAAACGTTGCCGTTTTGAAGCAGCAGAACAGCGTAAAGTGGCGCGTTTGCAAGAAAACCATCATCCTTCATGCAGTATTTATAAAAAAAATGCACAGAGTTAAATCCTGATTGAGAAAGGACCTTCATCTAGAAGGTCTTTTTTTTTGCATCATTTTTAGTTGATGACTGGAGCTTTGTAGTTTTTTATCTTAATATAAAACGATACGTATCGTATCGTTTTTAGAATTTTAAAGCTTAAGTTGAAAAATATGCATAGTGACGAGAAAACTTCCAGACGGCAGCAATGTATTTTACAGGCGGTCGCAGATGCGCTGGCAGAATGTGAATATCATCAGCTGACCATTGAAGATGTGGCAGCACGTGCCGGGGTGGGCAAGTCCACAATTTATCGCTGGTGGAAGCACAAATCGGAACTGGTACTGGACACTTTCAAACAACATACGGCTTCAGTATTTGAACTGGATGCGTCTAAAAGCCTGAAAAGCAATCTTATTCAACAACTCGGTTTTTTATCTCAGGCGCTGAATCATCCGGTAGGGCGGGCTTTGCTGGTGGTCATTGCCAATCATCGGGAACTGGCAGGTGAGTTTTTTCAGCAATATCTCTTGCCACGTCGGCAACAGACCCATCAACTGATTCAGCAGGCGATTGAACGGGGGGAGATCCGTGCGGATTACCCTTTTGATTTGATGCTGGATACTTTATATGGTCCGATTCATTACCAGATTATTTTTTTCAACCGGATTCCAGATCAACACTATATCCAGAATCTGGTTGAGTTGGCCTTGCATCCTGTTGCTGTTCAAGCTTGAGTCTGGTCTATTTCCTTAAAAGTTGGTGATTATGTCAGTTAGTTCAGAGCGTTTATGGAATCGCTCATTTATCCTGTGCTTATTCAATAATTTTTTCCTGTTCGTCTATTACTTTGCCTTACTGACTATCTTGCCGATTTATATCATGAAAGATCTGGGTGGTTCGGTAAAAGAGGCCGGTCTGGCACTGACGCTATTTTTGGCTTCTTCGATTGCTATTCGGCCATTTTCGGGCATGATCATCGAAAAGTTTGGCAAGAAAATCTCGATGCGTGGCGCAGGCGTGTTTTTTGCTCTATTTGCCTTTAGCTATTTGCTGGTAGATAGCATGTGGTCGCTGTTGCTGGTGCGTTTTTTACATGGTATCTGGTTCAGTATTCTGACCACGGTGACCGTGCCCGTCGCCAATGAGTTTATTCCTGAACATCAGAAAGGCGAGGGCATGGGTTATTTTGTCATGTCGACCAATCTGGGGGTAGTTTTTGGTCCATTGCTGGCATTGACCGTGATTCAGTTCACCAGCTTCAAGGTTCTATTTGGCATTCTGGCAGTGATGATTTCTCTGGGCTTGATTTTCTGCTGGATGTTAAAGATTACAGAGCTGCCAAAGCAGAATACGATCAGCACAGAAAAAATTCAGTTTAGCTTGAAAGATATATTGGAAGTGAAAGTCTTGGCGGTGAGTTTTGTGGCATTGCTGACGGCTTTTGCTTATTCCGGCATCATGAGTTTTATTACGGCATTTAGTGAAACCAAGCAGCTTTTGGCTTATACCAGTGTTTTTTTTATTGTCTTTGCAGCGTCCATGCTGCTGGTCAGACCTTGGGTGGGGAAGATTTATGACCGTAAGGGGCCAAGTGCTGTCATTTATCCTTCTTTTGTTTTCTTTGCCATTGGTTTGTTAATCATCAGCCTGATTTCCAATCAGTGGATATTATGGTTATCGGCGGTATTTATTGGCATCGGTTATGGTTCACTGTTCCCTTGTTTACAGACGCTGGCGATTCAGTCGGTTGACAAGCAGCGTATGGGACATGCGATTTCAACCTTCTTTACCCTGTTTGATCTGGGTTTAGCGATTGGTTCCGTGGTTATGGGAATATTGATTGCCTATTGGGGCTTTGAAACCACCTATGTTTTGAGCGCTGCACTCGTCATTTTGACGATATGGGTTTATCGTCAGTATGTTGCCAAAAAGCAAAGTAAGTGCCCGGCAAATTTGGAGTTATAGAATGGAATTAAGACATTTACGTTATTTCGTTACCGTGGCGCAGGAACTGAACTTTACCCGTGCTGCAGAAAAATTAAATACGGTACAGCCTTCACTGAGCCAGCAAATCAAGGATCTGGAACGTGAGGTGGGTGCACAGCTGCTGGAGCGGAATAATCGTAAGGTCGGGCTGACTGAGGCTGGTCAGGCATTTTTAAAAGAGGCTTTGCTGAGTCTTGAACATGCAGAGCGTGCCATACAGGCCGCCAGACAGATCGCCAATGCACAGCAGGATCAGCTGAATATCGGTTTTGTCCCGGTCGCGGAAATGAAAGTCTTTCCTTATATCATGCCGAATATTCGCGCGCATTTTCCTGAACTGAAAGCGCAGTTTCATAGTCTGACCGATGCAGAGCAGTTTAATGCCTTAAGAAATGGACAGATTGATATTGCCTTTACCCGTTATCCGGGGCAGTTGAGTGAGTTTGATTCGATCCGCATTTTTGACGAGCCTTTAACCCTGATCATACCGAAAGACTCTCCGGCTGCCGCTTTGCCTTATGTCAGTATCAAAAGTTTTGAAAATCAGGACTTCGTGATCAGTGATGAGCAGTCTTCACCGCAATTGCATAAGCTGATTCAGGAGTTTTTTAAACAGTCTAAATTGAAGGTGAACGTGGTGCAGTATTCCACCAATATCCTGCTCAATGTCAATCTGGTGGGAATGGGCGTGGGCTGGAGTCTGGTGCCGGCCTATGTGATTCCATTACTTGGCGATAATATTGTGGTGAAAAAGACCCTGGAACCTTTGCCAATGATCGGACTGTATGCCAATTATCGCAAGAATCAAAAACATGTAGTGATTGATCTGATTTTAAAAGTTTTAAAAGAAAAATTTTGTGTGGATCTTTTTTAATATTTGCATATTTGATCTGCCCTTAGGAAAAGCTGTGCAACAGAAATGATCTGTAGCAGATCCTTTTAAATCAGGCTTGCAAATCGCTTTATACTGAACATCTAACAATAAAAAACCGGTTGAAGCAGGATGATGAAGCTCTATAACAACCCGCAATCACGTGGTCTGACCCTGTTACCCTTGCTGAAAGAATTGCAGATTGAAGACCAGATTGAGCAGGTAGAAGTTACCTATGAGCATATGCATCAGCAAGCGTATCTCCAGATTAACCCGATGGGAAAAGTTCCCTGTCTGGTAGACCAGGAAATTATCATTTCAGAAATGGCTGCCATTTTTATCTATCTGGCAGATAAATATCCTGACAAAGGATTGGCACCTGCTTTGGATGATCCCAAGCGTGGGGCATATTTAAAATGGATGTTTTTCTGTCATGGGCCGTTTACCGAATATATCGATATAAAAAATTTGCAGGTCTCGTCAGAAAATATTGAAAAAAACCGAAGAAGTTTAAGTTTCGGTAATGAAGCAGCAGTATTTGCTTTTCTGAAGCAGAGTATAAGCCAAGCCAATCCCTATCTGCTGGGTGAACAAGTCTCGGCAGCGGATCTCTATGTGGCCTATTGTCTAATCTTCGCCATCTCTGCGAAAATCTTACCGGAATTTGACGAGTTCAGACCCTTTCTACAGCAGATGGCCCGTCGAGATTCGCTGAAAGACATCCCCTGGTTTCAAGCGTACCGAATTTAGTTCATCGTTCTGTATATCTTGATATCTCATAACAAAAAAACCACGCCGAAGCGTGGTAAAAGGTGACCTTAAAATTATTTCAGGTAGAGCTTTTTAAACAATAGCTGGCTGGTGCTTTCCATCGCTTGAGGAATAGTCAGAGCAGCTACGAAACGGTCAGGACGCAAGATCACCACTGAATCGGAAGTGTTGCCAAACCAGGAGCGGATATCTGTGCCAATATCACCAATCGTAATAACGTCTTCATACTGTTTGCGCTGGTTATTTTGTAATTGCACCGCAGGAATCACCTGGATAAATTTTACGCCAAGCTTTTTCCACTGTTGCAATGTCTCCGGGCTTAGACCCCATTTCGGATCGACACCCCAGGCAATAATCGCGAAATCATTGCCGATGACTTCATCCAGTAACACGGTTTCACCCGAAGCAAGTTGAACTTGAGGCTGGATAAACATCTTGCCGACTGGAGAGTTTTTGGCTCCGTTGCTCAAAAGTGCGCCGTCATGATATTTCGGCATCGGTTTAAAGCGCATTTCCAGCAGGTATTGTTTAATCGGCTTGATATAGTTGAGAGCATAGGCAATACCGTCACGCACAAAACCCTGCCATTTTTTCGGTGGCGCTAACACATGACCTGCCATCACGGAAAGATCAATCATTGCCTGGGCATGGTCTTTACGTTCAATCTGGTACGAATCCAGAAGTTCTGGGCCAGCTTTGCCTTGAACAACCAGTGCCATTTTCCAAGCCAGGTTAAAGGCATCACGCATACCGCTGTTATAACCCTGACCTTGCCACACTGGCATGATATGCGCGGCATCACCGGCCAGTAAAATACGATCTACCCGGAATTTATCTGCAATACGGGCATTATGCGTATAAACACGCTGACGGATTACTTCGATACCTTCAGTGCTTGGTAGAACCTTAGACAGCAGCTTGGCAATATTTTCCGGTTTGCTCAGTTCTTCCTGTGTTTCCCCTGGCATGACCATAAATTCAAAACGGCGAATACCATGTGGCAATGCTGCAGATACATAAGGACGAACCGGGTCACAACATAAATAGATATGCGGCGTAGCCAGTGGGTCGTTTTCAAGATCGATCACGATCCATTGATTCGGTGCAGTTTTACCTTCAAAGGCAATCCCAAGGTTGCGGCGCACATAGGAATTGCCGCCGTCACAGGCAATCAGGTATTGAGCGCGAACTATTTCTGCATCGCCATCTTTATTTTGCAGGTTGAGTGTTACGCCTTTGGCGTGCTGACTAAAATGAGTCAATTGACGTGAAAACAGCACCTGCGTATTTTTATATTGTTTTAAGCCCTGAAGCAGGACATTATCGACTTGGGGTTGAATAAAAGCATTACGGCGCGAGAAACCGAACTCACGCGTTAAAGGCTGAATGTCTGCAAAACAGCGGCCTTTCGGTGTCAGGAACCGCATTGCATGATTCGGTGTAGTATGCGGTAAGACTTGATCAACTAAACCTAAAGATTGAATGGTACGCAAGGATTCATCATCGATCCCAATGGCACGTGGATAATCAATCAAACTATCCAGTTGCTCGATAATTGTGACAGCTATGCCTTGCTTGCTCAGATAGTTAGCAATGGTTAAGCCTACAGGGCCGGCGCCCAGGATTGCCACTTCAGAAGTGTAATTAGTATTGCTCATAGCGAATGTCCATTCAATCGACTTGCATTTGATGCTATTAAGGGACAGTCACGCCTCAGAAACAAGTTAGGCGATAGTAGTTGAAGGATATGATTAATATTGGACTGTAAAGAATATTTTTTAATTAAATTATTGAATTTAAATATTAAATTAATAAAAAATTAATAGCTGCTATTAATTCTGTGATTAGTTTTGACTATAGTGATAAATGGGTTTTGTACAATAAAAATGCTGAACCAGCATCAAGCATGATTCAGCATCGAAGAATATCGGGACAGTATAGGACAAAGCCTACTGGAGAAGTACTGCCACGAATATCTTTATAGGATTAAACGAGTCGTTTAATGACTTAACGTGCAGCAGGTTTTGCAGGTGTCGTAGTTTCTGCAGTAGCTTTAGACGCAGCTGCTTCAGATGCAGCAGGCTGCTCTGCGGATGCACCTGCAACCGGGGCATTTGATTCAGGTAATTCCTGGGTGCTTACTACCACTTTTTCTTCAGTGGTTGTTTTTGCATCTGTGGTTTTGCTGTCAGCAAAACTGGTAGCTGCAGCAGCAGCAAGCGTAGTGGCAAGTAAGATTTGTGTATATTTCATTTTTGGCATCCTTTTATTCATGTCATGTAATCCGCCGAACTGACCATCACATCAATTCGACAGATGCCCATCCTAAGCACTGAATTTTTACGGAGCAAATCAATTAACAAAAGCGACACGTAGAGAATAACTGAGTAGATACAAAACTTGGAGAGTTGTTTTATTTCTGTTAATTATGCGAAGTTTTATTTAATGAAAATGTGTATGAATATTTCAAAAAATAAATTTGAAATAAAAATTAACATAGCAAATTGATGATTCTGGATCATTCCATTGATTTTTCTTTCTGTTGTTTTTAAGGGCAGGTTTGCGAAGAAGACGCATTTTATAATCCGGCTGTGCTTTATAATGCCGAGCATTGCCATTTCTATTCAATCTCTTGAGAGCCGATTTTGAAAATTCTGTCAGCATCGCAGGCTATTCCTGTACATATCATTTCCGGATTTTTGGGTGCAGGTAAAACCACACTACTCAAACATTTATTGCAGCAGAAACCGGAACAGGAAATCTGGGCAGTACTGATGAATGAATTTGGCCAGATTGGCGTAGACCAGCAGTTATTGCCACAAGATCAAGGTTATGCGGTCAAAGAGCTGCTGGGCGGTTGTCTATGTTGCAGTAGCCAGTTGCCGATGCAGATTGCCTTGTCACGCCTGCTGTCAGAAGTTAAACCGGATCGGCTATTTATTGAGCCTACCGGACTGGGGCATCCTGGACAATTACTGGAACAACTGACCGAGCCACACTGGCATAACCACTTAAACATGCAGGCCTTAGTCACTGTAGTGGACGGTTCGCGCTTGCATGACCGGGACTGGACTCAGCAAAACCTATATGCAGACCAACTCAAAGCAGCGAAGATCGTGGTGATTTCACATACTGATTTGATGACAGCCGCAGCGCTCGCACAACTTCAGGCAGAATATCAACCTTATGCCCAACAGTGGCTGCTAACTGAGCAGGGGCAGCTCAATATTGAACAGATCAAGCAGGATTATCAGGGTTCGGCCCGTAAGATCCAGCCCTTGTTAAAACAGCAACAGATGATCCCGTCCGCAGATACTTCCGTAGTCATTCAACAGATGCCTTATCATTATGTAGAAAGTGCCCAGGGATATCAGGTCGCAGGCTGGAAATTGCCAAAACGCTGGCAGTTTAATTTTTATGATCTGCTGGATCTGCTGTGTGAACAAAAAGACTGGCTTAGAATCAAGGGGATTTTCCATACCGATCAGGGCTGGAAAAGTTTCAATTTCAATCCGGAGCAGTTCAATTATCAGTCAGTCGATGAAGGCATTGATAACCGGTTAGAAGTGATTTATCAACAGTCCAAAGACTGGCTGTCATTTGAAACTGCCTTGATGCAATGTCGTATTGATCCGGAAAAATAATGGCACTGTTTCTAGTGCGCTGAATAAGTTTTTGGCCTAAATCTGTTCAGCAAAATTGTGCTAAATCTTATATGCTAGGCGCCAAATTTGAGGATTGTGTGATGGCGTTAAAAGCGACGATTTATAAAGTTGATTTGAATATTGCAGATATGGATACGCATCGTTATGCAGACTATCAACTGACGATGGCACTGCATCCTTCGGAAACCATTGAACGCCTGATGGTGCGTATCCTAGCTTATGCACGTTATGCTGATGAAGCGCTAGAATTTACCAAGGATCTGTTTGAAACGGATGAACCGGCGCTGTGGGAAAAAGATCTGACTGGTCAACTGGTCAAATGGATTGAGGTTGGTAGTCCGGATGAAGATAAAGTCAAAAAAGCCAGTGCACGTTGCAAGCAGGTTGCAGTGATAACCTATGGTTCTGCGGTGGGCGAGTGGTATAAGCGCAGCAGCAAACTCAAAACCTTAAAAAATGTAGAAGTGTGGAAATTATCTACTGCAACCACTGACGCATTGCCACAATTATGCGCCCGTACCATGCAGTTACAGTTAAATGTGATGGACGGTGAATGGACCTTGATTGGTGATCAGGGCCAAGTAATTGTGGAGTGGGAGCAGTTACAATAAGTCCAAATAAGGATGCAAGTCCGGACTTGTATCCTTGCCTCACTATTTCGTATATCTGGAGAGAAAAATAAGTTCTCTGGATGAAGCATGTATCATGAACTTTATGAGTTGCTATTAGCAGTCGTGATTGGTGCAATCATTGGGGCAGAACGGGAATATCACAGTAAATCTGCCGGACTGCGCACCATGATCATAGTCAGTCTGAGTTCCTGTCTGTTTACCATTATTTCTTTAAAAATCGGCGTGGACAACCCTGACCGTCTGGCAGCCAATGTTTTAACTGGCTTGGGTTTTCTGGGAGCCGGAGTAATTTTAAAAGATGATAACCGGATTTCTGGTATTACCACTGCAACCACGATCTGGATGACAGCTGCACTGGGCATGGCAGTCGGTGCGGGTTATGAGCTGTTAAGTATTTGGGCAACGGTGATCGTGCTGATCGTACTGGTCCTATTGGTCTATGTGCAACGTGGTATCGAGCATCTGAATCATGAACGTAACTACGAAATTGTCTGTCCTTTTGAGCAGCATGAGCCGGAACATTATGAAAAACTGTTTAAACAATACAAGTTAAAAGTGATTCATTCCAGCCAGAAAAAAATCGACCAGCAGATTACAGGCCGCTGGATCCTGATGGGGTCAGCTAAAAATCATCAGAAATTAACCCAGTATTTATTACAGGATAAGAAGATTCAGAAACTCAGCTTTTGATCTATTGAAGCTAAAGGCCAAGGAATTTAGCTCAATCCTGTTTATACTAGTGCTATTTGCAAGAAAGGATATTGGCGATGACCACAGAATTAGAAATCATTGATCTGGTGGTGGGAGAAGGCAAAGAAGCCGTGAAAGGTGCCTTAATTACCACGCACTATACTGGCTGGCTGGAAGATGGAACTAAATTTGACTCTTCTATTGATCGTGGTAACTATTTTGAAACCGTGATTGGTACAGGCCGTGTGATCAAAGGCTGGGATCAGGGGATTCTGGGAATGAAAGTCGGTGGCAAGCGTAAACTGATGGTGCCTGCACATTTGGCCTATGGCGAACGTAAAATGGGTAAAGTCATTCCAGCCAATTCGAACCTGATTTTTGAAATTGAATTGTTTGACGTAAAAACACGTGACTAAAATGATCTAAGTTTATTAATTTAAATATTACTTTTTATTAAAATATTTAGGTTGGTTCCGGTGCAGTCGCCTGAAAGTAGACTGTGCCGGAAAAGCTACAAAAAAAATATTTGAAATCATACATATTCCTTGTAAATTATAAGAATAATAAAGAATTTTATTGAGATATAACGTATTTGTATAAATTGATAAGGAATGTCTATTTTATCGTATTTGTCTGGACCTTTAGCTGGTTGACTTGCATAACAAGTTCAGCAATCGCTCAGGATGAACTTGCGTCGCCTTCATTTCAGCAGCCCTCTCAGGAACATACTACTGAAGTCCATTTTACCGAACATAGCAGCAGCTCTTTGCAGGGAAAATGGTTATTTTATCCGAACCAGTTTATTGTCCAGCCTAGCTCTGTCCTTCAGTCAAAAATAGTTGAATTGCCAGCCTCTTTTAAAACTCTGGCAGGCTCAAATGCTGGCTATGGGACATTTATTGGTTATTTTAAAATTCCGAAAGAATTTCTCGGACGACGGATTGCGATCCGGATTCCAACCCAATACGGTGCCTATCGGGTATATGTCAATGGACAGTTTATTGTACGGCTCGGGGAAATCAGTACCACACCTGACAAACAGGTGACTGAAAAAGCGCCACGTATCGGCTATTTCGTTGCAGACAATGAGTATATTGCCTTAAGTATTCAGGCTTCGAATTATACTCATTTGCATGGCGGCCTCGAACGACCGATGCAGATCGGCAGAGCCGCTACAATCGATCGCCAATTCCAGCAGCTCATGATGAGTATTGCCATGGTATGTGGTGCGGTACTTGGGGTAGGGGTGTTTACCATTCTATTTTCGATATTCAGGGGATCGCGAGAACGCAACAGTAAAAGTATCTTTGTTTTTGGCTGGTTTATTGTCTTTTTGGCCCTGCATAACCTGTTTTCTGCGCCCTATGCCTATTCAGTATTTACCAATATCAACTGGTTGTGGGGAACCCGCTTAGAGTATCTGTTTACTTTTCTCGCATCATTCTTTTTCCTTAGTTATATGCATCTGTTTAATCGGCGCTATCTCAATCCGGTGGTTTATTATATCGCTGTCGCATTACTGGTTTTTAACATCTGCATCACCCTATTTGCCTCCCCGGAGATATTTGAACGTCTGGCGCTGTTTAGTGCGATCTATGCTGTGGTGATCATTGGCAATTTTATATATGGCTTTGATCAGACCTTACGTTATAAAGAACATTATTCGCGTTTAAATCTGATTGCGATTATTTTCCTCAGTTTAACCTTTTTGAATGATTATCTATTGCTGATCAATGTGATTAAAACGACACATCTGTTCTTTATTTCAACCAGTGTCTATGTGTCATTAATCATGTTTCAACAGTCCAGGCATTATGCACATCAAACTTATGAGACTGAACAGCTGAACCTGAATCTGATCGCGCTCAACAATTCACTCGATCAAAAAGTCAAAGAACGTACCCAGCAGCTGCATGAACTGAATGCCAAACTGGAGCAGCAGATGAATACTGATGCACTGACCGGAGCCTTTAATCGGCGTGCCTTAAATCATGAAATCCAACGGCAGTTTTTGCAGACCCAGCAACAGCCGCAACATACGCTGATTTTTGCCATGCTCGATGTCGATTATTTTAAAAACTATAATGATCATTATGGTCACTTAAAGGGGGATGACGTTCTGAAAGAGCTGGTCAGGATTATGCAGGAAACCTTGCCGCCGTCGGGTTATCTGGCACGTTATGGCGGCGAAGAGTTTGCAATTTTGCTCAGCGGAATACCAGCTCAAACTGCTCTGCAAAATCTGGAAAATGTATTAGACCAGATTCGGGAGCAGCACATGGAGCACCTGAATCGGCCAGATGCGAAAGATTATGTCACGGTCAGTATAGGCGCGGCCTGGGTTACCCAAAAACATGCTTATGCAGATATTCATGAATTGATGAAAGCTGCAGATATGCAGCTCTATGCTGCCAAACAGGCCGGGCGTGATCAGTTGAAAATCGAGAAAGAGGCCGATCAAAAAACATATTTATACAGATAACGCGATGCATCTTCTGAGGCAGAAGAATGGGGATGAAAACCGCAGTGTTGATAATAACTTAAGGCAGTTTGGGTAGGCTGTATTTCAATCTGATAAATTTTTTTCTTTAATAATGAGTGATGCATCTGATGAAACAACTGGGTGCCAAATCCAAGTCCCTGGCAATGTGGTGCGACATAATGCATCCGGATTTCTCCAGCATCACTGACCAATAAGAACCCGACCACCTTGTCGTGCACCAGGTAAACCCAACAATCGTTATAAAGCATATCGACAATCAGGCTGGCATGATTAAATTTTTCTAGCCAGGTTTGAATTTTGCTGGCTTCACGCTGATGATCCAGAACACAGGACTGAATGCTGTCATGAATCACCTGAATAATTTGTGGTATATCTTCAACCTTCCCTTCACGAATCATAATTTTATTCATTTGCTCGAACATTTAGAACGAAGGTTTATTTGATAAAAAAGCTCAGGGTAAAAAATAGAACAAAATTGTAGTTTTTTGAGAATCTTTGCTGTGATTTTATACATATGAAGATCAATTCGGTTATTGATTTATCTTTTTTGTTTATCTCAGGTGCCTGAGTTTCATGATGAAGATAAAGATCAAAGTAAATTAAATTTCAAAATAAAATTACAGCTTCAGGCTGGGATGAAAATGATCCAGAAAAGAAGATAAATTATAAAAATAAGCCTTAAATTTGCGCTGTATAAAAAATAGACGTATGCTGAATCAAAGGGGACTATTTAAATAAATACTGAGCCTACTACCATAAAAATAAAATCAGTCACATGAGATGATCAACCATGCTGAAACTCCTGCTCTTGTTATGTGTTTTATTTATATTGAATGCTGCCTGGAGCGTCGGCAGAAAGATGTATAAAGCTCAGCGCCATCTGGCTCGTCAGCGTTCAGAAAAACCGGCACAGATTTCTAGTATCACAGAGCATACGGTCACTGAGCAAGAACAGCAGGTGCATCAGGTGGATGCCTATGAACTGGAACTGTTTGACGATGTGGCACAGCTGTTCTTTCAACGACAGGTGCATATTGAGAATCGGACACAGGCTGAACAGTTACAGCAGGAAGTATTACAAAAGATGCCAATGCATAGTGGTACCCAGATTCGTCAGATGGATTTAGGTGAATGGTCAATTTTCTGGAATTTTTACGATCAGTCATTGGAATACTATGTCGGTCGCTATGGGATATTTTATGCGCATGTAGACCGTTTTGAAGAGGAGCACCGGCAGGAAATCCGCACTGATCTTTTACATTCGGACTGTGCTTAGAAACACAACTTTCAGTCATTTTCTAATATTGAATATCTTAGACTGTCCACTCAAGTGATTCCCATTTTCTGCCAGAAAATACATGCTTTCTACTTGGTTTTTTCCTGCGCCATAAGCGTATCCTGGTTTGTATTAAATTAACTCTGGTTTTTACTGACCTTGCTATGTTTCATTCAATCCTGGGCAAGAGGTCAAAACTGCACAGAGCTATTCGTGAGATGATGGTTTGAAAATGTTTAAAACTGGCGAGTCGTCATTTCGGACTCAAGAGGCAGAAACGCGATGATCATCGATTTTCATCAAGCACAATTACAGAAGTTTATTGCTCTGGCAATGAAGATCGAAGCTGAGCCTGAACTTTATTTACAATTTGATTCGGTCTCAGATTTCTATAAGGCTGGCTGGTTACAAGACTTTCCATCCGGTACTGAATACTTTAGTTCGGGTCTGGACGATGGTGCCGAAGAGTTTCATGCCGTGATCTGTTATGGCGAAGCGCAGCTACAGATTAGCTGTGGACAGACACAGCTCTTTGCAAAACTATGTTGCAAACATTGACCGGATTGTCGGTATTTCCCGATAAAAGAATAATGACATGCACTATAGAGTTGATATAAATTGCAGAATCATCTCTGTATTTGATTTTTATTCGCAGCAGTCGGGAGTGGCGCAGGCGAATAAGTTAATAAAAATAAGGAAAATAGCATGGCACATCAGTTTACCGTGAAAGCAACTATCAATGGCGTGTCTATTGATGAATTTAAGCGTTTGGCCAATGATATCCGTTTGCACGAGGCGGTCTGCCATCGAATTCCTGCCCAAAATCTGGAAATCCTGGTTTCGGAAAAGCAGGGGCATATGTATACCCTGAAGCGTGCTTATAATCTGGATATCAATATTCCGGATATGGCAAAAAAATTACTAAAAGATGCATTCCGTTTGCAGCGTACCGATGTCAGTGATCTGAATGAAATGACCTCAACGGTACAACTGGGTGCGAACTTGCCGATCGAGGCCATCTGTCAGCGTGCGGTCACAGGAGATGAAGACCAGATCCAGTTCCAGCTAAACTGGACGGTTAAAGTCAAAGTGCCTTTGTTGGGTGGGATGTTAGAAAAGCATGCTGAAGGTGAGATTCGTAAATTTAGTGAAATCGAACTCAGCATCGTCGAAGATGAATTGCGTAAAAGCCTGATCGCTTGAAGCAATGTAAAAGTGTGCTTGACCTGATTTAAACACTGCTCAGGTAGATGCCGAGTAGGGGGAGTTGATTGGGCAGTAGATCGCAATTTTTAGTGTACTGCCACTATCCCAAAAACTTTATTTTAAGTACTGATAAAGTTTGCCGTGACATTAATACTGATGGCCAGAATGGTGGTATTGAATCCATAGGCCAAAAGTAAGTGTAGGGTGTTTAAGACTCGCATGGATTGGCAAGTAATGGATACATCTGCAGTTTGAGCAGAAGTCCCGATGATATAACTAAAATATAGAAAGTCCGGATAAGTCGGTCTGGCGGTATTTGGAAAATCCAGTCCACCTTGTTGGCATTTTTCAAGAGCCAGATAAAAGTCATGCGTATAATGAATAGCAAAAATCGTATGCATAAAGAACCAGGCTGAAATGATGGTGATAACTGACAATATTAAATGGCCGGATCGAATCAGGGTGTCTTTGGGTAAATGATTAATTTCAATAATAATCGCAATAAAACACATGATCAGAGTAATGATCACCAGAAATAAAATGATCCATTTACTGGCATCCTGTTGCATGGCGCGTTGCAGAATATGAGTATGATCAATATGCCAGAGTTTTGTTATGGTCAATAATAAATAAGCGTAAATAGCGATATTCCAGCTGATTAATAGGCAGCTTGACCAGCTCAAAGGGGTGACTGTCTGTAAAATCAGATAAAATACAATGATGGTCGGGAAAGTAATAAAGAAATACAGATGAGATTGAAGCGCCGTTTTTATAGACTGAAGGAACTGCATCATATTATTTATATTTATTCTGCTGACTTCTTAATATCCTAGCATAGAATGAATGGGAATAAAGCCGATTCCAGCGGCTTGAGGGTCAGACGCAATCACGTCTACTGCGCTATTTCATCTTTAAAGCAGTCAGCTGATCCACGTTCAGTAATTTGACTACGTGGATCGTGTAGCATGGCATGGATCAGCTCAATAGATAGTTTCTGGACGGACGTTTAGATAGATCAAGCAGCTTGTTGTATGGCAGTGCCATAAGCAAAGACTTCCACCATGCCACCATGCATGCCAAGCTCAGTGGTGCTGAGCCGAATCCCCATAATCTGGGTCGCCCCGATTTTTTCGGCTTCGAGTTTTAATCGTACAATTGCTTCACGTCGTGCACGTTCTACCACGCTTTCATAGCTGGTCAGCCGGCCACCGAGCATATTTTGCACATTGGCAATCGCATATTTAAAATAATCATGGGAGATGACGACATTGCTGCTGATCATCTGTCCAGAATGTTCAGACACCATGAAGCGGCTATTGTTCACCCGGATATAAGCCAGCCGTTGTTCCTGTTCATCCAGGTAGCGAAAATGTTTACGTTCGTTATAACGACCAAACCCAAAACCGACACTAAACAGAATGGCAAAAATGACGATCTGGAGAATTAAACCATCCATGCTTTAATCTGCCTGTGGAAAAGGGTCGGGTAATTTTGGCATGACCGGATCAACCATTACAGCTGTACCATACACAAAGAGTTCAGACGCACCTTGGGCAATATTGGAAGTCGAAAAACGAATACCGACAATCGCATTGGCACCCATACTACGGGCTTTTTCAATCATGCGGTTCATGGCTTCCTGACGGGATTCTTCCAGTAGTTCAGTATAGGCGGTGAGCTCACCACCCACAATATTTTTCAGCCCGGCCAGTAAGTCACGCCCGACATGTTTGCTGCGTACGGTACTGCCATAAACCACATCAATTTGCTGGCGAATAGTATGTCCCGGTACAGATTCCAGATTGCTAAGTAACATGTGCATGTTTTCTAAATAAATCGCTGGACTATGACAATAGGAAAACTGCCTTGAAAATGCAATAAAAAAAGCTCACCGAAGTGAGCTTTTCTGGATCTGTTTGGAATTTATTGCGCTTGCTGTTCGGCCGCACGGTGCTGCTCAGACACAGACGGTGGATTCGGCACAATATCCGCCGTATTGACTTTTAAGCCGCCACCCAAACTCTTATAGACTTCAACCTGATTGTTCAGATTGGCCTGTTCAAGCAATAACAAACCTTGTTCTGCTGCATAAGATGCACGCTGTGCATCCAGTACGCTCAGATAGCTGTCAATCCCGGCACGGAAACGTGCGAGTGACAAACGATAGGTCGTATTGGTCGCTTCGACCAGACGACGCTGAGCTGCAAGACGATCACCAATATTCTGACGAACCGCCAGGGCATCACTGACTTCACGGAAAGCGATTTGAATCGACTTTTCGTAATCTGACAGGGCAATTTGCTGATCGGTTTCAGAAATGCGGATATTGGCCTGACGGGTACCCCAATCAAAAATAGGAATATCCAGACTTGGACCCACTGACCAGACAAAACTTCCAGACTTGAACAGATCACCCAGATCAGTCGATGCCAAGCCTGCAGAACCGGTCAGACTGATGGTCGGATACAAGCGCGCACGAGCCGCCGCAATATTGGCACCTGCTGCAGACAGGCGATATTCTGCTGCACGGATATCCGGACGGTTGATCAGCAGATCACTTGGCAAGCCAGCACCTAGTGCAGTATTGGAGGTGATACGGGTAACGCGTTGTGCCGGTAATAAACTGGTCGGCACTGGTTCGCCCACCAAAAGGTTTAACAGGTTTTGTGCCTGTGCCACCTGAGTCCGGTAGTTGGCAACATCAGTACGTGCTGTCTCTACTGAAATTTGCGCCTGACGTACTGGAAGTTCACTGTCGATACCGACATCAAAACGTTTCCTGTTCAGATTGTAAGATTCAAGTTGGGCTTGCAGCGTCTGTTGCGCTAATGCCAGATTGGCATTGGCAAAAGAATAGCTGAGCCATGCTTGTGCAACCTGACCAATCAGGGAAATCTGGGTTGCATCCCGTGCACTCTGGGTCGCAAAGAATGTATCAAGCGCATTATCACGCAAACTGCGGACACGGCCCCAGAAGTCCAGTTCGTATGCGGTTACCCCTAGTCCCACGTTGTAGCTAGTGATAGGACCACGGTTCTGGGCACTGTTATTTAAAGTGTCCTGACGTAACACACTACCGCTGGCACCAATCGTAGGTAACTGGTTATTTTCGCTAATCTGATACTGCTGCTGGGCACGTTGAATATTGAGTGCCGCAGTGCGCAGGTCGCGGTTATTGGTCAGCGCCAAATCCAGCACCTGCAGTAAACGCGGATCAGCAAAAAATTCTTTATAACCCTGTTCTGCTACAGAAGCACCAGACGCATTGGTATAGCTGCTCGGGATATTTGCATGCGCAACGGGTTCTGGACTACGCATGCTTTGACAGGCAGTCAAAGCAAGCGCAAGGGCAGATACCGCAATGCTACGACCTGTAATAGACCATAGATTTTGCATTACGACTTATACTCCTGATTTTGTGTTTTTGGTTTGTATTTAAAGACATTTCGAATCCACACATAGAATACCGGGATAAAGAAGATACCTAACAAGGTCGAGCTGATGACACCACCGAGTACGCCATAACCCACCGAGTGCTGGCTACCTGCACCTGCACCAGAAGAGAGGGCAAGCGGCAATACACCAAAACCAAAGGCTAATGTCGTCATGATAATAGGGCGTAAACGCATTTTAGCTGCATGCAAGGTCGCATCAAATAACTCTTCACCTTGTTCTTGCAGCTCTTTAGCGAATTCGACAATCAAGATGGCATTTTTCGCAGAAAGACCGATGACCGCAATAAGGGCTACCTGGAAGTAGATGTTGTTTGACAGGTTTGGATTCTGTAACAGTACCATCCCGCCAAAGGTGAGCAATAATGCGCCCACAATCCCCAATGGCACCACCAGTAGCACCGAGAACGGAATCGACCAGCTTTCATACAAGGCTGCCAGACACAGGAATACAATCAATAATGACAGGGCATACAGGAATGGAGCCTGATCACCAGATTCACGTTCTTCCAGCGACAGACCTGTCCATTCATAGTCGAAACCTGTTAAACCCATTTCTGGCAATTTCGCTATAATTTCTTCCATGGCCTGCATGGCTGCACCCGAGCTGACACCCGGCGCCGGAGTACCCTGAATGTTCATCGAGGATACGCCATTATAACGTTCAAGTCGTGGTGAACCGTAAGTCCATTCGCCTGTTGCAAATGCCGAGAATGGGATCATTTCACCGCGATTATTACGGACATACCATTTATCCAGATCTTGCGGCATCATACGGGCATCTGCTTCACCCTGTACATAGACTTTCTTGACACGACCGCGATCAACGAAGTCGTTGATATACGAACCGCCCCAAGCCATGCCCATGGTGGTGTTAATTTCAGCAATACTGATACCCATGGCACCCGCCTGTGCCTGATCGATAATCACATGGTACTGCGGTGTATCTTCCTGACCATTCGGACGGACACCCGCCAGACGTGGATCTTGTGCTGCCATGCCCAAAATAGCATTACGGGCTGCGAGAAGCTGGTCATGTGTCTGGCCGCTTGCTGCTTGTAGCTGCAAGTTAAAGCCAGCGGACACACCCAGTTCCGGCATTGCAGGTAACTGTAAAGGCATGATGTACGAGGCATCCTGCACGATCATGTTCAGTGCCATACCACGTTGAATGATGGCACCGACCTGAGCTTCCGGGTTGGTACGTTCAGACCAGTCCTTCAATTTAATGAATGCTAGACCTGAGTTTTGACCTACGCCGGTAAAGGAGAAGCCTGCCACACTAAATACTGACTGGACCGTATCTTTCTCGCTTTCCAGGAAGTAGTTAGTCATGGTATTGACTACATTGTCAGTTCTTTGCAGCGTTGCGTTTGGCGGTAATTGTACCAGCGCAATAACCACACCTTGGTCTTCGTCCGGAAGGAATGAAGAAGGCAGTTTCTGGAAAATAAGAACAATAATGCCCAGTACCACTGCATAAATAATGCCTGAAAAGATCTTGTTGTGAGTCATGCGGTTAACACCGCCCTGATATTTCACCGACATCTTTTCAAAGCTGCTGTTAAACCAGCGGAAGAAACGCGCAAACACGCCATTACTTTCCTGCTTGTTAGGATCATGCTGTTTTAGCAGGGTCGCACACAGGGCAGGAGTGAAGGTTAGCGCCACAATCAGCGATAAAACCATGGCAGTCACGAGAGTAATCGAGAACTGGCGATAAATGACCCCGGTCGTACCACCAAAGAATGCCATCGGTACGAATACCGCAGACAGTACCGAGGTAATACCAATCAGTGCACCAGAAATCTGTTTCATTGACTTTTCAGTTGCAGAAACCGGATCGAGGTGTTCCTCCGTCATTACCCGTTCCACGTTTTCGACCACGACAATCGCATCATCGACCAGAAGACCAATCGCCAGTACCATGGCAAACATGGTCAGGGTGTTAATCGAGAAGCCGAAGACATTAATGACAGCAAAGGTCCCCAATACCACGACTGGAACCGCCATGGTTGGAATGATGGTAGCACGCCAGTTCTGCAAGAACAGGAACATGACGAGGAAGACCAAAATAATCGCTTCAATCAGAGTATGAACCACAGATTCAATCGATAACTGAATGAAAGGTGTAGTATCGAAAGCCAGCGTATCCACCATCCCTTCAGGATAGTTTGGACGTAACTGTTTTAAGCGCTCTTCAACTGCTTTTGCAGTATCGAGGGCATTAGCGCCTGTAGCCAGTTTAATGGCTACACCACCAGCCGCTTTACCATTAAATTTGGAATCAAACTGATAGTTGTCTGCACCCAGTTCAACGCGTGCTACATCACCTAGACGAACTTGAGCACCTGAAGTGGTGTTTTTCAGGAAAATATTGCTGAACTGTTCCGGGGTTTGTAACAGGCTTTGTGCTGTGACTGTTGCATTCAGTACCTGTCCTTTTACTGCCGGTGCACCACCTAGCTGACCCACTGCAACCTGTGCATTCTGGGTGCGAATTGCGGTGGCAATATCGCTTGGGGTGACTTGCAAACTTGCCATTTTGGCTGGATCCAGCCAGATACGCATGGCATATGAACCACCAAAGACCTGAACTTCACCGACACCTTCGACACGACTTAAAGGTTCAGAAATATTGGAGTTAACATAGTCTTTAATATCATCTGCGGTCAGGGTGCCATCTGGTGAATAGAAAGCCAATACCTGTAAGAAGCTGGCACCAGATTTGGTGACACGAACACCCTGCCGCTGTACATCTTCAGGAAGTAGCGCGGTAGCAGACTGTAATTTGTTTTGAACCTGAACTTGCGCCAGGTCAGGGTCTATACCTTGTTCAAAGTTTACAGCAATAGATGAAGAGCCATTACCCGCACTGGTGGATGAAATATAACGTAATCCATCCATACCATTCATCTGCTGCTCAATGATCTGGGTTACTGTATTTTCAACAGTTTCAGCAGATGCACCTGGATAAGTTGCAGAAATGGTGATGGTCGGCGGAGCGATGGTCGGATATTGCGCAATCGGCATTTTACTGATGGTTAGAATACCCGCCAGCATAATTACCAATGCGATCACCCATGCAAAAATCGGGCGATGAATAAAGAATTGAGCCATGAACCATTACTCCTTATGCATTTGCAGCAGGTTTTTGTTCAGGTTTCTCTTTAGCATCATCTGCCTTTTTCTCGCTCGCTGCAGGCTGTTTTGGTGCAGCACCTTGTGGCGCAGCAGCTTGAGGTTGATAAGGTTTAGCAATGACTTGCTGTTCAGGCTTAACTTTCGCAATACCGTCTACAATCACTCTATCACCTGGATTTAGACCTTCTGTCACAATCCAGTCAGCGCCTTGGGTGCCTACTGTAGTCACTGGGCGCGATGCAACTTTCCCATCAGCACCGACCAGCATCGCCATCGCCTGACCTGTAGGGGTACGGGTGAGGGCTGCCAGAGGAATGAGGTAAGCATTAGGGATTTCACCCTGCACAATCTGTGCAGTTGCAAACATGCCAGGAAGAAGCAGATGGTTTTTATTCGGGAATACTGCACGTAAGGTGACTGTACCTGTTTCAGGATTCACGCTGGCATCCGAGAAGGCAAGACGGCCTTCTACCGGGTAGGTGCTGCCATCTTCAAGCTTTAACTTGACTTTAGTATTGTTTGAACTGTTCAGGTCGCCTTTACTTAATTGCTGACGTAAACGTAAAAGTTCAGTACTGGATTGGTTGATATCGACATAGATAGGATCTAAACGCTGAATCGTCACTAACGGGTCTGGCTGATTGGCAGTGACTAATGCACCTGCGGTGACAGATGAACGGTTGGTCTGACCCGAAATCGGGGCACGTACCGTTGAATAACCCAGGTTGATTTCAGCATTACGCAGGCTTGCACGAGTGGCATTCAAATCGGCTTCAGCTAGTTTTACCTGTGCCACGATGTCATCGTATTCTTGCTTCGAAATAGCATTTGTACCGACCAGTTGACGGTAGCGACCTTCTTTGACCCGCAATACGCCCAGATTTGCTTCAGCACGGGCAATCGCTGCACGGGCATTATCTACTGTGGTACGGCTGGAGCTTGAGTCGATTTCATACAGCGCCTGACCTTCACGTACATAACTGCCTTCAGTAAACAGGCGTTTTAGAACTACGCCACTGGCTTGCGGACGTACTTCTGAAATTTCAAATGCTGTTGTACGACCCGAGAGCTCTACGGACTGCTCTACGCTTTGCGGTTGTGCAACAAGAACACCGACTTCAGTCGGTGGCATTTTTTGTTGAGCACCAGCTTGCTGGCCCTCTTTGGGATCTTTGCTACAACCAACAAGTGCGAGACTTGTTGCTAATGCGCAAGCAGTCAGGGCAGGTGCCCAAAGCTTTGCAGACATCATTGTTCCACCTCAATTAGATTTTTATCTAAATATTTTTTACTTGTGCGCCGTGCAATATCTGATCCAGACCATATACCACAACGAAATCCAAATAAAACTGATACTCCAGCCAGAAATGACATCCGAAGGAAAATGTACGCCCAGATAAACTCTTGAAATTCCCATTATCAGCATCCATAACCCTGCACCCATCACAATGATGCTATAACGGGAATGTTGCCGATGCATGTAAATTGCCAGACATCCCAGACAGGCTGCATACAGACTGTGGGCACTTGGAAAAGAACTTCCGAAGCTTTCCACCAAATGGAGGGATGCTGGTGGCCTTGGTCGGGCAATGACGAATTTCAACAGCCACGCTAGGAGTATTCCTCCGATAATTCCGATACATATAAAAGTTATGTTTGTACGCTTTTTATACCACAGTAAATAAATACACCATAGTGTGGATAAAAATAATACAAATGGCATGCCACCTATCACTGATAAGAACGTTGCAATCTGGTTTAAAGTTCTGGTGCGATGTTCACTCATCCATTGCACACTGAGCAGATCCAGCTGGCTCAAGGTTGCAATGTTAAGAAATAAAACACTGAAAAATAAAAGCAAAATGCCGACAAAAAGCAACAAGTAAGGCATGCCGAGAATCCCTGTCCCTCTCACCGATAAAAGATCGGCTCATTGTCTGAAGTGAAGTGTACTTGTCAGTACACTTTTTTTCAAGTGTGTGTATTTTATGCGAATTCCATTTTTTTAGTAAGGAATTTGGACGTAAATAGGCCAAAATTATCGCAGTTTTAAGATTTTGTAGATGTATGATTTTCGTCAATTTCAAGGGTTTGCTTGGGCGGCCAGAAGAAATCACTGGGGCGGGTCAGAAAGTGGGTCATGACCAGTTTTGCCAACGGTTTCCACTGTTCGAAACGAACCCGTCGTGCACGCAATGCTACAATAATAGTCAGAGTGAAGCTGACAAACAGGTTGGTCAGGCCAATCAGCAAGACCCCCAGGAAAGATACGACAATTAAACCGATATCAGGTCCATTGATGTTGAGCAGGCCTTGAATGAAGTTCGCTGAGGCAAAGGCAATGTGGCGAATATCGAGCGGTAGACCCAGAATGAAACCGAGTGTTCCCATACTTCCGAGCATAATACCAAAAAGAAAATTACCAGCCAGCGCGCCCAGATTGCGCTCGATATAATCAGCAAAGCGCAACAGGCGTTCCTGTCCCATAATCTGTGCTAAACGTACATCTGCTTTCAGGCGGGGCCCCACCTTGCGGTAGACCGCCATATTGTCAAAATAACCTGCTAACAAGCCGGACAGGAACAGACAGACCCCAGCAATCGCGGCATGTGGAATGGCTAAAGAAGTAAATGGATTCAGGTCATGCAGGGTTTTGGCTGCCTTGGCATGGGTCATTAATGGTTCATGCAGGGCATAATCCCAGCTGAGGGCAATCAGCGCGGCCACCGGAATCGCAATTGAAATATTACCCAAAATGGCAACAAACTGGGTGCGAATAATATTTACAATCAGCGCGGCGAGCTCGGCAATCTGAGCCATTTTTGAGCCCTTGCGCTGTTGTACTGTCGCAGCCAGTGCGGCAGCTGTCATCGCCGGCTGTTTGGTCGCAACAGTAAAATGCAGGACATGAATCAGCATAAAGCCTAGCGAATAATTCATGCTATAGCTAAAGGCCTGCATCAAGGGGGCCATAGAAACGCGCGCCATTAATGTTTTTAGCGTGGCCATGATCGCAATGATGACACCTGCACCGGCGGCCGACTTATACATGGCCAGAAAGCCTTGCTTGTCAGTACTCACATAATGCTCACCGGTCTTGCTGGCATTTTCGGTGACCTGTAAAGCTAACAGTTCACTATTGGTCGCCAATAAGGCACGGACACTGCGTTCACTGTAAATTGCTTCAGTAATATCCGCAATAAAAAGGCCAATGGACTGATAGCGCAGGTCATCGTCATCCATGACCATATTTAGCAGAATTTCGACCCGTTCCAGACATTGTTCCAGCAATGCCAGCATATAGGTCAGGCTGACACTGACCCCGATCCGTCTGGTAGAGCGGCGCACCTTGGCCGCCACATCATGACACTGTTCCAGCATCACCAGTGCTTGAGAGGCATCTGGTGGGGTAATTGAATCTACTAGTGCTACCGTATTGTAGCGTTTTTTATATTCCTGAATAAATTCGTTGATCTCACGGTTCTGCACCAGAAAAGGAGATTCATATTCCATCAGTTCAGGTTGTGCATTAATAAATTCGGGATGCAGACCGATACCGCTGATTCGGTAAGACAGGATGGTTAGTGCCTTGATCAGCTCATCTTTAATCCGGGTTTTTTCAGTCTGGTTAGAATGTCCCTGATTCAGGAT
The DNA here is from genome assembly GCF_019038395.1 of Acinetobacter sp. BY419. Classification (GTDB taxonomy): domain Bacteria; phylum Pseudomonadota; class Gammaproteobacteria; order Pseudomonadales; family Moraxellaceae; genus Acinetobacter. The sequence goes on from NZ_JAGFXZ010000002.1 coordinate 75,993, forward strand.
CGAAAATAAGCGCTGCCAGTCTGCCGCATCAAAATAATCCAGCCAGTATTTATCGGTACGATGATAAAAAACCTTGCGGAATAGTTCCTGTAGCTGCTGATGGTCAGGAATCAGTGGCAAAATATGCGCACCAATGCGCTGGTTCAGCTGATTCCAGAATCCATCCAGAGACAAAATGCCAGTATCGGAAAACAGACCCGTCTGTTTATAGCGATTAATGATCCGCAGGGTAAAGGTCTGAAGCGTGGCAACCGCATTCGGGGTGAGTAATAAAGCCCGGATAAATGCATTGAATTTTGCTTCGATCTCTTCGGTATTTCTGCTGTCTTCGGGCCTGATTCGTTCAACCAGTTCAATCAGAAGATTTTCATCCAGTACTGCCCGAGGTTGCTCAAGCTGGTACTGCATGTTTTGGAAAAGATCAAGAAAATTAATATGCATAGGCGAGTTTAAAGATTACTGAATTCGGTGTAGGGCCAGTTTGGCCAGATTAATCAGGGCCTGACGATATTCGGAGTCAGGTAATGCCTGCAAGGCATGAATGGCAGTTTCAGTTTCTTCTGTAGCACGTTGACGGCAATAATCCAGCGCACCAGATTCATTGACAATCTGAATGACCTGTTCGAGATGCTCTGTACCGCCAGTTGCAATACTGCGACGGATGATTTCATGCTGCTCACCGGTGGTATTTTTCAGTGCAGCAATCAATGGCAGGGTCGGTTTGCCTTCCATCAGATCATCACCGATATTTTTACCGAGCGTATCTGCGTCGGAGGTGTAATCTAAAATATCATCGATAATCTGGAAAGCGTTGCCGAAATGTCCGGCAAAAGTTTTTAAAGGCTGACGGAATTCATCTTTATCTGCCAAAATGGCAGCACCCTCGGTGGCCAGTTCAAACAGGCGCGACGTCTTGCCATGAATGATATTCAAATAAGTCACTTCGGTGGTTTCCGGCTGATGCTGGGATTGTAGTTGCAGGACTTCACCTTCAGCAATTTCACAGGTGCCGGTCGAGAAATCTTTAAGCAATACCATATTGTTCAGATCGACCAGCAAGTCAAAAGCACGTGAAATCAGAAAGTCACCGACCAGAACAGCGGTCTGGTTATTCCAGGTAGCATTGGCAGTCGGACGGCCACGTCGCAGGCTGGATTCATCGACTACATCATCGTGCACCAGTGTTGCAGTATGCAGCATTTCAATGATTGCAGCCAATTTACGGTGTGGTTCCAAATTTTCAGCACCACAAGCCTTGGCAGCCAGGAGACACATAATCGGGCGCATGCGTTTGCCACCTGCTTCCACCACGTGCTTACTGACGGCCATCACCAACGCAACTTTTGAGGTAATTCCTTCATTAATGAATGTGTCCATCGCAGCAAAGTCGTTAGCAACAGGAGCGAGAATGTCTTGCTTAAAGTCGATGGTCATGTGAAAGAAAACCTCTAGTCTGGTAAATCGCTGGGCGTAGTTTAACAATTTATAACATGAGTGAAACCTAAGAAATGCATAAACTCCACTAAAAATCAGCTTTTTATAGATCTTATGAGAAATTTCTCCATATTTGGAGCCATAAAAAATCAGAAAAGGTCAGGGCGCACCCTATTCATCAGGCTGAGTATAGTAATCAAATGGGTCAGATTGCTGCTGTATCATTTTGTTGCTGAATATATCTTGAGTGTCTGATTTGATAGAAAATATTTAATAGTTAAATAATTAGCGTAAACGGGGCATTATTATTTCGGTAAAATGGCTTGTTGTTTTTTTGAATATCCCTTAAAATCCTCGCCCTTAGATATCCCCCAGTGGCGTACGTCTTAAGTTCGATATATTCCTTTATCGGCACGACGACACGGGTCTTGTTTGGAGTACATTATGTACGCAGTAATCCAAAGCGGTGGTAAACAGCACCGTGTAATTGAGGGTGAAACCCTTAAAGTAGAATTATTGAAAGCTGAAACTGGCGCAACCATTACGTTTGATGACGTTTTGATGCTTGTTAACGGTGAAAGCATTCAGATCGGTGCTCCAGTTGTTGCTGGCGCTACTGTAACTGCTGAAGTAGTTAGCCATGGTCGTCACGACAAAATCCGTATTGTTAAAATGCGTCGTCGTAAACACTACCGTAAACAACAAGGTCACCGTCAATGGTTCACTGAGTTGAAAATTACAGCTATTTCAGGCTAATTACGAGGAGTAAATAGACATGGCAACTAAAAAAGCCGGTGGTTCGACTAAAAACGGTCGTGACTCAAATCCTAAGATGTTGGGTGTTAAAATGTACGGTGGTCAAACTGTGACTGCTGGTAACATTATCGTTCGTCAACGTGGTACTGAATTCCACGCTGGTCAAAACGTAGGTATGGGCCGTGACCATACTTTGTTCGCGACTGCTGACGGCGTGATCAAATTCGAAGTGAAAGGCCAGTTTGGTCGTCGCTACGTGTCTGTTGAAGCATAATTTGCTGAAATAGAAAAAACCCACAATTTTTGTGGGTTTTTTTATGCCTGAAAATTAACAGGCAGATTAAACGATATTCCATAATGTAAAAATTATTCTGAAATCTTCATGATGATGAACAAAAAAACCGGTTACGAATTAATAATAATACAAAAGTTCTTATTTTCTATCATTTTAGCTTTTAATTTTCGTTTAAGATGAGTTATTAAATAAATTGTGACCCTGCAAAATAAAAGGTAAAATTATGAATATGCTTCGTAAAACCGTCTGTGCTATGGCTCTGGGTGCAGTGACTTTAGCACCGGTGATGAGTACAACCGTGTTTGCTGCACCTGTGGCAGCTTCGGAGCAACAGGCAACTGCCAGTCTGGTAAAACAGCTCAATCATGTGCGTAGCATGACTGCAAATTTCGAGCAAAGCACCAAGGTCACTAATCCGAGAGCGACCCAGAAAAAAGGCTTGTCTGCACAGCATATGAATCAGACCTTTAAAGGCGTGATGAAAGTCGAGCGTCCAGGTAAATTCTATTGGGAAACTACCGCACCGTCGAAGCAGGTGATTGCAACCACGGGTAAAACTGTATGGATTTATGATCCGGATTTGCAGCAAGCAGTTCGTCAAAGCTTGGATGAACAGGTGTCCAATACACCGGCGTTATTGCTGTCAGGAAATACCAGTCAGATTATGCAGTCTTACCGGGTCACTCAGCCAAATAAGGGTAAAACCTATTACACGCTATACCCTAAAAATACCGATGGTATCTTTGAAAGCCTGACCATTAGTTTTGGAGCAAATAAAGCGCCAAGTTTGATGATCTTGCAGGATTCATTAGGGCAAACCACCAATATCAAATTTAGCAATGTAAAAGTGAATAGCAGTATTCCAGCCTCTACGTTTAACTTTACCCCGCCAAAAGGTACGGACATCATTGATCAATAAGTATCAATGTGAATCGAATAAAAAAAGCAACCGACTCAGGTTGCTTTTTTTATTACCGGTAATCAGTAGGAGGTTGGATAGGCTACAAGGTTCAGCTATATCTAGATACGAGAGCGCCTTAGAATAAATAAAAGTCGAGTCAATGAAATTGCAAAATTTTAGGAGCTCAGAATGGAAATCAATCGGCTTGAAATTTTTAGGATCTGTACTGTCTTATTGATGAGTTGGGGTGTGCTGGGCTGTCAGCCACAATCCAGCTCGGTCGCCACCCCTGAACAAACAGACCAAGATGTGCAGATTGAAGCCAGGACCATTCCGGTCAAAGGAGCGGTCAAAGTGGTGTGGGCTGCGTACGCTTTGATCTGCAGACGGTAGACACCAATATGGACTGGATTAATCAGTACTTTATTGAGCGCATTCAGCATACTGAACCTGTTGCATTCACCAAGGTCATTCAGAAAAATCCTAAAAAAGCCGATGAGCCGCATTATCTGGATCAACGGTGGATCAAGGTGGAATTTATGGGGCAGCGCGCTCATCTGGCTTCTTTTGCCTTAAAAAGTTCCAATCTACCTCGTAATCAGTCCAAGCTGATGGCTCATACGGAATATATCAATTTTGATCTAAAACAGAAAAAGCGTCTGGCTTTGCATCAATTGATGCTAAATGGAAGTGAACAGAAACTGCTGAAAGCCTTGTATCAGGCGAATGTTCGCTGGCTAAATAAGCAAGGGATTCAACGGCAGCAGTTAAAACTGAGTGATAACTATTATTTTGACAGGTCTGGTCTGGTGTTGGTGTATCCGGCAGGCGAGTTAACATCTATGGCAAAAGGAATGCCTGAATTAAAAGTGCCCTATGCGGATTTAAATGAAGTGATCCGGCCTGAATATTTAGTTATTTTGCAGCAGGTAGCTTCCTAAATATTGTGCTAATAGGATGCAGCCAGGGTTCTGGTCACTGTATTTTTTGACGTTAAGAGCTTACACTATAGCCAGTTTTTTTCTTCTGCAAAGATTGATTATGATCGACCCGAAATTACTTAGAAATAATATTGAGGCTGTAAATGTAGCCTTGGCAAAACGTGGTGTTCAACTCAATGTTGAAGAGTGGGCATCCCTAGAAGCACGCCGTAAAGAGATTCAGTCCAAGACAGAAACACTGCAAGCTGAACGTAATGCCGGTGCCAAACAAGTCGGTCAAATTAAAAAAGCAGGTGGCGACGCCTCTGAAATCATGACACGCATGTCTGCGATTGGTGATGAAATCAAAGCGGCTGAAGCAGCACTGGCTGAACTGCAAGTTGAGCTTGAAGAAAAATTACTGTCTATTCCGAACTTGCCAGATGAAGCTGTGCCCGAAGGCAAAGACGAAAGCGATAATGTGGAAATCCTGAAATGGGGTACGCCACGTGAATTTGATTTTGAAATCAAAGACCATACTGACCTCGGTGAAATGATGGGCGGTCTGGAATTTGAAACCGCGACCAAATTAACCGGTTCACGTTTTAGCGTATTGAAAGGTCCTTTAGCCCGTTTACAACGTGCCCTTACCCAGTTCATGCTGAATACGCATACAGACCAAAATGGTTATACCGAAGCCTATGTGCCTTATCTGGTCAATGCAGATTCATTGCGCGGCACAGGTCAGCTCCCTAAATTTGAAGAAGACCTGTTTAAACTGCAGGGCGAAAAAGAATTTTATCTGATTCCAACTGCTGAAGTGCCAGTGACGAATTTTGTGCGTGACGAAATCATTGATGCAGACCGTTTGCCACTGAAATATGCAGCGCATACGCCATGTTTCCGTAGTGAAGCGGGTTCTTATGGTCGTGATACCCGCGGTTTGATCCGTCAGCACCAGTTCGACAAAGTTGAGATGGTTCAGATTGTGAAGCCTGAAACTTCGATGCAAGTGCTTGAGGAACTGACGGGCCATGCTGAAGGCATCTTGCAAGCACTCGGACTTCCATACCGTAAAATTCTACTCTGCGGCGGTGACATGGGCTTTGGTGCAACAAAAACCTATGACCTGGAAGTGTGGGTTCCAAGCCAGAATACTTACCGTGAAATTTCGTCTTGTTCAAATATGGGTGATTTCCAGGCGCGTCGTATGAAAGCGCGTTACCGTGCCGATCAGAAGAAAACTGAATTTGTACATACCTTGAATGGCTCAGGTCTGGCAGTCGGTCGTACTTTACTTGCAGTGATGGAAAACTATCAGCGTGCCGATGGCTCGATTGAGATTCCTGAAGTATTACGTCCATATATGGGTGGTGCGACCTATATCGATTAATCGTCGATCTCGGTATCCCTAAATATGCATGAAAATTGCATAGACAGTCAGATTTAAAATTTTGAGGTAGTTCGTGGATATCTTTCCAATCTCGTTAAAGTTGCAACAGCAACCTTGTCTGATTGTCGGTGGTGGACATATTGCCTACCGTAAAGCACTGCTACTACAAAAAGCCGGCGCGGTCATTCATGTGATTGCGCCTGAAATTGAAGAGAGTTTGTTGCGAATCGTGCAAAGCACACAAGGACAATATGCGCAGGCAGCTTTCCATCCTGAAGTTGCGTTACGCCCATATCGTCTGGTGATTGCAGCGACCGATGATCCTGCTGTGAATCGTCAGGTTTTTGAACTGTGTGAAGTGGAAAATGTGCTGGTCAACAGTGTTGATGATCTACCGCATTGTCGTTTTATGGTGCCTGCAATTATTGACCGTTCGCCGCTGGTGATTTCGGTGGCATCAAATGGCACATCGCCGGTGTTATCACGGCAAATTCGGACTCAGCTTGAAACGGCTATTCCACATGGGATGGGCAAGCTGGCTGAGTTTTCAGGAAAATGGCGCAGTACAGTGAAAGCTAAAATCCTCAATCCGGATGAACGCCGGATTTTTTGGGAAGATCTGTACGCCAGTCCGCTGAAAGAACAGGTGTTTAACGACAATATTGCCGAAGCAGATCGTCTGATCGAGCAGGCATTACAGGAATGGAAACAGCCAAAAGGCGAAGTCTATCTGGTGGGTGCCGGTCCTGGAGATCCAGAACTGTTGACCTTAAAAGCCTTGCGTTTGATGCAGCAAGCAGATGTAGTCATTTACGACCGTCTGGTTTCAGCGCCAATTATGGATCTGTGTCGCCGTGATGCGGAAAAGATCTATGTCGGTAAGGCGCGTTCCAATCATGCGGTGCCGCAGGATGGGATTAATGCCTTATTGGTCAAATATGCCAGTGAAGGGAAGCGTGTTTGTCGTCTCAAAGGCGGTGATCCGTTCATCTTTGGGCGTGGTGGCGAAGAAATTGAAGAACTGTTTGCGGCAGGTATTACTTTTCAGGTGGTTCCGGGTATTACCGCAGCTTCAGGTTGTTCGGCCTATGCCGGCATTCCATTAACCCATCGGGATTATGCACAAAGTGTGCGTTTCCTGACAGGTCACTTAAAAGAAGGTTCGCCTGAACTGCCTTGGAGTCAGCTGGTCTATGAAAACCAGACCTTGGTGCTGTATATGGGACTGGTGGGGTTGGAAAGAATCTGTGCACAGTTAATTGCCCATGGTCAACGTGCAGATATGCCGGTGGCGCTGGTCTCTAAAGGGACGACCCCTGAGCAGAAAGTAGTGGTGGGAACCCTGGCAGACATTGCATCCAAAGTATCTGAACATCAGATTCAAGCACCGACTTTAACCATTATTGGTGAAGTAGTTCGCTTGCGTGAACAATTGCAGTGGCAATAAGCTGCCACTTATACCCCAAGTAGAGAAATTCTGTGATCCACGTTGTTTTATATGAGCCTGAAATTCCTGCAAATACAGGTAATATCATTCGTCTGTGTGCCAATACGGGCGCGCAATTGCACCTGGTCAAGCCGCTAGGTTTTGAACTGGATGATAAAAAGCTGAAACGTGCCGGCCTTGATTATCATGAATATGCCAATATGCAGATTTGGGAAAATATCGAAGACTGTCTGGCCGATCTGGCAAGCAAAGGCATTGGTCTGGATGCAGTCTATCCACTCACCACTAAAGGTTCTGCAACGCCACATACCTCGGACTTAAACCGTCCTGTGGCCTTGTTAATGGGGCCGGAAACTCGTGGTCTACCGGAGCAGGTACGTATGCTGTTCCCGCAGCAGCACTGGATTCGTTTACCCATGGCAGAGAACTCTCGTAGTCTGAACCTGTCAAATGCCACCGCAGTGATTGTCTATGAGACTTGGCGTCAGCAGGGTTTTAAAACCCTTTAAGCTGAAATCTGCGATAATTTTAAAAGCTACCTTCGGGTGGCTTTTTTATTTTGTGTAACAGATACATAAACTGCTTTGTACTTCATTGTATGCTTGGGTTTGAAATTTCATCAAAGACAATAAAAGGTGCAGCTTTGAAGCCTCTATTAAAACTTGTCATCGCATGTTGCCTTGGAATCATGGCTGCTTCCGTGAGTGCGGAACAGGGTCGTGCTGCTACACCGGCAGCAAAGGAAGTCCAGCCCATTACTCAAGCAGAAATACAGCAGGGCTTGCTCAATATGCAGCAACGTTTAGATGCGCGTATCGAAAAGTGGGGACAGAGCTTGGATGCAGATGATTTTGAATGGACCTGGCGAGGGCGTAAGTTAAAGCAGGCCAAGCGTCAGGAAGTCTGTGAAATTTTTCAGGGTGTCGTAGATGAAATGTATCAGCTGGCCGTCAAGAATAAAGCCCGTTTAAACTCAGAAGACCAAAAGTTACTGTCCAATCGCAGCCTGTTTATTGAAAAACTGGGTTATGAAAATAATCGGGTCAATACCCGGATGGGTTTTGATTGCCATCTGCGTTAGTCAAATCAAAAAATAAAAGACATAAAAAAGGCGCACTAAGCGCCTTTTTTATTTGAATTGGAACGATATTATTTATCGTCAAATTCATTGTGCTGAGGTGCAGGGTGCTTGAAGCCTTTGGTTTTATAACCCAGGTACAAGATACCGCCAAATGCCCAGATCAGACCATATTTCAATGAGGTTTGATCAACTTCGAGCCATAAGGCAAACACGGCAATGAAACCTGCAAGTGGCACAATAACGAAGTTCAGGATTTCTTTTGCTGACTGGGTACGGCCATCACGCAATGCATAACGTGAAATGACAGACAGGTTCACAAAACTGAATGCAGTCAAGGCACCAAAACTGATCAACGAAATCACAAAATCCAGGTCCATGAAACCCGCTGTCAAGGCTACAGTACCGACAATCATAATGTTATAAGACGGTGTGTAGTTTTTCGGGCTGATATGACCGAATATTTTCTTGTTGATTACGCCATCACGACCCATGGCATACATCAGACGTGATACACCTGCATGTGCAGAGATCCCTGATGCCATGACGGTAATGATTGCAAAACCAAGTACATACGCCTGGAATAATGAACCACCCACCAGCATCAAAATTTCCGGCTGAGTTTCAGCAATATTCTGGAAATATGTGCTCGGATTATTCGGGAAGTAAATCTGCATGAAGTAAGTGCTGATAATGAAAATGATACCTGCAATTAAAGCGGTCAAGAAAATCGCTTTAGGCAAGGTTTTTTCAGTATCTTTGGTTTCTTCAGCCAGCGAGCTTAAAGAGTCAAAACCGGTGAATGAGAAGCACAGTAAAGTAGCACCAGTAATTAGTGCACCTACTGATGTGAGCTCATTCCAGAACGGTTCCAGACTCCAGAGCTGATAACGCTGCTCGGCCGTGATCGGGCCATCCGCATTAAAGCCAGCTTGTAATTTGCTGTAGACCATCCAGGTAAATACCGCAATCACGATCAACTGTACGAACACAATCAGACTGTTAAAGTTGGCCACGAAACGCGCACCGCGTAAGTTGACCCCAGTCATGAATGCCGTGAGTACAACGACCCATACCCAATGATTCACATCAGGGAATAACGCTTCGAGGTAAATGACCGCAAGAATAATATTGACCATCGGCGACAATAAATAATCGAGCCAAGATGACCATCCCACCATAAAGCCCACATTCGGGTGAATGGATTTTTGTGCATAGGTATAGGCCGAACCCGACGATGGGTAGCGACGAATCATATGACCATAGCTTAAAGAGGTTAACAAAATTGCAATTAATGCAAAAATGTAAGAGGTAGGAACATGGAAGTTACTTTCTGCAGATACTAGGCCGAAAGTATCAAACAAGGTCATGGGTTGAATATAAGCTAAACCAATAATAATGATGTGCCAGAGACCTAGCGTTTTTTGCAGTTTAGCTGCCGATTGAGTCCCAGTAATATTAGTCAACGGCGTTATCCTCTTAATCGTTGATCAAGGATCAGTCATATTTAATAAGGATCGTTTGAGACGAACGATCCCCCCTACAGTTTTCTATAAAAGCCCGCCAATCTACTTGAAAAGAGCGGCTTTTACTAGCTATTTTTTTGACTTTTGTCCTGCATTAAATGTGCCATTCAAAAAACAAATTGAATTTTTTGCTTATGCAAGATAAAAGCCCGATGTTTAAAAAAACATCAGGCTTTAATTTTCGCTATATTGGCTTATTTTTCAGTAATTACCAAGCCTTTTTTAAGATAGATTTTAAATCTTCCAGAGTGGCTTCTTTCGGGTTATAAATGATGGAACCATCATTTAAGGCTTTCTCCGCCACTTCATCCAGTTGTGCTTCAGAAATCTTAGCAGTTTCACGTAATGTGCGTGGCAATTTGGTCAGACTGTAAATACGGTCACGCATGGTGAGAATGGTCGCAATGGTTTTGTCTGCGCGCAAATGCGCTGGCGTTTGCGCATAAATATCCGGGCCGGCCAAAGGGAGTAAGAGGTCAGCAATCTTATCGCCATTGACCTCTTTGTTGTATTCCAGCACATAAGGCAGGAACAAGTTCATGCACAGGCCATGTGGCAGGTGGGCCACAGCACCGAGCGAGTGTCCAAGTGAATGCACTATGCCAACCATCGAGTTGGAAAATGCAATTCCTGCCATGGTCGAAGCCTGAGCCAGTTCCAGACGGCCTTGTGCATCGGAAGGATTATCCAGCACATTAAATAGATGGGTACTGATCTTCTTGACGGCGGCAGTCGCATAAGCATCCGAAATCGGATTGGCTGCCATGCAAGTATAAGCTTCGACCGCATGGGTCATGGCATCCATTGCTGTCATGGCGGTTAAATGTGGCGGCAAAGTCTGGGTCATGCGCGGATCTAAAATCGCAGCGTGCGGCATCAGATAATAAGATGCAAACGGCATTTTAACGTTCTTCTCAGTATCAGATACGACAGCGACCATAGTCACTTCTGAACCTGTACCCGAGGTGGTTGGAATCACAAAAAATGGCTTCAGTGGTTTAGGCAGGTTATGTGCACCAGAATATTTCAATAGGTCATCACCGCCTTCCGACACCAGAATATTGGTGGCTTTGGAAGTGTCAATGACTGAACCACCGCCTACGGCAATAATCGCATCACAGTGATTTTCACGATACAGCTTTGCCGCCCTGCGTACGGTACCCAAACTAGAGTCGGGTGGGACGTCATCAAAAATTGCTACAATCGCGGCATCCGCCATTTCAAATGCAGCTTCAATCGGTGCCAGCAGATTGTTGGCGCGTACACCTTTGTCAGTAATGATGAGTGGACGTTTTGCGCCCAGAGTCGCAAGTTCAAACGGAATATGTTCTAACGCGGCATGACCGGCAATCACCTTGACCGGACAGAAAAATTCATAATAAGGTTTAGCCATGTTATACACTCCGTTTTAAATAAGATTGAGCGATTTTTAGATAAATGCTGCTCGCTTCGCTTAGTTTTTCTTTTAGGCTGAGATTGCTTGGATATTCTTTGACAGCCAGTTGCGCCACCAGTTTGGGTAAAATCAGTGCTTCCATTTTATTCAGGCAGCGTACCAGACGAATGGCATTAGAAATATCGCCATCGGCAATCATGCGGTCATTGGCAAAAGCTTGAGAGGTACTTTCCTGAAAAGAAAATACCAAAAAGGCATGGTGCAGGTGCTTAAAGGTAATGGTTAAATCAGGCGCTTTTTCCAGATTTTTGACCAGTTCCAACTGTTTGTTTTCGGTGACCCGCGCCACAAAGGCCGGGCCATGCGGAAAGACTTTCATGGAAAGACTGAAATTAACGGGAAAATGAGCCACTTCCTGTTTGATTTCTTCATCCACCTGACTTGCCATGACCAGACCGCGGCCAATCACATCCATCATGAGTTTGACATAGGCAAGCTGCAAAGCGGGTTTTACGGATTTAGTTGCAATCACGTGATGATCCCTATCTCGATATTATTAGTTTAGAGTAAATACTCTAATTTATTTGGGGGTGAAATGCAAAGGCTTTATCTTTGCTCGACAGTTACCTGATTAAAGTAACCGCTGTGGCGCAAAGTTTCAATAATTTCACGACATAACTGGTTGAATTGTGGTGGTTGTGCTAGCAGGTCACTCATGCGAACCATTTCCAGTCCCGCATAACCACAAGGGTTAATGGTATTAAATCCGCTCAGGTCACAATCCAGATTCAGGGAAAGACCATGATAGCTACGGCCTTTACGAATTTTAAAACCCAATGAACCAATCTTACGCTCAGCCACATATACACCCGGTGCATCTGGTTTGGCATAAGCATCGATGCCGTATTTTTTCAGTAGATCAATCATCAGGTTTTCAGTATAAGATACCAGTGTGCGCACATTCCAGCCCAGTCGATTCAGGTCAAACATGAAATATGCCACCAATTGACCTGGACCATGCCAAGTAACCTGACCGCCCCGATCGGTCTGAATCACCGGGATATTGCTCGGTATCAGAATATGTTCTGGCTTGCCGGCCTGACCTTGAGTCAATACGTCCTGATGTTGCAGAATCCACAATTGATCCGGGCTATGTTCATCACGGTTTTCCGTAAATGTTTTCATTTCCAGAAAACGATCTTCATAAGGCGTAAGATCGTGATATTGACGAATGATCAGCTCGGGCTTTTGCAGCACATCAGTCACAGGGAGTGTCCTTGGTAATTATAAAAAACTGGTCATAATTATAATGATTTCGGCATGAAATGGGGGTAAGGATCGGCAATATTTCACCACTAGCTTAGCTTGGTACAGGCAGAAAAAAACACGCCCTGAAGCGTGTCTCTTTATATTTATCAAGCCTGAAGCAAAATAAGGCTTAAAGCGCAGTTTTGATCAGCGGACAAGCTGCCAGGTCAGCATATACTGCATGAACCTGTTCCAGTTCCAGAAAACGCAGTTGGGCAGTGATCGAATGATATTTGCCAGTACGCGAAGGCGTTACTGTCATTTGGCTGCCATCAAAGTCAGGAAAATGCTTTACAAAGATATCATTCACGGCCTGATGCAGTTCAGAACCAGCAAAGCCAATCAGTTTAATTGGATAGTCCATCGGGAACACCCAGAGATGTTCCTGTAATTCGCGAGAAGGTGTGCGGTCTAACATGGTAGTCCCCCCTAATTTGAAACGCCTGCAATCATGCAGGCGTTTGGGTCTGTCTTGGTACTTAAAATGGAGACTGATAATCAAATTTCAAGTCTCCATAACAAGCATCAAATCTTAATCATTCTCAAGGAATGAACGTAAGTGTTCTGAACGCGATGGATGGCGAAGTTTACGCAGTGCTTTCGCTTCAATCTGACGAATACGTTCACGTGTTACATCAAACTGTTTACCCACTTCTTCCAAGGTATGGTCAGTCGGCATGTCGATACCAAAACGCATTTTCAGGACTTTGGCTTCACGTTCGGTCAGGTTTTCCAGAACTTCGCGTGTTGCTTCCTTTAGGCCTTCAGACGTGGCAGCATCAATTGGTGAAGTGATATTGCTGTCTTCAATGAAGTCACCCAGATGCGAATCTTCATCATCACCGATCGGTGTTTCCATTGAAATCGGTTCTTTCGCAATTTTCAGCACCTTACGTACTTTTACTTCGTCCATATCCAGACGTTCGCCCAGTTCTTCAGGTGTCGGTTCACGGCCCATTTCCTGTAGAAGCTGACGAGATACACGGTTGATCTTGTTGATCGTTTCGATCATGTGTACTGGAATACGAATGGTACGCGCCTGATCCGCAATCGAACGGGTGATTGCCTGACGAATCCACCAAGTCGCATAAGTCGAGAATTTATAACCACGACGGTATTCAAACTTGTCTACGGCTTTCATCAGACCGATGTTACCTTCCTGAATCAGATCCAGGAACTGCAAGCCACGGTTGGTGTATTTTTTCGCAATCGAAATCACCAGACGCAAGTTGGCTTCGACCATTTCTTTCTTGGCACGACGTGCTTTAGCTTCACCGACTGCCATACGTTTGGCAATGTCTTTAATGCCTTTAACATCAAGACCTAGTTCTTTTTCGATATCAGCAATTTTTTGCTGGAAGGCTAATACATCTGGACGTACTTTTTCCAGATAAGCTTTCTGGTCAGCAGGGGTTTTCGCAATCTGCTCGTCTAACCAGGCTGGATTCGACTCCTGGCCTGGGAAGCTGGTACGGAATTGAGTACGATCCATACGGCCACGACGCACTGCATAACGCATTACTTCACGTTCTGCACCACGAATCTGGTCATGCGTGCCACGAATCATTTCAGAAATGATATCGAACAGGCGCGGGGTGAATTTGAACATCATGAATACAGTTGCAAGTGCCTGCAAAGCTTCTTCAGCCTGTTTGCTGTCACGACCATATTTTTCAAGCATCGCTTTGGTATGCAGCCATGCATTTTCCAGTTCAGTGAAACGCGCTTTGGCAATTTCAGGATCTGGGCCAGAGTCAGCTTCTGAATCATCTTCAGTTTCAGTTTCAGCTTCTTCCTCTTCATCATCGTCCAGTTTTACGTCTTTGGTCGATTTTTTCGAGTCAGTCTCATCTACAACAGCAAGTACGGCTTCTTCTTCTAGAACTTCAGGAATTTCTTCATCTGATTCAGGGTCTAAGTAACCTGATAAAAGGTCAGAAAGACGGCGTTCGCCCGCTTCATAATCTTTGTATTCTTGGAGTACAACTTCTACCGCATTCGGCCAGTAAGCAATCGAGTGCAAAACATCACGAATACCTTCCTCGATGCGTTTTGCAATGCTAATTTCGCCTTCACGTGTTAAAAGCTCAACGGTACCCATTTCACGCATATACATACGGACTGGGTCAGTGGTACGACCTGGCTCATTTTCTACAGATGCAAGTACTGCTGCAGCTTCTTCTTCTGCAACTTCATCGGCAGCTTCTGCAGTATCCTCGAACATCGTATCATCAGATTCAGGCGCACGATCATGTACAGGAATACCAACGTCATTCAGCATCTGAATGATATCTTCAATCTGCTCGCTTTCGGTGATGGAGTCCGGCAGATGATCGTTAACCTCAGCGAAGGTTAAATAACCTTGTTCTTTGCCTCGGCTAATCAGAGCCGCTACTTGAGAAGTAGGGGAAGTTATATCGCTCATCTTTTGCTTACTCTTCGTTGAATCTGTGACAGTAAAAAATCGTACAGCTTTGCACGACTTAAGCTCATTAAATTTAGTGAATAGCCTACATATTTCATCAGGATATTCAGCGTTAAGGCTGTCTGATAAAATATTTAAAATGAAATTCAGTAATTTAAGATGGGGGTGAATTTGTTATTTTCAAGTCCAACCCCTGCGTATCTGTATTTGACCAAAAAATATGTAGTCAAAAAACATAAGGACGCAGGGTGGATTATATCATGCCACACAATAAACTTAGAAAAAAGCCCTATTTACAAATTTAAAATACGAAAATTTAAATAAAACTTGACTTGTGATTTTAGGCAAGATAAATAGCGCTAAAACCATTTACATTTTTCACTATGAGGAAGTTTTAGTGTCTTCTACAGATTTTGAACTAGATGATAACTTCGGTGAGGATGATGTTAATTTCGATGAGGCTTCCAGCAAGCTGAGTGCCAAAGAGTCGTTGGAAAAACGTCGTCTGATTGATGATTTACTTTTACAACGTCGCTTGGAGCGCGAACTCAAAGATTTTGACTATGACTTCGACGATGACGACGATTTTGAGGACGAAGATTAACGAATTCGGATTTAGCATCGCCTGAATAAATGCTATGCTAAACCTTTCGGTTTTCTAAGTTTGGATGTTAGATGAGTGCTTTAGATTTAGACCTGTTGAGTGAATATCTAGATGGTGACCAAAATGAACATGGTCTAGATTTCGCTGCAACCCATGGTTTCTTATGTGCTATTGCAGTAGGCCCAAAATTCGACAAATGGTTAGACGAACTTTTTGATAGTAATCAAAAGAAAGTGCCTGCAGAAATCATTACTCAGGTGCAAGCATGGTTAGAGTCTATTCGTCAAAGCTTAGCCAATGAAGAAGGGATTACATTCCCGTTTGAAATTGAAGAAGCTGATACTGAATCAAGTTTGGGTGACTGGAGTGTGGGCTTTGTAGATGCCATGTTCCTGAACGAAGACGCTTGGTTTACTGAAGAATTTGAAGAGCAGTTGGTAGATTTAACCTTGCCAATCATGGTCTTCAGTGGCATCGACGATGAAGATCCACAAATGGAAACTTTCCGTCGTAATGGCCAGTTAATGGACGAACTTGCAGAAGAAATTCCAGAAAACTTAAATGAATTGTATCTGATGTATCACACGCCAGAATAATTCATAAAAAAAGCACCGTACGGTGCTTTTTTTAGCTTTGGACTTTTACAGCAGCAAGACTTATTCAATCCTGCTCTCTCTCTAGGCCTGTGCGCTTAGCCAGACTGTAGCGTGCATAGCCATTGTAGGCGATATGGAACAGCAAGGCATGCAAGGCAATGGCGGCAGCCACCAGAAATGAATTTGGTCCTCTTCCTGCATAGCTTATGGCCCTATAAATTTCATCTGCCTGAGGGTGGAGCCAGATGACAATAAACAACAAGACAAACTCGAATGTCATGGCAATGATAGTGGAGCCCCATACCAGTTTGCTTTTCTCTTCCTGAGTTGGCAGGCGCAGTTCTTTCTTAACAAAATATCGGGCACTGAAAAAGGCAGAAAAAATCAGGGCGGGAATCAGAAGAATGACACCCAGATTGAATACATAGATGAGTATGCCTACCAATAGAACCAAGGTCAGATAAACGGTGGCGAAATACTTAAGATAATGTGACATCGTTTTAACCTCCTTATGCTGAGGTCTATTCAGGATGGACGATTTTTGCGCTGCTGTCTACGGTAGAAAGCCCAGACAATAATTGCGAGAACAATCGCAATAATCACATAACTGACTTTACTGAAAATCTGATGCATCAACTGCTGGTTTTCGCCAAAATAAAACCCAACACAGGCCAGAAACGTGGTCCAGATGATGGTTCCGAGTGCGCTATAGAACATGAACTTCCAAAAGGGCATGTGACTCATGCCGGCAGGAATACTGATCAGCGAACGGACGGCAGGAATCATGCGGCCAAAGAACACGATCCGGTGGCCATAATGCTCAAACCAGTTCAGTGATTTTCTTACATCCTCTGATTTAATAAATAAATATTTGCCATAACGATCGACAAATTTAAAAATAGAGTCATGGTTGAATTTATAGCCAATCCAGTACAGCAAGGCGGCTGCGAGCAACGAGCCGATGCAACCGGCCATGATCACCCCGATTAGTATTAAGTCACCCTGAGAAGCTGAATAGCCGGCAGAAGGCATAATGATTTCGGAAGGGATAGGGGGGAAGACATTGTCCAGGAACATGAGCAGGGCAATGCCCCAGTAGCCCAGTTGCTCCATGATGGAAATAATCCATTCGGTCAGATTCATATAATTGGCAAAATAAAAAATACTGCCTGTATCCTAAGCAGTATTTTTGGTGCGGTAAAGTCTTGGAATATAAATGCTCAGACAGAATCAGCTATGCGTCAGCGTATAAATATAAACTTTACGTAAGAAATAGGCCAAGCACACCGGCAAAATACTCAGCAGGATGAAATGTATGATACCGGTATTGATATGGTAACCAATGAACAGCGCCAAAATCGCGCCAATAACAGTTCCCAGAATGACGACAAATAAATGTGACTGATGTTCAAGCTCCTCAGTAATTTGATGAAGTCGTTGTAGCTTTATATTTTCTTGAGGTTGGAAATGAACCAGATTGTCTGAATCTTGAGCAAGTGAGCCTGACATTTTATATTCCTTTTCATTTAAAAATTTCAGTTAATAATGAAAGACTTAGCATGTAAATCACCGTATCATTAGACTAACAATCTTGTTTGAAAAAAAATGAGGTTCTTGGTAAAGGATTGGTAAGAGTTTTATTGCAGTTGTAATTTTTATGTAAACAAAAAACCCTCCGAAGAGGGTTTTTATATTATTTCATTACAAAATATGGAGTTAGAGGCGTTTACGTTTTGCTGCTAAAATTTGTGACTGACGCATACGGAAACCGTCTTTTTGTTTCTCCGTGGTCTTGTCAATACAGTACACGCAAGAGACACCATGTTCATAACTTGGCAGCGCAACTTCCTCTGGAAGCAAAGGCCAGCCGCAGGCATGACACTTGGTGTTTTGACCTTCTTCGACACCATGCGTCACCGCAGTACGGCCATCGAATACGAAGCATTCGCCTTCCCACATGCTTTCTTCGGCCGGAGTCTCTTCCAGGTATTTTAGAATTCCGCCTTTTAGATGATAGACTTCTGTAAAGCCTTCTTGTAGAAGAAGTGAAGTGGATTTTTCACAGCGAATGCCCCCGGTACAGAACATCGCAATTTTCTTGTCTCTGTGCTGTTCCAGATTATTTTTCACGTATTCAGGGAATTCGCGGAAGCTTTCAGTTTTCGGGTCAATCGCGCCTTTGAAAGTACCTGCTTTGTATTCGTAATCGTTACGGGTATCGACTAGAATCACATCATCACGCGCAATCAGTTCATTCCATTCTTTGGGATCAAGATAGTGACCAACTAAATCACGCGGTTTTACTTCCACACCTAAAGTCACGATTTCTTTTTTTAATTTAATTTTCATTTTACGGAAGGGCTTTTCAGAACTGTCAGATTCTTTGTATTCCATTTCGTTAAAACCTTCATTTAGAAGGAACTGGTGAATTTGATCAATCGAAGCACGGTCGCCTGCAACCGTACCGTTAATGCCTTCACCTGCCACAATCAGAGTACCGCAAAGGTTGATGGATTTTACCAGGTCCAAAAGACGTTGCTGAAGATCGGCAGGATCTTGAACTTCTTTGAATTGATAAAGTGCGGCAACAACCCAACCAGTCGTCGCTTGCTGTTCTACAGGTGCAAGCTGTTCTACAGTAGCGTTCATGGAATACTCCAACGTAGCATGATATTTGAAAGGCGCACATTTTAGCTTGATTCGAGTGAATAAGCGAGTAAAACACGAGTCTTTTGACAGGCTTCAATTCATGGGGGAGAGCGTGTATAGTCATGCCCGGCCCAGAATTTTGTGCAGAGATGCAGATACTGAAAGTGGCAGTATCTTTGGAGTGTGTTTTGAGTTCAGATCGTCGTATTGCGTCTTTAACCCCATGTGCAGGACGTTGCTCGACCGTATTTGGTGATGCGGTATGTCGTGGTTGCCGCCGTTTTAATCATGAAGTGATTCACTGGAATACTTATAGTGCCGAGCAGCATCGTGCCGTATGGCAGCGTCTGGATGCACAGCTGGATCAGATTCTGGTACCACTGTTGCCGCATGCCGACATTGTCAAGGTGCAAAGCTTTGTGCTTTCAAAACGAGTGCGCTTGCGTGATGATGCTTCCCAGGGGCGCAAGCTGTATCATGCTTTAAAGCTGTGTGAAAAAAATCGTCATTTTACAGACGATAGTGGCTTGGGTATTCATTATAAGCAGGTACGTCCGCTCTGGGATGAGTTCGAACGCCGTATTCTGGCCTTGGCCACCGCAAGTTATGATCTGGCTTTTCTGCGGGCGGATGGCATCAGTCAGCATCTGATTCATATGCAAGAAGAGGACTAAGTCCTCTTTTTTATGCCGCAAAATAATAACAGCTAAGGAAAGGCATGAATATCAGTGAATATATCTTGTATTGTCTGGCTGTTGTAGTGATGATCGCTACGCCTGGTCCAGTGATGCTGTTGGTAGCCAGTGCCGGTCTAAAAGGCGGTTATGCTGCGGCTTTAAGAACCATCTTTGGTACCAATTTCGCTTCATTGATCCTCATTGCTTTATCCGTATTAAGCCTAAAAGGTTTGTTGGTCATCAATGATCACTGGCTGGATGCAATCAAGCTACTGGGCTGTCTCTATATCGGCTATCTGGGGCTGCAAATATTCCGGGAGGTTTTCTTTGAGCAAGCAGAGGCAGCTCAAGAAAAGTCATCTCTAGTATGTGGCGGCTTTCAGCAAGGTTTTCTGGTCGGTATTTCCAATCCTAAAGATATTATTTTCTTTGCTGCTTTCTTTCCGCAGTTTGTTGAGATTACGCTTGATCTTGATCTGAGTTTAATGATTTTAACCCTGAGCTGGATCATACTGGATTTTCTGACCCTGTCTGTGGTGTATTTGGGTTTTAACCGTTTATCCCGTTCTCGGCTTTACCCACATTTGCTGGCCTTGTGCGGCATGATTCTGCTGATCATTGCCCTTTACGGAATTTATCAAATCCTGATCTAAACAAAGGAAAGGGCAGCACAGCTGGAATGTGCCTGCCTGGCATATTCGGTAAAAATCATGCTAAGGTAAAATCAAATAAAAATTGAACAGATCAGTATGTCTAGAACAGTACTCAAGTCCGATCATCCATTCTCGCCACTGTTATTTATTCAACCTGCTGTTATTCAAATTCTTCAAATTATCGGAATTGCGCTGATCGCTGTCAGTATCGTATATCTGCTGGCAGCAAACTGGTGGATGCTGCCGAAATTTGTCCAGCTGTTTATTCCTCAAATTTTATTGCTGGGTTCGGCATTGCTGAGTGTGCGTTTCGCTGCGTGGGAAAAGTTGCGACAAAGTCTGGATACGGTAGCAGGTTTGATGCTGGGCTTAAGTCTGGCTGTGATCGGACAGGTATATCAGACTGGCGCGGACAGTTACCAGTTATTCCTGCTTTGGGCAATATTGCTCTTGCCCTGGCTCTATCGTCCTAATATTGGTGTGTTTGCTTTATTTTGTCTGGTCAGTCAGTTGGCGCTGTATCTTTATTTTAAACAAAGCTTTTCGCTGTTACGTGCTGAAACTGCTTATCTGCTCAGTCTTAACCTGTTGACTGGGCTGAGTTTGATCTATGCATTACGTCATTATCCGCTTTTGCGCTATCTGTTTATTGCCGTGGTGGTGCTCATTTCGGTATTCAGTATGGTTCGATTTATCGACTCGAATTCGATCTGGTATTTGGGTTCGGTGCTGATCCTGCCGATTTTATTCAGTGCTTATTTCTATACTCGGCAGCAACAGCTTGAAACCAGTTTGCTGGTTGCAGGGCTGGCACTGAGTTTTAGTATTCTGATTTTTGATCTCACAGACCAATATTTGCAAAATTCAGCTGCAGGCTTATTGGTGCTGGCCTTACTCATATTTGGCTGGTTCGCGGCGATTAGCGCTCTGCTGATCAAGCTGTTGCCCAAGAGCCGGTTCTCGGTCATTCCACTGGCTCTGGGCGCGTGGATTGCTGGTGTGATACTGGCCATACTGTTGCTGACCTATTGGGAAAGTTTTTCGATTCTAATGGGGATAATCTTTGTCGGATTTGCCTGGTGGCTGATTCATGGCAAACCTTCCGTTTTTCTGCGGCAATTGGCTTATTGCTTGTGGGTTTGTGGTCAGGCTGCCGTCCTGATTCATACCGAATTACTGACAGATAGTCTATTACTGATCTGGCTGATACAGGTCGGTATTACGCTGCTGAGTATCATGAGTCGCATGCATTGGCTGGTGGTGCTCTTACAGTTGTTACTTGCCCATGGGCTGGGGATCGCAGTGCTGGTCGAGCAGCATGCATTTTTTAAGGATCCGCACTTAATGACATGGATCACGCTGCTGAATTACAGCATTTTGACTGGAGCTTTGCTTACTGCGAGACGCTGGCTCGCTTCGCCTTATGCCAAAACTATGAATCTATGGGTGATCAGTATTTTGGCGGTAACGGCCATTTTTCAATGCCTGCTGCAATTTGGCGTGACTCAGCAATTGCAGCCACAGGGGATGGATGAAGCAATTATTTTCTTTATTTTGCCCGCGATCTGGCTGCTGAGTTTTATCGGAATTCATTTGAAGCAATTTTCGATGAGACAACTCTGGCTGATTCCCACTGCGGGAATTCTACTGATTGCATTGGGTTATTTTGAGATTTTTATCATTCTGGTGTTTATGGCCTGGGCAAGGGTCAATCAACAGCGACTCATACAAGCCTTATTCATTTTGTTACTGATCTTCTGGTTATGGCTGCTGTATTACAATCTCGGGCTGAGCTTTTTATTTAAAAGTGTCAGTATTTTTGCCTCGGGTGTGCTGGTATTTCTTCTGGCTCATGTGCTGAGTTCACCGAAATGTCAGGTCAAAACAGGGGTGGCCTCATGAAAAAATTTCTGGCGCTGCACCTGAGTATTTTTAGTATTGCCTTATTTATGGGATTAATCCTCCAGCATGAATGGTATCTGGCAAAAAGCAAAAGTATCTTTGTCGAGTTGGCACCAGTCGATCCGCGTTCTATCCTGCAAGGGGATTATATGGTACTGAATTATCAGTTGCATTTTGCTGGGGTGGATGCTGCTGAAAGTACAGTGAATCCGGCAAGTTCCAACATCAGTATTCAGGATTTTAAAGATCAGTCCGAGATCATGAGCTATGTACGCTTAGATGTACAACGACGGGTGATACGAACCAGTTTCGATCCACGCTTATTGCAGGTTTATCCTGCATCGTCATCTAAACTGCTCTTAAAGAATCCGCGTAATACTTTTGAGGCCTTATATCCTGCGGCCAACAGCTTTATGTTCGCTGAAGGCCTGGAGCCCTGTTACCGTAATGCCAAATTTGCCGAACTTAAGGTTAAGGACAATGGAAAGGCTTTATTGGTTGATCTGGCCGACTCGCAGTTGAAACCCCTAAATTGTGAGCGCCGTAAAAGCTGGCGGCAGGGCAGCTAAGGACAATCATATCTAATTGTTCTGGCTATAAAAAAAGCCCGCGATTTGCGGGCTTTTGAGTATTTGGTTTGATCGACTTATGCTTATGCCACTTGTACCGGAATACAGTTTGCAGTATGGCTCACTGTATTATTCGGGTTGGCATATACCAGGCGGGGCTGATGTGCATTCGCTTCAGCCTCAGTGAAATCGCCAAAAGTTGCAATAATCACGATATCGCCCACATCGGCCTGATGTGCAGCGCCACCATTAACTGAAATGATGCCTGAATTGTCTTCGCCACGAATTGCATAAGTTGCAAAACGTTTACCATTGGTCACGTTCCACACATGAATTTCTTCGTATTCACGAATGCCAGCCAAATCCATCAAAACGCCATCAATTGCACATGAACCTTCATAGTGTAGTTCTGCATGTGTAACGTGAGCGCGGTGAATTTTGCATTTTAATAAACGAGATAGCATGGCTAGCGTCCCCTGAGTTGACCTAAGATTTTGATCATATGGTTAAATCAATCTTGCTTGCTGTATGGTGAACAATCGAGCAGACGCATTTTGCGCTTAAATCAACTTTCTGGCAAGCGGAATTGTCCAGCAATTTTTGAATGCTTAGTTCGGCTTATATGCGTTAATTTGATTCATGGCTTGCTGTATTTCTCCATTCACCAGCATTTTTGTGCGGGCGAGGGCATGGGAAATTGCGTCATCCATTAACGTCTGTTCGCTGCTTGGCGCTTTACTGAGCACATGACCGGAAACACGGTCTTTGGCACCAGGATGGCCGATTCCAATACGCAGGCGATGGAAATTTGAACCAATATGCGGCACGATATCGCGTAGACCATTATGACCACCATGACCACCGCCAGTTTTCAGGCGAATGATACCAGGATTCATGTCCAGTTCATCATGGGCAATCAGGATCGATTCAGGTGCGATATTGTAGAACTTGGCGAAAGGCACAACACTTTTACCGGAAAGGTTCATAAAGGTTGTAGGAAGAAGAAGACGAACGTCTTGACCTTCGATATTGCCACGACCACTAAATCCGTTGAATTTCGGGTCTTTTTTGAGGGTAATGCCATATTGCTCTGCGAGGCGTTCTACGAACCAGAAGCCTGCATTATGGCGGGTTTGGGCATACTCAGAACCTGGGTTACCCAAACCAACAATCAGTGAAATATTTGACAC
The DNA here is from genome assembly GCF_019038395.1 of Acinetobacter sp. BY419. GTDB lineage: Bacteria > Pseudomonadota > Gammaproteobacteria > Pseudomonadales > Moraxellaceae > Acinetobacter. The sequence continues at coordinate 99,712 of NZ_JAGFXZ010000002.1, forward strand.
TAATTACACCATTAACACTTATGCGCGTTTGAAGTCAGCGTGCATAGGTGTGTTTTTAGCTGGGTGACGTTGTAACGCTTGGATTTTCACGCTTTCAACTTTACCGTCTACATCAATTTCAATCACTTCTTCAAAGAATGAATTGTTTTCTAAGAATTTAACAAGCTGACGAAGTTCAACAGTAATTGCTACAGGAGCAGCTTCACCACCGTAGATGATAGCAGGAACTTTAGCTTGAAGACGAAGGCGGCGGCTCGCACCTTTCCCTTGAACGGCTTCTTCACGTGCTGCTGCGTTTAATACGAAGTTTGCCATGATAGACATCCTATTTAAGTTAAATGAACCAGACTTGCGACCAGTCTGGTGAGTAAAAGCCCTACCAAATGGCAGGGCTTTGAAAATTCAGCGCTCTATTATAGATAAGAATCGAACATTGCGCTAATAGATTCTTCGTTGTTAATACGACGAATCGTTTCGGCAACCATGCTGGCTACTGAAACCTGGCGAATCTTGCCCAGTGCTAAAGCTTCATCAGAAAGTGGAATGGTGTCAGTAACAACCAGTTCATCAATCACAGAGTTCTTTAAGTTTTCAATCGCTTTACCAGAAAGTACTGGATGCGTTGCGTATGCAATAACCTTGCGAGCACCGAAAGTTTTCAATGCATCAGCTGCTTTGCATAAAGTACCGGCTGTATCTACCATGTCATCGACGATGACACAATCACGATCTTTTACATCGCCAATCAAATGCATCACTTGTGATTCATTCGCTTTTTGACGACGCTTATCGATGATTGCAAGATCGATATCACCCATTTGTTTCGCAACAGCACGTGCACGAACAACACCACCCACGTCAGGTGAAACCACCATCAGGTTGTGATGCGACTGTTGACGCAAGTCAGCAAGTAGCGCTGGTGTACCGTAGATGTTATCTACAGGGATATCGAAGAAGCCTTGGATCTGGTCAGCGTGCAAGTCAATCATCACAACGCGGTCAATACCCACAGTAGTCAGCATGTCTGCAACGACTTTAGCGGTAATTGGCACACGGCTTGAACGTGGACGACGGTCTTGACGAGCATAACCAAAATAAGGAATCACGGCAGTAATACGACCTGCACTTGCACGACGCAAAGCATCAGCCATCACTAAGATTTCCATCAGGTTATCGTTAGTTGGGGCACAAGTAGGTTGTACGATAAATACGTCTTTACCACGAACATTTTCAGTAATCTCGACAGCAATTTCACCGTCAGAGAACTGACCTACAGAGGCAGCGCCTAGAGGAATATGTAAGTGACTTACGACTTTTTGAGCGAATTGTGGATGCGCAGATCCACTAAAAACGACAAGATTGGGCATGAAGCACCCTTGGCGGTTGGGATATATGGGAATAGATGGCAGGGGTAGCTGGATTCGAACCAACGGATGCCGAGATCAAAACCCGGTGCCTTACCACTTGGCGATACCCCTAATGCGGCAGAACTTTAATATTTTTGCGGTAAAGTGTCAAGGTAAATTAACAGTCTTACAGCAAATGAGTGTTCTGTCTTTTTTCGAGAAAATGGCAGGGGTAGCTGGATTCGAACCAACGGATGCCGAGATCAAAACCCGGTGCCTTACCACTTGGCGATACCCCTAAATTTGATGGACTGTAAGATGGCAGGGGTAGCTGGATTCGAACCAACGGATGCCGAGATCAAAACCCGGTGCCTTACCACTTGGCGATACCCCTAATACAGTACATCTACAGGTGAAAAATGGCAGGGGTAGCTGGATTCGAACCAACGGATGCCGAGATCAAAACCCGGTGCCTTACCACTTGGCGATACCCCTATCTACACTTTAAACTGAACTAAAGGTGATTCTTGTAAACTATTGACCAGGTAAGCTTTACATGGTGCATTTGCAAGAATATCTTCGATATTCAGATTGTCAGTGACTTCAATAAACACACAAGCACCTGTACCTGTAAGTTTTGCAATACCGAACTGGTCGAGATACTGCATTGCTTCATCTACCTCAGGATATAAGCTTCTTGCCAGTGGCGCAAAGTTATTTCCAAAATCAGATGGCGTTTGCTGATAGGCGCAAAATTTAGTGCTCTTCGTGTCTCTTGTCAATGCTTTTTGTGAAAAAAGCAGTTGAGTGCTGATAAAACAGTCAGGTTTTAACACAATGAATTTTTTTTGATCTAAGTCTATGAATGTTAAGTGTTCGCCAATACCTTCGGCCCAGGCATTTTTACCATGGACAAATATCGGTACATCCGCACCCAGCTTGACTCCAAGCTCTGCCAGTTGCTCAACATTTAAACCACATTGCCAGAGCTGATTCAGCACAATCAGGGTGGTCGCTGCATTAGAAGAGCCCCCACCGAGACCTGCGCCCATCGGAATGTTTTTTTCCAGACGGATTTTTAACCCTGATGGTGTTTTGGCATGGGGCTTTAATAGCTGTATCGCACGATAGATCAAATTCTGTTCCAGATCGACGGAGGCCAGCCCTTCAATCTGAATGGCATCATCGGTGCTTTGTTCAAGCTCCAGCCAGTCATACAGGTCGATCAGCTGAAAAATACTTTGCAGCTCGTGATAGCCATTCGGACGGCGACCGGTGATATGTAAAAACAAATTCAGTTTAGCAGGCGAGGGAACACGAATCATCATGGGCTTGAATCAGGTCAATTAACGGTTTTCAATGATCATTGTAATACGATTTTCCGCACCATTTCCAAGTGACTGCTTTAAAATCAATCGGTTTGGCATTTTGGCCTGCTGGTTATAACTGAGATCGACCGTCCAGCCCTGTTCAATAATCTGGCTAATCCGCTGTGTATCGTCTTTTTGCAATTTGGCAGTCGTCGTCGCAGGGCGGGCTTGTACCCAGTCCACTAAATGGCTGATCGGCGCTTGCCAGCCTGTGGCGCGTTGCAGTAATTCTTCGGCACTGGCTGCCTGAATTACACCTGTTTTGGCACTGTTTAAGGTCACTTGTCCCGGTGTGCCAGAAATCTGGGTTTTACCTACGCCTAAAATGCCGCTGAGCTCAATATCAAACTCTTCCTGCTGTTGTACCCAGGTAAAGAATGCGCTGCCCGTCTGTTGAGGGGTGCGAACACCAATTTTACCCTGCAGCTGGAATTGGTTGTCTGCCTGGACAGAAGGAGTCACTGGCTTTTGTGGATTGATCATCTGCTGACAACCAGTTAAAAATAAAGCAGTTGCTGCAAAGGCACAGCAGCCCAATTGGCTCACATTGCGCATAAATAAATTAACTCGTTTGGGTTTGGGGTGCTAACAATAGCGAATTAAGTTGTTTCAATTCTGGGTCATTTGGATGATTTTGTTGTAATTGTTGTAACACTTGTTGAAATTGTTGTAGATCACCTTTCATGTATAACGACCGGGCATAACGCACACCAATCTTCACATTCGGATTCAACTGATAGGCTTTGTACAATACGTCTGCAGCTGTGGAAAAGTCATTCTGTAAATAACAGATATAACCATAGGTATCCAGAATTGAGGCCTGTTCCGGTGCATATTCCAGTGCCTGTTCGACATAGCGGCGTGCTTCTTCCAGACGGCGGTTCTGCATCGCCAGGGTATAGGCATAGGCATTCAGATAGGTGGGACTATTCGGTTCAATTTTAAGTAAAGTAGTGAGTAATTCATCCAGCTTGTTACGATCCTGATATGGGTCCAGCAACAGCACTTGCGCATAGACCAGTTCAGGATCATCCGGCAGGTTTTTGCTGGCTTCTTCCAGCAGCCGGATCGCGGCTTTTTTATTCTGCATACGCGTCAAAATATCGGCCTGGGCCAGATAGAGAAAGCTGGCATGTTGCGGATAGTTCACCCTTTCCTGAGTCAGGAAACGCAGCGCATCATGCAGTTTATCCTGCTGGGCAAAAATCGAGATCATATTGCGACGCGAAACCGTGTAAAGACTGCCATCGACCAGACGATAATAGGCTTTGGCTGTTTCGTAATGCTGTTTGCGTTCTGCATTGACCGCGAGATAATAATAGGCTTCGTTCTGATATTGTGCAGAATAACGCAGTTCGACCAGGTATTTTTCGGCCTTCTCATACTCTTCCAGGTCAATACTGGTCAGCCCGGCAATAAACAGGGCTTCTTCAGCAGTCGGCCACTTTTTTATAATATCCTGCAGTTTTTTGAGTGCCAAGGTTGCTTCATTCAGCTTGACCAGATATTTGACTTCAGCCAGTCGCACATCCAGATTGTGGCGATGCTTGCGGCTGGATTTTTCGTACCATTCCCGCGTGGCATTGGCATCGCCCAACGCGTTGAGCAGATTGGCCTTCATCAGGATATAACCGGTCGCATTCGGACGTTTTTTCAAGGCGCGATTAATGGTGTTTAACGCCTGCACCAGTTGACCGTTTTGTGCCTCCAGACCAGCAACCAGCACCAGAATAGAGGGATTATTCTTGGCTTTGGTGGTGCTCAAGGCTTGAATAAGATAGCGGCGATCCTCTGTTCCTTCAGGCGAAATCCCGGCGAGAATTTCTTCCAGATCGGCAGTGTCATCAATTTGCAGGATTTTTTCCAAGGTCTCTGCGGCCAGCTCATATTCATGTGCTTTCAGGGCAATATGGGATAAATAAAATAAGGCCGGGACGTCTTGTGGCTCTTGCACCACCCAGTGCGTGGAGATATCCAGTGCTGCCTGCAAGTCATTATGTTCCAGCGCGACATTCAACGCACGTTGCTTGACTGAAGTGGAATTGCTCTTGATTGCCAGAACGGTATAGTTGTGCAAAGCAGTAGGGATGTCACGTGCAGCGATGGCAAACTCAGCCATCATACTTTGTTTTATCGCATCATAATTTTGATTTGCATGGTAAACTGCTTCCGCTGCATAGAGATGCGCAGTCGAAGCCATGCTACCCACCAATAGGAATGTGGTAGAATATTGCCTAATTGTAGGGCCGTTGATACGGCTGATTGTTTGACGCAATTTTTTATTGATCCAAGTAATGCTTTTTATGACACCGATGTTGCACAATAGCATAAATTTAGTGAAATGATGACCTGATATGTCTTTCTTTGCATTGGGTGTCAACCATCAAACTGCCTCTGTAGAACTGCGAGAACAATTGGCTTTTAACCCTGAAAAGTTAAGTGCCATTCTTGCCGAACAAAGCCAACACCCTGAACTGAATGACATGGTGGTGGTGTCTACATGTAACCGGACCGAAGTTTACGCCATGTCTGAAAATGCTGACATGGTGCTGAACTGGCTCGCCCAAAAAAACGGGGTGGATGTCAAACAACTGCAACATCATGTCTATCGTTATGAAAATGCCCAAGCCGTTACTCACCTGATACGCGTGGCCAGTGGTCTGGACTCCCTGATGCTGGGCGAACCGCAAATTCTGGGACAGGTCAAAACCGCACTTTCTTTGGCTAAAGACTCGCATACGGTGTCGCGCAATTTAAACCGAATTTTTGAATATGCCTTTTATGCAGCCAAACGCGTGCGTTCGGAAACGGCTGTCGGCAGTCATGCGGTCTCCATGGGTTATGCTGTAGCGCAACTTGCCTTGCAGGTGTTTAGTCACCCGGACAAGCTGACCATTATGGTGGTAGCAGCCGGAGAAATGAACAGTCTGGTGGCCAAACATCTCGCAGAGATGGGGGTGGGCAAGATTATTATCTGCAACCGGACCCGTGAACGTGCCGATATTTTGGCGCAGGAAATTGCACATCGGGTTGATGTGGAAATTATAGACTTTGCGCAGCTGGCAGAAAATCTGCATCGTGCCGATGTCATTTCCAGCTGTACTGGCAGTTTGCATCAAGTGATTAACTTTGCGGATGTAAAAGCTGCACTGAAAAAACGTCGTTACCAGCAAATGTTACTGGTTGATTTGGCTGTACCGCGAGATATTGATGCCAAAGTGGAAAGCCTGGACGGGGTTTATCTGTATGGTGTCGATGACCTGCAAAGTGTCATTGAGGAAAATCTGGCACAGCGCCGTCAGGCTGCGGTTGAAGCTGAAATTATGGTCAATCAGCTGGCTACAGAACTGATGACCCAGCAAAAGGTCAAACAGGCTGGAGCCACCATTCATACCTATCGCGAGCATGGAGAAGCTTTACGCCAGGAAGAGCTGAAACTGGCGCTGCAGCGAATTGCCAAAGGCGAAAAAGCTGAAACTGTCATGGCTGAGTTTTCACATCGCTTGACCCAAAAACTGTTGCATCCAACCTCTATTGTGCTGCGTGAAGCAGCTAAAGCGGAAGACCCAAGCTGTTTTGAAATGATGCAAGAAGAGTTAAAAGAGGTGGTTCAAAAGCGTCGTAAACCAAAACATTAAAATGGACTGCTGATAAAAAACAGAGTGATTACTTATTCGTTTTTGTTCAATATGCGAATCACGTGAGCGTGTATCAGATATTTTCTAAACTTAAACAGCTATCCAAAAATTATTCTTCTAACAAGGTCATGGAACGTTTTTTATCAATTTCATAAATCTGCATTTTCAGATTTTTCATTTCCGCAATACTGCTAAATTTCTTCGATTTTATTTTATTTTTCAAACATTGATATTGCAGCTTGGTCGAAAAGTCCGCCGCAAGTTTGTCTGCCTGTTCAGGCGATGAAGTGTAATCACTGATATTGGTATGCTGCAGAATATGCTGCAGTTCATGGTGATATGCCGCGCAGGCACCGAGTACATAATAACTCGACAGTTCTGGATCATCCGGCAGGTCATCAAAAATCACATTCAGAATATTCAGGATTTTAAACAGCAGTTGATCTTCAGACACCAGCGCGCGCAGCGGCTCAAAATGAATATACAAATAAGGATGATTCATGAGAATCGCAATCACATATTCTTCCGCATCAATTTTGGTGCTAAAGCTTAAAGATGCATCGGTATTGACCTTGGGTTGCCATTTACGGTTAAAACCCAGTTTTTCCCGGAAAAACTGCTGCAGCAAATAACGGAAGGAGCCATGTTTGGGCAGTAATTCAGTCAGGTTTTTCAGTTCACCCATGACCTGACTCTTGCCTTCAGGCGTGGTGATGTCCTGATTTTGGGTCAGATGTGCGAACACAAAGTCTGACATCAGCGGTGCCTGATCCAGCAAGCGTCTAAAGTCCTCTATACCTTCACGGCGGATCAATGAATCCGGGTCATGGTCAGCGGGCAAGACAAAGAACTTCAGCTCACGACCATCATTCAGCAATGGCAGGGCAATGTCCAAAGTGCGGCGTGCTGCTTTTTGCCCGGCAGCATCCCCATCAAAAGCAATAGTAAGCCGGTTGTTTTGCTTGAACAGAATATTCAGGTGATCCGTATTACTGGCTGTACCTAAAGTGGCCACTGCACCATGAATACCGTACTGCTGCAGCGCAATCACATCCATATAGCCTTCAACCATCAGCCATTCTTGAGCTTTCTGCTTGCGGCCTTCATACAGGCCATACAGCAGCTGGTTCTTATGAAAGACTTCAGAATCCGGCGAGTTAATATATTTGGGCTTGATCTCGTCATTCAGCGCACGGCCGCCAAAGCCCACCACACGGCCCTTGGTATCACGAATCGGGAAAATCACCCGCTCACGCAGCAGGTCAAAGTCACGGCCACTGTCGCTGGTACGAATCAGACCGAGCAGCTTTAAGCCTTCGATATCCTGAGGAAATGCTTTTTCCAGATGTTGCCAGTCTTCAGGTGCATAGCCTAAGCGCCAATAGGCAATGGTTTCCGCAGTCAGGCCACGCTGTTTAAAGTATTGCTGAGCACTCGGGCTGTTCGGGAGTTGGCACTCGTAAAACTGTGCAATATTTTCCAGCAGGTCGTAGAGGTTGCCATCTTGCTGAACTTCGGCCATTGGCAAATGTTCAAAAGAAGCAAAGGGGTCGCCATAAAAATCCTGTTCAGGCGCTTGAAACTCTGCAAATGGGTCGAAACTTGCCGTAGATGCCGCATTATGATTGTCTATTGCTGCGTTATTTTGCTTTGTCTGAACCCGTGGTAGAGCTGGAGCAGGCACAGTTTTAGGCTTTGCTGCTTCTCGTTTGTATTTTAATTTATTGGAATCGGTGTTGTCTTTTGGGAGTTCAATGCCGGTCTGACTGGACAGGTCTTTCATCACTTCGACGAAATTACGGCTGCCAATGTCCATTAAAAAACGGATAGTATTGCCGTTGGCCTGACAGCCAAAACAGTGAAAATACTGTTTGTCACGATAGACATGAAAAGAGGGTGATTTTTCCTGATGGAAAGGGCAGCAGCCCGAATAGGTGCGACCGGTCTTTTTTAGTTTCACGAATTGACCAATCACATCGACAATATCGGTGCGATCGAGAATCTGATCAATCGTATGTTGGGGAATAGCCATAGTCTGCGGAGCTTCTCGTGCTTAGTATCTAAGATCTAAATCATTGAAAAAATGAAAAATAGCATCATTAGAACTTGGTATTTAAAGTTACTTTGTATACCTTTTGCACGATTTGTTCAAGCCTGGCTCACACAAAGCAAAAGGGCAAGTATGATAACTTGCCCTCCGCAAAAATGCACCTGGAACAGTCGCCTTATTTGGTGATGCTGCCAGAATTATTCAGCCTTATTCGGCCGTTTTAGGACGATCGAGCAAACCAAATGAAATGCGGTTGGTGATGCTACGCTTTTCAGTTGCTGGTGCATCCGACTGAGCATCGGGGGTGGTTACCGTCTTGGCTTCTTTACCAAACACACCCAGTGTGGCACGGTTGAAGAAACTGCTTTCGCTACGCGCTGCACGCAAATTCACAGTGCCATCTGACTTCACCAGATTTGGATAATTCAGCTTTAACACATCAATATATTGCTGAGACGATGCTTTGTCGCCAAGCTTGTCATAACCATAAGCGATGGTTGCCAATGCTTCCGGGATCTGCGGGGTTTGTGGATAATGCTCGACTACCCATTGTGCACGTTCAACTGCTGCCAGATAAGCTTTACGCTTGATATTAAAACGCGCCGCATTCATTTCGTGTTCAGCCAGTTCCTGACCAATAAACTGCATGCGCTGCGCTGCATCTACTGCATAGGTGCTAGACGGATAGCGACGAATGAAATCGACAAAATTTTGGTAAGCTAATTTTAGGTAGCTGACATCACGATGCGACTGTTTCAGTGAGGTATAACGTAACAGACCATTATAGTTCTGTTCCATATTGGCGACACCGCGTACATAGTAGGCATAGTCGACATTCGGATGTTGCGGGTTCAGACGGATAAAACGTTCTGCCAGTGCCACTGCCGCTTCATACTCTTTTTGCTGGAATTTCACATACAACAGTTCAAGCTGGGCTTGGGGCGCATACTGACTGGTTGGGAAATAGGTTTCCAGTGCTTCTAACTGTTTTGCTGCGTCAGTATATTGATTACGATCTAGCGCTTTCTGTGCTTTTTGAATATAAACCTGTTCGCTAGATTCCGGACCTTTATCCACGACTTCTTTTTTTGGATTACTGCTACAGCCTACCATTGCCGATGCAATGCCTAATGTCACAGCAAGCATTGTCATTTTATAATGTGGTAGCGACATAAAAATTCCTCTGTTAATACGGGCAATGAGCTACAATTGCACTATTAAACCACTTTTGTCTGAATGAGCAAATGAGTCAAGCACAATCTTCCAATTCCAATATCCCTGATACTGATTTCAATTTACTTGAAGATTCTGAGGATGCAGATAACCATACTTCAGAAGCAACTGCAACACGTTTATCGTTGCAATTTCAACTGGATGAAACTTATATCGGGCAACGTATCGATCAGATTGCCGCAATGGTCTGGAGCGATTTTTCCCGAGAAAAATTAAAGCAATGGATCAAAGAAGGTAATTTATTGGTGAATGGCCAACCGGTCAAGCCTAAATTTAAAAGTGATGGTTTTGAAACCCTGAGCTTAAATGTCGAGCTTGAAGCGCAAACGCGCAGCCTGCCGGAAGATATTCCACTGGACATTATCTATGAAGACGATGACATTATCGTCATCAACAAGCCTGTAGGCATGGTCGTCCATCCGGGCGCTGGCAATACGTCTGGCACCCTGGTCAATGCTTTGTTGCATCACTACCCAAAATCGGCTGAACTGGCGCGTGCCGGTCTGGTTCATCGTATCGATAAAGATACCAGCGGTTTATTGGTCGTTGCCAAAAATCTTGAATCACAGTTTTCTCTAAGCAAACAGCTTGAGAAGAAATCCGTGTATCGTTTGTATGATCTGGTGGTTTACGGCAATATTATTGCTGGCGGTACAATTGATGAACCGATCAAGCGCCATCCGGTGGATCGTGTGAAAATGACTGTGCTTCCGGGTGGTAAAGATGCCGTGACGCATTACAACGTCAAAGAACGTTTCCAGCATTTCACTCGTGTCCAGGCCCGTCTAGAAACCGGTCGTACCCATCAGATTCGTGTACATTTTAGCTATATCGGCTTTGGCCTGGTGGGCGATCAGGTGTATATGCCACGTGTACGTATGCCTGCAGGTGCATCACAATTACTCGATGATACTTTACGTGGCTTTAAACGTCAGGCCTTGCATGCAGCGAAACTTGGTCTGACCCATCCGCGCACCAAAGAAGAAATGACCTTTGAAGCGCCGTGGCCGGAAGACTTTGCCAATCTGGTTGAAGTACTACGTACCGAAAACAAAGCCTATTAATTTTTTTATTTAGCCCGCGTCAACGTAAGGAATCGAGATGCAATTTGTACCAGGACTTCCACAAGGTGTGTATGTGGGTCAGACCCGTGTTCATCATGCGAAAGTGCAGCCATCCACTCAGCCTGAGCTTGCAGGTTTTAATCTGGCCTTGCATGTACAGGATGATGCGCAACGGGTACAACAGCATCGTATGGCTTTATTACAGGATTTCGCTACTTTTGGCGTAGATAAAATTACCTGGATGACCCAGACGCATAGCACCATCTGTCATACCATTAATGAACAGATGCCTTTTGAGGCACTGGTCGGAGATGGTCTGATCACCCAGCGCAAGGCTCATGCCTTGATGATGATGACTGCAGACTGTTTGCCGGTGGTACTAGGCAATGCTGAAGGTACGGAAGTTGCTAACTTACATGCCGGCTGGCGTGGTCTGGCGGGTGGCATTATCGAAAATACCCTTGCTGCTATGCAGACTCCGCCGACCTGGGCCTGGCTTGGTGCAGCAATCAGTCAGCCTTGTTTTGAAATTGGCACTGAGGTAAAAGTGGCTTTTTGCAGTAAATATCCTGAACTGGACAGTGCATTTCGGCCCGGTGTACAGACAGGTAAATATTATGCCGACCTGTATGCGATTGCGCGTTATATCTTGCAGCAACACGGGGTAGATACCGTGCTGGGGGGGGATCAGTGTTCTTATCGTCAGGCGGATGAATATTTTTCTTATCGCCGCGAAGCTAAAACAGGGCGCATGGCGACATTCGTGTTTATGACATGAAAATGTTAAACTTAACTGAATTTTTTGTCTTTTGAGCGTTATGTCCCTATCTTCCAAATCTGTTGCGATTGTTTATCATAGTCCTTATGGACACACGGCTAAAGTGGCAAATTTTATTGCCGATGGTGCACGAGAAACCGGTGTTCAGGTGCATATGATGAATGTCGAACATATAGACTGGGATGTGCTTGATGCCGCAGATGCGATTATCTTTGGTTGTCCGACCTATATGGGTAGCTTGACCTCTGCTATGAAGCTGTTTATGGAGCAGTCTTCCAAGCGCTGGCTGGCACGTAGCTGGCACGGCAAATTGGCAGCTGCTTTTACCAATGGCGGCGGGCTCAGTGGCGACAAGCTGGCTGTGTTGCAGCAGATTAACCTGTTTGCCATGCAGCACGGTATGTTGTGGAGTGGTTTACCATTGATGCCAACAGGTCGTGCCGTGACTGATCTGAATCGGATGTCGAGCTTTTTGGGCCTGATGACCCAGTCGGATAATGCGCCGGTAGAAGTGACCCCGCCTGAAGGTGACTTAAAAACTGCTTTCTGGTTTGGTGAATATCTTGCTTTGACTCTGGCGCGTTTAAATAGCCATTCTTAAAGCAGCCTGCTTAACGCTATAAAAAAACCTCCAATGATGTGGAGGTTTTTTTATATTCAAGTTTTAATCCATTATTTATGGAAAATTCGCGCTTTGTCACGTTGCCAGTCACGGTCTTTTTCAGTGGCACGCTTGTCATGTAGTTGCTTGCCTTTCACCAGTGCAATTTCCAGCTTGGCATGCGGGCCTTTCCAGTAACAGGCCAGTGGTACGCAGGAATAACCTTTCTGGTTAATCGCGCCCATCAACTTTTCAATTTCACGACGGTTCAGCAGCAACTTGCGGGTACGGGTAGCTTCGGGCACCACGTGTGTTGAGGCACTCAGCAAAGGCTGAACTTGCGCACCAAACAGGAATGCTTCACCATTTTTAAAGGTAATATAGCTTTCCACAATGGTCATACGACCGGCACGCATTGATTTGACTTCCCAGCCCTTTAATGACAGTCCTGCTTCAAATTTCTCTTCAATAAAATAATCGTGGCGGGCACGTTTATTCAGTGCAATAGTACCGCCATTATTTTTTTTTACTACAATAGATGCTTTCGCCATAATCTGATACTTCCAAACGTGCTGCTATTGTACCGCAACTAGAAATAAGGTGAAGTTTTTTAAATTAATGAGGATTATTCACCAAAAAAACAAGTTTTTGCTAAAATAAGATTCTACATAACAAACAGAGTACAAATGGATGTCTAAAACTCGTGTGATTTACCCGGGGACTTTTGATCCAATTACCAATGGGCATATTGATTTGGTGACACGTGCCGCGCGAATGTTTGATGAAGTGGTGGTCGCAATCGCCATTGGTCATCATAAGAATCCGGTGTTTAGTCTGGATGAACGTGTTGCACTGGCAAAAGAGTCATTGAGCCATTTGAACAATGTTGAATTTGTAGGTTTTGACGGTTTGCTCGTAAATTTCTTTCGTGAGCAAAAGGCGACTGCTGTATTGCGTGGTTTGCGTGCAGTGTCTGATTTTGAGTATGAATTTCAGCTGGCCAATATGAACCGTCAGCTTGACTCCCACTTTGAAGCGGTATTTTTAACCCCTTCAGAGCAATATTCTTTTATTTCATCCACACTGGTGCGTGAAATTGCTCGATTAAGAGGTGATGTAACCAAGTTTGTACCACCAAACGTGGTTGCTGCCTTCGAGCGTAAACTTCAACAGGGTTGGTAGCGTGTCTTTATATATCACCGATGAATGCATTAACTGTGATGTCTGTGAACCTGTATGCCCGAATGAGGCCATTTTTATGGGTGAGCTCATTTACGAGATCAATCCGGATCTGTGTACAGAGTGCGTCGGACATCATGACAAACCGCAGTGCCAGTTGTTCTGTCCGGTGGATTGTATTCCACTGGATCCGAACCATGCTGAAACTCAGGAAGAGCTGCAAGCCAAGTATGAAAAACTGACTGCTCAAAAAACATCAAGCAATTAGTTGCGATATTTGGTACTATGCCGCTCGAAGTGAGCCAGACGATCGCTGCTGTGGAAATCTCCGTGATTGAAGCAGGGGAGGAAAGTCCGGGCTTCATAGGGCAAGGTGCCAGGTAACGCCTGGGCGGTGCAAACCGACGGCAAGTGCAGCAGAGAGAAGACCGCCTTCATTATGTTTTCGAGCAATCGGAATCGGAGGTAAGGGTGAAAGGGTGCGGTAAGAGCGCACCGCATGGCTGGCAACAGTTCATGGCGAGGTAAACCCCACCGGAAGCAAGACCAAATAGGAATCCATTAGGCATGGCCCATGCTGGATTCGGGTAGGTCGCTTGAGCGCATGAGTGATTGTGCGCCTAGAGGAATGATCGTTCACGACAGAACCCGGCTTATCGGCTCACTTCAACAAATTTTGATCAAACAGTGCATTATGGGGTTGACGTTTTTTTTGTAAAATCCCATAATGCGCGCACAGTTTAAGGCTATGTAGCTCAGTTGGTTAGAGCACCGCACTCATAATGCGGGGGTCACAAGTTCAAGTCTCGTCATAGCCACCATATTTTGAAAAAACCCACTCCGATTGAGTGGGTTTTTTTATGCTTTTAGAAAAGTAAATGATAAGATGATTGGGAATAAGCAACTGAATTTTAATAAAAATGACTGCAAATCAATTGAATTGGTCAAAAGATAATTTTGAAAATATTGAAACCGCATGGGAAGGTGATCTCTGGGATCGACGTCGCTTGGGTGAACAGCTGACTAACTATGTTGATCGCCTGCAATGTGGTGCAGTTTTGGCCTTAGATGCACGTTGGGGTGAGGGTAAAACATGGTTTGTAAGGGCACTGGAAAAAATATTTAGAAGATGAAAAGCACAATGTTATTTATTTGGATGCCTTTGCAAATGATTATTTAGATGATCCTTTTTTAATGATTGCAGCAGAGATTAGCCAAGCTTTTAAAGATTCTGATGAAATTGGAATTGAAGAGATTAATGATTTTAATTCAAAGACTGCCTCGGTTTTAATTTCTCTGGCAGCTGTAATACCAATGATTGCAGCTAAAGCTGGAATGCATTGGATAGGTTTAGGTGGAGCAGGTGAGACAATAAAAGCAGTTTATGATGAGGGGAAGGATGTTTTTGATGTTGCTAGTGAGGAAATAGCATCTAAAGTAAAAGAACAGATAGAAAAGAAAATCGAAAATCATCATATAGAAAAACAAACGATTCAGGATTTTAAGAAAGAATTAGCCGAACTTGCTGCTCAATTAGAAAAACCTTTAGTTTTTATAATTGACGAACTTGATCGTTGTCGTCCTGATTTTTCAATCCGTTTAATTGAGCGTATTAAACACTTTTTTGATATTCCAAAAATTGTATTTATTTTGGTCATGAATAAGTCCCAATTACTACAATCCGTCAAGAAATTTTATGGTTATGATTCTGAAATGAATGGTGATTATCTTGAAAAATTTGTAGATTTTACTGTTCATATGTCTAGCGAAAGTGATATTTATGATTTTGAAGAAGTAATAAAATATCAATTGTTTAGAATTGGTGAGTTGGATTCATTTAATGATAGAAGTGAGTTATTTTATTGGACATTAGGGTTGCAGTTAGATCAAAAGTTTAATAGTAGAGAGTTAATAAAAAAGTTGAATAAATATGCTTTGTTGCGAACATCACATCAAAAGAAAAATTTAATTTTAATTAGTTTAATAATGGGACAAGAACCTTATGCCAATTATCATATTTTTATCAGTTCAGTCGTCAAAAAAATAAACGCATATTTATGTACTGATAAACGCCTCTTTATGCAAAGACATAATTTGAGTACATGGGGTTCTAATGGGATTAATGATATTGGAGAGTCAGAGTGGTTTAGATTGATTTTAGAGAAGGACTTGGATATTACAGATACATTTATTGATAAGCTTCTTGCTGCATATGAAAGTGCTAATAAGAGTAGTGATCCTGAGTACCAATTAAGTAATACTTTAAAAAATGTATCAATTACTGAACTAGATCATTCGAGTAATTTTATTAAAGATTGGCAGTCATACATCCATAAAGGGCTTTAATCTTATAATTGATGAAAATATTTAACTAATTTTACCACATCATCCGTTTGCAGTTGCTCACGAAGTTTTTAAAATGATTAAATAACAAATGCTTATCCACACCTCTAGATTTTTAGCTGATATGCTTATTTTTCTTTAGACTGATCCGGTTCATTCTCCGAACTGTCTAAAGTACTTTTTAAAATTGCACTGTAGATTGGCGTTGCACCTAAAGTTTGCGCCATAAATGTCGCTGCCAGACAGGTAATAATTAGCGGTAAAATGAGTACAAAACTTCCCGTCATTTCCATGACAACCATGATGCCTGTCAGTGGGGCGCGAATTGTGGCAGCAAAAAGACCGGCCATCCCCAACACCGCACAGCTAAGTAATTCAATATCATATTGAGGAAAAACAGGCTGTGCGATCATCCCAAACATCACCCCTATAATTGCACCTAAAGCAATTATCGGTGCGAAAATACCGCCAGGCGCACCTGAGCCAAAACATAAAATAGTCGCAATAAAGCGTAAACACAGAAGAATCAAAAGCGGATAGAACATGGCCATGCCATCTACAAGATTGGGTAAAAGAGCGAAACCTCCCCCTGTCATTTCAGGTTTCAGCACGCTTAAAACCCCAAAAGTACCTGCAAGCACAGCACCCGTTAAAGGAAAGAAAAATCGTTTCTTTTGATAAAACAAACCCAGAAGACGACGTAAAGTTAAAATGAGAAAATTGGATAAAGAACCAATCAGGCCAAGAAACAAACCTAAAAAAATATAAATCCAGACAGATTTTAAAGGGGCTGCCAAATAAGTCCCAATATCTAAAATAGGATTAGACCCCATAATGAACTGATAGACCATGCAAGAAGTAATACAGCCAACAAAAATAGCCTTAATAGACGCCTTGGTATAAGTAAATTCAGTTCGCATCTCTTCAATGACAAACAAGATCCCACTCAGCGGTGCATTAAATGCGGCAGTAATACCTGCACCTGCGCCAGTTGCAATGAGTGTATGCTGAGACTCTTTATTTTTGGCTTTACAGATGTCGGCAGTCATTTTCCCAAGGTTGGCCCCTATTTGTACAGTAGGCCCTTCACGTCCTAAGACCATTCCACTCCCTAATGCGCCTAAACCACCAAAAAACTTAACAGGAATGACACGCCACCATCGTACTGGACGTAAATCAAGTAATGCTCCCTCGACTTCAGGAATTCCTGACCCTCCTGTTTCGGGAGCAAACCTTTGTACGAGATAATATGCAAATGCACCCATAGCAGCCGTAATACAGAAAATCAAAAAATAGCTTAAATGGGGCGATTCCTGCTGAACATGCTGTGAAAACTGTTCACGGTAGCTAACGATATAGTTAATACAAATATGAAAAAGGGAGCCAAGCAAACCTGTTGCAGCACCCACAATGCTCGCTAATATAAGAATGATAAAGGGTGAGCGTTTTTGCCAGCTTTCTATCTTTTGAGTTGCAGTGCTTGCGAGCTCTCTGGGTGTATGCATGCGCTATCCTGAACTTGGATTTTTAATTATAATTGAACACCTTCGCGGTATTTTTACAAAGTCCACTCATAAACTAAGTTACACCTATAGCATTAACAATGCTGGATGTAGAGTTTTATCTCACCACTTCATGAGAGAAAATGTAAGCACTTTCTAGCTACTGAGGATCTGCGCGGGCTTTATTGACTCTATGTTAAATAAAGTGCCAATTGCTGAATGTCATCTGTTTGTAATTGTTCACGCATTTTTAAAAACTGCTTTTCATCTAGGTCATAGAGCTTAAGAGAAAGCAGTTTTTCTATATCTTTTTCAGGAAAACGATATTTAATAATTTTGGCAGGTACACCACCCACTACTGCATAAGGTGGCACATCTTTAGTGACCACAGCTCCCGTTGCCACCACAGCACCTTCACCTAATTTTACACTCTGCATAATCATGGCTCGGGAACCAATCCAGCAACCATCCCCAATGATTGTATCGCCCGCAGGTACAAAACTGCGTGTATCGAAGGGAAAGGCTGAAATCCAGTCAGTACGGTGTAATTGGTTACCACCCATCATGATCACGCATTCTGCGCCAAAACAGACAAAATTGCCGATATAGAGCTGATCAATCGGTTTATCGGGGGTAGAGGGCTTGTCATGTAGATAACGTACCACACAGCGCTCAAAACCCTGATCCCAGTAGGCTGAGTAGTATGAGTAATTCCCTTTGATATGAATATTCGGATTTTTCACTGTTTTAGAAATGAATTCGAATTCACACCAGTGTTTGACAGGGGAGTTGATCAGATTATCCATAGAAAAAATGTACGACTGGGGAGGTTGATGAATTATAGTTGAATTTAAGCAGCGCTTTGAAAAAGATAATTTGAGGAGATCTTATTTAAAAAAATTCCACAGCACCATAAATAACCCTTTTATGCAATTAGGAAAAAGAAAACCCGAAATTGCAGAGCTAAGCGTCGTGATTGAAATAATGAGGATAGAACTGGTATGTGTATCGATGAAGTATGACCAGTTGATCGCGATGGCAATACCGAGGATCACACCACCGAGCGCATAGTAAAAAGCCTGTATGACACGATCATCCATAACTGAAAATCTACTTATTGTTTTCTTATAAATTAAAGCTAAACCAATAATTTTGCAATAAAAAACCCCTCAATCGAGGGGTTTAAAATCAAATCGCTTTAAAAATTAAAGATATTCAACTTTCACAATTTCGTACTCAACTTCACCATTCGGTGTTGTGATTTTCGCATCGTCGCCTTCGTACTTGCCCAAAAGGCCACGCGCGATCGGAGAGTTCACAGAGATCTTGTTGATCTTAAAGTCTGCTTCGTCATCACCCACAATTTTATAGGTCTTTTGCTCTTCAGTGTTTAGGTTTTCGATGGTCACAGTCACACCAAAAACCACACGACCTGATTGCTCAAGTTCTTTAACATCGATGACTTGGCAAGCACCAAGTTTGCCTTCGATGTCCTGAATACGGCCTTCACAGAAACCTTGCTGTTCACGCGCTGCGTGATATTCCGCATTTTCTTTTAAGTCGCCATGTTCACGCGCTTCAGCAATCGAAGCACTAATACGTGGACGGTCAACGTTTTTCAGTTGATGTAATTCTTTCTCTAAGGCAATTTTGCCTTCAGGAGTCATAGGATAACGTTGCATGTTGTCCCTCAAAAGTCAGTTGAAAGATATAAAATCTATAAATAAAAAAAAGCCCGCCACCAAGAAAGTAGCGGGACTTCTTGGAAACTTAATTAACCTTTAGTTAGGTCTTGCAAGCGATACACATCCATTGGCAACTTGATTGCTAAAGCTTGGCATACAGCATCAGCACCGTTCAAGGTAGTAGTGTAATACACTTTGCCTTGTAGTGCAGAGCGACGGATCGAGAATGAATCCTGCTGAGCCTGTTTGCCTTCAGTTGTATTGATAATGAGCTGAACTTCACCATTTTTCAAGCGGTCCACGATATTAGGACGGCCTTCGGTTACTTTATTCACACGTTCACATTCAATACCGGCATCGCGGATCACGTCATAAGTGCCGCCAGTCGCGATCACTTTAAAGCCGAGATCAGTCAGCTGTTTCGCAATACCAACAGCACGTGGTTTATCAGAATCACGCACAGAGATAAATGCATGTTTGATTTCACCCTCTGTTGGAAGGCCTGGTAAACGTTCATTTGCACCTAAAACTGCTTTATAGAATGCCTCACCAAATGTTTTACCAACACCCATGACTTCGCCAGTCGATTTCATCTCAGGGCCAAGGATCGGGTCAACACCAGGGAATTTGTTGAATGGGAACACTGCTTCTTTCACAGAGAAGTGCTGAGGAATAATCTCTGTCGTGAATCCTTGAGATTCTAGAGATTGACCTGCCATACAACGTGCAGCCACTTTTGCAAGCGATTCACCGATACATTTCGATACGAACGGCACAGTACGAGATGCACGTGGGTTCACTTCCAGGATATAAATATCTTCGCCTTTTACAGCAAACTGAACGTTCATCAAACCAATAACGCCAAGTTCTTTTGCCATAGCGATGGTTTGACGGCGCATTTCGTCCTGAATCTCTTTAGACAGAGAGTAAGGAGGAATCGAACATGCAGAGTCACCTGAGTGAATGCCGGCTTGTTCAATGTGCTGCATGATACCGCCAATCACAACGTCTTTACCGTCAGATACGCAGTCAACGTCAACTTCGATTGCATCATCCAGGAAGCGGTCAAGCAGAACTGGCGCTTCGTTAGATGCTTGAACCGCATCACGTAAGTAGCGTTTAAGTTCTTCGTCGTTATAGACGATTTCCATCGCACGACCACCCAACACGTAAGAAGGACGTACCACAAGCGGGTAGCCTACTTTCGCTGCTTCAGCCATACCTTCTTCAGCAGATTTTACAATGCTGTTGTTTGGTTGACGAAGTTGCAGGCGTTGAATCATTTGCTGGAAACGTTCACGGTCTTCTGCACGGTCAATGGCATCAGGAGATGTACCGATAATTGGCGCACCAGCTTCTTCTAGAGCACGAGCCAATTTAAGCGGGGTCTGACCGCCGTACTGCACGATAATGCCTTTAGGCTTCTCGATACGAACGATTTCTAAAACATCTTCTAGTGTAATTGGTTCGAAGTACAAACGATCTGAAGTGTCATAATCTGTAGAAACCGTTTCAGGGTTACAGTTGACCATGATAGTTTCATAACCATCTTCACGCATAGCAAGCGCCGCATGTACACAGCAGTAATCGAACTCGATGCCCTGACCAATACGGTTAGGACCACCACCGATGACCATGATCTTGTCTCGAGTTGAAGGATTCGCTTCACATTCTTCATCGTAAGTTGAGTACATGTACGCTGTATCAGATTCAAACTCAGCGGCACAAGTATCTACACGTTTGTAAACAGGGGTCACGCCCAAGTTCCAACGGTGTTTACGGAATTGCTTTTGTGAAATGCCCATCAAGTCTGCAATACGAAGATCCGACAAACCTTTGCGTTTGAATGCACGGATGTTGTCCGCATTCAAATCACCAAAACCTAAAGTTTTGATTTGGTTTTCAGTTTTAATGATGTCTTCGATTTGAATCAAGAACCAACGATCGATGTTGGTCGCAGCAAATACTTCGTCCAGGGTGAAACCATGACGGAATGCATCACCAATGAACCACATGCGTTCTGGGCCAGGCACTTTAAGCTCTTGAAGGATTTTATCTTTCGCGCCTTCAGTACCTACTTCAATTTTTTCATCGAAGCCAGAAGCACCCACTTCAAGACCACGAAGGGCTTTTTGCACAGACTCTTGGAAGTTACGACCAATCGCCATCACTTCACCCACAGATTTCATCTGTGTCGTTAAAGTAGCATCAGCTTGTGGGAATTTCTCGAAGTTAAAACGAGGAATCTTAGTAACAACATAGTCAATTGCAGGTTCGAACGATGCAGGTGTTGTACCGCCAGTAATGTCGTTTTTCAACTCATCAAGCGTATAACCAACCGCTAATTTCGCAGCGATTTTCGCAATTGGGAAACCGGTTGCTTTAGATGCTAATGCAGATGAACGAGAAACACGTGGATTCATCTCGATGATCACCATGCGACCATCTTTCGGGTTAATACCAAACTGTACGTTTGAACCACCCGTTTCAACACCAATTTCACGAAGAACTGCTAAAGATGCATTTCGCATCAATTGATATTCTTTGTCGGTTAGCGTTTGCGCAGGGGCTACAGTGATTGAGTCACCTGTATGCACACCCATTGGGTCAAAGTTTTCGATGGTACATACAATGATACAGTTGTCGTTTTTGTCACGAACAACTTCCATCTCGTATTCTTTCCAGCCAATTAAAGATTCATCGATCAATAACTGTTTGGTTGGAGAAAGATCGAAACCGCGTTCACAGATTTCAATGAATTCATCGCGGTTGTATGCGATACCGCCGCCTGAACCACCCATGGTGAATGATGGACGAATGATCACAGGGAAGCCGAAACGTGCTTGAATTTCTAAAGCTTGTTCCATTGACTCGGCAATATCCGCTTTTGGACATTCAAGACCAATTTTACGCATTGCCTGGTCGAACAGTTTACGGTCTTCAGCTTTTTCAATCGCTTCTTTGGTCGCACCGATCAATTCAACATTGTATTTTTCTAAAATGCCATGCTCATCCAGAGCAAGGGCACAGTTCAAGGCAGTTTGACCACCCATGGTCGGAAGAACTGCATCTGGGCGTTCTTTCTCAATAATTTGTGCAACAGTCTGCCAGGTAATCGGTTCGATATACGTTGCATCTGCCATTGCAGGGTCGGTCATGATGGTCGCTGGGTTCGAGTTGACCAAAATAACACGGTAACCTTCTTCACGAAGGGCTTTACATGCTTGAGCACCTGAGTAGTCAAACTCACATGCTTGACCGATGACAATGGGACCCGCACCAATAATTAAGATGCTTTTAATGTCTGTACGTTTAGCCATGATTGCTCCTTAATTACTTCTTAGATGCTTCAATAAGTTCGATGAAATGGTCGAACAATGGTGCGCAGTCATGTGGACCAGGGCTTGCTTCAGGGTGACCCTGGAAGCTGAATGCAGGCTTGTCTGTGCGGTGAATACCTTGGTTGGTCCCATCAAACAGTGAGCGATGCGTTACACGCAATACATCCGGTAGATTACTTTCATCTACTGCGAAGCCATGGTTTTGAGAAGTAATCATCACAGTACCATCTGCAAGATTTTGTACAGGATGGTTGGCGCCGTGATGGCCGTTCGGCATTTTTACAGTTTTAGCACCACTTGCAAGCGCAAGGATCTGGTGACCTAGGCAAATCCCAAATAATGGAATGTCGGTCGTTTCTACAATGGTTTTTACAGCTTCAATTGCGTAGTCACATGCAGCCGGATCGCCAGGACCGTTCGACAGGAACACGCCATCCGGATTCAGTGCAAGTACGTCAGCAGCAGGAGTTTGCGCCGGCACAACAGTCAGTTTACAACCGCGGTCTGCGAGCATACGTAAGATGTTGGTTTTGACACCGTAATCGTATGCAACAACATGGAACTTAGCTTCTGGTTGAGAGAAACCTTTGCCTAATATCCAAGAACCTTCGGTCCATTCAAAACCTTCAGGGTCACAACATTCTTTTGCCAGGTCTAAACCGTTTAAACCACCAAATGCACGTGCTTTTTCAAGCGCTTCAGCTTCAGTGATATTTTCGCCAGCAAGGATACAACCATTTTGCGCACCCTTGTCACGTAGGATACGTGTCAATTTACGCGTGTCGATATCCGCAATTGCCACAACATTGTGTTGTACCAAATATTCAGCTAATGATTGGGTTGAACGGAAGTTACTGTGCAGTAAAGGCAGGTCACGAATGATCAATCCGTTGGCCCAAACCTTATGAATACGACCTGATTCAGTGTCTTCTTCATTGCAGCCTGTGTTACCGATATGGGGGTAAGTCAGTGTCACAAGTTGCTGTGCATAACTCGGGTCAGTCAAAATTTCTTGATAGCCAGTCATGGCAGTGTTGAAAACGACTTCACCAGTCGTACTACCCGATGCGCCAATCGAAGTACCTTTAAAGATAGTTCCGTCGGCAAGGGCTAAAATTGCTGGGGTGCTCAAACCAAAGCTCCTGAAATTTAGGCTGTAAAAAAGCGAGAAGACGAAAAAAAAGGAAGGCTAATTTTTAAACCTACCCTCCTATGTCTGCTCGCTTGAACTTAACACGGCATTATACGCAGAATGAGTATTAAAGTCCAATGGCTTTGCAGTGAAAGTATGAGATAAATGGCTTGCTTTTTGCATGAAAGTCTGTTTTGTAAACAATGTGAAAAAATGTAAGCAATTGATAATTGTTAGACAAATCAAATCTTAATTTTTATCAAATCGACTAATATGGCTTATGTCAATATAACAATAGGAACAAGACACATGGCTACAGCACCTAAATCTACTTCATCTAAAAAAATAACGCCGAGTGTGGTTACTGAAGCTGCCGAGCAGCTTGAAAAAGTAGCAGTCGAGGCGAAAGATCAGGCTCTTGAAACCATCGAGGAAAGTAAGGGAAAGCTTGAAGTTGAAGCCAAGCAATTAAGCGATACGGTACAAGAACAATTACGTCAATTTAAACAGGACGTATTGCAGCGTATTGATACCCTAAAAGAGCAGATTTTCGGTTCGCAGACAGAATTAACCGAATTGAAAAGCTTTATCAAGACAGAATTCAACGCGGTCATTGAAGACTTATCTAATCTGGGTAAGGAGCTGAAAGAAGATGTCAGTCAGATCTCGACCAAACATAAGGAACATCTGACTGATACTTTTAAACGTTCTAAAGACAGTACCATTGAAGTGCTGAAAAAAGTCAAACCCGTGGTAAAAGCAGAGAGCTCAGACAAAAGTCCTGAGCTGAAAAGTTAGGCTGCGCTGAAAGGCCGCTATTTAAAAAGGAGAACAATCAAATGTTCTCCTTTGTCTTTATGCAGCAAAACGGACTCACAATAAGAATCAAAGGGGAGTCACGATGCAACAGCATTTTATAGGTGTACTTATTTTACTGATATTGATCATGCTACTTAATCTTGAAAGCGGGTTGGGACGCATGCTTTATCTGGGTGTGATTGTAGTATGTCTGGGAATATTGGGACTGGTGTTTGGAGCCATTCTTCTCATGATCATTACTTTTGCTTTTATTCTTTATGCTGCTGTGAAATCCATTCAGGAACAGCATCATCTGTATCACTAAACCATGCACCCTTAAAAAGATAATAAAATCTAAAATAAGATACAGAGGATCAATCTCTTTTTAAGAGGCAAACAAAAACGTGAGACTTAAAGTCTCACGTTTTATTCGCCTGTCACAAATACAAATAGCTGATGCACAGCCAGTTTGTTTAAAACACATGCAACCAGTCACGTTTATTATGAAAATCTGCCTGAGGGCTACTATGCTGCATGGCATAGTATTGATCACCTTGCGAGGTTTTTAAGACAGCAGATAAACCCAGGAACAAGTTTTCCCATTTTAGTTTATGTGTTGCCATAAAATCAGTCAGATCAATACTGACATTGAGACCATAATGCGTACGTTTGAGCTGATTCAGCTCAATATCATCCGCAGTTTGCGGTGGCATATCTTCAGGATAACGGTATTCTTCAAATTGATAAGCCTGCCAGGCCTGGGAAGGGGAGAGATTAATCTCACGATAAAAATCTTCACCCTGAACCCCAATGAAAATTTCAAAGCAGGTCTGTTCCCACAAAAAATCTTGACGGGGATGAGCCGTCACCATGTCGGGCCACAGGATGTACTGATTGGGATCACGGATCCAGAAGCCCACATTTAAACTGAATGGGCCTTGCTGTTCGATGGCGGCAACCAGAGAGATGGCCTGAAAACGGCGATCAAATGCGCTAAGTTCGTAACTTGCCATAAGTCCTGTACTTAGTTCGACAGATGAGCGAAACGGACAAGGTTGGACAATTTTTGGTTTTGTTTTGCAGCTTTCTTGTAAAGCAATGCAATCTTACCAATAGTTTGAACCACCTCAGCGCCAGTTGCTTCTGCAATTTCCGCAATCAGTGCTGCACGCGCTTCGCGATCTTCAGCCACGATTTTTACTTTAATCAGTTCGTGATCGTTTAAAGCACGCGCCAATTCTTCGATAACATTTTCAGTCAGGCCTTTGTCACCCAGCATAACGACCGGGTTCAAAGCATGTCCGATTTGACGTAAACGCTTACGTTCCTGAATAGATAAAGACGCCATGAGAGATAACCTGAATTTTAAAACGGCTTAGTATAGCAAAAGCAAAAAACAAACGCTGTAAATTATCAGGAAATAATCATTTTCAATCTGCCTAAGAAACAAGCAAAACTCCTAGATTTAGATACACATGTATACTGCAAAATATGTCTTTTTCACGTACAATTAATAATTAGACGTTTTTTTATTTAGAGAGTTATGGCTACACGCATTACCAACCAGAAGTTATCTAAAAGTAGTCGTGATTGGATGAGAGAGCATTTAGACGATCCTTATGTGAAAAAAGCACAAAAGGAAGGCTATCGTGCGCGTGCAGCATATAAGCTCTTAGAGATGCAAGAAAAGTACAAAATCATCAAGCCAGGCATGACCGTGGTCGACTTGGGTGCAGCACCCGGTAGTTGGTCACAAATCGCAGGTAAGTTGGTCGGCGACAAAGGTTTATTGATTGCATCTGATATTTTACCAATGGATGCATTGCCCGATGTAACGTTCTTGCAAGGCGATTTTCGCGAGGAAGAAGTCTTCCAGCAATTGTTGGAAATTTTAGATGGTCGTATTGTAGACGTTGTAATTTCAGATATGGCCCCCAATACATCAGGTAATAAGGCTGTAGATCAACCGCGTCAGATTTACTTGTGTGAACTTGCACTAGATTTTGCCAATAAGGTGCTAGGCCCTAAAGGCCAATTTGTGGTAAAAGTTTTCCAAGGCACAGGTTTTGACGAATTCCGTAAGCAAGTGGTTGATAGTTTTGATGTTCTGAAAACATCTAAACCTTTGGCATCCCGTGCTCGCTCTAAGGAAGTTTTCCTGATTGGGCAGGGACGTAAGAAGGCTTTAAAATAAGTCTACTTGCCAAGTCGTTAAAAATTGTGCATTTTGTACGTTTTCAGATAATTGTAAGTTGATTTACAGCTTAAGTATTAAGGTCACCCTGAACAGGGCATGATCAAATTAGATTGGAATGGGAATAAAGCTTTGAGCGATCTTTTTAAGAATGCCGTATTGTGGCTCGTGATACTGGGTGTGCTGGTGTTAATCTTCAGCAACGTCAGTGACCGCAATCAACCGACTACAATGAACTACTCAGAGTTTGTTGCCGCGGTCAATGCTGGCCAAATTAAACAAGTTGTGATTGACGGCGAAAGAATCCGTGGCGAAAAAACAAACGGTTCAGAGTTTGAAAGTATTCGTCCGGCAGTTCAGGATCCTGAACTGATGCCAAGCCTCATTAAAAATAATGTTGTGGTTGAAGGTGAAGCACCACAACGTCAAGGCTTGCTGATGCAGCTGCTTATTGCAAGTTTCCCTGTACTTTTAATCATTTTGTTATTCATGTTCTTTATGCGCAACATGGGTGGCGGTGCAGGTGGTAAAAATGGCCCAATGAGTTTTGGTAAGTCGAAAGCCAAAATGCTGTCTGAAGACCAGATTAAAGTCACGTTTGGTGATGTGGCGGGTTGCGACGAAGCCAAACAAGAAGTGGTTGAAATCGTTGACTTCCTGAAAGATCCAACCAAATTTAAACGTCTGGGTGCGAGTATTCCACGTGGTGTGTTAATGGTGGGTCCTCCGGGTACCGGTAAAACCTTGCTAGCGAAAGCCATTGCCGGTGAAGCTAAAGTTCCATTCTTTAGTATTTCGGGTTCTGACTTCGTTGAAATGTTTGTCGGTGTCGGTGCCTCTCGTGTACGTGACATGTTCGAACAGGCAAAACGCCATGCGCCATGTATCATCTTTATTGATGAGATTGATGCAGTCGGTCGTCATCGTGGTTCAGGTACTGGTGGTGGTCACGATGAACGTGAGCAGACACTGAACCAGATGCTGGTTGAAATGGACGGCTTTGAAGGCAATGAAGGCATTATCGTAATTGCTGCAACGAACCGTGCAGATGTACTGGATAAAGCTTTACTTCGTCCAGGTCGTTTTGACCGTCAAGTTGTGGTGGGCTTACCAGACATCAAGGGTCGTGAACAAATCCTGAATGTACATTTGAAAAAATTGCCTTCAGTGACAGGTGTGGACGTTAAAGTGCTTGCACGTGGTACACCGGGCTTCTCGGGTGCACAATTGGCTAACCTAGTAAATGAAGCTGCACTCTTTGCTGCACGCCGTAACAAAAATACTGTCGATATGCATGACTTTGAAGATGCAAAAGACAAGTTATATATGGGTCCTGAGCGTAAATCGATGGTACTTCGTGATGAAGAGCGTCGAGCGACGGCTTATCATGAAGCAGGTCATGCGATTGTTGCTGAAAGTTTGCCAGGTACAGATCCTGTGCATAAAGTAACGATCATGCCACGTGGTTGGGCTTTAGGTGTTACCTGGCAGCTACCTGAATTTGACCAAACCAGCCATTACAAAGACAAAATGTTGAATGAAATTTCTATTTTGTTTGGTGGCCGTATTGCCGAAGAAGTCTTCATTAACCAAATGTCGACTGGGGCTTCAAATGACTTTGAACGTGCAACCAAAATGGCACGTGCGATGGTAACCAAATACGGTATGTCTGACAAAATGGGCGTAATGGTCTATGAAGAAGAAGCACAGCAATCCTTTATGGGCAGTATTGGTAGTCGCAGTATTTCTGAAACGACGCAACTTGAAGTAGATCGTGAAATTCGTCGAATTCTAGATGAGCAATATAAAGTCGCACGCGATATCTTAGAAAGTAAAAAAGATGTTGCGCATGCGATGGTGAAAGCCTTGATGGAATGGGAAACTATTGATCGCGATCAAATCCGTGACATCATGGAAGGTCGTGAACCTCAGCCACCAAAAGTCTATATTGCAGAAAATCCTGTGATTGATATAACTCCTAATGATGGTCCTTTGACTCCTCCGCCATTGCCAGCGAGTTAATGATTAATTTATTAAAAAGAGCCTCTTGATGAGGCTCTTTTTTTATCCCGAGAATTATTTAATTAGGGGGAGAAAGTATTCTGACATCTCTGTAACAGAGTGGGTAAAATAGTCTGATTGATTTAATGGAGTATTGACATGCAGCTGATGCCTTTAGCACAACGTATCTGGACATTTGGTGATTTAAAATTAGATCTATCTCAGCCGCATGTAATGGGGATTCTCAATGTGACGCCCGACTCCTTTAGTGATGGTGGCCGACATAATCAAAAAGAGGAGGCTGTCGCACGTGCACTGGAAATGATAGCTGAAGGCGCAACTGTGATTGATATTGGTGGGGAATCTACCCGTCCAGGTGCGGCAGCGGTAGAGGTGGAAGAGGAAATTCGCCGCGTGGTGCCTGTGGTAGAGGCTCTATCAAAACATAATATTATTTTGTCGATTGATACTTCGCAGCCTGAAGTGATTCGGGCAGCGGTTCAGGCTGGAGCGCATATCTGGAATGATGTCCGTGCTTTGACTCGACCGAATGCGTTGGAAACCGCAGCTGAATTAAATATTCCGGTAATCATCATGCATATGCGCGGTGAGCCGACTACCATGAACAATCTGGATCAATATGAGGAGGTCACTTCTGATGTGATGCGCGAGTTATCCCAACGCGTTCAGGATGCCTTGGATGTTGGAGTAAAAGCGGAAAATATCATGATCGATCCAGGTTTCGGTTTTGCGAAAAATGCACAGCAAAATCTTCAATTGCTGAACGAATTTTATAAACTCACTGAAATGGGCTATCCGATTTTATCTGCCTTGTCACGCAAACGCTTTATCGGGACAGTTCTAGATGCTGCAGAGCCGCAAGCGCGCGCGGTTGGTTCGGCAACAGCACATTTACTCAGTATTCAGCAGGGTGCCTGTATGGTGCGTGCACATGATGTTAAAGCCACAGCGGATGCGATTAAAGTCTGGCAAGCCATGCAGATGGCTTAGAAATCGTGGGCTGAAAGTCAACTACTTGGCAATGTTGTTTGGCTTTTAAGCAACAATATGCTATATAGGCACGCTTAGATTAGATTGTCATCCTTTAGAGTGCCTGTAATGTTTGCAGATTTACTTCTCCCGATGTTCGATGATGAGTATTATCCCGATATTCTGGTTGCTGAAATCAAGCAACACATCGAGCGTTTTGCAAAAAAAGTTGAAAAAGCCGGTTTATCTGAATCAGATATTTATCAGTTTGCTCAGCGCACTGTGGCGGAAATTAATAAAATGAAACCACAGTTTGAAGACCTTGATTCATCATTAGATGATACTGCTGCAGATTATATTGCTGAAGCCATGATGATGGTGGTGCAAGAGCAGGGGTATTTTGATGTGGAAATGGAAGAATTGGTTGCCACACGTGAGTGGTAATCAAAAAGCCCTGTAATTTACAGGGCTTTTTTTAGGAATCTAAAAATGCATCTTTTATCGTTGAGTAACGAATTTGATCTGAAAGGCGTTGTTCTTCCTGCATACATTTTTGATGTAATTCAAAATAATACTGTTTTAAATTGCTTTGATGAGGCACAGTTTGAGGCTGATTCGATCGTGATTGACGATATGACCAATACGCCAACTGACGAATTTTTTGTAAGCGGACTAAAGCAATCCTAGGTACGGCATTTTTAAAATAAGCTTCGATCCAAATAGTGGAAAAGCTAAATGTAATCAGCACAAGACACAGCATGCTTAAAAAAGCCGACTGAATATATTTGAAATTGAGCAGGCATAAAAATAACAGCGGCACTTGTAGATATAAACAATTTTGCAGCCGCTTTGCATAACGGATTGAACTGTATTTGGCTTGAATGTGCATACGCCATAAATACGGATACAGTAAGGCAATCAGAATCATTGAAGCGGTGCTAATGGCTTGATCTTTTAATTCAAAATAATGGTAATACAGCGCTGCAGAGATAAATAAGCAACTCAAAGCGGTGAGCAGAATAAAGAACAATAAACGCAGATATAAATGTATGTCCATGACAGGATTGAAACATTTATAACGGCTATAACCGAGCGTATAGAAAAATGCGTCGGGATGGCGCAATTGTAATTGTTGTAAATTAAAAGCATGTGACATGCGGAGCTGTTTCCGTGATGCTAGATTTTAGGCATAAAAAAACCAGCATAAGCTGGAAATTTTATTGCACCATCTTCGACTTAGAAAATGGTGCCCGAGGCCAGACTCGAACTGGCACGCTTTGTGGGCGGGGGATTTTAAATCCCCTGTGTCTACCGATTTCACCACTCGGGCATGTGCGCAATAATAGAGGACGAAATAAAGCTTGGCAAGCAAATTTCTAAATGATTGCTTTCTTTTCAAGCAATTCCGTGGCCTCTCGCTGAAAAACCAGTAGATCCCCCCGTTTTTAAAGTCATTATTTGCAGACCTTTAAGATGGTCAATGAAAAAGGATAGAGAGAACTATAAGTTCTCGTCCAGATAACTGTCGACATCCAGATGTTTGATGGTTTTACAATATTGATGCTCGTATTTCAGTAGCTGGGTATATAACTTGGCATAATGATTTAATTGCTGTTTTAGTTCGGCGTGCTGAGGATCATTGCTTGAACAAAAACGTAATTTTAGTCGAAGCAGGCAGGTCTGTTTATAAGCCCAGAAGCAGATTCTGCGTAATTGTTGCAACTGATAATGTTCAGTATTCTGGCTGTTTTTCCGGAACAAATTTTCCCGATAAAAACGTACAAAGCCAAAGCTAATTCCAACAAAGAATAAACTCCACATCAGCAGGCTGCTTTGTACAAAAATCAGATTTAAGGCTTGCAGTAGAATCACCACAGCCATCTTGATTGGGGTGTGGCGTAATAACTGATACAGCGAATAAGAAGAATGTTGAATCTGTTGCAGAATTAAGGTGAGACTAAACATCAGGAATAACAGAATCGCCAAAATGGCATAACTCTGCGCCTGAAATTCACTCACTTGCACAAAAGATTGCTGTACTAGTTCACCGAACATCAAACTGATGGGAACAAAAATCATGGCTGCCAAAACCCAGGGAATTAATAGTTTGGCTTTATCCCAGATCCCCCGGATTTTGATTTGGCTATAGAACAGGTAATTGCCCTTAAATGCCGTCGGATACTGTCGTTGCAGTTGCTGCAGCAACAAATTCATTTGTGTAGTGGGCATCATCCAGAGATTAATGAAGAAATAGACACAGGCACTATAGTTGATTTGGCGCAGAATCATAGAAGAAATCCAGTTTCAGACCTTATCATTGTTTTAATCACGAAGATTTTAGTTTTTTAGCGCCAAATTATGCGAAAATAGTCAATTCAAGATTTATTTTTTTAAGGACAGTTTATGACTGATCAATCTCCTGAGGCGTTAAGCGACATCGAAATTTTAGACATCCTGCAAAGCATGAAGAAGGATGAGCTAGATGCTGAGGCGAAAGAGGTAATTCGTCAGGGTGGTAAAGCTGGTCGTCAGGAAGCGCATAAAGAAGCGTTAGTGGCATTGAATCAGTCATTTGAAGACAAGTTTGTAGAAGCTGTATCTTTGGCCTTGGGTTTAAATTCAGCACAAATCAAAAAAATCCGTTACAAGAAAGACCGGATCCGTATTTTGAAAGCGCGCGGTATCGATTATATGGCGATTGATGGTGCTGAGACCGCACATGTGCTTTCGCAAGTTGCACAAGCGATTCTGCGTGAAGATGCGATTGTGACCAAAGACCTGCACAATATCTTCCCATTCTGGAAAGAAGGCTGGCCAATGGTGCAATTCGACAATGCCTACAAGATTTTAGAAGATGATATTAAAATTCATTATCAAGCGGTGCTTGAAGCTTTGTTGTCCAAAGTCTAAGCCTCAGTCATAAAAAAAGCACCTTCGGGTGCTTTTTTTATGACTGAGAGAATAGATTAATCCGGATCTTTTTCAATCATTTCTGGAGCGTCTACAATACGTGTCACCAAGAGCTGATCAATCTTGAAATGATCTACATCTACCACTTCAAACTTATAACCGGCATGGATGACGCTATCGGCTGGGCGTGGAATTTTGCGAAGTTTGAACATCATAAAGCCGGCCAAAGTTTCATAATTATCGTCATTCGGCATTGAATCGATTTCAAGCGCATGCTTCATGTCTTCAATCGGCGTACTGCCTTCAATCAACCAAGAATTATTATCGCGTTTTATGATTTGCAGATCTGCCTCAATCGGCGTGACCCAATCCCCCATCACGGTAATCATAATGTCGGAAAGGGTAATTACCCCTACAACCAACGCATATTCATTAATGACGACCGCAAACTTTTCTTTGGTCGAACGGAAACGATCCAAAACTTCCGACAAGGTGAGGGAGTCAGGAATGGTCAAGACATTACGAATGGTGCTTTCATTTAACTGGAGCAGCGACTGATTGTTGAGGATACGCACCAGAATATCCTTGGCATCGACATAGCCAATCACGCTATCAATATCGTCACTACAGACCAAAAATTTAGAATAGGGATATTCTGCCAGTTTTTGTCGAATACTGTCTTCCGGTTCATTTAGGGTAAAGAACACCACATTTTCACGCGTGGTCATACTCGAAGGCACGTTACGTTCTTCAAGCTCGAATACATTTTCAATGAAATGATGTTCTTGTTTTTGCAGCACCCCGGCCTGCGCACCGGCATCCATCACTGCAGAAATATCATCAAAAGTAATATTGTCATCACGGATGGTATTCACTTTAAACAGACGGAACAGCATGTTGGCAATAGCATTGATAAACCAGGCCAAAGGTTTACAGACCTTGATGAAAATCTGAATCGGATCAATCACCGACACAGCAATTTTTTCTGGCGCGATCATCGCCAGACGTTTTGGCATCAGATCGGCAAATAAAATAAATAAAGAGGTGACAGCAGTAAACGACAGGACAAAGCTAATATTTTCAGCCCAAGGTCCTTGATAAAAGCGATTAACGAAACTGATGATATAAGGACGGAAGGCACCTTCACCTAAAATACCACCGAGAATGGCAACTGCATTTAAACCAATTTGAGAGGCTGCAAAGAAGTCAGCAGAATTTGCTTGTAGATCTAAAACTTTTTGAGCGCGATGTTCACCCGATTCAGCCAGAATTTTGAGTTTGACTTTACGGGCACCTGCGAGGGCGATTTCTGTTAAAGATAAAAAACCGGCTCCCGCGATGAGTATTAAGATAATCACGATATTTTGTAAGAGGCTCACAAATCCACCTGTGGATGAATAGTATCTTGGGATATTTTTAACACAAAAAAAGACTTGAGGTGTAAAAACTACCTCTCAAGTCTTCAAAGTATAATCTTAAAAAATAAGAATTTAGAAGAATTTGAGTTTAATAGGGTGAAAATTGAGAATTATTGTTCAGGAATTCACGATTTTCTTCTTCAATCATTTGGCGGGCTACATACAGAATCAGCTGACGTAACCAGCGATGTGCAGGGTGATGATGCAATAAAGGACACCAAGCCATTTTCAATTCAAATTCAGGAATATAAAACGGTGGGTCTTTGAGAATTAAATTGTGATTCTTGGCTTGCAGACGTGCGATGCGTGAAGGTAGTGTTGCTACCAGATCCACATTCGAGGCCAATAATCCCGGCATTTGATAGTGACGGGTAAAGACTGAAATTTTACGTTTCTGGCCAATACGTTCTAAAGCCTGATCGATCCAGCCCAAACCGGCCTGTTTCTCTGGGTTAACGCCGAAACCAACGCCCATACCCGTTTTAGATACCCAGATATGCTGTGCATCAAGATAGCTCTTTAAGTTCAGGTTGGTTGCAGCCGGGTGTTTATGATTCAGCAAACAAGAAAAACTGTCGCGCCAGACTAAAACCTGATGGAAACTTTGCGGAATCTCATTAAAGCGGTTGATTGCCAGATCGACTTTGCCTTGTTCCATGTCACGATATGACACATCACTTGGGGTCAGGAAGTCTAAGACTACATTCGGTGCTTCTGAACGTAAGGCTTTAACCAGACGGGGAACCAAGGTTGCTTCCGCATAATCCGAGGTCATGATCCGGAATACACGATTTGAGGTATAAGGACGGAACTCGGTACGCGGTTCCAGAATCATCGATAAGTCAGCGAGAGCATCCCGGATACGTGGCTGTAATTCTAGAGCACGTTCGGTTGGTGTCATGCCTTCAGAAGAGCGGATCAGGAGCGGATCATTAAATAAATTGCGTAATCGGCGTAAAATATTACTCATGGCAGGCTGGGTAACGCCCAATTGTTCTGCTGCACGGGTGACATTTTTTTCGCGAAGAAGTACATCAAGATAAATTAATAGATTGAGGTCGACTCGCTCCAGATTCATAAAAGAAATACCGAGAATAAATACAAGAAATTATACTCATTATGCCATAACTGCCGGGCTTTGTGTAAAGCACCGATGAAAAAAAGTCAGATACAAAGAGAGGAAATCTAGAGGTTTAGGCAGGCTTAAATCTTAGATAGGACAGGTGCTGCTGTGCAATATTTAAGTTCACCGACATCTCTTTTAATTTAAGGAGTAAACTTGATTTTTCTAAATGCATTACCTGGCACAGCTTAGTTAAATAACGTGATGAATTACATGAAATATGAACAAAAATCCAATTTGTACTTTGCTTGGCAAATGACCAAAAGCCATCATTTTTTAAAAATTAAAGTGGGTTGGACTTGAGCCACGACTTAAGTCTAATGAAGTAATTCTGAGCAACTCGTTGAATTTTTGCACATTACAAGCATTGGCTTATTTATAAATTTTAATTTAAATACAATTATTTATAAAAACAGTTATAGGTTATACTACGACTTTGATCTAGTCATTTTTTAAATAAATACTGAAGATTCTTGCAGGCTATTGGATTAATTTCCAGAAGCCCTCTACTCTTTAACTATCCCAACGAAACGTCGAAAATCTGAACAAGTAATTGAGGGTATGATTTTAGCCGTTCGTTGAAGAAAAATCCTAATATTATTACAGGAAAATATCATGACTACATACCAAACAGCGATTGATGCAATCCGCGAATTGAAAGCAAAATTCGGTAACACTTGGGCAGACATCAGTCCTGAAGATGCTGCACGTATGCAACTTCAAAACCGTTTCAAAACTGGTTTAGACATTGCGAAATATACTGCGGCAATTATGCGTCGTGATATGGCTGCTTATGATGCTGACTCTAGCAAATACACTCAATCTTTGGGTTGCTGGCACGGTTTTATCGCGCAACAAAAAATGATTGCGAACAAAAAATACTTCGGTACAACTGAACGTCGCTACATCTACCTTTCAGGTTGGATGGTTGCAGCACTTCGTTCAGAATTCGGTCCACTTCCTGACCAATCTATGCACGAAAAAACTTCTGTTCCTGCATTGATCGAAGAAATCTACACATTCTTACGTCAAGCTGACGCGAAAGAATTAAATGACTTATTCCGCGCTCTTACAAAAGCACAAGAAGCAGGCGACACTGCTAAAGCAGCTGAAATCACTTCACAAATCGATAACTTCCAAACTCACGTTGTGCCAATCATTGCGGACATCGATGCTGGTTTCGGTAACGAAGAAGCAACTTACTTACTAGCTAAGAAAATGATCGAAGCGGGTGCTTGTGCACTACAAATCGAAAACCAGGTGTCTGATGCGAAACAATGTGGTCACCAAGCTGGTAAAGTAACAGTTCCACACGAAGACTTCATCGCGAAAATCCACGCACTTCGCTATGCATTCTTGGAAATGGGTGTTGATGAGGGTATCATCGTTGCACGTACTGACTCTGAAGGCGCTGACCTTACTCAAAAAATCCCAGTGGTTAAAGAGCCAGGCGACCTTGCTTCTCAATACATCAGCTACTTAGACACAACTGAAATCGACATTTCAGAAGCTCAAGAAGACGAAATCCTGATCAAGCGTGATGGTAAACTTCACCGTCCTAAACGTCTTGCTTCTGGTCTATATCAGTTCCGTGAAGGCACTCAAATCGACCGCGTTGTACTTGACTGTGTAACTAGCTTACAAAACGGTGCTGACCTTCTTTGGATCGAAACTGCAACGCCTAACGTTGCTGAAATCGCTCACATGGTTAACCGTGTACGTGAAACAGTTCCAAATGCGAAACTTGTTTATAACAACTCGCCTTCGTTCAACTGGACCTTAAACTTCCGTCAACAAGCGTATGACCGTTGGGTTGCTGAAGGTAAAGACGTTTCTGCTTACGACCGTGCTAAATTAATGAGCGCTGAGTACGATGCAACTGAACTGGCTGCCGAAGCTGACGAAAAAGTTCGTACATTCCAGGCAGATGCTGCTCGTGAAGCAGGTGTGTTCCATCACTTGATCACACTTCCGACTTACCACACAGCTGCTCTTTCTACTCACGAGCTTGCTCAAGGTTACTTCGGTTCTGAAGGCATGTTGGCTTATGTTGCTGGCGTACAACGTAAAGAAATCCGCGGCGGTATCGCATGTGTTAAACACCAGGCAATGGCTGGTTCTGACATCGGTGATGACCACAAAGAAATCTTCGCTGGTGACAATGCATTGAAAGCTGGTGATGACGCTAAAAACACAATGAACCAGTTCAGCGCTTAATCCGCTCAATTGATTCACCAAAAAAACCCTGCATCTGCAGGGTTTTTTGTTTGGAAAAATGCTATTAATAAATAGGGAAGAGCAGACTTAAGACCGTGCTCAAGAAGAATTATCCATAATTTCTCCATGATTGGTTTTTATCGCAGTTTTTATGTGTTTAATTCTTGCATTCTGATGCTATGTCACTGAATATTTACATATAGATTGCTTGTATTTTGTACGACTTCCATCCCTAATTAATTAAAAGTGACTCGGACTTATGCTGTCTAGATTTTTTATCCACCGCCCGATCTTTGCTGGGGTGCTGGCGATTGTTGTCATGGCAATCGGCCTGTTCGCAGTGATGAACTTGCCCGTGGAACGTTATCCGGATATTGCTCCGCCACGGATAACGGTGGCAGCAACCTATACTGGCGCTTCTGCGGAAACTGTTGAAGAGAGCGTGACACAAATACTTGAACAGCAGATCAAAGGCATTGATCATCTGCTGTATTTTAGTTCGAGTAGTGATTCTTCAGGGCGTAGCCGGGTCAGCATCAGTTTTGAAAATGGTACAGATCCCGATACTGCACAGGTGCAGGTGCAAAATGCGATTAATGGTGTACTAAACCGTTTGCCGGAAGATGTGCAACGCCAAGGGGTCAATGTCTTTAAATCGTTGGGCGATACCCATATGGTGATCAGCCTGTACGATGAGTCCGGCCGCAGTAACAATATTGAACTTTCTGATTACTTGATGACGCATCTGGAGCAGGATATTTCGCGAATTGAGGGAA
This sequence comes from Acinetobacter sp. BY419, assembly GCF_019038395.1. Taxonomy (GTDB): domain Bacteria; phylum Pseudomonadota; class Gammaproteobacteria; order Pseudomonadales; family Moraxellaceae; genus Acinetobacter. Next base: position 137,401 of record NZ_JAGFXZ010000002.1, read on the forward strand.
TTGGCGAAGTCGATGTCTTTGGTTCACAGTATGCGATGCGGATCTGGCTGGATCCCAGAAAATTAAAACAATATAACCTGATGCCGAGCGATGTTCGTGCTGCAATTGAAGCCCAGAATACTCAGGTCGCTGCAGGTGCGATTGGTGATTTGCCGGCAGTGGAAGAGCAATATCTGAATGCCAAAGTTACTTCGGGTTCCCGTCTAAAAACCGTGGAGGAATTTCAGAATATTATTGTCAAGTCAGATCGTGCTGGCAGTTTTATTTATTTAAAAGATATTGCGCGGGTAGAAATGGGTGCTGAAAATTATCAGTCTTATAGTACCAATAATGGTTATCCATCTGCCGGCCTGGGAATTTCGCTAGCTTCAGGGGCGAATGCTATTGCAACTTCTAATCTGATCAAAGCTGAAATTGCCCGTATTTCGCAGCAATTGCCAGAAGGCTATAAAATTGCTTACCCACGAGACAATACCCCCTTCGTGCAAGAGTCGATCAAAGAGGTGGTCAAAACCCTGTTAGAAGCAGTGATTCTGGTGATCATTGTGATGTTTATTTTCTTGCAGAACTGGCGTGCGACTTTAATTCCAACCGTGACTGTTCCGGTAGTCATCTTGGGTACTATGGGAGTGCTCTATGCACTCGGTATGAGTATCAATACGCTCACATTATTTGCTCTGGTATTGGCGATTGGCCTGCTGGTCGATGATGCAATTGTGGTGGTAGAAAACGTTGAGCGGCTGATGCATGAACATCATCTGTCTGCCCAGGAAGCTGCATTAGAGTCCATGCAGGAAATTAGCGGGGCACTGATCGGGATTACTTTAGTCCTGACTGCAGTATTTATTCCCATGGCTTTCTTTGGTGGCTCTACTGGTGTGATTTACCGGCAGTTTTCTATTACACTGGTTGCAGCGATGTCTCTATCCCTGATGGTGGCACTCGTTCTGACTCCAGCACTATGTGCCCTGATTCTCAAGCCAAATCCTGAACCTGCGAAATGGGCTGCATGGTTTAATCAGAAACTGGATCATTTAAAACAGCGGTATCTAAAACTGGCCCAGATCACGATCCGCCATCAGGCCGTGTGTCTGGTGATATTTGCCGGATTGATCTGCGTATTCGGTCTGTTCTACCGCGCCTTGCCCACCAGTTTCTTACCGGCTGAAGACCAGGGGATTTTAAGTCTGCAGATTAAATTGCAGGAAGGTGCACCGCTGAAAAATACCATTCAGATCGGAGAGCAAGTCCGCCAATATTTTCTGGATCAGGAGCAGGCCAATATCAATCTGGTGATGATCCGTTATGGTCGAAATTTCTCTGGAACTGGTCAGAATCTGGCGACCGGTTTTGTGGCATTGAAACATTGGGATGAGCGTTCAGGTCAGGACAATACCGCGCAAGCAATTCGTGAACGGGCCTTGAAGCATTTTCAAAACAATCGCAATGCACAAATCAACGTGTCCATGCCACCTTCAGTCAATGGCCTGGGACAAACCGATGGCCTGGATTTCTGGATTCGAGATATTAATGGCAATGGCCGGCAATATCTGGAACAACAATTTAAAGCACTGGAAGCTCAGGCCGGCAACTATACAAGCTTTGAAAATTTGGGCAAACGTTCCAATCGGGAGAAAGCAGAGCTACGCGTCAATATTGACCAAAAACAGGCCATGGCCAATGGTCTGACCCAATCGGCAATTAACAGTACCTTATCTAGCGCTTGGGGCGGCAGTTATATCAATGATTTTATTGATCGCGGCCGGATTAAACGGGTGATTATGCAGGGTGATGCTGAATTCCGCTCCAAACCTGAAGATCTGGCGCAGTGGCATGTGCGCAATGACCAGAACCAGATGGTACCTTTTAGCAACTTCTCGCAAGTGGACTGGAGTGGTGGCCCTGAAGTGGTGAACCGTTTTATGGGCTATACCGCGTTGCAAATGGAAGCGGACCGGGCCAAAGATAGCAGTTCCGGTCAGGCCATGCAGGATGTGGAAGCGCTGATTGCCGAACAGGAGGGAGTCGATGTGGTCTGGAGTGGTCTTTCCTTTGAGGAAAAACAGTCGAGTAATCAGGCCATCTGGCTGTATCTGATTTCAATTGGCTTTATTTTTCTCTGTCTTGCGGCATTGTATGAAAGCTGGAGTATTCCTACAGCGGTCATGTCTGCGATTCCATTAGGTATTGGCGGTAACATCATTTTCAGTTATGTGGCTGGCTTCCCGAATGATATCTATTTCCAGATTGCCTTGCTGACTACCATTGGACTGTCCTGTAAAAATGCCATTCTGATTGTGGAATTTGCTTCGCTGGCACAGCAACAAGGCAAATCTGTAGTGGAGGCTGCTCTTGAGGGTGCATCGTTACGTCTGCGTCCAATCCTGATGACCTCTTTGGCCTTTGGCGCAGGGATTTTACCTTTGGTCTTTGCTACAGGCGCTGGTGCAGTGAGTCGCCAGGAAATTGGGGTTAGTGTATTTGGTGGGGTGGTTTTTGGAACCGTACTGGTCTTGATTTTTACTCCATTTATGTATGTTTTGATTCGGAGTTTGATTAAGAAAAAGCCGGTCTTTAAATAAGGTGTTATACCTTCTACAACTTGGGAAAAGCCTGACTCAGTCGGGCTTTTTTCTGGCTAAATATCGAGGAATTGATTTATACAAAAAATATCGTCATATTGCAGCATGATCATTAAAAGTATTCACATGAAAAAATTAGGATATATAGAGATCAGACCAAACATCTCTTGAATACAGATTTTTATAATGAGCTGCTTATGCCGACAATTTCAGAAAAAATCCAGCATATTCAACAACAACTACCTTCCGAAAATCATGACATCGCGATAGGCTTGCTCAACCAGCTCAATGTTGCTGATCAGGCTCGCATCTTAAAGGGCCTTGATACGCAGGAGCAGGCCAGGGTTTTAAGAGAACTCAATGAACCGAGTCAGGTTTATACCTTTATGCCCTTAGGACAGCAGGTGAGCGTGGCACAGCACTTATCTATTCCAGAGCTTGTTCCTATTCTGGACGCGATGCCTTCCGATGATTTTGTTGACATTTATAAGCAGTTTTCACCGCCGTTACAGCTGCAATTAATGAGTTCATTGTCGGAAGCCTCCCAACAAACGCTCAAGGATCTGGCGATCTATCCGGAAGGCACTGCGGGTGCCATGATGAGTTCACGTTTTGTGACGCTCTCCCCAGATTTAACGATGGATGAAGCGATACAGGCCTTACGTGTCGTGGCTGAAGGACAGGAAACCCTGTATCTGATCTATATTGTCGATGCAGAAGGGCGGTTGATCGGGGTGATTTCTTTAAGACAGATCATACAGGCCTTGCCAGAGTTGCGCATTGCCGAGGTGATGCAACGTGAAGTCATTTCTGCCCAAGTGACAGATGATCAGGAAATTGTGGCCCGAGCCTTGGCCTATTATGATTTTATTGCCTTGCCTGTGGTGGATGCCCAGCAAAAACTCTTGGGAATTGTCACCTATGACGATGCTATGGATATCGTCGAAGCCGAGACCACCGAAGATATTTTAAAGTCGGGTGCAGTGACACCACTAACCAAACTGAGCCTTAAAACTGCCCCGATTTTGACCCTATATCAGAAGCGTGTATTTTGGCTGGTGATTCTGGTTTTCGGCAGTCTGTTATCTGGAATCGGGATTGCACACTTTGAAGAGACCATTGCAGCACATATTGTACTGGTGTTTTTCATGCCACTATTGGTCGGCAGTGGAGGAAATGCCGGTTCACAATCAGCTACCTTGATGGTGCGCGCCCTGGCCACAGGCGATGTTGAGTTTAAGGACTGGTTTAACTTGCTGGGTCGAGAATCTCTGGTAGCACTGTGCTTAGGCGGCACCATGGCAATTGCTGTTTCTCTTCTGGGCTATATTCGGGGTGATATCATGGTGGCTGTAGTACTGGCCATCAGCATGCTCGGGATTGTGGTAATGGGCTGCCTGATCGGCATGAGTTTGCCCTTTATTTTGAATAAACTCAAACTTGATCCTGCCAGTGCCTCGGCGCCATTGGTGACGTCCATCTGCGATGCCACAGGTGTGATTTTGTATTTGTTTGTTGCTTCCAAATTATTGTTTTAATTCACAGATTGATACATCAGAGCAGAATAAAATGCTTTATGCTCATGATAATCAGTATTATATTCTGGAATAACGTATGCCTGAGCCTGGACAAAAAACCAAACTAAGCCAACAAGAGGTGATACGTCTGGAGCGTGATCTGGCCAAGTTTGCCAATATAATGGACTCCGTAGTACGAATTCCCTTTACCAAGCAGGGAGTAGGGGCAGATGCAGCCCTCAGTACAATTCCGGTGGCTGGAGATATTGCCGGTTTTGTATTGACCTGTTATGCCATTCATAAAGCCAAACAGATCGGGGTGCCAAGTGCCAAACTCAATCCGGTGATGAAACTGGCGATGATGGATGCAGTAGTAGGATTTATTCCGGTAGCGGGCACTGTCTTTGATATTTTTATTCGGCCCAGTCGCAAGGCGCTCGATGTCGTGCATCTGCATATTCGCGAGGAATATCAGATTAGCAGTGACCAGCATGTGGTACACCCATTTTTGCATGAAAGTCTGGAACGCAAACAGCAGCAATCTGCATTCTGGCGGAATCCCGTAGTGGCCTGGATCTGGATTCATATCCCAGATATTTTAGGCACTTTATTCCTGATTTTATTTGTTTTCGCAATCGGGTGGGGTGTTATGGCGCTGTATCATTGGATCAGCTGATTATGGTTGTATTAAAGAATAATCGAATCCCGTAAAAAAAGCCTGCAATTGCAGGCTTTTTTTGAATCAGCGAAATAATATCATTTAAGCACAATCAAGTTGTTGTAATGCAGCAACACGCTGTTCGATGCTTGGATGCGTCTGGAACAATGCAGCAAGGCTAAAGCCTTCTTCTTTACCGGCAGAAATCGCAAAAGCTTTCATTTCTTTCGGCATGGCATCTGGCATTTCAGATTCTGTCTGTAAACGTAACAGTGCTGAAATCATGGCCTGTTTACCTGCCAAACGTGCACCGGCTTCATCGGCACGGTATTCACGGTGGCGAGAGAACCACATCACAATGGACGATGCTAGAATACCGAATACGATATCCAGCACAATGGTGATCACAAAATAGGCAATACCCGGTGCTTCACCTTCTTCACGACCAAAGACATTGCGGTCAATAAAATCACCGGCGACACGTGCGAAGAACATGACGAAGGCGTTCACAACACCCTGGATCAGTGCCAGAGTGACCATATCACCATTGGCTACATGACCAATCTCATGCGCCAATACTGCACGAAGTTCGTCTTTGTTCATACGCTCAAGCAAGCCGGTGGATACTGCAACAAGAGCATCATTTTTGTTCCATCCAGTGGCAAAAGCATTGGACTGATAAGATGGGAAAATACCCACCTCTGGCATTTTAATGCCTGCACGCTGAGAAAGTTGTGCAACTTCATGGAGCAACCAGGCTTCAGCTTGGTTACGAGGTGCATTCGGGTCAATCAATTCAGTACCCGTGGTCTTTTTCGCCATCCATTTAGACATGAACAGGGAAATCATTGAGCCGACCATACCGAACACAAAACAGATGACCAACAGGTTGCCTAGATTCAAGCCACCTGCGCCATGGTAACTACCGACACCGAAGAGTGACAAGATAATGCCAGCTACAACCAGTACCGCGAGGTTGGTTAGCAAGAACAAACCAATCCGCATCATTGAGAAATCCTCTTATTACATAAAAATAATCTGATTATTGAATGAAAATCATTGAAATCAATATGAGGTGAAATCGAGAAGAATTCAAGGAAAAAATAGCAATTGGCTACAAAAAATACAGTATATTTTTTATCCAAACTACAACATAGGTCTTTAAAAACAAAGCTGTTTAGCTACTATTCACTCAAATATATTTTTGCCGATGCCGATGCATTCGCAGTGGCATAAGAGCCTGCGGGTACATCAGTGAAACTGCCATCCGCTCGTGCAATGATCTGACGCTGATATTTTGCAGCCTGAATATTGGAAGCTGCCGTTATTTCAGTGGAGTAATTTTCAGAACTGGCAATCACACGACCAGTATCAGTAGAAGGTGCTGTATAGGCAGCAGTATGACTTCCTATTCCTTGGGCGTATAAGTTCTGATAACGGCTGCTGACACGACGGACATAGTCTTGGGTTTCACGAAAAGGCGGCACACCCTTATATTTGGCGACATTGCCTTCACCTGCATTGTAGCCTGCCAGTGCCAAGGTGGTATTACCATTAAAACGTTTTAATAACCACGCCAGATATTTGGCACCTGCCATAATATTCTGCTGCGGATCATAGGCATTGCTGACATTAAAACGACGAGCAGTTGCCGGCATGAGCTGCATCAGGCCTTGTGCACCGACTGGAGAACGGGCCTGTACATTAAAACCGGATTCGGTATGCATCACGGCTTTAATCAGGCCTTCAGATACGCCGTAGGTTTGCGCTGCCTGGCGAATAATCGAGTCGTAGGCATTTTTATTTCTACTATAGCTAGGCAATACCGAAGCTTCACTAGCGCCCCAGTTACTATAACTATGAATATTGCTGTCTGGATAATAGGTTTTCTTCTCAACCTTGAGGTGATTATAGCGACTTTTCTTATTGGTCAACAAAGTACTGCCATTACTGTCACGTAACTGATAGATCGTTTGACCAGCATAAGCGAAGTGACAACAGCTTGCCAATAGCAAACCACTGATCCCGTAACGCCCCATAACATGTAAATTTATTTTCATTGTTAGTATGAAGTAAACACAAGTGTGAAAAATTTAATAAAGAGTTTAACAAAAAATTACGGAATGAAAAGACTTGTACGCTGCATTTATAAACGAGTTTGTAAATGCAAGTCATTTTTTACATTTTAGTCATAGAAAAAAAAATATGATTTAATTTAAAACCTTAGGGTTGACAGGTTTAACTCGTTGATTTTTAAAGATAATTAAATTGATCAAAAAATGATCAATTTAAAGAAAAGCCTTATCTTTTGAGCCGGACAAGTTGTCAAGTCGGTTTCAATCCACAAAGTTATCCACAGCTTTTGTGGACAACTGTGGAAAAGTCCAAAAGATAAGCATCTTGACTAAAAAGTGAACGCAAATGTTCAACATATCAATCTAAATAAAACATGAAAATGAAACCAATGAGACATTTTCATGAAAATAAATTCTTTTGATGCGATAGCGGTTCGAATCGGCTAAAATTGCGCGGTATTTTTATTTATGGGTTAATCGCGTCTATGTACTCGCCAGTTGAGTCTGAACAAGGATTTAATTTCAAACCTGAACTGCCAACAAGCTCCGCCTACTACCGTTTGTTGAAGAAGCTTCGCCGCCAGGTCGGACATGCTATTCGTGACTTCAAGATGATTGAAGAAGGCGATAAGGTCATGGTGTGTATTTCAGGTGGTAAAGACAGTTACACCCTGTTAGATATCATGCTGCAGTTCAAGCGCATTGCACCGATCAACTTTGATGTGGTGGCTGTCAATCTGGACCAGAAACAGCCTGGCTTCCCGGAAGATGTATTACCGCGTTATTTAGAAGAAAATAACATTCCGTATTACATCTTGGAAAAAGATACCTACAGCATTACCAAGAAGTTAACGCCTGAAGGTAAAACCTATTGCGCAGTTTGTTCTCGTTTGCGTCGTGGTTCTCTGTATGGTTTTGCACAGGAAATTGGCGCGACCAAGGTTGCTTTAGGTCATCACCGTGACGATATCCTGGCGACTTTCTTCCTGAATCTGTTCCATGGCGGCAGCCTGAAAGCAATGCCACCAAAACTGTTGTCTTCAGATAAGAAGAATATTCTGATTCGTCCACTGGCTTATGTGGAAGAAAAAGACATCATCAAATATGCAGAAATGCGTCAATTTCCAATTATTCCATGTAATTTATGTGGCTCTCAGGACAATCTGCAGCGCGCAATTATCAATGACATGTTACGTGATTGGGATAAAGCGCATCCAAAACGTTTGCACAGTATTTTTGGCGCATTGCAAAATGTCTCGCCATCGCAGCTGGTCGATCGTGAATTATTTGATTTTGAAGTGCTAGACAGCCAGCGTGAATTCGACTTCAAAGGCAGTGATTCAACTGAAGAAGCCGTGGAAGGCGAAAACCGCCGGATTAATATGGTCAATCTGGGTTTTGCTGCAGAATAGTTTTAGAATTTGCAGACATCGACCTGCGGGTTGATGTCTGTGCTGTAAATATAAATAAAAATAGAACTACAAAAATTGAACGGCGCGTACAAAATTCGTTAGCCTTTGCGCTAATGATCATGATATAACAAAGCACAAGCATAATAGCTTCAACATGATGTCGTCTGGATAGCCGACACAAATGAACAAATAATTTGAGGAAAGATCATGCCTGCTTTTTTAACTGATGATTGGTTTTCAACTGTAGAAACTCTAACTGCGCAAGCTGGCGATTTGAATCTGCCACCGGCTTTGGCGAACCTTGCGATTAATTTGGTTGTAGCAGACACTACAGGTAATACTGAACTATCTTTAGATGGTGGGGCAATCAAAAAAGGTTTGTCTTCAAATGCCAAAACCACGTTGAATATGGATGGCGAGACTTTACGTAAAGTTTTCCTGGAATTTGACATGGCTGCTGCAATGCAGGCGTTCATGACCGGAAAAATCAAAGTACAGGGTGATATGTCACAATTGATGGCACTTCAAACTGCAAAACCAAGTCAGGAACAAAAAGATTTGTTCAAGAAAGTGCTTGAAAATACCACGGCATAATTCTTGCTGAGACATCAGCCAGAATGAAGACGAAAAAAAGCTTACCCTAAGGTAAGCTTTTTTTATCGCATTTGCATCAATGCTAAGGATTCAAACCTTAGATATTCACCAATTGAGGTGTGGTCTTGATATGCTCTAGATAAGCACGAATACGGGTCACATATTGCACCGCTTGACGGTAACGACCATTATTGGCTTTATTCTGATCTAGATAGGCATATAGGTTCACCCAGTTATCCGGGTTTTTGCCTTGTGACTGAATGCGTTTTTGCAGCTGATTTACTGCACCTGGGCCCATATTATAAGCGACCAGTGCAAACCAATTACGATCCGGATAAGGAATATGATCATAACGGCTGAGCATTTGATCATAATACTTGGCACCACCCTGAATGCTTTGGGTAGGATCGGTACGGTTACTCACGCCCATTGCTTTTGCTGTGCTGTTAGTCAGCATCATCAAGCCGCGGACACCTGTTGGAGAAACTGAATTCGGTTTCAGATAAGATTCCTGATAACCAATCGCAGCCAATAAATGCCAATCCAGATCATATTGCTGTGCTGTTTGTTTAAAGCTCGCTTTATAGATCGGCAGTCGGTTGCTCAAGTCACGTTGAATGGTCGTCCAAGATTCTTCTTTCACCACATTCTGATTATAAAATGAAGCAAGCTGCTTGATTGCACCGCTTTGTTTACCGTTACAGATAAACGCACTGGCAGTCTGGCTCAAAGGATCAGTAGCAGATTTAAATACCAGATTTAAATTGGTATTCAGGCCATTACTTACCAAAATAGACTGGTCTCCACACGTTGCAGAAAATGAGGTCAAGCGCTTATTTTCAATCGTGCGTATATCGGTGGTAGTCATAGCCAGATTGGCTTTGCCCTGCGCAACCCATTGCAGTGCTGTATTGTTATCAGGAACGATTTTAAAATCGAGCTTTACATTCAGACTGTTGGCATAGTTACGCACCAGATCATAACCGAAGCCATGCAGGTGCTGTCCATCCTGAAATACGGTGGTCGGATTTTCAACCGCAACTACGGTCAGCTTATTGCTATTGACCACATGATCAAACTGAAGTGTGGTCTTACTTGCATTGATACTGTGAAAGGGAATAAATACAGCGCTCAGTACAAGTGCTTTCAAAGGGAGAGAAGAAATTACAGATCTTAGGCAAAGCCTCGACCCAGTGGATGAACTACTGTGCATGTTGTCTCCGCTACAAGTAATTTATGCCCTAAAAATCACAGCTAACACAGCCAGAAATTTTTTACAGTTTGATAAATTCAATAAGGGTTGGGCAGTCATGACGTCATTCAAAATGACAAGAGATTTAACGTGAATTATGTAGAAAAACTACATAGATTAAAAAGTAAGCATTTCCGGAAGTTGCTGGCATATTAATGATCTAAAAAACGATTGTCAAATTTTGTACACAAATTATTTTTAAAAATAATTTTAAGTTATTGATATTTAAATTAAATATTTTTGAGAATTTAGCATTGTGTTGGAAGGGTAAATAAAATAAGCTGTTTGTAAGTGCAAACACTAAAAATATGATCAGTAAAACGTATGAAATCTAACTTAATTACCCGTGCTGGACACGATAAATTGGTGGCAGAACTTAAGAATCTCTGGCATGAAGAGCGTCCGGAAATTACCAGGAAAGTGAACTGGGCCGCGAGTCTCGGCGACCGTTCTGAAAATGCAGACTACCAATATAACAAGCAAATTCTGCGTAAAATTGATCGACGCGTGAGATATCTCGGCAAGCGTCTCGAAGAGCTGAAAATTATAGATTTTTCCCCTGAACAGGAAGGAAAAGTTTATTTTGGTGCCTGGGTCGATATTGAAAACGAAGAAGGCGAACAAAAAACTGTACGCATTGTTGGTGTAGACGAAATTTATGATCATCATCCGCAGCATATTTCGATCAATTCTCCGATGGCACGCGCATTACTGGGCAAGCAGGTCGATGATGAAGCCGAGGTATTGACACCCTCCGGCAAGAAACTCTGGTTCATCAATTCAATTCGTTATGAAAAGCCAGAAAATTCAGCAGATTAATTGAATTGATTTTATTTTGTGCAGTTGATGCAGTGAAAGCATAAAAATATTTGCCAAGCGTGATTTTTGTTTATATCATGTCGGCCATGGAAGCGTGGCAGAGCGGTTTAATGCACCGGTCTTGAAAACCGACGAGGGCTTATACCCCTCCGTGAGTTCGAATCTCACCGCTTCCGCCAAATTTTAAAAACCCAGTCAAATTGACTGGGTTTTTTTATATCTCAATATTTTCCTCAATTGCGGGTCAACGTAATAAGAAATGCCTTATTTCATTTCAATACTCAGTTAAATGCAGCTCAGGACCGTTTGATCATTAAAATTTCTGAATGAAAATACACATTTCAGTATGGGTTTCGGCTGATTTTTAGCTGAATAAACCGCTTTTTATAGAAGTTTCGCTAAATTTTATTGCCAAAAATCTGATTTGTTTATATGATGGCGGCCAAGGAAGCGTGGCAGAGCGGTTTAATGCACCGGTCTTGAAAACCGACGAGGGCTTATACCCCTCCGTGAGTTCGAATCTCACCGCTTCCGCCAAATTTTAAAAACCCCAGTCGAAAGATTGGGGTTTTTCTTTTTAGGCAGCATTTATTCAACAATTTATTCATCAATAACCAGCTCATAGCTCAAAGTTTGAAAAATGGACGCATGTGCCAAATATAGAGTCAGAGACATCAACGCGGTATCATATGCCCAAGTATCATATGGATCTCATTATGAAAATTGTCGCAGATGAAAATCTGGCATTTACCGATTATTTCTTTTCTGAATTTGGTGATATTCAACATCGTGCAGGCCGTACCTTAAGTGCAGAAGATGTGCAGGATGCAGATGCGTTATTGGTACGCTCAGTGACACAGGTCAATGAAGCACTGCTACAGAATAGTTCGATCAAGTTTGTAGGTAGTGCCACTATTGGTACGGATCATTTGGATATTGCAGCATTGGAACATCATGGAATTCAGTGGAGCAATGCAGCGGGCTGTAATGCGCAAGCAGTGGCTGAATATGTGATTACCGCATTACTGCATGTACGTCCTGAGTTAGTGGAGGCCAATACAACATTTACGCTGGGTATTGTTGGTTTGGGTAATGTTGGAACCCGTCTGGCTTATATGGCGAAACTTTTGGGTTGGCGAGTGATTGGCTATGATCCTTTGGCTCAAAGAGAGCAGGTCGATCAAGTTGAATTGAATGAGTTGTTACAGCAAGCGGATGCGATTTCGATTCATGTACCTTTAAGCAAAACAGGTGTATATCCGACGTATCATTTATTCAATGCTGCTGCGTTGGCACAAATGCAACCTGATGCGATTCTGATTAATTCAGCACGCGGCCCAGTGATTGAAGAAGCCGTGCTGATTCAGGATATCAAAGCTACGCAACGAACCGTGATTTTAGATGTTTTTGAACACGAACCGGTAATTTCAGCAGAACTTCTGGATCTGCTGACCGTGGTGACTCCGCATATTGCCGGTTATAGCCTGGAAGGCAAGGCGCGTGGTACTCAGATGATCTATGAAGCCTTTTGTCAAACTTTTGGTTTTTCAGCCAATAAGCAGTTTGAAACCCAGCTACCTGTCTGCGAGCAGTTTTTCCAAAATCAGGATTTAAAAATGGTGCTACAGCAGCATTTAGCACAAATTTATAATATTGCCCGAGATGATCAAAATCTGCGTGATTGGGTCAAGGATGGTCAGGTAGATCAGCAAGCTTTTGATCACTTAAGAAAAACCTATCCGCTGCGTCGTGAGTGGGCTGCACATGGCGGACCAAAAGCATGACTATGACTTATCAGCCGACTTGTGACATGAATGCCATGCGTGCACGAGCCACTTTATATGCGCAAATTCGTCAGTTTTTTGCCGAACGGGATGTATTAGAAGTCGAAACGCCGATTTTATCTCAAGCGGGTGTGACCGATGTGCATCTGGCCTCGGTACAGGCGCAGCGTCATGTACTGGGTAAAGCGCATACGCATTATTTGCAGACCTCGCCTGAATTTGCCATGAAGCGCTTATTGGCCAGTGGCTCTGGACCCATTTATCAGATCTGTAAAGTCTTCCGTGATGATGAGCATGGGCGTAAGCACAATAGTGAATTCACCATGCTGGAATGGTATCGTCCGGGCTTTAGCCTGAAAGATCTGATATTTGAAGTAGCCGATCTGCTTAATGTGACTCTTAAAGCGCGTTTTGGTGAAATTCGTCCAACCATTTTAAGCTATAAACATGCCTTTATGGATCGTCTGGATATCAACCCATTACAGGCTACCTTGCAGGAACTGAAAGACTGCTGTCGCCGTGTCGGTTTAAGTCTGAATTTGGGTGATGATCGTCTTGGCTATATCGACCTGTTATTTTCACATATGGTTGAGCCAAGTCTGGGTTTTGATACCGCAGTATTCCTGACCGATTTTCCGCCTGAAATGGCCTCACTGGCGAAAACCCGAATTGATGAAGATGGTGAACTGGTCGCTGCACGTTTCGAGTTGTATATCGAAGGTTTAGAATTGGCCAATGCCTATGATGAGCTGATTGATGCCGAAGTTTTGCGCTCACGCTTTGAGGCGGATAATGCAGAGCGGGCCAGACTTGGACTGCATGTCATGCCTGTCGATGAGTATTTACTGGCAGCTTTACCCAATATGCCGGAATGTGCAGGGATTGCTTTAGGGATTGACCGCTTATTGATGATTGCAACCCAGCAGATGAAACTGGAGCAGGTGATTACTTTCCCGGCACCTATTTCCTGATAGAGATTTGAATTTTTCTTCATCTTTTCAGAGGAAATAGAGAGTTGAGTTTCTGCACAAGGCGATTAGGGCAATAAAAAAGCACCCTCGGGTGCTTTGTCTTTATTCGATGGATACTGTTTGTTGGGCTTTGAGCTCACCGAGTGCCTGAATACGCCGTTCAATCAGCATTTCACCAATATCCGGACCCTGAATATCGGCAGGCAGGTCTTGTGCCTTGATAGCACGTACAGTCTGTATGGCATCAAGCATATATTGCGCTTGTGGATAGGCACGATCTTCTAAACCCAGACGGCCACGTGAATCACATTCACAAGCCTGTACAAAAGCTTCAACACGTTCAGGACGACGTAATACATCCAGGCGTTGTAATAATCGCCATAAAGTTCCCGGTTTAAGATTGAACGCCTGATGGCATTTCAGATGCTCTTTGCACACCGCCAAAGCCAGTTGCTTGGTATAAGTCGGCACTTTTAAACGGTCACACAGTTCATTCACCGGCTGGATACCACGTTCTTCATGCATGATATGTCGCGGTAATTCTTCCACCGGAGTCAAAGCTTTGCCCAAGTCATGCACTAAAACGGCAAAACGGACATCCAGGCTATAGTTTTGACGACAAGCCTGCTGCAAGGACATCATGGTGTGAATACCACAGTCAATTTCCGGATGATATTCAGGACGTTGGGGAATGCCATATAAGGCATCAATCTCTGGGAATAGCACCTTTAAAGCACCACACTGGCGTAATACTTCAAAATACACATCAGCATGACGTTCGGATAAAGCACGGGAAGTTTCTTTCCAGACACGTTCAGGTATGAGTGCATTTAATTCGCCGGATTCAGTCAAGCGCTGCATCAACGCCATGGTTTCATCAGCAATTACAAAACCTGCACTGGTATAACGGGCAGCAAAGCGGGCAATTCGCAGCACCCGTAATGGATCTTCAATAAAGGCATCGGAAACATGACGCAGAATCCGGTTTTCCAGATCCTGTTGACCGCCATAAGGATCATAAATCTGGCCTGCATCATCCATTGCCATGGCATTGATGGTCAGGTCACGACGGATCAGATCCTGTTCCAGGGTGACGCTAACATCGGTATGAAACTCAAAGCCATGATAACCATGCCCAGATTTACGTTCAGTACGCGCGAGGGCATATTCTTCTTTTGTTTGAGGATGTAGAAAAACAGGGAAATCTTTGCCTACGGGCTGATAGCCTAAGTCAAGCATTTGCGCGGGAGTTGCACCAACGACGACATAATCTTTTTCGTGATAGGGGTGTCCGAGCAAATGATCCCGAACGGCGCCGCCTACTAAATAAACTTGCATGAAAAAACCTCTATTCTTAGAAGCATCATGCTACAGAATAGAGGTTTTCTCAAGTTAAGAAACGAGGCGGATGCGTCGTTATCTTGTCATTGGCTTAAAGAGCATCTTGTTCCGCTTGCTGGATTTCTGCCACAGTCAGCGCAGTCATATTGATCACACGACGCGTGGTCGCAGTCGGAGTCAAGATGTGCACAGGTCTCGCAGCACCCAAAAGAATTGGACCAATTGTCACGTTGTTGCCTGAAGTTGCCTTTAACAGGTTAAACGAGATATTGGCAGCATCAAGGTTGGGCATGATTAGCAGGTTTGCAGAACCTTTGAAGCGTGAATTCGGAAATGCAAACTGACGAATATTCTCATCCAGTGCAGCATCACCATGCATTTCACCTTCAACTTCTAGCTCAGGCGCAATTTCAGACAGGATGTCATATACCTTACGCATTTTTTGCGCGCTGGCATCATGCTGGTCTGAACCGAAACTCGAGTGAGAAAGCAGAGCAATACGTGGTGTCATACCAAAACGGCGCACTTCTTCAGCCGCCAGAATGGTCATTTCAGCCAGCTGTTCAGCAGTTGGGTTGGTGTTGACATAGGTATCTGCAATGAACAGGTTGCGATCTTCAAGCATCAAGGCATTCAAGGTAAAGAAAGTGTTATGACCTTCTTTCTTGCCAATGATGTTGCTGACAAAGTCCAGGTGAATGTCATAGCTTGAGTAAGTACCACACAGCATACCGTCTGCCATGCCATGTTTTACAAGCATCGCTGCGATCAGGGTAGAGCGGCGACGCGCTTCACGCTGTGCATATTCAGGAGTAACACCCTTGCGCTGCATAATGTTGTAGTAATCGTCCGCAAACATTTCATAGTTCGGGTTCTTTTCCTGATCGACAATCGTGATGTTTACACCATCTTCAAGACGTAGACCCAATTTTTTGATATTGGCTTCAATTACTGCAGGACGACCTACCAGAATCGGGATTGCCAGACCGTCATCAACCGCAATTTGAACTGCGCGAAGTACACGCAGGTCTTCACCTTCCGCATAGGCAATACGTTTAGGATCAGATTTTGCCTGTTCAAAAATCGGTTTCATGACGAATGCAGAGTTGTAGACAAACTCGGACAAACGTTGACGATAATGTGAGAAATCTTTGATTGGGCGCGTCGCGACACCAGAATCCATTGCAGCTTGTGCCACAGCAGGTGCAATTTCTAGAATCAAGCGTTGATCCAGTGGACCAGGAATCAGGTATTCGCGGCCAAATGAAGCTGATTTTTCGCCATAAGTCGACGCATCTGCTTCAATGTGCGCCATACGTGCAATTGCATGGACACAGGCAATTTTCATGTCTTCGTTAATGGTGATTGCACCAACGTCCAGAGCACCACGGAAGATGTAGGGGAAGCATAATGCGTTATTTACCTGGTTCGGATAGTCAGAACGGCCAGTCGCCATAATGACGTCATCACGAACTTCATGCGCATGTTCAGGCAGGATTTCTGGATCCGGGTTCGCCAAGGCAAAGATAATCGGATCTTTAGCCATCACCTTGACCATTTCTTTGGTCAGAATACCGGCAGCGGAAAGACCAAGGAACATGTCTGCACCTGCAATCACGTCACCAAGCTGAGAGGCTTGGATATCTTGCACATAGGCTTTCTTGGATTCATCCAGACCTTCACGTTGAGTGGTAAGCAGGCCACGTGAATCGGCAACGATGATGTTCTCTTTTTTAGCGCCCAAGGCACAAAGCAGATTTAAGCAAGATAGTGCTGCTGCACCGGCACCTGAAGCCACAATTTTGATTTCATCAATTTTTTTGCCGTTTAACTGCAATGCATTCAGTAGTGCAGCACCAACAATGATTGAAGTACCGTGCTGGTCGTCATGGAATACCGGAATATTCATGCGTTCACGCAGTTTCTGTTCGATATAGAAACACTCTGGCGCCTTGATATCTTCAAGGTTAATTCCGCCGAAAGTCGGTTCTAATGACGCAATAATATCAACAATTTTGTCTGGATCGTTTTCAGCGATTTCAATGTCGAATACATCAACGCCAGCGAATTTTTTAAAGAGTACGCCTTTACCTTCCATGACCGGTTTAGAGGCCAGAGGACCAATATTACCCAAGCCCAATACCGCAGTACCATTGGTGACTACAGCCACCAAGTTACCGCGTGCTGTATACAATGCAGCAGTTGAGGGGTCGCGTTCAATCTCAAGACATGGTGCAGCTACGCCAGGCGAGTAAGCAAGGGCTAAGTCACGTTGGTTGACCAATTGTTTGCTTGGTGTAACGCTGATTTTCCCCGGAGTAGGAAATTCGTGATAGTAAAGGGCCTGTTGCTTTAAAGATTGTTCGTCCATCAGTCTCTCGATCGTTGTAAAGATTACCCGGTCAGCGGGCAAAGAATTTATTTATGTTCCTGAATATACCATTTGTTAACCAGTTCGGACAGACAAAGACGGCCGTTTTCCCAATAAACTTATTGTGGCCGAATATAGACTTAGACGTGATATGTATAAGCCTGAACTGTTTTTTCTTGCACTAAATAGGCAGTTGCTTCCTGTTCAGGAAGTGGTTTAGAAAATAAGTAACCTTGGGCGATATCACAGTCCAAATCACGTAAATATTCTAATTGGTCTTCGGTCTCGATACCTTCCGCAACCACCGTCATACCCATGGCTTTACCCATGGCCACCATAGCACTGACAATCGCTTCCTGTTTGCTTTCCCCAATCTTGCAAACAAAACTACGATCAATTTTTAAGATATCAATTGGAAAATCAGCAAGATAGGATAGAGATGAATAGCCTGTACCAAAATCATCCAGAGCAATCAGGATATGTCGCTGTTTGATTTCGTTCAGCAGGTTTTTGACTGCTTCCGAATTTTCGATTAAAGAGGATTCCGTAATTTCCAGTTCCAGACTGGCGCCTGAAATCTGGTTGTCTGCGATCGCCTGATCCAGATCATCAAGCAATTGACCGCGACGTAATTGCTGCGCCACTACATTGACTGATACACAAATATGATTAAAGCCCAGATCATTCCATTGGCGAATCTGTTTAGCAGTCTGCTGGATGACCAGACGGCCAATATCTGAAATCAGGCTGGTCTGTTCGGCTAAAGGGATAAACAAGCCGGGTGCGATAATGCCCTTTTCTGGATGGTTCCAGCGAATTAGCGCTTCAAAGCCATAAATGGTTTGATCGCTGAAATTGATTTTTGGCTGATAATATACAATCAGTTCATTATTCTGGATGGCTTTACGCAAATCCCGTTCCAGGAAAATTCCTTCTTTCTGCAATGCGTCATTTTCAATCGAATAAAAATGAATGGTATTGCCACCCAGATTTTTGGCTTCGTTCAATGCCTGTTCGGCGCAGTTATTTAAATAATCCAGCTGACGGCCATGATCCGGATAAAATGCCACGCCCATGGACAGGGTAATCACATGATCCTGACCATAAATATTAAATGGTTTGCTAAAGGCCTGAGCAATGCGTTCACAATGGTGCTGAACTGAAGGGCGAATATGTGAAATTTCATAGAGAATCGCAAAATCATCGCCATTCAGATGCGCAACAAACAGCGCTTCTGCATTTGTCATGCGCAGACGCTGCGCCACCTGACGTAAAAGCTCATCACCGCCATTATTAGACAGATACTCATTCAATGGCCGGAAGCGGTCGATGTTGAGCCGAATCACAGCCATTTCTTTGAGGGAGTCTTTTTGTGAAACCAGATATTGATGCAGCTGATAATTATAATAGAAGCGGTTTGGTAAGTCGGTCAGCGTGTCATAATTTTCCAGATAGGACAGGCGCTGTTCCTGTAATTTACGTTCAGTCAGATCCGATACAATGCCAATATAATGAGTAATCCGGCCTTCATCGTCAGTGACAGCATTAATATGCAGCCATAAGGTCGATTCTTTGCCAGACAGAAATTTTGCATACACCTCTCCATCATAAGAGCCAATCTTCTGGATCTGTTTGACAATGTTGGCCTGAAAAGTGCGTTGTTGGGATTTGTTTTTCACCACAATATCAAATAAGGATTTACCGATCATCTCGTGGCGCTCAAAACCACTCAGGTATTGGTAGTGAGGATTCACATCGATATAATCTAAATCAGGATTTAAAATGAAAATCCCTTCAGCGGCCTGTTCCAGTACACTGGCAACCAGCTTTAAACGTTCTTGAGCCAGGCGTTCCTGCTGGATATCCCGACGGATGCCGACCATTCGCAAAGGTTTATTGTTGTCGGGATCACGACTGATGACACGGCCAATATCATGTACCCAACTCCAGCCCCCTTCACTAAGCTTGATCCGGTAAGTGGCATCAAAGCGTTCAATCTGGCCACGCAGATGCTGTTTCATACTCAGCTTAAAATAGTCCAGATCCTCTGGGTGAATCAGATGCTGTAATTGCAGATGATGATCTTTGGAATTGCGCAGAATCTTTTCATCTTTATGGTTGGTTAGCGTGATGCTGCGCGCTTGAATATTCCAGTCCCAGGGGCGAATACCGGCAATTTTATGTGCAAGTTCCAGGTCTTGCTGCTTATTCTGCAGGTCATGATTGATCTGCTCAATATCATAAGTACGTTCCCTTACTTTTTGTTCCAGCAATTGATTGCTGAGCTGTAATTGCAGTTCGATGTCTTTGGATTTATTAACTTCAGTTTTGAGTTGTTGACAGAGTTCATCAGTCCAATGGATCTGCTGTTCTGCATTTTTCACCAGAATATCATTTTCTGCATACAGGCGTGAGGTGCGGCTGTGAATTCGGTAACTACTCATCGCACACAGCAAAATCACAATCATGGAAAAATTTAAAGCCAGCGCAAAGAAAGGATTAGAATGACCTACCTGATAAATTTGTGACAGTAAAAAGGGCAGTAAAGACGGTAAAAATGCCAGGCAGAAATAGCTGAGTTTTTGGGTTAGATAAGTTAAACCAAAGGCTTGACTCACAATCAGCAGCAAGGCTGACAAGGTCAGCGCTTCAATATCATCAAAGGCTGGGTTGGCTTGAGGCAAATAATAGTAAATGGTAAAAATACCTGCCGCAATGCTGATGCCTACTGCAAGGCTTTGCACCTGTAACCAGCGGTGTGCACTCTTCTGGTTATATTGCCCAGGTTTAAAATACAGTGTACTTACTAGCCAGCACATGCTGACAAGGAGCTCGGTCAGAATAAACCAAGTATTAAAATACGTATTAGAAGGGCTATATTGAATGTGATAAATACAAAAAATATAAAAGCAGACCACCATTATACTGAGCAAAAAATAGCGACTATGGCGAAGCGTGTTCGCAATCTGAGCATCATGTAAATGCTGCTGAATATAATCGTCTGGATTATCAACCATATGATTCAATGCCTGTATTCATCCTAAACGGTTTCGTCCTTGTGTATTGTTGTTATAGAACACCCAGGAAATGTGTGAAATCAATTAATAAGTAATTGTTATTCTTTAGTCGAGATTAGATGTCTTGAAAATAAAAATCAACAAAATTAAAGACAAATTTTTACCCATTCGATGAACTAAAGCACATAATTTAAAATTGAGAGGGCAACGACAGGGGCAGTTTCGGTACGCAGTACACGCTCGCCTATACACCAGTTAAGAAAACCTTTCTGGTTTGCGGCGTTAATTTCTGCCTCACTCAGACCACCTTCGGGGCCAATCAGCAGGGCAAGATCCAATGTAGCATCTGCCAGTACATCTGTTTCGTCTTTATTGGGTGCCAAAACCAGTTTGGCATGGGGTAGTTGGGTGTCCAGCCATTTTTCAAGTGATATGGGGGCTAAAATCTTGGGGATGATATTCAGCCCACACTGTTCACAAGCGGCAATGGCAATACCTTGCCAGTGATCCAGTTTTTTCTGGTCACGATCATACTTTAAACGCATTTCGCAACGATCCGAAGTCAATAGCTGAATCTCGGATACTCCAAGTTCGACTGCCTTCTGAATTGCATAATCCATACGGTCGCCTTTACTCATCACCTGACCGAGCAAAGCCTGAAACTTGGGTGTGCGATTGGCAGGATTAAATGCATTGACTGACACGGTGGCTGACTTTTTGCTCACCTCAGTTAAAGTCACCTCATATTCGCCACCCTGTCCATTGAACAGGGTTGCATGTTCACCGACTTGTGCGCGTAAAACTTTTACCCAATGATGAAATACAGTTTCCGTAAGCTCAAGGCTGACATCAACAGTTAAATCAGCATCTATATAAAAACGTGGCATTGACAGTTCTACTCAAAAATCGGTAAAGGAAAGGGCTTAAGCTAAACCAAGATCGGTGACCAGTTGACGGGTAGGGTCAGTGGTATTCATGGTATAGAAATGCAAGCTTGGCGCACCACCTGCAAGCAGACGCTCACAGAATTTAACTACGACTTCGTGGCCAAAAGCTTTAATGCTGGCAGTATCATCGCCATAAGTTGCCAGTTGCTTACGAATCCAGCGTGGGACTTCAGCACCCGTACCATCCGCAAAACGAATCAGGTTGCTGGCATTGGTGATTGGCATAATGCCTGGTGCCACAGGAATATCAATCCCTGCTTTTTGGATACGATCTACAAAGTAAAAGTAAGCATCTGGATTGAAGAAAAACTGGGTCAAAGCTGCATTGGCACCGGCCTGAACTTTTTCAACAAAGTGCTGAATATCTTGGTCAAAGCTTTCTGCTTGCGGATGCATTTCCGGATAAGCAGCTACTTCAATCTTGAAATGATCACCTGAATATTCACGGATAAAACGCACCAAGTCAGTGGCATAAGGCAATTCACCAAGTCCAACCTGACCTGAAGGCAAGTCACCACGAAGTGCGACAATACGGTCAATGCCTTGAGATTTATACAGATCAAGCAGTTCAGCAATACGCGCTTTGTCATCACCGATACAGGACAGGTGAGGCGCGACAGGTGCGCCTTTGCCATTAAAGTCATTGATGGTCGACAGGGTGCGTTCGCGAGTTGAACCGCCTGCACCATAGGTCACAGAGAAAAATTCTGGATTTAAGTGTTGTAGTTCTTGATGAACTACTTTGAGTTTTTCCGCACCTACATCAGTTTTGGTCGGGAAGAATTCAAATGAAATTGGGATGTGCTTAGACATGTTGAAATCCTTTTTTATAAATACTTTTTACCCTCTCCCTGACCTCTCCCAAAGGGAGAGGGGTATTCATTACTGAATGATTCAGGGTTTAAGCCGAACTTATGTTTTGGAAAACGATGAAGCAATTTATATAAGTTTGGGTGTTCACCCTCTCTTGTGCTGAACTTCAAAGCAGTGCTTAAAGCACGCTCAGGAGAGGATTTAGGGGGGTGAAAAATTAGTACTTATAAGCATCCGCTTTAAATGGACCTTCAACAGGAACGCCTAAGTAATCCGCTTGCTCTTGAGTCAACTGAGTCAACACACCACCGAAACCAGCAACCATCGCCGCAGCCACTTCTTCATCTAATTTCTTAGGAAGTAGTTCTACACGAATCGCTGCCTGTTTTTGGTCTTCAGGAAGATCAGCAAATTTCTCAGCGAACAAATGCATTTGACCCAACACCTGGTTGGCAAAAGAACCATCCATGATGCGAGAAGGGTGACCCGTTGCGTTACCCAGGTTCACCAAACGGCCTTCTGAAAGAAGAATCAGATAATCGTTTTCACTTTCTGAACGATACACCTGGTGTACTTGAGGTTTCACTTCCACCCACTTGTAACCACGTAAGTAGTTGGTGTCGATTTCAGTATCAAAGTGACCGATGTTACAAACAACAGCACCTGCTTTAAGTGTATCTAGCATGGCAGCGTCACAAACGTGATAGTTACCCGTGGTGGTGACGATCATGTCGGTATTTAAAAGAAGATCAGCATTCACGTCTTCTTTTTTGCCCGTTTGTACGCCGTTTTTGTATGGAGATACGACTTCGTAACCGTCCATACAAGCTTGCATTGCACAGATAGGATCGACTTCAGATACGCGAACGATCATACCTTCTTGACGAAGAGACTGAGCCGAACCTTTACCAACGTCACCGTAACCGATTACAAGCGCACGACGGCCAGATAACAGCATATCTGTACCACGTTTGATCGCATCGTTGAGTGAGTGGCGGCAACCGTATTTATTGTCGTTTTTAGACTTGGTCACTGAATCGTTGACGTTGATTGCAGGAACTTTGAGTGAACCATCTTTCCACATTTCAAGCAGACGTTGAACACCTGTGGTAGTTTCTTCAGTGATACCGTGGATTTTGGCAATCAGTTCAGGATATTTTTCATGAACCACAGCAGTCAAGTCACCGCCATCATCCAGAATCATGTTGGCATCCCAAGGTTTGCCGTTTACATTGATTTGTTGTTCAAGACACCACATGTATTCTTCTTCAGTTTCGCCTTTCCAAGCAAATACAGGAACACCTGAAGCCGCAATTGCAGCAGCAGCATGGTCTTGAGTTGAGAAGATGTTGCATGACGTCCAGCGAACTTCTGCGCCCAATTCAACCAAAGTTTCAATTAAAACTGCAGTTTGAATGGTCATATGGATACAGCCGAGAATTTTCGCGCCTGCAAGTGGTTTTGCTGCCGAGTAGCGTTTACGCAGACCCATTAGGGCTGGCATTTCAGCTTCAGCAAGTTTGATTTCTTTACGGCCGTAATCAGCAAGTGAAATATCAGCAACTTTGTAATCTGTAAATGAAGCAGTAACCGCGTTCATCAGGATCTCCTAGGAAAAAATAGATTGGATCGTTCTGTTCGCGGATGCCGTTGTTGATCAGAATGAATGTCTGACCGATGGTCGAGCCTAGCGATTTTACATTGCTATTTTTTAAAATCAGCCTGTAAAACGTCGCAGCATCCCTCGACTAGCGCCGTATTGTACTTGGAATCTAAACATGAGCCAAGTTGAAAAAGATAATATTATTTATTTTCTGTATTTTGAGCTTTTAGTTGATCAAAAGCCTATCAGCATAAATACGGTAAATTGAATGTTTTATTTTAAGATTCTTTTGATTCTTCTGCATCACATAGCGGGCGAGTATGGGAGTTAAATAAAAAGCCCATCATCTGACGGGCTTTTTTCACTTATTTAGCTTCAGCAGCATCTGCTTTCTTAGTCCAGAACTCAGCTAGTTCTTCATCGCCATCTACACCTAAACCATTGGCATAAATAAAAGCAAGATCGCGCATGGCCTGAACTTCGCCCCATTCAGCGGCTTGTTTGACTAAAGCAATCGATTTTTCTACGTCTTTTTCAATCACATCACCGCGACGGTAGAAACCGGCCAGCTCTAAAGTCGCAGCAGGGTGCTTTTCGATATTGGCTTTACTTAACCAGTAATAGGCTAACTCAAAGTGAGCTTTGGATTCTTCAGGATCTTCTTCTGCCAATTCTTTGGCATAAACGGTATAACCTTCACCTAACCAGTACATCGCATCAACCAGTCCGCCATTGGCAGCTTTCAATGCCCACTCTTCAGCCAGAATGATGTCATCATCATGCTCGCTTTGCATATACAGTTCAGCCAGTTCGAATTGCGCTTCAGCATTACCTGCAAGGGCAAGATTGGTTAGGACAGCAGAGGGAGAAACACGCTGGGTCATATCAACATCTCAAAAATATTGTGCGTAGACTAAAAGGTTTAAAGCAAAAAAGCCAATCCAAAGATCAGATTTTCAAAAGAGATTGATAAATCAGATGATTAGATCAAGCACAGGATTCCTGAAATCAAGACGATGAGCGCACAGATCATCACTATCATTTTAATTTTGCTTTCCAGATAACTCAGACTTAAACCCACGAACAATGCTGCAAAAGTCAGACTGCCAAGCCAATAGCTGATCATATTGCTGGCTGTACCAATGCACAGGCACAGAATCAGTGCAATGATCAATATCATCCAGCCGATGATGCTGGCGAGTCTGGTTTTGGAGGCATCTAATTCTTTAGTAAAAATCTGTTTTTGATGTTTGGACATAGATGCTGCAAGCACAAAAAAACCGAGGCTGGTTAAAGCCCAAATCAATAAGAAGAACATCATGCCTGATTCCCCTTGAGAGCAGCTTTGGCCTTTTTAAGCGGCAAACCTGTATGGTTTTTAACTTTATTGAAAGCAAACCAGAACAGGATCGCAAGTACCCACATCGCCAGATCAAAAGAAGCAATCATCCACTGATCATGCAGGATACTATTCCAGATTGCTTGTCCACCGGTGAGGAAGTTCACGATTGGCAACAATGCGAATGCCACAGTTGCAAGCATTAGCAGCTCTAGCCAGGCCTGACGATGGCTACGAAGCATGGCATACAGCAACGTCAACAACCAGACGATAAAGAAGCTACGAATTTCCCAGTTTAGACGCATGTCCATGTCTGCCGGAATAAAACGGTTGGCATAAAAGTAGGCAGCACAGGCAATAGGTAAACCAATAATGGCAGCGATATTGGTCACTTCGACAAGACGATAACCAAAAGATTTATAACCTTGTTTCTGTTGTTGCGGGGCACGTTTGACACACCATAGAATCAAACCGGTCGCAATCATTAAGGTGCCCACCATACCTGACATGAACAATAACCAGCGTAGAGCTAAGTCCACGCCACGTGCTTCATGCAATGTGGTGAATACATTATAAATACCATTTGCGACTGAAGGCGTTTTCAGTGTGGTTTGATCCGGCTTTAATTCACCTGTCACGCCATTGAAAGCAAGACTCGGATAAACACTACGATAAGCCACACTGACTCCATTTAAGGCACGAAGCTCAATTTCGGCTTTAGCGGTATTTGGCTGAATAATGTTAATTGTACCAACCGGATTATTTTCCCATTCTCTCTCGGCTGTTGCCAATACTGGTGCGAGATCTGTTAATGGCACTGGGCGTGCAGCTGGAGCTTCACCCCGAGAGTGGCGACGCTCACCACGGCTTTCTCTTTCGCTACGCGGTCGACGCTGGTCACCATCACGGGATTCAGTTTGAATACTATTATCCTGAATCAAGCTCTTACGTTGATCTTGCAGAAATGCGCCACGATTTTCATAAATCTGGTTGACACCCCAAGGCATCAGGGTAAAGAGCAGAAGCAGTAAACCGCTAAAGGTAATCATGATATGAAATGGCAGGGCAAATACCGCAGTAGCATTATGTGCGTCTAGCCAGGAACGCTGACCTTTGCCCGGACGGAAAGTAAAAAAGTCTTTGAAGATTTTTTTATGGGTAATTACACCGCTGATAATCGCCACCAGCATGAGCAGGGTGGCAATACCGACAATCCAGCGCGCCCAGATCCGGGGTAGGCCATACAGTTCAAAATGGAAGCGGTATAGGAAGGAGCCACCACGTGTTTCACGGGCTTGCAAAACTTCGCCGGTTGCACTGTCAATGGTTACGCGGGTACCGCCACGACGCGCACGAGGATCTTCACCGGCACTGCGAATATTGAGTGTGGTGGTATTTTGGCGTGAGTTAGGAAGCTGGATTGCCCAGCTGCCAGCATCCGGATAATGCTGTTGCAGATAAGCCAATGCCATACGCGTCTGTTCGATCTGGGTCTTTTGCGGGACTGACTGATGAAATTCCGGTTTCATCCAGATGCTGATTTCATTCTGGAAAAAACTCAAGGTTCCGGTCAAGAAGATCGCATATAAAAGCCATCCTAAAATCAGACTGGCCCAAGTATGCAACCACGACATCGACTGGCGTGGACCTTCTTGTTTTGCATCTACTCTCATTCTAATTTCCTAGGAATTTATAGGTGATATAGAGCAAAACACTGGGAATCACGATCCCGAGCGTGGCTTTCATGGTCTTATTCACCATAAATACCCAGATAAAAGCTACAGTATTTAAGCTAAAACCAATCAGGGTGGCCGACATGGCTGCGCTGCTTCCAGCATCCATAAATAACTGGGCAATCACAATGGTTACCAGCGAGGCAAGGAGATAACCGCCGACACCCGCCAGAATAAAGCGATATAAAATCATCCCACGATAAGCCAGCATATTTGCTTTGACTTTATTTTTGCTTGATGGACTCGGTGCAGTAACTGTTCCAGTCGCTATAGCATGCATATTCGGACTATTCATCATCGAAAATTCTATTTACAAACTTATGAAGTAATTGATGAGAATGATAACAATTATTATTTATATTTTAAATAAGAAGTATAAAACTATTTATGTGAAAAATAAAAAGAACTATTTATAAGTCCTTAGATTAGCATTTGAAGTGCAACACCATGTTGTTGCCATAATACCTGACTCGGACTTTTAAAGCCGAGTCTTTTTCTTGGACGATGATTTATACGGTCAGTGATTTCTGAAATGTATTCATCTGTATATTGATTCAAGTCACTTCCTTTTCTAATGTATTGTCTGACTAAGCCATTCGTATTTTCATTCGTACCTCGTTGCCAAGCGCTATAAGGATCAGCGAAATACCAGTCTATTTCTAATTTTTGAG
>NZ_JAGFXZ010000020.1 GCF_019038395.1 Acinetobacter sp. BY419
TCTTGGGTAAGGTGAGTATAGTTCATGATGCAACTTTGACTTTGGTCGGTCGGAAGCAAAATGCTAGCTCATCTTGCTTCTTTCCAATAATTTAATCTCTGTTGCACTTCATTTGAGAATCTAAGAAATAAAAAAGCGACCTCTTTCGGTCGCTTTTTTATGGCTGCTGTAATTGCTTTTTGCGCTGCAATAAAGTGTGGCCTGTGGCCGCTTTATAAGCTCTGGCCAAAGCCGACTGATCGGAATAATCCAGCTGCTCGGCAATCTCGGTCAGACTGAATTCCTGCTGCAGCAAGACTTCGCAGCGTTTGATTCGCTGCTGTTCCAGAAGCTTTTTAAACGAGGTATCATGGGCATTGAACAAGCGCTGCAAGCTTCGTTTCGACATTAGCAGCTGCTGAGCAAGCTGTTCAACTTTAATCGCCTGCTGCCGGGTTCTCAGCTGCTCGGCAATGATTTGTTGTGCTTGCTGTAAAGTACTTGCAAATTGTGGTTTGGCCGCAATCGCCTCTTCTGCCTGACGAATCAGCAACTGTAACAGCATGGGATCGGCCTGCTCCGCCCCATGTGCCAGTCCTTGCAAGTCCAGCTCTAGCCCATAATGAGACTGGGAAAATTTAACTTCACTGGCATAAAACTGTTGATAGTGCATTTGCGCCATGTCAGAGGCATGTGCAAAACGTACACAGCGCAGTAACAGCAGATGATCCTGCAAAATGACGCGCCCCAATTGCACCATCGCCGCCATGGTCAGCTCATTGAACAGATTATATTTTTCGTCTAAATAGGCCCAATAGAGTTCAATACTCTGCTCATGCTGTTTTAGCAGCAAAGGAACGACTTCACTGCCATCAATGACCAGTCGTTGAAAGCGCATGATATGGCGGATCATTTCCGAGACACTGCTGCTTCGCGAAGCCATATAACCGAGCACACCAAAATGCTCCGGGCGAATGAGCTGTACAATCTCGAAAATCAGCTGCGGACAATTTAAATATTGCCGGGTGGTTAAAAGAAGATGGTTGAGTAAGTCCAGCGGCACTTGGCTATCAAAAGGCTGGTCGATCAGTGTTACCAGTGGGCCATGTACATCTTGCAGAAAGTCTGCAGTTAAAGGTTCAATCCCCAAACTACGTAAATAAGTTGCCCAGAGCTGAATGTAGCCATTCGATATTTTAATTTCCTGCATGCGCGATTCTCGATGACAGCTGCAATCTGGCCGGTCTTATTTTCATTTGGCATAAAATGTATAAAAATTGGCAAGCACTGTCAAAACAATTGCTGTATTCCCCGACATACTGTCAGCATCGTCACAAAAAAGAATGTACAAGATGAATGCCGTATTAAAATCTTCGATAAAGCCCGTGGTACGGACCCAGCTTGATTTTAAACTGGATGAAATCCCGCGTTACTGGTTTGGCGGCGACCCCTTTCTGACCCGTATGTTTGATGCATTAAGTCTGACCTTTCCTGATGGCGAGCGTTATTTTATTCAGAGCGTTCGCCTGTTCCGCGATCAGATCACAGACCCTGACCTGCAACAACGTGTGGCAGATTTCATCCGGCAGGAGGCACAGCACGGCATTGCCCATGAAAAAATGAACCAGCTGATGCGTGAACAGGGCATGCCAGTCGATGATTTTATCGAGCGATTGAATAAGATTTTCGCCTATGACCTTAAACATCGTTCAGCACAGTTCAATATTGCAATCACTGCTGCTGCAGAACACTTAACCGCACTCATGGCGGAAACTTTTTACGGCCAGAAATCCACGTTAAAAGATGGTCATCCTTATGTGCGCGCCATGTTCGCCTGGCATGCAATTGAAGAAATGGAACATCGGGATGTGGCTTTTGACGTGATGAAAGATGTCGCGAAGACACCTGAATGGATGCGCAAAATAACCTTGCTCAGTACCACATGTTTGATGTTTGGTTTTACCACCTATCGCGCCAATGTGATGCTCAAACATGATGGATTCAGCCCCTTACAACAGTTACAGATGAACTGGAAAGGGCTTCCCTGGTTCTTTGGTCGCCACGGGATATTGACCCGTATGGGTCCACAATATCGGGACTGGTTTAAAAAAGATTTTCATCCCAGCCAGCATCCAGTCATTGCCCAATACGATGTATGGGTGAAGACTTTAGCAGAAACCAATGACCCGATTCAGGCCGGCGAAGCCTTCTGGCAGGCCGCCAAAGACTAAGTTTAAATCTAAAAAAGCCTTCAAGATTGAAGGCTTTTTTAGCTAGAAATGTCTTATCATCAATGTATCACCACTTGGCATAATGCTGCTCAAGCAAGGCATATTCATTCAATAAAATAATTTCCTGATCATCCTGCTGAATGGTGCCGCAGACTTTGGCCTGCCATTGGCTAAACTGGCTGCCGACCAGACGCAGATTCAGGTTTTCATAACGGCGCCAGCCTGTGCTCACCATCAGATTTAATTTTTCATCCAGCGATTTAATCGTCCAGTTGTTTTCAGATTCCTGCTGAAACAAGACATCAGCCAGTGGATAAATCTTGCCATTGATCCACAGACAGTTTTCATTGCCAAAACTTTCATTCACGCCTGAAGCCAGATTAATTCCAATCCGGTTCTGGTTCACATCCCAGAAATTACAGGACAGCCAGAACCAGGCAGTTTCCGGCCGCAAAAAGCCACAGGTATCATCGAGAGAGGCAAAGCTGCGTTCATTAAACTGGATGGTTTCACCCTGCTTGTTAATGAAAAAACCCTCACAGCCCAAAGTGGTCAGTTTCTGGGTATAAGTCCAGCCATTAATGCCGTTCGGACTACACATACTCAGTGGATCAGTGCCGGCGCAGAAAATTCGCGCACTGAGTTTAATCTCGCCATATTTAGTAACGTTGATATAACGAACGCCATTGGCATGCTGGATATCAATCTGAAAAGGTGACTTGTGAAAATAACTATGATTAAACAGTGGCTGTTCATCCAGCACGGTATTACGTGACAGGAAATTAATCGCATTCCATTCCAGCACATCATTGGTCATATGGTTATAGACATAGACAAAACCATGCCCTGCCCAAGCAATATCGGCAATTGCCAAGCCAATGGTATAATGCTCGTGCTGAATACTACAGAACTTGAACTTTTTATATTTTAGATGCTTACGCCAGCCTGATAGCACATGACCATAAGGATTTTTGTATTGATATGCCTGATAGTCAACACTTTTTGGAAGCTCTTTGAAACGTCCGTAACGCGGTTGTCCATTTGCCTGAATTAAATCCATTTAAGACATTCCATCTCAGTCAAAACTGTTATTCCTTGACAGTATTATGCCGATTATTAGATTTTGATAAAGATTTTTTTACGTCATTCGTCGAATCATCCAGCCCGCCTTGGTGTAACTAAATCATAAGCAGCCTCAAATAGTCAAATAGGTATTTTCCCAGCAATTCGCGCTAAAACCTCCTTCTACCAGTTGTATGTAGCGACCATAAACCTGATCAATCGCAATACAGTCGTCTACATCCAGCACACGGTCGGTATGCTGCTTTTGCCAGTGCCTGGCGAAATGGGCTTTACCGCGCTGTTTGGCCACCATGGCATTCTGCGCAATCACCAGCACATAACGATGCAGCTCGCCAAACTCGCGTGGATCATATCCACCCAGATTAATCAGCCAAAGTTTTTCATTGGCCTGATTCGAAGCAGCATCAGCAAAGTGAAGTGCATAGGATTTACCCTCGAACTCCAGCCCGTTGATTTGCGCCCAGGCATCAATATGCAGACCTTTCTGTTCAGCAAACCAGGCATTTTTCAATTGCGGATAGGTGTCTTCAAGATTCTCCCCCACTGCCAAGACCACATCATGAACTTCTGTATTGGCACGGGCATGACGTCCACCGAGCATCACAATAAACAGGCTGGGCATATATTTTCCTTTTTAATCGATTTTTTCAGTTTCTCTAATTTAAGGATAATCAAGCGGATTCCAATGCGTCAATGCGATGAATATTTTCAGTTCTGTCCAGTAAATATTCTTATATTGAGCTGCAAGTAGCGACTTTAAGTCCAATGCAGTCATCTGGTCCTGATAGTGTAGTTTCAGAATGGCAAGCGCTCGGCTGGGGATCAAAATTCATGTTGCATGTACCAAATCTGATCTTGATCAATTTCCAACCAAAACCCTCGGGGTTTTTAGCACTAAGAGATTAATTTTCTGTACAAAATACAAACACCGCCAAACCACACAAATCTGTACGAATTTTCACCCAAATCGCAATCAAAAAGCATATTTCATTGACTGAAATGCGCTGAAAGACGATACTCTCAATGTTTATATTCAAGCAAATCGGTTCGAAGAGGCTGGGCCAAAAGTTCGGTCCTCAGAAACTCAATCCAACGCAAGGGGCTATATATGGCTGGTGGAAAGTCAACTATCATTTACACACTGACCGACGAGGCGCCATTACTGGCGACTTATTCTCTGCTGCCGATCATTGAGACCTTTACTAAGCCAGCTGGCGTTGAGATCGTCAAAAGTGACATCTCTGTAGCTGTGCGCGTGCTCTCCGAATTTTCAGATTACCTAAGCGAAGAGCAAAAGGTGCCTGACACTCTAGCTGAGCTAGGTCGTCTTACACAAGATCCAGACACGAACATTATCAAACTCCCAAATATCAGTGCTTCTGTTGGTCAGCTAACAGCGTGTATCAAGGAACTTCAGTCCAAAGGTTATGCAATCCCTGACTATCCTGAAAACCCGACCACTGATGAAGAAAAAGCAATCAAGGCACGTTATGGCAAGTGCTTAGGCTCTGCCGTAAACCCTGTACTACGTGAAGGTAACTCAGACCGTCGTGCGCCTGCTGCCGTTAAAAACTACGTTAAAAAACACCCGCACTCTATGAGCGAGTGGAAACAGTGGTCTCAAACTCACGTTTCACACATGGATGAAGGTGACTTCTACCACGGCGAAAAGTCAATGACTTTAGACCGCGCACGTAATGTGAAAATGGAATTGATCACTAAGTCTGGTGAAGCGATTGTTCTTAAGCCTAAAGTTGCGCTTCAAGAAGGCGAAATCATCGACTCAATGTTCATGAGCAAGAAAGCACTTTGCGACTTCTACGAGAAAGAACTTGAAGACTGTCGTGAAGCGGGCATCCTGTTCTCTTTACACGTTAAAGCAACCATGATGAAGGTGTCTCACCCAATCGTATTTGGTCACTGTGTAAGAATTTACTACAAAGAAGCATTCGAAAAACATGGCAAGCTTTTTGACGAGCTTGGCATTAATGTCAATAACGGTATGGCGGGTCTTTACGAAAAGCTTGAAACTCTACCAACCTCTGTACGTGAAGAAATCATTGCCGATTTACATGCTTGTCAAGAACACCGTCCAGCTTTAGCGATGGTTGATTCTGCAAAAGGCATCACTAACTTCCATTCACCAAACGATGTGATTGTAGATGCTTCTATGCCTGCAATGATTCGTGGTGGCGGTAAAATGTGGGGCGCTGACGGCAAGCCTTACGACTGTAAAGCAGTCATGCCTGAATCAACTTTCGCACGTATTTACCAAGAAATGATCAATTTCTGTAAATGGAATGGCAACTTCGATCCAAAAACAATGGGTACTGTACCTAACGTTGGTTTGATGGCGCAAAAAGCGGAAGAATACGGTTCACACGACAAGACTTTCGAAATTCCTGAAGCAGGTGTTGCGAACATCACTGACCTAGAAACAGGTGAAGTGTTGATGTCTCAAAACGTGGAAGAAGGCGATATCTGGCGTATGTGTCAGGTGAAAGATGCACCGATCCGCGACTGGGTAAAACTTGCTGTAACACGTGCACGTAACTCTGGCATGCCGGCAATCTTCTGGCTTGACCCGTACCGCCCACACGAAAATGAATTGATCAAGAAAGTTGAAAAATACTTGAAAGATCATGACACTGACGGTTTAGACATCCAAATCATGTCACAAGTTCGTGCAATGCGTTACACACTTGAACGCGTTGCTCGTGGTCTGGATACGATTTCTGTAACAGGTAACATCTTACGTGATTACCTGACTGACTTGTTCCCAATCATGGAACTTGGTACTTCAGCGAAAATGCTTTCTATCGTGCCATTAATGGCGGGTGGTGGCATGTACGAAACAGGTGCAGGCGGTTCTGCTCCTAAACACGTGCAACAATTGGTTGAAGAAAACCATTTGCGTTGGGACTCTCTAGGTGAATTCATGGCTTTGGCTGTGTCACTAGAAGAGATGGGTATCAAAGAAGACAATGCTGCTGCGAAGTTATTGGCTAAAACTTTAGATAAAGCGACTGGCAAATTGCTGGATAACGACAAGTCACCTTCACGTCGTACTGGCGAGTTGGATAACCGTGGCAGCCATTTCTACCTGGCAAAATACTGGGCTGAAGAACTTGCTGCGCAAGACGAAAATGCTGAATTGAAAGCGAAGTTTGCTCCGCTTGCAAAAGCACTGGCTGAAAACGAAGACAAGATCATTGCTGAACTTGCTGAAGTTCAAGGCAAACCAGCAGACATCGGCGGTTATTATGCTGTGGATCAAGCGAAAGTAAATGCAGTAATGCGTCCAAGTAAAACCTTGAATACAGTGCTTGCAACTGTTTAATGACTTGAAAAAATCAATTTACCCTTAGGTTAAATTGATTAAAAAAAACCGGCGTCTAGGCGCCGGTTTTTTATATATTGTTATTTGAAATCATTACTTAAGCCAATCTTTGTTGGTATTGAATACATCAACGAATGACAACAATACGCTTAGTTAGCGTGAATCATCTGCTCAGTCATACCAAAATTCTTTCGCCATGCTTGTGGACTAGTGCCATATTTTTCACGGAAGTTTTTTCTAAACAGTACTGTGGTATTAAACCCGGAAAGCTCAGATATCTTTTCGATAGAGAGCTGAGTGGTTTCCAGTAATTCACAGCTATAACGGATTCTTTCCGCATTCAGCCATTCCACCAAGGTCATGCCCGTAGCCTTCTTAAAATGACGACTAAAGGTTCTGCGGGTCATATTCACCTGCCCTGCCAAGGCTTCAATACTGTGCTGATGCGCTAAATTTTTTCTTAGAAAATCCAGCAACAGATTGATTTGTGCATCCTGACTCGACTTTGCCATTGGCTGCTCAATAAACTGTGCCTGCCCGCCCTCACGATGAGATGGAATCACCATCACCCTAGATACCTTGTTGGCAATTTGGGCATTATATAGTTCACGTACCAGATACAGGCAGCAGTCCAAAGCAGCGCCTGTTCCCGCAGAAGTAATGATGCCGTGATCTTCAACATAGAGTGCATCGCGATCAAGCTGAATTTGTGGAAAACGCTGACTAAAATCCTGCTCCGCCATCCAGTGGGTCGCAGCCTTTTTATGATCGAGCAAACCGGCATATGCCAATGCATAGGTGCCGTAGCATAGTCCAACTATTCTTTTTCCAGCTTGCTGAGCACGCTTCAATCCAGCAATCAGTGCCTGATCGGGCTGGTGATTAAAATCATCCCAGCCTGGAATAATGATGACATCGGCATCCTGCATCAGCTCAGGCCCTCCATCAGGCATAATCATCATCGATTGTTCAGTGTTTACCGGCTGAGCATCCAATGAAAATATTTTCAGTTCAAACAAGGCCTGATCTTCAATTTTGATCTTAAAAATAATATAGGGAATAGAAAAGTGAAAGGGATTGATATGGGGATATACAAATAGTCCAACCACAGGTAAAGCCATTTCATCCACCTCCTTTTAAAGAAGTAATATAGCATTTTGTCCCAATAGTTTCGATGATTGTCTTTAAGGACAGTTTTTTGAGTTTTTGATTTCTAGCATCATGCCAGCATCAATCAATTTCTGGACTTCTAAGATGAATAAACTTTTAAGCAGCTCGCTTATCGCCCTTTCTCTGGCCACAGCGTCATTGAACCTATCCGCACATGATCAGGCTGTACCACGCGATACTTCAAAAGCCATCCATATACAGGAAATCCGTAATGCGACCATTAAAGTCACTTATGCCGACACGACTTTTTTAATTGACCCGATGTTTGCCCCAAAAGGCTTTTATGAAGGCTTCCCAGATACTCACCGTAGTTATCTGCGGAACCCATTGGTCGATTTACCGATGAAGCCTAAAACCGTTTTAGAAGGTGTAGATGCTGTGATCATCACGCACACGCATTTAGATCATTGGGATGATGCTGCACAAGCAGCGATTGCGAAAGATACGCCAGTATTTGTACAAAATGCAGCAGACCAAAAAATCATTGAGGCTCAGGGCTTTAAAGATGTTCGTATCTTAACCAAAACAACTTTTGAAGGGATTCAATTAACCAAAACCGGTGGTCAGCATGGTACCGATGCCATGTATCGAAATCCGGCGCTAAAAGCCGGGCTGGGTGAAGCAATGGGTGTGGTATTTGAAGCAGCAGGTCATGAAACTGTTTATGTAGCGGGTGATACCATCTGGCGCCCTGAGGTGGATCAGGCGATTAAAACATTCCAACCGGAGGTGATTGTATTGAATACCGGCAATGCGCTGGTCAATGGCTTCAAAGAGTCTATTATTATGGGCAAGGAAGATACCTATCGTGCCACTCAACAAGCCCCAAATGCCAAAGTAGTTGCAGTTCATATGGATGCAATTAATCATATGTCCGTCACACGTGCCCAACTTGCTGAATACGTCAAAGCCAAAGGCATTCAGGATAAAGTCTTGATTCCGATTGATGGTGAAATCCTGTCTTTCTAAGCTGATTTAAAAAAAAGTGGATGTCATATCCACTTTTTTCGTTTAAAGAAAAAAGAAGCGTCACAACCATAAGCTTTATTAATTTTAATCTTGTAAATTCAACTTATTATTGAGGATTTTCCTGTCTTTGCTGTGAAACTTTCAATAAACACCCACACTTATTCAGATACTTATTTAGGTACTCATTTCCCAGAGTGATCATCTTATTCGGATTGAATAAACTGCAAGAAAATAGCGAAAGCATTTAGTTCAGACAATAAAAAACCCCAAGACTGAATATGCTTGGGGTTTTTAAAATTTTGGTCCCGAGGGTCGGACTCGAACCGACACGTCATCTCTGACAGCGGATTTTGAGTCCGCCGCGTCTACCAATTTCACCACCTCGGGAGTGGATGAAAGGTATATTACCCTGTTTCGAACAGATGTCAACGCAGAATATTTACATTTGTTTATTTTTAAAACAAATGGCATTTTTTCGTTTTAAAATCGAGCAATTCCCGCCATAAAAAAGAAAAAAGTTTATACTAGCCGCAGTTTTTTTAGCGTAAATTATCATGCAACTTTCTGATTTTAATTTTGATCTCCCCGATGAGCTAATTGCTCGCTATCCTCTGGAAACACGCAGTGCCTCTCGCCTGCTGCATCTCGATGCACAAGGTCAATATCATGACCATCAATTTACCGACATTCTGGATTTACTCGAAGACGGCGACTTGTTGGTATTAAACGATACCAAAGTCATGAAAGCCCGCTTAAAAGGTAAACGTGCTTCAGGCGGTGCAGTAGAAGTACTGGTTGAGCGTATGATGGATCAGTTCATTGCACATTGTCATATCAAAGCCAGTAACTCACCGAAAGCCGGTGCGGAACTGTTTATTGGTCCGGACGCAGTTAAAGTGACGGTGCAAGGCCGTCATGAAAATCTGTTTATTGTGGAATTCTCACAACCGATTCTAGACGTTTTAGACCAATACGGTGCGTTGCCAATTCCGCCTTATTTCAACCGTGAAGCGGAAGAGATTGATACCGAACGTTATCAAACTGTGTTTAATGATCCAACCAAACTGGCCAGCGTTGCAGCACCAACCGCCAGCCTGCATTTTGATGCCGAGCTGCTGGCAAAACTCGAAGCAAAAGGAATTCAAAAAACTTTTGTAACCCTGCATGTTGGCGCAGGTACTTTCTTGCCAGTACGTACCAATGACATTCAAAATCACATTATGCATAGCGAGTGGTGTCAGGTGTCCGATGAATCGATGGCACTCATTAAAGCAGCAAAAGCACGCGGCAATAAAGTGATTGCCGTCGGCACCACCGCTACCCGTGCCACTGAAAGTGCAGCACAGGCCAATGGTGGTGAACTGAAAGGCTGGACCGGTGATACCCAGATTTTCATTTATCCGGGTTATGAGTTTAAAGTGGTCGATCGTTTGATTACCAACTTCCATTTACCAGAATCGACCCTGTTAATGCTGGTGTCTGCCTTGTCCAATCGTGACAATATCCTGAATGCCTACAAGCATGCTGTAGACAGCAAGTATCGCTTCTTCAGTTATGGCGATGCCATGCTGATTGATCAGGCACAATAAGCGAGCATACCTGCCCATGCCGATCGAGTCTGTGCAACAGTCCATTCATATTCGTCGCAAGAAAAATGCAGTGGTGTTTCAGAATATCGCTCGGCTCTGGGATTTAGGCCGTCAAGCCAATAGTCATCAGGATCTGCTGGATGGACTGCATCCCTGGAATGGTCCTATTACGCTCAAGTTTGAGAACAACTTACCGCTCGCGCTTGCCGGAATTGGACTTTTTCTGATGGCAAGTGTTTTTATTGCCCCGGAAAATATCTGGATTCAGAGCAGTATTTTTCTCGGCTGTCTATGCATCTTCTGGGCCTATATTTGCTATGAACAACAGCAACCCTTAGAAGAAGTCATTGCTTTTCTGGAAGAACAGGCTCTGGCCAAAAAATATCAGCTTGCCTTTCAACAACAGCCGCAGCATATTTCAATTCCTTTAAATCCCTTGCAGTTTATTGGGCATTTAAAACGCTTATTCCCAGTATTCAATCAGGGCTCTTTGAGTAACGAGATCCAGCGTTATGCCAGCACGGTGTGGGAAGATGAAAACGGCCAGCAACATCAGGTGCTACTGTTTCAATATCACTATATTGATGAAGTACAGGTTCGCAACAAAGAAGGTCAGCCGGTCAAACTGATGCAGGTCCACAAAGACCTGTGGGGCGTATTTGTGTTTGATATCCAGATTCAGGGACTGGCGGTCACGACCTCCAGAAAGAAATTTTATTATCCTTATAGTCATCCCTGGCACAGCAGCGATATTCATACCAATCAGCGCTTAAGTTTTTATGGCTGTGATCCGATGCAGACTGCCAAATTACTCAGTCCGGGCTTTGTACTGCGTCTGGCCGATTTTTTTGAACAGCGTCAGGGTGATTTGCTGTTTCATCCGGAAAATAAAATACTGTGCTATCTGGGGCCACATGATTTATTTCAGGTGTCGAGCAAGCAGAATAACATTAGCGATATTCCCACATTGCGCGGTCATCTGAGAACATTTAAATTAAAACAACTCGAAAAGTTACAACATGATCTGCTACAGTTTTTAAAATAACTTTTTCTGCATCATTTTTAAAATATGACTATGTATTGGGGAGATCTCGGATGGGATTTTTGATTTTATATTTAATCATCGTTGCACTGATTGTTGCGATCATCATGATCCGCAACAATATTGTCCGCCACCACAACTCCACGATTCGCGCCTGGTCTGATGTCGCCAGTTATGAACGGCAAAAACTGAAAATTCTGGACGGGCTGCAACCGCTGGTCGAACAATATTCCTCTTTTGAAAAAGGCACACTGGAAAAAGTCACCGAACTGCGTCAGAACATCATGAACCTGAATATCACGGATGCCGATATTTCCCAGTTGCAGCGCATCGAAAGCCTGAACAAACAGCTGATGCATAGCCTGAATGTAGTGATTGAAAATTATCCTGAACTGAAAGCTAATGAAATTTATCTGAAAATGATGGGTGAAATTGAAGAACAGAATGAAAATGTTGGTGCTGCAATTACGATTTATAATCGCAATGTCGAGCTGTTTAATAACCAGATCCAGATTTTCCCGCACAACATCATTAACAATATGCTGCTCAGGAAAAAAGTGGTGCGCCCTTTCCGTGATCAAAGTGTGGCCCAGAGTTTTGATTATCGTCCAAATTTTCACTAAGAATCTATTTGACCGAATCCGCAGTTTCTGGTCCTGCCCCAAAAAAATACAGGAACTGCAGAATAATTTCTGCTTCTTTATAAAAATTCAATTGAATGATGCACAAATAAAATTACAGCGTTGAAACTCTAGAACGCTAGCGTTTAGTGTCGGAATCAAGGAAAATAGCGCCCTTTAGCTACTAACCATCAGCGAACTGTTTTTTCGCCTTGATTTGGAACTCCTATGAAGTTTGAAAAACTAGCGCAGTCGGGCCGTGCCCGTCGTGGTCGTTTAACGCTTGAACATGGCGTGGTTGAAACCCCGATGTTCATGCCAGTGGGGACTTACGGTACGGTCAAAGGCCTGTTACCGCGTGACATCAAAGAGATTAAGTCTCAAGTAATTCTGGGCAACACCTTCCATTTGTATTTACGTCCAGGACTCGATGTGATTCGGGAACATGGCGGTCTGCACGAATTTATGAAATGGAATAATCCGATTTTGACCGATTCAGGCGGCTTCCAGGTATTCAGTCTGGGTGCAATGCGTAAAATTAAAGAAGAAGGTGTGACCTTCCGTTCACCCATCGATGGTTCAAAAGTATTTTTATCTCCTGAAATTTCAATGGATATTCAGCACACGCTGAACTCTGACATTGTGATGATTTTTGATGAATGTACCCCCTACCCCGCGACGCATGAAGAAGCACAGAAATCGTTGCAACTGTCTTTGCGCTGGGCTAAACGCTGTAAAACCCAGCATCATGACGTACTGAAAAACCGCAATGCTTTATTCGGCATTATTCAAGGCGGTATGTATGAAGATTTACGTGACGAATCTTTGAAAGGCCTGCTTGAAATCGACTTTGATGGTTATGCGATTGGCGGTCTGTCTGTCGGTGAGCCTAAAGAGGAAATGATCAAGGTACTGGATTATCTTCCAGAAAAAATGCCAGCAGACAAACCCCGTTATTTGATGGGTGTCGGCAAGCCGGAAGATATCGTAGAAGCAGTGCGCCGTGGTGTGGATATGTTTGACTGCGTGATGCCAACCCGAAATGCACGTAACGGTCATTATTTTGTGACAGATGGTTTGGTGCGGATCCGTAACAGTCAATATCGCCATGATCAAGGTCCACTTGATCCACATTGCGATTGCTATACCTGCCAGAATTTCACCCGTGCTTATTTATTCCATCTCGAGAAATGCGGAGAAATGCTCGGCTCAATGCTCGGTACCATTCATAATCTGCGCTATTACCTGCGTTTGACTGAGGCCATGCGTGATGCATTGGACAATGGCACATTTGATGAATTTGTCCATGACTTTTATGCCCGCCGTGGTCTGGAAGTGCCACCTTGTCCGCAAGATTAATCCATCAGCATTTGCGCTGAGGAAAAAGACAATGTAAATTGCAAGAATATGTCAATTTATTATCGAGTTGATCACCAGTTTTTTATTTTAGGAAAATATAATGAGCCTTTTTATTTCGACTGCTCACGCTGCAGGTGAAGCTGCTGCACAACCCAACATGATGGCAAACATTTTGATGATTGCGGTTTTTATTGCAATCTTCTATTTCTTGATCTGGCGTCCTCAATCTAAACGTGCCAAAGAACACCGTGCTTTGGTCGAAAGCCTTGGCGTTGGCAGTGAAGTGGTATTTGCAGGCGGATTAATGGGCAAGATCACCAAGATTGAAGGTGACTTCGCAGTGGTTGAATTAAGCCGCGGTGTAGAAGTCAAAGTTCAACGTGCAAGTGTAATCTCAGTTCTACCTGAAGGCACTTTAAATAACCTTTAATCAAAAATAGTCGTGCCCTCGCACGACTTTTTCATTTTAAGAAGAAAACGAATGCGTTACCCAGCATGGAAATATGTACTGATCCTGGTTGTCCTGGTGATCAGTACTTTATATGCCCTGCCAAGTTTGTATCCAGATGAACCTGCTGTACAGATTTCGGGTGCCAAAGCTGGTACTCAAATTGATGCAAGCATCGTACAAAAAGCAGAGCAAATTTTAAAAACTGAAAATATTGCCACTCATGACAATAGCTTTAGCAACAATGCGGCCTTATTACGCGTAGATTCAAGTGAATCGCAACTTAAAGCCAAAGAGGCTTTACGTCGTGGTTTAGGTGATAATTACGTGGTTGCGCTTAACCTTGCCCCAACCACCCCAGAATGGCTGCAAAAAATTGGTGCCAAACCAATGAAGCTCGGTCTGGATTTACGTGGTGGTGTTCACTTCTTGCTTGAAGTGGATATGGACAAGGCCATTGCCCAGCGTATGGAAACTTCTGCGACGGATCTACGTCGTCAGTTGCGTGATAACAACCTGAAATTTAATAGCCTGAACTTAAGCAACAACACGATTGTGGTGCAGTTTGCCAATAACGATGATCGTGCTGCAGTGATGGACTACTTGCGCCGTAACGGCAATGAGTTTACCCAGCAGGCTGTTGCGACCGATACCGGTTCGACCTTACGTTTGAACTATACGGATGTGCGTAAGCAAGAAATTGAATCTTATGCAGTGAATCAGAACTTGACCACTTTACGTAACCGTATTAACGAGTTAGGTGTGGCTGAGGCACTGGTTCAAACCCAGGGCAGCAACCGTATTGTGGTTGAATTGCCGGGTGTACAGGATACAGCGGAAGCGAAACGTGTCTTGGGTCGTACCGCGAATCTCGAGTTCCGTCTGGTGTCTGACCTGAATGATCAATACATCGATCCATATACCGGTCAGGCAGCGGGTGCATTGCCACCAGGCACAGAAGTATTCGCTTATGAATCACTGGACAGTGGTCGTCAGCTACTCTTGAACCGTAACCGTATCTTAACCGGTGAACGTGTTCAGAATGCATCGAGTGGCTTTAGCCAGGACACTGGCGGTGCTGAAGTTAATATTACGCTGGACAGTGCAGGTGGCAAACTGATGTCGGATGCGACCCGCAATGCGGTTGGCAAACGTATGGCAGTCTTGTTCATCGAGAACAAACAGCGCATTAACTATGTGGAAGACCCTGCGACTGGCACTCAAACTGAAGTTCGTACACCGTATACTGAATCTGTGGTAATCAATGCTGCAACCATTCAGGCGGTACTGGGTTCTCAGTTCCGTATTACCGGTCTGGACTCACCGCAAGAAGCTGCTGAACTTGCATTAATGCTACGTGCCGGTGCTTTGGCTGCGCCAATGTACTTCGTTGAAGAACGTGTAATTGGTCCAAGTCTGGGTCAAGAGAACATCGACAAGGGTGTACTTTCAACTCAGATCGGTTTCCTCTTGGTCGCAATCTGGATGGTGGTGTTCTTCCGCCTGTTTGGCCTGATTGCCAATTTTGCGCTGATATTTAACCTGGCCATGATCCTGACAGTCATGTCATGGATTGGTGCTTCGCTCACCCTTCCGGGTATTGCCGGTATCGTGATTACCATCGGGATGGCGGTCGATGCCAACGTGCTGATCTGTGAACGGATCCGGGAAGAAATCAAATGGGGGGCTTCGCCGAAACAGGCGATTGTGGCGGGTTATGATCGTGCTTATAACACCATTTTTGACTCCAACCTCACCACCTTCTTGGTTGCATTCATTCTGTTCGCGATTGGTACAGGTCCGATCAAAGGCTTTGCTGTAACACTCATGATTGGTATTGTCTGCTCGATGTTTACTGCTATTACAGTAACCCGTGCGATTGTACAGCTCATTTATGGCAAAAAACGTAACTTGAAAAAGTTGAGCATTTAAGGAGATCAATGATGACTGAAAATACTCAACTCAATCCAAAACAGTATGGTCGCCCTGAAGACGAGCGCATCATTCCGTTTATGAAGATTGCGATGCCTGCGGCATTGTTTTCGATTCTTATCACTGTTGCGAGTCTCTTTTTTATTGCCACCAAAGGCTTAAATCTGGGTCTGGATTTTACTGGCGGTATCGCGGCCGAGCTGAACTATACCAATCCGGTGAAGCCCGAAGATGTTTCCAAAGCACTGAGCCAGGCCGGCTTTAATGATGCAGTGGTTCAGACCCTGGGTTCTGAACGTGACCTAATGGTGCGGATGCCAGTTCAGGACGATATCGAAGCAGAAGATCTGCCCAACATGATTACCACTGCTGTACAGTTGCCAAACAATCCGGCAGCGGTACCCAAAGTG
The DNA here is from genome assembly GCF_019038395.1 of Acinetobacter sp. BY419. Lineage (GTDB taxonomy): Bacteria > Pseudomonadota > Gammaproteobacteria > Pseudomonadales > Moraxellaceae > Acinetobacter. The sequence goes on from NZ_JAGFXZ010000020.1 coordinate 16,173, forward strand.
GATGTAGTCGGTGGTCAGGTCGGTAACGAGCTTTATGTCCGTTCTGGTGGTGCTGTAGCACTGGCGCTCCTGTTGATGCTGGTCTACGTCACCATCCGCTTTGAGTTCAAGCTGGCTATGGGTGCAGTGTTGTCACTATTCCATGATATCGTCGTAACCCTCGGGATTTTTGCGATGATGCAGTGGCCGTTTGACCTCACCGTACTTGCAGCACTGCTGGCAATTATCGGTTTCTCACTGAACGATAATATCGTGGTCTCTGACCGTATCCGTGAGAACTTCCGTAAGATTCGTGGTGCAGAACCGGTAGAAATCGTCAATATTGCCCTGACTGAAACCTTACGTCGTACCATTCATACTTCGATGACTTTATTACTGGTAGTCGTTGCCATGATGATCATGGGGGGTGATGGTCTGAAATGGTTCTCGATCGCGATGTTTATCGGTGTCTTTGTCGGGACCTATTCATCCATTTATATCGGTACGGCATTTGCCTTATGGCGTGGCCTAAACCGTCAGGACTTTATTGTTCAGGTGAAGCCAGAATTTGAAGACGATAACCAGATTCCATAATCTGTTATCTTTCATTTTCATCTTTCAGCCCGTCTTATGATGGGCTGAATTATTTCTGCTGTCTGGATATGCCGTAGCAGGAAGAACCGCAATAACAGGATGGATTTTCTCAATATCGGTTTTTTGAAAAATGACCTTCCGGCTCTCATCCAGACTTTGAAATTCATAATTATCCTGAGTTTCGCCTACCCGTTCCAAAATGAGCTGCAAGCCATTGGCCAGATACACACAGCACATGCCGGAAGTGGACAACTCGGCATATTGGTCACAAATCAGCCACCAGCCTGGTTTTAAGCTGGGAAAATAATACGATCCTGCCACCTGAATCGCATAATGCTGCGCTTGCAGATGAAAAACATCCTGATTGAATGAATGGGCTGAATCCATGGGCATGAGCATAAATGCCTGCTGTTGTACCACCTGCATGTGTAGCAGTACGCCTTGCTCATGAATTGGAGACAATTCAGCTTTCGGTTCAACCGACTGATCCAGAGTCAAGACCTCCAGATTCAGTTGTTGCTCCAGCTCCCTTGCCGCTTTCTCGCCAATCTGGCGTTTGCTATTCAGTAATTGCGTGATATATGACGCAGACAAGCCATAATGTTCACAGATCTCTTTGCCGGTTTTAAAGTGCTGCATCTCGATCAGCAGATCAATCACCTTGGCCAGATTATTTCGTCTACGTTCAAATATTTCAGTCGCGCTCATCTCGGTCTGCTGGTCTGTTTTTTATCCATGTCATTCAGATACATTACAATAAAAAAGCCCGCAATTAAATTGCAGGCTTTTTTAAGCTTAAGCGTCAGGAATTAAGTACCCTGTACCAGACGGCGTGCACTGATAATTCCCGGTTGCTGCTCAAGACGGGCCAGCAGCTTGGAAAGTTGCGCCAGACCTTTTACTTCAATCAGGAGCTTCATATTGGCTATACCGTCCGCTTCCGAAATGGTATTGACCTGACGGATATTGATCTGATCCGAGAAAATCACCTGGGTCAGATCTTTCAGCAACCCACGTCGATCATAAGCTTCCACCACTATCTGTACGCTCTGACCACGTGTTGGCTGCATTTCCCAATCAGCTTCTACAGCACGTTCAGGCTCTTGGGTGATCATGCGGATATAATCTGGACAGGCCACCTTATGAATGCTCACCCCACGATTCAGGGTAATATAGCCGGCAATCGATTCACCATGCACCGGTTGGCAACATTGCGCTACATGCAACTCAACATTATCCAGACCGTCAATCAGAATGCCATGGGCTGACAGCGTATGACTGGCACGCGGATTCAAGGCCGGTTTCAGCACCAGCTCAGGTTCATCCTGATCCAGATGCATGTGACGATTCACCTGATTAATCAGGGCATGCAGGCTGATATCACCATTGACCAGGTTGACCAGAATGTCATCACCGGTCTTGACATTAAAATGGTTGCAATAATCACTCAGATCAATCGATTTCGGGTGAATCGCCAGACGTGACAACTCTTTGTTCAGCACTTCACGGCCGACTTCCAGATTCTTGCTTCGGTCCTGCTGACGGAACCAGTGACGCAGCTTGTCTCGCGCCCGGGCAGTCTTGATATACCCCAATGAGTTGACCAGCCAGTCCCGATTTGGTTCCCGATCTTTTTTGGTCAGAATCTCGACCTGTTCCCCGGTTTTCAGGGTATAGGTCAGTGGCACATAGCGCTGGTTCACCCGTGCCGCATAGCACTTGTTCCCCACTTCGGTATGTACATGATAAGCAAAGTCGAGTACGGTCGAATCACGTGGCAGCTCTTTGATATCACCATCACGACTAAACACATAAATCTTTTCGAAACCTTCAAAATCCTGAATATGCTCAAAATTTTCTATTTCATCTTCTGATTCTTTATGGGCGCTTGTTTCATTACGTTCTTGATAATGTTCCAGCACCGCACGCAAGGAATGTAAACGATGATTAAAGGAGCGATCCGTGGTTTTTGAGCCTTCCTTATAATTAAAGTGTGAACATACTCCAAGTTCAGCTTCCTCATGCATAACATGGGTACGAATCTGAACTTCAAGCGATTTGTTTTCTGCAATTACAGCGGTATGCAGGGAACGATAGCCATTGGCTTTTGGATTGGTAATATAATCATCAAACTGATGCGGAATATGACGCCAGATCTGATGCACAATACCTAAAGTGTGGTAACACTCCGGCACGCTTTTGACCAATACCCGCAAGGCACGAATATCATACAGCTGATCAAAACTCAGGTTCTTGCTTTTCATTTTCCGATAAATCGAATAAATGTGTTTCACCCGCCCATTAATTTCAGCATCGATGCCATGTTCAGACAATTCATTGCGTAATTTCTCAATCACAAACTGAATATACTGTTCACGCTCCAGGCGTTTTTCATTCAGTAGAGAAGCAATTTCTTTATAACGTTCGGGTGCAAGATAACGGAACGCCAGATCTTCCAGCTCCCATTTCAACTGGGCAATACCCAAACGGTGGGCCAGCGGCGAGTAAATGGTCAGAATTTCTCGAGCAACCCGTTCCTGACGCTCGCGTGAGGAATTAGCCAGTTCACGTAAGGCATAGGTACGTTCGGCCAGTTTGACCAGAACGACACGCACATCTTCGGTGACCGAAATCAGCATTTTGTAAATGCCGGACAGATGTTCACGCTGGTTATTATTGAAATGATCTTCCAGACGTTTATTTTTTTCAATTAGTTCAGACAGCTTACCCATCGCCAGCGTGCCTTTGACCAGGCTATGCACCTGTTCACCGAACTTTTCCAACACTTCGCTAAGTGGCATAACGCCTTCACGTACCGCCCGATACAGCATGGCTGCGGACAAAGTATCTTCATCGACATGCAGATGTGCCAGAATATCCGCCATCTCAATACCGGTATAGAAGGTATTGGAGCGGTGCTGGACCGTACTTTGCAGCTCTCTTTCTAATGTTAAGTGGGCGACTTCTTCGAGCTGCGTTAAAGGTGCGCCATCTAATATGCCACGAACCCGATCTAACCATTCGGTCAGATCGTGGTGTGCTTGTTCGGCATGTTCTACAGTCGTCTCCTGTGACAACTCATTGAGTCGCCCAGGGAGTTGCTCACGTACTGTGACCATACCCATCTCCTACTTTTAAAAACATCATTTCTTTAATCGTTTATTTGATTTTCTTTTTCGAACAATGCGATTGATTCCACATGTCCAGTATGTGTAAACATATCCATCACTCCCGCTTGGGTGAGACGATAGCCCTGTTGTACCAATAGTCCTGCATCTCTGGCGAGTGTCGCAGGATTACATGACACATAAACGATTCTTTTTGCTCCAAACTGAGGGATATAATGCATCACTTCTTCTGCCCCGGCACGTGGCGGGTCGATTAATAATGCATCAAAACCTTGATTTGCCCAAGTATGGTGCGAGAAATCTTTGGTTAAATCTTGTGAATAGAACGCTATTTGTGCAATACCATTGTTTTTGGCATTTTCCGCACCACGGCGAACCATTTCTTCACTTCCTTCTACAGCAATCACTTGGCCCGACGCACCAACACAGCGCGCCAGCGGCAAAGAAAAGTTTCCTAAACCACAAAAGAGATCCAGAACCCGCTCCCCCTGTTGCAGTTGTAGCAAATCACATGCCAATCGCACCATTTGCGGATTGATACTTGAATTTACCTGGGTAAAGTCCAGAGGATTAAAGCCGAATTTCACATCAAAGTCATCAAGACCATAGTGTAAGCGTGAAGATCCCTCTGGCTTATCTATCCGCGAGAGTGTCTCTTTGCCGGCAGGCTGTAAATAGAGGTGCCAACCTTTCTGTAACGTAAATTCGCGCAATTGGTTGACATCTTCGGCAGATAATTTTACAGTTTCGCGCACCAGCAAGGCAATTTCCTGATCACCCATGGCCAATTCTATATGACCAATGTCGGCCTTACCATTGAGACGTTGCAGCAATTGTTTAAGCGCTGTAACCGAACCGAATTCCCGATCCAGAATCATGCAGCGATCAATTGAGGTCAGCTTATTGGACTGATTTTCCCGAAAACCCACCAGCAACTGGTCTTTAGCAGGCAGATAACGCACCCCGATCCGGGCCTTGCGGCGATAATCTTCTCGCTGTGAACGTAATGGTGGCAACCATTGCTCAGGCTGAATACCGGCAAAATGCTGCAGATGCGATTTCAGCACATTCTGTTTCAGCTCAATCTGGGCATCTGGCGCAATATGCTGCATATTACAGCCACCACAGATCCCAAAATGCGGACAGATCGGTTTGACGCGAATGTCAGAAGCATCGCCCAGCAACTCAAGACTATCGGCTTCTTCTAGTTTTTTGACTTCACGGGTAATGCGGGCACGCACGGTTTCACCCGGCAAGGCATAACGAATAAAAACCTTCTTGCCGTGTTTATGCTGTGGATGATCCGGATGTGAACCATAATGAGCGATGCCACGTCCCTCATGCGAAAGTGACTCAACCTGAAAAATATACTCGGGTTGCTGGGTAGGACGTGTTTGCGCTCGATGTTTCATGAAAACCTAGGATGTGGAGATGGGAAAGTCAAAACGGGTAAATTCAGTTCGTTGCGAAGTCTCACGCCAAACTGACAAGAAGTCCGCATGCTGCGGCTGAGTATGCAAATATTGAATCGTACTTTGCAGCAGATGCTGATAATCTGGCAGTAACAGCTGTCCTTTTAACAACAGCCAGCGAATATAGACCAGCCAGGTATTCAGGACGTCCCCTTCACAATAAGAGGTCAGTTCGGTCCATTGCTGATTGCGGACATACTCGGGTATACGGTAAACGCCATCACCGCGCTTGCCCGGATACCCCAGCAAATGTGCAACATCGTCCAGCTTCTGGAAATGACGGGCATGGAACATGGCCATCACATCCATCAGGTCGACATGACGATGATGGTAACGATTCTGGTAGTTATTATAACGCTTTTGCGTATCAATTTCGCCCTGATCGAACAGACTCGGTGCAGAGAGTCCATGATACATGGCGCGATATAAAATCACTGGTAAATCAAACTGTGAGCCATTCCAACTGACCAGTGTCGGGTGACGCTTGTCAAAAATAGACAGAAATTTTTTTAAAATTTCCGCTTCAGAATGCTGTTCCCGGCTAAACGAAAACAGCTTCATGCCCTGTTCGTCGATCCATAAACCAGAAATACAGACAATTTCATGCAGCGGCAAACGCTGAAAATCCGAACCTGAATCCTGACGGCGTAATTTGGTCAGGGCCTGATCTAGATCTGCCTCAGGCAGCTCCAGACCAAACAGATGCGCGCCTGATTTGAGATCGGTTTGGGTTTCAATATCGAAAGTTAAAACAGGCAGACGCATAAAACAGTGCTCAAATAATTATTCAGGATCTTGTACAGAGAATAACCCTGTAGACAAGTAACGGTCACCACGGTCACAGATAATACACACAATCACGGCATCTGGATTTTCTTCTGCCAGTTTGATTGCAGCCCAAACTGCACCACCAGACGAAGTTCCGGCACTAATACCTTCTTTCTGCGCCAATTTGCGCATGGTTTTTTCAGCTTCAATTTGTGGAATATCAATAATACGGTCGACCCGGCTACGATCAAAAATCGTTGGTAGATATTCTTCCGGCCAGCGACGGATCCCGGCAATACTTGAACCATCTGATGGCTGTAAACCAACAATCTGGATATCAGGATTCATTTCCTTCAGGTATTTAGAGACACCCATAATAGTACCGGTTGTACCCATAGAACTGACGAAATGAGTAATCTTGCCAGCGGTTTGCTGCCAGATTTCAGGGCCTGTGGTCAGGTAATGTGCTTCGACATTGTCCGGATTTCCGAACTGATTCAAAACCAGACCCACGCCATCATTTTGCATTTGGGCAGCCAGATCACGTGCGCCTTCCATGCCCTGTTCTTTGGTCACTTCAATCAGCTCGGCACCATAAGCCCGCATCGCGTCCTTACGTTCCTGACTCATATTGTTCGGCATGATCAGCTTCATTTTATAGCCACGCATCGATGCGACCATCGCCAATGCAATCCCCGTATTTCCGCTCGTCGCCTCAATCAGGGTATCACCCGGTTTGATCTGCCCGCGTTTCTCGGCCTGCATGATCATATTATAGGCCGGACGGTCCTTGACCGATCCTGCCGGGTTATTGCCTTCGAGTTTCGCGAGTACTGTAGCTTGAGTGTGACTTGCCAGACGCTGTAAACGCACCAGTGGCGTTTTGCCGACATAATGGTCTAACAAAAATTCGTCTGCTTGAAAATCAGGGGTGGTATTACTCATTATTTGCACCTATATCGAGGTGCGGCTATTGTATGAAAAAATGCTTTTCCCTGCACCCATTTAGCAAGGCTTTTTCAGAAAACTCGCTAAAACTCACTGAGTATCAAGCCTTACACCCTATTTTCCAGTTATTTGGCAAGATGAAGTAGCCAGCTTAATATTTAATAGAAGATAAAAACTCTATTTCAGTCGGGCGCTTTAAAATATTGCAGTCCCCGGCTCTTTACTCTTGTTTAACTTGAGCAAAATTGACTGAAATATCATGTATATTTTAGCGCTTAATCCAAACATTTATAAAAATAATGCTTAAATTTTAACTGTGGATTTAAAGCATGCTAATATGCCAAGCATAATGAAAATACTGCTTAAATCATGTCAACGATCAACAAAAAGCTGTTTAAACGCCTACACTTAAATCATGCCTATGGACAACTGATTGCGCTCATTTTTGTGCCGATTACCATTTTGGCCTGCGTCGGCGCCATGCTGGTGTTGACTGAAACCTCGAATGCCGCGCGTGCACAGCAAAAGCAGATGGCTATTGCGATCCTGACCCGATTTCAAGGCACTTCAGAATATGCGCTGGATATCTTGAGCCTGTACCCATGGCAATTTGACCAGGCCCACAGTGCCATGCAAAACATGCTGAATGAAAAGCATCTGGTGCGGGCAGCGGTGCTGGACGAGAATGGCAAAAGCCTTTTGGGTATCGGCTTTCAGGAACAGGCGCCTTGGCCTCATTTTGAGAAAAGTGGCAATTTTGTTGGTCCGATTCTATATAAAGACAATCATATCTATGCCATTAAAGTAAATGAAAACAGTTTTTCTCCGGGTTGGCTGGCAATTGAACTGGATAACCAGCCCTTGGCGATTGCCCGCTACCGGGTATTAATCGTACTGATTGCGACCGGATTACTAACTTTATTATTGCTGCTCCTCTGTCTGAATTTCTATTCACGGCGCTGGATTGCCCCGATGTATGAAATTCGCATGCAGTTGCAACGCCTGAATGCCGATACCCTCGGCCAGCATATGGTGATTAACAGCACCGGAGAGCTGCGCTTATTGCAACGTGATATCGCCAATGTGGTGAAACGTCTGCATTTCAGCTTTATGGAACTGCGTGAACATACTGAACAGACCGAAGATGACCTGCGTCGTACCCTCGATACCTTAGAAGTACAGAATATTACCTATCGTCAGGCACGTGATCAGGCAATCTCGGCCAACCAGGCCAAGTCAGTGTTTCTGGCCAATATTTCCCATGAATTGCGTACCCCGCTGAACAGTATCGATGGCTTTATTCACCTATTATTGCGTCAGGGCAATCTCAGCAATGAGCAAAGCCTGTACTTGCAGACCATTCGTAAATCTTCTGCGCATTTGCTGGCGCTGATTAACGATGTACTGGATTTCTCCAAAATTGATGCCGGCAAACTGGAACTGGAAACCGCCCCTTTCGATCTGGAAGAGGCCATCTTTGATGTAATGGACATGCTGTCGCCACTGGCCGCGCAAAAACATATCGATATGGCGTTCTACTATGCAGACAGCGTGCCTAAACACGTGATTGGTGATGCCTTACGTTTTAAACAGATTCTGACCAACCTGATTTCGAATGCGATCAAGTTCACCCCAGATGGAGAAATCATCGTCAGGGCACGTGTAGAACATGATGGTGTTGAGCAGTGTGTTTTACATTTTAGCGTGCAGGACAGCGGCATTGGCTTAAGTGGTACCGACCGTAAGAAGCTGTTTGAATCTTTCTCGCAAGGTGACACCTCGGTGACCCGTCAGTTTGGCGGTACCGGTCTCGGTCTGGCCATTTCCAAGCAGCTGGTCAGCCTGATGCATGGCCAGATTGGCTTTGAAGACAACCAGGAACGTGCCCCGACCGAAAAAGGTTCAACTTTCTGGTTTACTGCGCAGTTCCTGGTCGATGAAGATACCGTGATTGAGCATCCAGATTTTAGCGAATTGACTGTGGTGTCTTATCTTGCGCATCCGGCAACAGCAAATGTATTGCGTCATTATCTGGAAAATTATCAGGTCAAGCATGTTGAATGTGCATCGATTCTGGATCTGTTTAGCCGTCTAAATCATTTACAGAATACAGAGAACACCTGGCTAATCGTGGATCATAGTGGCGACAGTGAAGTCCTGTTACGCGAGATCCGTTCGCGTTATCAGGGGCATTTGGCCGTATATGGTTACCAGATGCAGCTGGATCCGAGTATGCTCAACGACCATCGTGCCCGTGCCCTGCATCAGCCCTTAAGTCGCAGCGCGCTGATTCAGTTACTCGGCAATCAGCCTGTCTTCGACCAGGAATATCATGAGGATTTTAATGGTCAAGGCCTGCATATTCTGGTCGTCGATGACCATTTACCCAACCTGATTGTTCTGGAAGCGCTACTTGCCGAACTGAGTGTGACTACCACCAAAGCTTTGAGTGGACAGGAAGCGATTGATATCATCCAGCGCCGTTATGAGCAGAAACAGCCGGCTTTTGATCTGGTATTTATGGATATTCAGATGCCCGTCATGTCGGGGATCGATACCACCCGTGCCATACGCTCGCTGGAATCCACCTTTGAAAATCATAGCCGCCTTCCGATTATCGCTTTGACGGCGCATGCGCTTTCTGATGAAAAACATAAATTATTGCAAAACGGTATGGATGATTATGTCACCAAGCCTATTCAGATCGAGCAGATTGTGCAGATTCTGACGCACTGGACCACTGAGCATTTTAAACGGCTTCCGGTGCTGGAACGGGCGCATGTCATTGATGCACTGGATCCGAATATTCTGGATTGGCAACAAAGCCTGCAACTGGCAGCCAATAAGGAAGATCTGGCGGTGGATCTGTTGCGCATGCTGGTCGACAGTTTTGCCGATGAACTCACTGAAATGCAGCAACTGATTGAACTGGAAGATTTCCCGCAACTGGAACATGTGCTACACCGTTTATACGGCGCAACCCGCTATGTCGGCGCACCGACTTTGCAGAAAGTCATGGGCGGCTTTGAACAGTTCGTTTCAACCCTGCGCAAAGAACGTCGCAAGGCTGACGAAAGTTTTGTCCAGGATGTGCTGAAATATTTTGATGAACTCAAGGCCGTGGTCGAACAAGTTGAACAGGCCGCCCAGCAAATTTTGAGACAACATTTGAATTAAACGCTGAAGCTGCTCAGTCCATGACTGAAGAAGTGTGACTGGGCTGTCATGCAAGCCCCAAGGCTGCATGCTATGCTCAGAACAGGTAAAAATAAGGAAGAATGCCATGTCACTTGTGCGCTTGGAAAAAAATAAGGGCATTGCCACTGTTACACTGAATCGTCCCGATAAACGCAATGCCATGAGCTTTGCCCTGCTGCGCGAACTGGTCGCGACTGCGCAGAAAATCAAAAAAGATAAAAGTATCCGTTGTGTGATTTTAACCGGCGAAGCTCAGGTCTTTAGTGCCGGTATTGATCTGGCAGATTTAAATAATCCTAAAAATCGTGCCTATGCTGCCTGGGAGCTGATTCGTCCGGGTCAGAGTCTGTTTCAAAAAGCTTTTCTGGTCTGGCAGGAATTGCCTGTCCCCGTGATCGCTGCAATAGAGGGATTCTGTTTTGGTGCCGGCATGCAGCTTGCTCTGGCCGCAGACATACGCATTGCACACCCTGATACTAAAATGTCGATCATGGAAACCCGTTGGGGACTGGTGCCAGACATGGGACTCAGCCGTTCTCTGAAAGGCTTGATTAGTATTGATCTGGCCAAAGAGCTAACTTTAACTGCCCGGATTTTTGATGGTGCGTATGCCAAAGAGATTGGTCTCATCACCCATGTCGATCAACAACCTTTGGCAAGAGCACAAGCTTTGGCTGAGGAAATGCTGCAACGCTCTCCAGATGCCTTGATGGCCTCTAAATTTGTGCTGGATGCCATGCAGCACCGTCCGAACAAATCCCTGCGTATGGAAAAAATCTGGCAGCTCAAATTACTGCTAGGTAAAAACAGCCAGCTGGCCCGCAAAAAAGACAAGAACCCAGAGGTCCAGTTTGTGCCACGCCAATATAAATAAAATCGAGTCTGAGTTAAAGTAAGGAATAAGAGAAAGTATGCAGTTGAATCGCGATACTAAAATTGCCTTTTTAGGCATGGGTTTAATGGGCACTCGCATGGCCACGCGTCTGCTTGAGGCAGGGTTTCAGGTAGCGGTCTGGAACCGTACTCCTGCTGCCTGTCATCCCTTGCTGGATTTGGGTGCGACTGCACTGTCTTTAAACCAGATTGCCGATTATCCGGTGATTCTCACCTGTCTGGCAGATGATCATGCGGTGCAATCAGTCTTTGAGCAGATCGAGCCCTATTTAGTCACTGATCAAGTGATTGTCGATTTCTCCAGCCTTTCGGTACAGCAGACCCAACGACTTGCTGTACAAGCGCAGGCCAGACAGGTGACCTGGATTGATTCTCCGGTTTCAGGAGGGACGGTCGGTGCTGAACAAGGCAGTCTGGTGATTTTTGCCGGTGGTGATGCCGCAACGATTGAACATCTTGATCCAATCTATGCCGCACTTTCACAGCGCGTCACCCGTATGGGCGATACCGGTACTGGTCAGGCCACTAAAATCTGTAACCAGCTGATTGTCGCGGCCAATAGTACCTTGATCGCGGAAGCAGTAGCATTGGCGGACCTTGCTGGGGTAGATACCCGCTTACTGGCACCTGCCTTGGCCGGTGGTTTTGCCGACTCCAAGCCTTTTCAGATTCTGGCACCGCGTATGGCCACGCAAACATTTGAACCGGTGCAATGGAAAGTACAGACCTTGTCTAAAGATCTGAATAATGCCGTGCAACTGGCCCAAAGCTTTGATTTGGATGTTCCGGTCGCGACTCAGGCCTTATCACAACTGCAAGCCCATCAGGCTCAAGGCTTTGCCGAAGCTGATCTGGCCACTGTGATCCAGCAGCTAAAACATACATAACACTTGATTTATGCAATCTTGAATATTTAAGAGAAATACATGATTAAACTCGCTGTCAACCTGTCAATGATTTTTACTGAAGTGCCACTCATTGAACGCTTCGCACTGGCTCGAGCACAAGGCTTTAATCATGTGGAAATCCAGTTTCCTTATGAGCTCGGTATTGGGCAGATTCAAAACCTGCTCAGCACCCATCAGCTGAACTTATGTCTGATCAATGTTCCTGCAGGTGATTTAATGCAGGGTGGTGATGGTCTGGCCGGCATTCCAGGAAGGGAAATCGAGTTCCGTCATGCTATTGAGCAGTCCATCCAGTATGCCACGGCATTGAATGTCCCCCGGGTCAATATTCTGGCAGGAAAACAGCCTCTGGATTGTGACCTGTTGCCCTGCCTGAATACGCTGGCGAGTAATCTGAAAATGGCCTGTTCAATGCTGGTTGAACATCAAATTGAACCGGTCTTTGAAATGATCAATGGCACCGATATGCCACGTTTTTTAATTCAAAATGTTGCACAAGCACAGGAAATGCTGGAAGCGGCCCATCATCCGGCTTTAAAAATGCAGTATGACTGCTACCACATGGCGATGATGGGCGAAGATGTACTGGAAACTTTGCAAGAAAATATTGCCTCGATTGGTCATATCCAGTTTGCGGATTGTCCGGGGCGGCATCAACCCAATACAGCCTGTATTCAATATCATGATATATTTCAGTGGTTAAAACATAGCCAATACCAAGGATATGTCGCTGCCGAGTATAAACCCAACGGGCATTCCAATGATTCCTTTGGCTGGAAAGCCGAGTTCTTTGCTGAGCATGACTGAGTGGGCTGCAGCTTCATTTGAAATTCCGGACTAAAACCGCTATATTAGACCATGCATAATTGTTAGGAAATTACACACCCCATGAATTTAGAACCATCGCCCAGCGCTTCTAATTCTCACGATCTTACTATGAATTCAAATTCTCAGGCTGTACAGAACTGCTTAAAAGTCGTACATGCTGCACTTGAAGATGTAAAAGCAAAAGAAATTGTTGAGCTTGATGTCAGCGGTATCAGTAATGTGGCTGATGCTATGGTCATTGCAAGCGGTACATCGACACGTCATATCAAATCACTGGCCAATAACGTTGCTGAAGAAGCACGTAAAGCTGGCTTCCGCCCGCTTGGTATTGAAGGCGAACGTGATGCTGAATGGATCCTCATCGACCTCGGTTATGTTGTGGTTCATTGCATGCTTCCAACAGCGCGTAAATTCTATGACCTAGAAAGTTTATGGCGCAATCCTGCAGAAACAAACTCTGTAGCGTAAAATCGAATATTAAAAAAAGCGACCTGTGTAGGTCGCTTTTTTATGTCTTCAAATTCTGAATGCGCTATATTTTTGCTGCCGGTCGTGCCTGAGCCGTTCCAGATTCAATCTATAAAAATTATTTTGATATCTAAGCTCAATCGTTTGAGGGCGTTATATTATTTTAAATTATTGGATTTATTTTAAAGTCGCCTTTGTTCATGGCATTGAGTGATGTATCAATTTCCCACAATCTGACTTCTATCCATGTATAAAAAAACCACCCGAAGGTGGTTTTTTTATTTTTTATAATTTCCGCTAATCCCTCTTTACAAAAAAGGGGAACTTAAGAGGATTCTAATTAGTGCCCACCGCCATTAATGGCTTTGGTCATGTCTTCAACCACTTTTTTCGCATCACCGAAGATCATCATGGTCTTGTCATTATAGAACAAGTCATTGTCCAGACCTGCATAACCGGTCGCCATAGAGCGTTTGATTACCATGATGGTACGTGCTTTATGTGCTTCCAGAATCGGCATACCATAAATTGGTGATGCTGGGTCATCTTTTGCCGCAGGGTTCACCACGTCATTTGCACCAATTACCAATACCACATCTGTTGCCGGGAAGTCGGAGTTGATTTCGTCCATCTCTAAAATGTCTTCATAGGGTACGTCGGCTTCTGCAAGCAATACGTTCATATGACCTGGCATACGACCTGCTACCGGGTGAATCGCAAAACGTACTGTCACGCCCTGTTCTTTCAACAAGTTAGCCAACTCTTTAACTGCATTCTGTGCACGACCTTGTGCCATACCATAACCCGGCACAATCACCACACTGTCTGCATTCGACATCAGGAAGCCCGCATCATCTGCAGAACCTGAACGATGGTTACGTGGCGCTTTATCGCCTGCATCTGCTGCTGCAACCGCTGTACCGCCCATCGCACCACCAAACAGGACATTGATGATCGAACGGTTCATGGCTTTACACATGATATAAGACAGAATTGCCCCCGATGAACCCACCAGTGAACCTGCAACGATCAGCATGTTATTTTCAAGCGTGAAACCAATCCCTGCTGCAGCCCAACCCGAGAATGAGTTAAGTAGTGAAACCACCACCGGCATATCACCGCCACCGACTGGTGCAATCCATACCCAACCGAATGCCAGTGCAAGCGCAGTCATTGCCCAGAACGATGTCATATCACCGGTCAGGAAGAAGTGAATACCAAAACCTAACATTGCAATAAAGATAATCGCTTGGACTGGTTTTACCCATGTACCAGAAATGGTTTTTGCCCATTTCTTTGCAGCCAGTTTACCGTAAGCAAAAACTGATGCCGTAAAGGTAATCGCACCGACAAAACAGCCCACGAACAATTCAAATAGATGAACACGGCTCATTGCATGGAAATTGACGCCATTGGCAGCCAATAGGTCTGGACCAAGTTCGATCAATTTGTTGTTGTGAATAATTGCTGCAACTGCAATCAACACCGCAGCCAAACCCACCAGGGAATGCATCAAGGCTACAGTTTCTGGCATCTGGGTCATGGGTACGGTACGTGCACGGGCAATGCCCACGATTGCACCCAGTACCATTGCACCAATGATCATCCAGACCACCGGATTGTCTGCAACGAAGAAAGTAGTCAATACTGCAATCGCCATGGCGATCATGCCGTAACGGTTGCCTTGAATCGCAGTTTTAGGGCCTGATAAACCACGTAACGTCAGGATAAAAAGAACGGCACCAATCAGGTAGAACCAATCCGCATATTCTCGAATCATTTCCATGGATTAACCCTCTTTTTTCTTTTGCTTAGGTTTAAACATTTCCAGCATGCGTGCAGTCACTGCAAAGCCACCAAAAATATTAATACTGGCCAGGAACACCGCGATTGCACCCAATACACTCACCACGTTAATGGTCTGGAAATCGACACTGCCTTCCACGCCGATCACCGGCAAACCAACGGTCTGGATCATCGCACCGACAATAATGATCGAGGACAAGGCATTGGTTACTGCCATCAACGGCGTATGCAATGCTGGTGTTACACCCCACACCACGTAGTAACCTACGAAAATGGCAAGGACAAAAATCGTAATTGTTTCAACCATGAGTCTTCTCCTTAACCACGTTTCAGCAGCACTTGGCCGCCATGAGTGACAAGTAGGGCTTTTTGAATTTCTTCTTCTGGATTCAGTACAAAATTCTTGTCGGCATCAAATAACGTTTCAACGAAGTTAAATACGTTACGTGCATATAAAGCCGATGCTTCAGTCGATACAGTTGAGGGGATATTTGGAATACCGAGAATTTTGACACCGTTTTCAGTATGTACAGTTTCACCGCATTTCGAACCTTCAACGTTACCGCCCGATTCAACTGCCATATCTAAAATGACTGAACCCGGTTTCATCTTCGCAACTGTTTCAGCACGGATTAAACGAGGTGCATCACGGCCTGGTAAAAGCGCTGTGGTAATCACGATGTCAGCATTCGACACTGCCTTATCAACAATTGCAGCCTGATCGCGGATGTATTCTTCACCCGGCATCCAGCCATAACCATTCTTGGCAGCATCAGCCGCTTTCTGCTGTTCTTCAGCCGACATCGGTACATCCAGCCATTTACCACCTAAAGACTCCACTTGCTCTTTGGCGGTTGGACGCAAGTCTGTGGCTTCAACGATGGCACCTAACCGTTTTGCTGTTGCAATCGCTTGCAGACCCGCCACGCCTACACCCATGATTACGACACGAGCCGGTTTGACCGTACCCGCAGCAGTCATCAGCATCGGGAACATGCGCTGGTATTCAGCCGCGGCCAAAAGCACCGACTTGTATCCTGCAAGGTTGGCTTGAGAAGACAAGACATCCATGTTCTGCGCACGAGACAAGGTTCGTGGCAAAAGTTCTAATGCAAATGCAGACACGTTTTGTGCCGCGAATTGGTCAAGCTCAGTATTACGGTAAGGATCAAACATCGCCACGATGGTGGTGTTCGGATTGAGTTTTTGAATTTCCTCACCTTTGGGTGCACGAACTTTTAAAATCAATTGACTACCGGTGTAGGCATCATCCGTAATTTTGGCACCAACTTGTTCATAGGCACTATCGATATAGGCAGCTTTAAGCCCTGCACCACGTTCGACAATCACGCTATGTCCTGCGCTGATCAATTTCTTTACTGTCTCTGGCGTCGCAGCGACGCGATTTTCACCGACAACAGTTTCGGCTGGAATTCCGATCTGCATGAGCGTTCCTCAAGCTAATTTTTCTTAAGTAAACATCGCTTAAACGATGCTTCCCCTCAGGATGTGTTTTTGTTGAATTTTTGGATTCTAATCAAACTATTTGAAATTACTACCTACTATTTATTTAATAAATGCCTATATATTGAACTGATGATTCATAAAAATGCTGCTGTCATGGTAGATGGCTTAAATACGCCAAATATTTATATTTGATTATTTTATAAACGATATTCATTCCGCTGAATGAAATACCCAGATTCTGTTGTATTAAACAGGCACAGATTTCCGATTTATTTTGTTACATTGATCATTCTGACAATTATTACCTTATTTCTAGGTACATGCGCAGATTTTGAATCTATCTAATCCCTACAGATAGCGGCGCTTTAGCCCAGCCATTTTTTTATTGTTGACTTTTCTGACAAATTTAGCACTCAAGCAAGAGCACTGATTTTAGATGCTAAAATCGTATTTTATGTAATGATATAATTTGTTTTAAGAGGATCCTTAGCAGAGAAAATTGATGCATCTGACAAAAAATAATCTCCAAAAATTTATAAGACTCAGGTCTCAAACCCTCAGATAAAGAAGAAGAAAAAACATTGAGGACTATTTATTATATTAATATCCGGAACCTGATTAAAAATTAAAAATCCAGTTTTTGCACCAAATTTGGGCAAAAAAATTAGAGTAAATATTCAACTTTATGGACCTTATTACTCTTTTTTTGTTCTTCCTGCAGGGAGATGCGCTTTAAAAACGCGACTCCCTCATGAACAGACAATAAATCCTGTAAATATTCACACATGCTTTCCGTTGCAAATTACTTCTTTATTTAAGCTGCATGAGTCCTGAGCATTATCAATGCTGGAAATATTTCTCTACTTTTAAAACATTAACTTCTAGCCTATAGTGCGCTCAATTCCGACATTATTCTCCTTCCTCATTTAAATTCTTCTGGTCTTAAGACAAGGTTAGCGCCATGAACACGCCTCTCGATATTAGTCAAAATAAGCCTTTATTATGGCTGATGGCGATTGCATGCGGTTTATGTGCCGGAGCCAACTATTATTGCCAGCCGCTGATTTCATCGATTCAGCAATATTATCAGGTGCCTGAATCACAAGTGGCGCTCACCGTCACCTTTGCTCAAATCTCTTATGCCTTGGGTCTGCTGTTTATTGTGCCTTTGGGTGACATACTAAATAAAACCAAGCTGATTCCCTTTCTCATGCTGGGTGCGGCGGCAGGTTTATTTATTTGTGCCGCTGCGGTGAACCTGCCGATGCTCTGGGTGGGTACTATCATTGCCGGATTGTTTTCTGTGGCTGCGCAGATTCTGATTCCCTTGGCCACCATGGCAGTCAAACCGGAAAAAACTGGAGAAGTGGTAGGTTTCCTGATGAGCGGCTTGCTGGTCGGTATCCTGCTCTCGACCAGTATCGCTGGATTACTGTCGGATCTGTTTCACTGGAAAATGATTTACATAGTCAGTGGCATCAGCATGCTGGCTTTAAGTTTTTATTTAAGAGGAAAATTGCCGAGTCTTCCGCGTCTAAGAATCAGCTATGCAGCGATTTTTAGATCCATGGCACAATTACTTCAGCAGGAACCGCGTCTGGTTTTGCGTTCACTTACAGGTGCCTGCGCTTTTGCTGCCATGAGCATGTTGTTCTCGACCATCGCTCTGCTGCTGACCCAAGAACCTTTTCAGCTTTCTGATGTTATGGTTGGTCTGGTGACACTGGTGGGAGTGTTTGGTGCACTTTCCACACAAGTAATTGGGAAATGGGCCGATCGTGGCCATATCAAAACCCTAAGCTGGGTCGGCTGTTCTATCCTGATTGGGAGCTGGCTGTTCCTATATTTTGGTGCGGTATCGCTGCTCAGTTATATTCTGGGTTATGGACTCATTAATCTCGGACTCGCAATTACTCATAGCTGTAACCAGAACGTAATTTTTCGCCTGCGCCCGGATGCCAAATCACGGGTGAACTCACTCTACATGACCTTGTACTTTATTGGGGGAGCTTGTGGTTCGGCCTTAGGCGTATACGCCTGGCATCATGGTGGATGGAGCATGACCTGTCTGGCAGGGCTCGGGCTGGCTCTATTTGCTACATTATTCATCCTGCTGGATCAATGGCATCATGCACGGAAGTTAGCATGATGCTTAATCCTATTTAGCTGACTTGCGCTGCCGGATAATAGGGCTTATTCAAATCCAGCGTTTTTGAGTTTTCCAATAAAATACAGATAAAAACTGGCAATAATGCTGCCAGAATTCGGCAACTTTCCTCGAATGACTTATGGTTCAATGAACTTTGGCAGGTCATGCCGCCATGTATGAGCTGATGATGTAAGGTATATAAACGATCAAATAACAGCTTTAGAACTTCAACTGAATTTTTTTCCTGCAAGGCATTCTGTATTTGTTGCTTCTGATTCTCAAGTACTGCCTGACAGTTTTCCAGACTAATTTTTTGATTGCGATAATCCCAAAAGCTTTGATTTAAATATGAGCTATCTAATAGTGAATGAATCGGCTGGCTATATTTTTCCCAGACAATATGGCTGATTTTCTGCTCTGTATCGTTATGGCAAAGTATTTCTAAAAATTGATGTAACTTGTCTTGCCCCTGAATCAGATCGCCCTCCTCTGCATAAATAGACTGAAAGCTGATCCACAAGCTGATAAATTTAAAATCCAGATCTCGATCCAGCTCCAGTGATTTTTTAAACCAGCTCACTCCACGATGAATTCTTAAATTAAAATGTGCCGAATTTTGTGCTTTATAGCTTTTGTAAATTTCCTCCAGTAACAGCATCATTGTTCTCCTTATTTATGGCGTTTTTTATTCCTCTCTCACTATTAAAATATACCACTGAGAAATGACTGGGAATTCCAATTTCATTTTTAGCTGACATTGTCATAGCTCAACAGGAAGCTCGCCCTACTAGGCTTGTTTTTTAATTTTATTTTCCTCCCCCTCTTTTTTTTAATATCAGCAATTCGGTACGAGTACATCAGCCGTACCTACCAGGTACCAAAGCATTATTTTTTCCTCTTTTTTCGAAAAAGCATAAATGGAAAGTGTATTGAAAATGAACAATAAATAAGGCTTTAAACTGATTTTTGAGCGTGAGAACTATATAGGCTTATTCAGATAATATTTCTAAACCCCCTTATCTAAAATAAATAGTTCGGGAATTAATCTAACTTAACCCCTCATTATATTATTTTCGTCACAATAAAATAAACGTTTATAATATCAAAAATACACACCACAATTTAATATAAAAATTAAAACCTAATATAAGAAAACCACCTTACACCAAGAATTAAAATTAATGAACATTTAAGTTAATATTCATTAAAAATAAATTATTTTTAAATTCCAAATAATACCAGGATTAAATATATAGTAACAATTACTCTTTAATATGTGAAAAATAACATATTGACCTTAAAACACTTTTCAAAAAAGATTATTAATTACAAAGTTTTAAAAAAATTAAATAAAACCAAGTTTAAATAAAATAATATTTTCATTAAATAAAATATATACTTACATAAAAATCATATTTTGTTCCAAAATGTAACTAAACCTCAAAAACTTCTTTAAAAAAAATATTATAAACACTAAATATTTGATTAAATTAAGTTCAATATAAAAGAACATGATTTGCATTTTTCTCAATCAAGCATAATATTTTTATAAAGTCACAAACAAATATATCAAATCAAAAAAAATAGATCAATTAACACAATTTATAGTGAGTCTATAAAATGATGGAATGGATACAAAATGAATTAAGTCAAAGCCCTTCAATTCTATTGTTTTTATCTTTGGCAATAGGCTTTTGGATTGGTAAATTTCGATTCGGTAAATTCCAGCTTGGCGGCGTTGCTGGCTCATTGCTTGCTGCCGCTGTACTCAGTCTTATTGGTGTAACTGTTGATAATGGCGTCAAAGCCATACTCTTCGCAGTGTTCATTTATGCAGTCGGTTTTGAAAGTGGTCCACAGTTTTTTAAATCGCTGGGACCAAAATCTATGAAAGAAGTTCTGTTAGCGGTATTTTTGGCAGTTTGCGGACTGGCTACCGTGCTCATCATGGCAAAAATCTTCCACCTAGATAAAGGGATGGCAGCAGGTTTGGCATCAGGCGGACTGACCCAGTCGGCAATTATTGGTACAGCAGGCGATGCAATTTCCCGTCTCGACTTGCCTGCCGCGGAGATCCAGAAGCTTCAGTCAAATGTCGCGGTTGGATATGCATTAACCTATATTTTCGGGTCACTCGGTGCCATCATTATCTGCGCAAGTACCGTGCCAAAATTTATGGGCCGTAGTATTCGTGATGATGCGCTCAAGGCTCAAGCTGAACAGCTAAAAGGTGCTTATCAACTGGCGCCTGGGCAGGAACCGGCCATGCCTGAAATTGTTGGGCGTATTTATAGAGTCCAGCAGGCCTCAGGACAAACAATTGCAGAGCTTCAGTCAAAAATCCCCAACATTACCATTGAACGGATTAAACGCGGCACTCAATTTATCGATGCCTCTCTAGAAACCAAGCTCGAGACAGATGATATTATTCTGGTGATTGGTCGTAGAGCGGGTGTCGTTTCAATTGCTCAACATATCGGGACTGAACTGGAATCCTCCGAAGGCATGGAAATAGTCATGTCTACCACGGATATGATTCTCAGAAACTCCAAATACATCAATCGCACCCTAGGAGATGTGAGGGCTAACACCCCAGAGTATCTAAAACATGGTGTTTATGTGATTGGAATTAAAAGAAATAATGAATCAGTACCCATGGATGATAATACTGTTCTTCGTAAAGGAGATGTCATTACTGTCTATGGTACAAAAAATGATCTTGACCGGATGGTCAAAGAGGGTGGTCGTGCTATATCCCAAAGCATAAAAACAGATTGGGTTTTCCATGGCCTAGGTTTGGTTGTTGGTCTGTTAATCGGTTTAATTGTTATCCGTATTAGCAACATGCCGTTAACGCTAGGTGCAGGCGGAGGAGCACTTTTATCCGGTTTATTGTTTGGCTGGCTGCATAGCCGCAATCAGGTACGAGGCAATATGCCTCTGGCTGCCTCTCAAATTCTCAAAGATTTAGGTCTGGCCGGTTTCGTGGCGGCCGTAGGTCTGGAATCTGGCTTGCAGGCCTATCATACGATTATGCAAAGTGGCCTATCCCTGTTTATGATTGGAGTCGTGATAACAGTGGTTCCACTCATTCTCTCCATGTTTTTTGCCCGCTATATACTCCGTTATGACAACGTCGCAGTAATGGCCGGAGCATTATCAGGTGCCCGAAGTGCCAACCCTGCTTTTGGTGCGGTTTTGGATAAAGCCGGGAACTCTATCCCAACCGTTCCATTTGCCATTACTTATGCATTAGCCAATGTATTTTTAACCTTGCTTGGTCCACTCATTGTGGCGCTGGCTTAAATACACAAATAAATTTTAATTTGATCCAGCTTACAATAATTTTGGAGATTCCCCATGGGAAACGTTGATTATTCAAAATACTCAAAACTCAGTCCATTTGAACTTAAAGATGAACTGATTGCATTGGCAACCAGCCGCACGGATCGCATGATGCTGAATGCAGGCCGTGGTAATCCAAATTTTCTTGCCACTGTTCCACGGCGTGCCTTTTTTCAACTCGGTTTATTTTCTGCAACTGAGTCAGAATTTTCATTTTCGTATATGCCTGAAGGTCTAGGCGGGTTTCCACGTTCACAAGGATTACAATCGCGCTTTGAACAATTTATTTTAGCAAATCGCGATAAACCTGGTGTCGTTTTTCTAGGTAAAGCAATTTCCTATGTACGTGACCAGCTGGGACTGGATGCAGACGCTTTCTTGCTTGAAATGGTCGAAGGTATTCTAGGCTGTAATTATCCTGTTCCTGACCGAATGCTCAGAATCAGTGAAAAGATTATTAAAGAATATGTACTTCGTGAAATGGGTGTCCAGAGTATGCCGAAAGAAGGACTGGATCTGTTTGCAGTAGAAGGGGGTACTGCTGCAATGGCCTATATCTTTAACTCATTAAAAGAAAACAAGATAATTTCAAATGGTGACCGTATTGCCTTGGGTACGCCTATTTTTACCCCCTATATTGAAATTCCCAAACTTAATGATTATCAGCTTGAGGAAGTCATGATCCAGGCTGATCCTGAGCTTAACTGGCAGTATCCGGAATCTGAATTGCGTAAATTAGAAGATCCATCCATTAAAGCATTTTTTCTGGTCAATCCAAGTAATCCACCTTCAGTGAAAATAAATGATGAAGGACTGGCCATTATTGCAGATATTGTCAAGAAACGTCCTGACCTGATTATTTTGACTGATGACGTATATGGAACATTTGCGGATAATTTCACTTCACTATTTGCAATATGTCCTGACAACACCATATTGGTCTACTCCTTCTCAAAATATTTTGGAGCAACGGGCTGGCGTCTGGGCGTCATTGCACTCACCAAAAACAATATTCTGGATCAAAAAATTGCAGCACTGTCCACCAAGGATAAAAAGGAACTTGCAGAACGCTACTCCTCAATTACCACTGATCCGGCAAGTATCAAATTGATTGACCGGATGGTGGCAGATAGTCGAAATGTAGCCTTAAATCATACTGCAGGCTTATCCACCCCCCAGCAAGTACAGATGGTCCTTTTTGCCTTGTTTAATATGATGGATTCACGTCAAAACTATAAAAAAGCTGTTCAATCGGTCGTACGTGAACGGGATGCAGCACTGTATCGACAACTGGGGGTAGAAGTTCCCCAAGACCCAAATAGTGTGGATTACTACACGCTGGTAAATCTGGAAAATACTGCACGTACTTTATACGGTGATGACTTTGCAGACTGGATCATGAAAAACAAAAATCCAACTGAACTGTTGTTCCGAATCGCTGATGAAACTGGTGTGGTACTTCTACCTGGTTCCGGTTTTGGTGTTCAACACCCTTCAGCCCGTGCATCACTAGCAAACTTGAATGAATATCAATATGCTGCGATAGGTATGTCTTTAAGTAATCTGGCTGCTGAAGCTTATGAAGAATACAAAAAAGAGGGTAAAAAGAAAAAATAATATTTGAATGAAGCAGGCTAAGCCCATATCAGGATCCAAGAATCTAACTAGAGCATGTTTCTGATTCTTTAGTAAATCCTTGCTCCGAGTGGACTGAAATTGCGAGCAGGAATTAGCAAAGAATAATATTTTATATCTGCCCTAAAAGACCTCAATGATCTTTTAGGGCTTACTTAATAAATAACAGAGAAACTTTATGCTTTCCTATGAGCCATTTTCTGACTCCAGTCAACTTAGCAAAGAGTGATAACTCTGGGCGGCCTATAAGCCGCACCAGCAAATGAATCTATTTTAATAAGAATTTATATCAAATAATAATTTGCTTCCGCTACACTACACATCTTGTTCTTCGTTTAGAAGCTGAAGTACATGGTTTAAAAAACAGATGGAATGCACTTCACTTCAATGATTATACCCAGCCAAAGCTACTGATTTTAATTTAAGATCTATGGTGATTTATATACAAGCTATTAATTTATATAAATATATTTCTGTATTTTCTCTTTAGTCCTGCCCTTAGGCCTTCTCTCCTCTATTTCTTATACACCTACCCGCTCAAGTCTGTTTACTTTTTGAGTTCCCTCTCAGCAAGACTAGCTTTCCGGTTGATCCCGAAGCTGTCATGATATTTAATTAACACTTTCCAATGCTCTTTTACCTCCAATCACCTTGAGCAATTTATAGCATGAATTATTTTTGAATTATGGTGTAAAATTTGGCGCTAAATGCAAACTGCATCCTCTATCTAAATATAGATTTTTTGCAGCTTGCACCACCATGATTAAAGGCATGATTTTTTAATGACTCTCACTAATCCCATTGAAACCACTCAATCTCCACGAATCAGTGTCGCACCGATGATGGACTGGACGACCAAAGACTATCGTTTCTTTGCCCGCCTGTTTAACCCGAATGTCATTATGTACACTGAAATGGTGACTACAGGTGCGATCATTTATGGTGATGCCAAACGTCATTTGGACTTTAATGCGGAAGAACAGCCCATCGTCTTGCAACTCGGCGGCTCAAATCCAAAAGATCTCGCGATCTGTACCAAGATGGCACAGGACTGGGGCTATAGCGAAGTCAATTTAAATGTGGGTTGCCCGAGCGATCGGGTGCAGAATAATAAAATTGGTGCCTGTCTAATGGCAGAGCCTGATTTAGTTGCAGAATGTATTGCTGAAATGCGGCATGCGGTGGATATTCCAGTTACGGTGAAACACCGGATCGGGATTGATGATATGCACTCTTATGAAGAGATGCTGCATTTTGTCGATACCGTAGCCAAAACCGGCTGCAATAATTTTATCGTGCATGCACGCATTGCCTTATTAAAAGGCCTATCGCCTAAAGAAAACCGCGATGTTCCGCCACTACGTTATGAAGATGTCTATCGTTTAAAACAGGATCGTCCTGATCTGCTGATCGAGATCAACGGCGGAATTAAAACCTATGCCGAAACGCTGGAACATCTCAAACATGTAGATGGCGTGATGATTGGTCGTGAAGCCTATCATAATCCTTACTTACTGGCTGAACTGGGTCAACTGTGGAATCTGGATACACCAGACCGTTTTGACATTATGCAGCAGATGTTGCCTTATATTGCCCAGCGAATGGCAGAGGGTGCACCACTCTCAATTATTACCCGTCATATTTTAGGTCTATTCCAGAATTTGCCAGGTGCACGTAAGTGGCGCCAGGCCTTGAGTGGTGGCAACGCCAAAACCTTGAAAGATGTGGAAACTGCGCTGTTTAATATTCAGGAAGCGATGCAGCGTACAGAAGATTATCTACGTGAACAGCAGCAGGTTGAATCCTAAATAAAAAAGCACCGATCATCGGTGCTTTTTTATAGAGACTATGCACTGCTTATTGTGTATAAGCAGTGATATTGCCGACTGGAATCGGCTCTTCTCGATAAGAAACGCTGTGTAATGCTGGTTCAGCCACGGGAGTGATCAGAGGGAGCTGCTGTTCTTTTGGCTCACCTGCGGGTTCTAGGCCATCTAAAGCTGAGGCCAGTTGCTGTAATTCCAGGTCCAGCTGCTGGCGATACTTTTCAATTTCAATCTCATCGATAAAAGCAAAGGCATCATCTTCAATCGACCAGCTATAGCCGCCATCTACCTGAAAGACTTTCACATGGATTGGATATTCCTCACCCTGATAATTCAGATGAGAAACTGCCTGAAACTGATTGCCCTGACGCTGGATAATTTTGACCTTTTTCACGGTAAAACGATAGTGTTGATAATCCTGATTGGAATTAAGTTCACGTTGCATCTGCGTTTGGATATTTCTGGCCAGTTCATCCATTGAGACAAAATAACTGCACCCAGCCAGACAGGCGACCATCCATAACATCATGATTTTTTTCATAGCGCCCCACTCTTTTTCTTTCCACTTCCTGCTTATAGTTTATATATGCAGTATTTTTATCTTTGCTTATTCTGTGACCCATTTTATGCTTTTTTACAAAAACAATAAACAAACAACGCTTCGATTAAGACTAAATATTTATGGTTTTTAAGGATTTTTTTGAATTAATAATAAAAAACCAGTTAAAAAAAGCCCTGATTAATTCAGGGCCTTTTTTATACAGATCGTTCTAAAAATCATCGTCACTGGACGGATCACGATGCAAGGCATCATGAATGGCTTCGACCAACTGCTGGGCAATTTCCTGCTTGGAGGCTTTTTCGAGATCACGTTTATCGAGCTGATATTGCTCGGCAAAGAATACCGTCATAGCATTTTCATCCGAAGCAAAACCGATATCCGCACGCGAAACATCATTGCAGGCAATCATATCCAGTTTTTTCGCCACCAATTTACCTGCAGCATATTCTTCAATGTTGCGGGTTTCTGCAGCGAAACCGACCATAAATGGTCGCTTTTCCTGCTGGGCAATGGTTGCGACAATATCCGGATTTTTCACCAAGGCTACATTCAGTTCATCCCCAGCTTTCTTGATTTTATGCTCGGCCACTGCCGCCACACGATAATCAGCCACTGCCGCCGTAGCGATAAAAATATCGCAACCATTTTCCAGCATTTGCATACTTTCATTCAGCATTTGAACGGCAGAAGATACATTCTTACGTTTCACGCCATTTGGCGTACCCAAACTCACCGGACCTGCGATCAAGGTGACATTTGCCCCTGCAGCATAACAGGCTGCGGCCAGTGCAAAGCCCATTTTCCCGGTACTGTGATTGGAAATATAACGTACTGGGTCAATCGCCTCGCGGGTCGGACCTGCGGTAATTGTGACCTGCTTTCCAGCGAGCAGACCAAATTTTTCGGCAATTGCACGCTGGGCTTTATGGAAATATTCGGTCACCTGCCGGGCTAAATCTTCTGGTTCAGGCATACGGCCCAAGCCAACATCACCACAAGCCTGTGAACCGGCATCCGGCATGATTACATGCACACCATCTTCGATCAGTGTCGCAAGATTGCGCTGGGTGGCTTTGGCTGCCCACATTTGCTGGTTCATGGCAGGTGCCACCCAGACCGGTGCTTTCGTCGCCAGATATAAAGTACTTAACAGATCATCCGCCAGACCTGCTGCAAATTTTGCCAAGGTATCACAGCTAGCTGGTGCTACCATTAACAGATCTGCCCAGCGTGCCAGCTCGATATGTCCCATGCCGGCTTCTGCTTCAGGGTCCAGCAATTCGGTATGTACGGGATTGCCCGATAAGGCCTGAAAAGTTAAAGGTGTAATAAAAGCCTGTGCACCGTGGGTCATCACCACCCGCACATCAAATCCGGCATCTTTCAGACGACGAACCAGAATCGCACTTTTATAGGCAGCAATACCGCCAGTGACGGCCAGAATGATATTTTTATGCGGAATTACACTTAGATCAAAGCTCACGAACAGATTACCTTGCTGTTGCAGTGGGGCTCACAATAGCATTAAATAATCGCATTCCCAAGAGATCGGCTTGCGGGAAAACTGATAATTCATAATAAATAAGTATAATCATCATGCAATTTTCTATTAAAAACTGGCCGGAACAAGAACGGCCGCGAGAACGCTTAATCCAATATGGGGCAGAAAGTCTCTCTGATGCCGAACTACTCGCCATCTTTCTGCGCTCGGGTTCACAGCAGCATTCGGCAGTTGATCTGGCTCGTTTGCTGATTCAGCATTTTGGTCATTTGACTGCGTTACTCGATGCCCCTTTACAGGAAGTTATTCAGTTTCATGGCATGGGCATCAGCAAATACACCCAACTGATGGCCGTCAAGGAACTTGGACGGCGTTATATTGCCGAACACCTGAAGCAGGATGCACTGGAACTGACCAATTCCAAGCGGCTAAGAGACTATTTACGTTTTGAACTGCTCGGTGAGACTCAGGAAGTATTTGCCGTACTGTGTCTGGATGCCAGTTTAAGAAAAATCGCCTTTAAGAAACTGTTTTATGGCTCAATCAATGCATGTGATATTTCTATTAACCAATTGCTGCGTTATGCCATTAGCCAACAGGCGACCTCGATTGTGATTGCGCATAATCATCCACTAGGTCGGCCCTCTCCATCCAAGGCCGACCTGGCATTGACCCGCCAGATTCAACAGGCCTGCCAGCTGGTAGATATCCATCTGATCGATCATTGCATTATCGCCCTGGAAGGCAGTTTTTCCTTTGCTGAGCAGCAACTCATCAAACCTGAAATGCAGTTTTGAATAGCACTTGACAAAGCAGGCACAACTCCACAAGATCATTAAAAAATTGTGATGATTCCAATAAATGATCGTACGTGACCAGCCGAGTGTTTTTAAACTGCTGTTTTCCTGGCGGGGGACGATATTACCTAAAGTTTTACCGCCTTTAGGTGTAGTGATGCTGATTTCAGCCATTATCGGTGGCTTGTCACATATTGGCTCTTTTCATTTTCCAGAATTACCCCTAGTCGGCTTTACCCTGATTGGGGTCGTGCTGTCGATCTTTCTCGGATTTAAGAATTCGGCCTGTTATGACCGCTGGTGGGAAGCCCGTAAACTTTGGGGTATTTTGATTGCCAATGCGCGTCATTTTGACCGGGATTGCCGGATGCTGTCCCAAGGTCGCCGTGAACGGGTGATTCAGCACGTGATTGTCTTTGCCAATGTACTGCGAGATCGCCTTCGCCATCAGACAGCTAATCCGACTGAACTGGTTGAAACCAGTGGTATGAGCCAGCAGGCTGTGACCCAACTCTACCAGCAGGCCAATGCACCGCAATATACCTTAAGCCTGATTCAATGGGAATTGATGCAGGCGTTAAAGGACGGGGAAATTTCCGACATCATCTATATGCAGATGAATAATCACGTGGCAGAACTGAGTATTGTCCAGACCGGTTGTGACCGGATTGCAACGACGCCTTTGCCTTTTGCCTATTCGGTACTATTGAACCGTACCGTCTATTTTTTCTGTTTTATTCTACCCTTTAGTCTGGGCTCAACCTTAGGTCTGTTTACGCCTTTGCTGGTCGGAATTTTGGCTTATACCTTCTTAGGACTGGACGCCTTAAGTTCAGAAATTGAAGAACCTTTTGGTACTCAGAGTAATGACTTGCCGCTAGATTCGATGGTACGTACCATTGAAATTGAACTGCTAGGAACTTTGGGCAAAGCAACGCCACCACCAATTCAGGCCAAAGATCATAATTTGCTTTAATAGATTAGCTTCCCTCACCCTTTGCTATCAGCGAAGGGCAATTCTTCTATCAAATAAAAAATTGGGATAAAGAAATTCCTAAACAAAACTCTCCCAGATTCCGATCTGGCCCGGTTTGAGACTCGGTACATTCCCGAGTTTAATCCAGGGCATATGGTCGCCATGAAAATCACTGCCAATCGAAACTTTCAGACCATGTTCCGCAATCATCCGATCCACCATCTGCCGGGTTGAACTGGGATCGATCGCCGGTGGCAGTTCCACTGCATCTCCACCAAACTTAGCAAAGATTTCGATCAGATAACGGATATTGGTTGCCGATAAATCATATTTGGTCGGATGTGCCAGTATTGCAAAACCGCCACTGGCATGAATCACCTGAATCGTATCTTCCAGACCCAGTCCATCAAATTTGACATAGGCTTTCTTGCCTTCCTTGATATATTTATCAAAGGCCTGTTGCGCCCGGGTCACGATGCCCTTCTCTACCAGTGTTTTTGCAATATGGGTACGGGTGACCCGATCCGGAATCTGATCTACTTTGGCCAGTACATCGGCATAAATATCCTGACCAATCAGTGGAATTAATAAATCACAGATTTGCTTGGAACGTTCGGCACGAATGATTTTTTGTTGTTGCAGGGCTTTTTGTAAAGGCTCAGGATTTTGCATATTCAGCGCAACAATGTGCACGCCATAATTTTTCTGGGTCGCTGGACGTGACCACTGACTGGATATCTCCACCCCGGAAATGATTTTAATCTCATGGTTTTTAGCAGCTTCTTGCGCTAACTCCAATCCATCCATAGTGTCATGATCAGTCAATGCCAAAGTATGCACCGATTTCTCTATGGCAGCCTCGACCAATTGTGATGGAGTTAAAGTTCCATCAGAAATATTACTATGTGTATGTAAATCTACGCCGTGCATCTCTATACTATGACATTTATTTGATCAGATTTAGATACTCTAACATGAAAGCACTTTTAGACTTTGTGCCACTCATTATTTTCTTTTATTTATATAAAACTGTAGATCCAAAAGACACTGACCATCAATTACTGCAATTGATCGGTTCTGCGGGGGGTGTCGACAATAATCACATTCTTGTAGCAACCACAGGTCTGATCATTTCCATGCTGGTCATCTATGGTGCATTGTTTGTCATGCAAAAATTCCGTCTCGATAAGCAGCAATGGATTGTGTTGTTTATGACAGTGATTTTTGGCGGCATCACCCTGATGCTTAGCGATGATTTCTATATCCGTCTGAAAGCGGTATTACTGAATCTGGTCTTTGCCGGTGTCTTTTTATTATCTCCTTGGTTTAGTAAGGATAAAAAGCCTCTAATCCAGCGTCTGTTTGGTCCGGTTTTCAATCTCAGTGAAAAAGGCTGGATCAGACTGAACTATGCCTGGGTGGCCATGTTTGTGCTGATGTCATCTCTGCATACCTTTTTCGCCTATTTGTGGAGGGATGGAAAATATTGGGGAGAATTTACCGCATTCGGTGACATGATCGTGATGTTTTCCTTTATCATTATTCAGTTTATTGTATTGCGCAAATACTTTAAAACTGCTGAATAAGTCCAACTATAAACCATTGAGAATATCATGCCACTATTCGTTGTTAGCTGTACCGATCGGGAAGGTACAGTTGAAAAACGCCTCGCGATTCGCCCTCAACATCTTGCACGCCTGGAACAGTTAAATGCTGAAGGCCGCCTGATTGTTGCGGGTGCCATGCCTAAAGATCCGGCCAATCCACAAGCCGGCTTTTATGGCAGTACCATCATTGTCGATTTTGACAGCCGTGAAGTGCTAGATACATGGTTACAGGATGAACCTTTTTTAAAAGAAGGTGTGTACGAACACATCGATATCAAACAATTCAATAAAGCATTCCCTCAAGGATAAGGTTCATGCGTGTTGTTACTGCCAGTATCATTGGCCTATGTTTTATGATTTCTCCAGTATGGGCAGTTGAAGTTGCACCTGATCCTGCTCCTGTGACTCAGGAAAATCAGACAGCGCAACCTCCAAGGACAGCGGCGACCGTCCAGACCCAGTCTCCGCCCAAACCTGCCATTATTCCTGCGGTAGCGTCTTCTGCACAGCCGGTGCCGCCTACCGAAAACAGGCCTTTAACCGCAGAAGAAATCGCCAAGCTGAAAGCGCAGCAAGAGGCTAAGGTCAAAGCCCTAGTTAAAGATCAGGCCACCCGTTTGCAGCAACTGGAAAAAGCCAATCTGGAAGCATTGTCCCAGAATCAGGAATTGCAGCTGAAAAATGACAACCTGGGGGTTCAGGTACAGGTGCTGCAAAGCGAACGCAGTGCACAGATGTTCCTCTACGGCGCCGCAACCCTGGCTGTCGGTGTACTGCTCGGCTTCCTGATCGCGAGCTATGTTTATACCAAACGTCGCCGTCAATGGTAAGCTATAGCCCTTCCCGATATCTTTAAGGTTGTACCCGTTTTGTCGCACGCAATTCAAACTGCCGATCTGGATTGGCAATTGGTGGACGGCATTGATGTGCCTGTGTCCAAGCAATTTGGTGATGTGTATTTTTCCATAGACAATGGCTTGCTGGAAAGCCGGCATGTCTTTTTAAATGGCAATGATCTCAGTACACGTCTGGCAAATTTAAAACCTTTTGAATATTTCTGTGTGGGTGAAACGGGTTTCGGTACCGGTTTAAATATTCTGGCCCTGTGGCAGCTTTGGCAACAGGTACGTCCAGATAATCATAGCCATCTGCATGCCATTTCAGTTGAAAAATTTCCGCTTTCAAAAGCCGATCTGACTCGAGCCTTAAATGCCTGGCCAGAACTAAAACCTCTGGCTGATCAACTGATTTCCCAATATCCAATGCCGATTGCCGGCTGTCATCGACTCAATTTTCCTGAAGAACGGTTTAGTCTGGATCTATGGCTGGGTGATGCGCACAATGTCTTCCCGGTGATGGAGAAAACTGCGCCTGTTAATGCCTGGTTTCTGGACGGTTTTGCACCTTCCTGCAATCCGGACATGTGGGAAGAAAAAGTTTTAAGCAATATTGTCCGTCTATCAGATTTTGGAAGTACCTTTTCCTCATTCAGTGTGGCTGGGGTATTGAAACGTGGCTTAAAGCAGCATGGAATTTCGATTTCACGCCCCAGAGGTTTCGGCCATAAACGTCAAATGCTGAAAGCCATCTGGATACCTTATGAAGAAAATAAAGAAGACGAAACTGATTTAGATCAGAAGATCACTCAAAAAAAAACTGAGCTAGATAAAGAGCTTAATACCAGACCTCGCCAGATTGCCGTGATTGGCGCTGGAATTGCTGGTTTAAGTAGCGCATGGGCATTCGCTCAACGCGGTCATCAAGTCACGATCTACGATCAAACAGCACCGCTTTCGGGAGGCTCTGGCAATCCACTGGCCTTGCTGAACCCTAAACTCTGCCCAGTAGAGCAAAGCCATGAACATCTGATGACCTTGGCCTGGCAACATGCCTTAAATCATTATCAGAAATTTAAGGCTTTCCGCCCGATTCAGGTCAGTCAATTGGCCTTAAAAAATCCTGAACAGCTGTTAGGTTTAGTAAGTGAATATCCTCAAGGCATTCTGAGTGTACAGAATGCAGAATCGCAAGAGCTTAAAACTGCATTCCCGAGCTTAACGCTGCTGGAAGCAGGTGCTGTTTCACCGCATCAGTTGCGTGATGAAATTCTGCAGCATCCTAATATCCAGTATAAGCAGGCGCAAATTGGCCATATTGAAGCTGCTGCAAAACCTCGGCTATTTTCAAATGCCAAGGGTGTAGATGAATTTGATCATGTGCTGGTCTGTACGGCACGGGAAAGCCGACAGTTTTTTGCAGATTACCCGGTTCTGAAACCGATACGCGGACAGGTCAGTTGGGTCGACAATCAGGCTCAGCCTTTAAGCCAGAATACGGCTTATAGCTATGGAGGCTATTGTATGCAACTGGACGCTGAGCATCTGATCTTGGGCGCTTCTTTCTATCCAGGTCGGGATGATACCGAGGTGTTAGCAGAAGATCATGCACATAACTACGAACTGATCCATAGTGTTTTTCCAGAATATGCTCTATCGTTACCTTCAGTTGATACCTGGCAAGGCCGTGCATCGGTGCGGGCACAAAGTCAGGACTATTTTCCTCTGCTCGGCAAAATGAAGGCGGATGAGGAAATCTACAGCTTTGCTGGCCTGGGTTCTAAAGGTTTTCTGTTTGCACCACTTTGTAGTGAAATTCTGGCCGCCCAGATTCTGGCTGAAGCCTGTCCGGTCCCATCCAGTGTAGTGAAGAAACTTAGTGTGAGGCGTTTTCAAAAGAAAGTGAAAACCAAGAAACCTTATTTTAAGCCTCAGATATAGAGTCCTCTATTTTAAGCATGTTCCCTCTCCCTATGGGAGAGGGCTAGGGTGAGGGTTTTATTTGATATTATAGAAACTTCTTACCTCTTCCTCTCCTTAAAGAAAAGGGGAAATTTCGTCCCATAAAAAAAGCGCCTTGCGGCGCTTTTTTTATTAACAGAAGGCTTTATGCATTCTGTTCA
The DNA here is from genome assembly GCF_019038395.1 of Acinetobacter sp. BY419. Classification (GTDB taxonomy): domain Bacteria; phylum Pseudomonadota; class Gammaproteobacteria; order Pseudomonadales; family Moraxellaceae; genus Acinetobacter. Next base: position 49,988 of record NZ_JAGFXZ010000020.1, read on the forward strand.
AGCGGTAAGCCTGCATCACGGGCAGCACGAGTACCACCCATCAGAATGACATATTCACGTGAGCTGTCAAAACCCTCTAGCTTTTCAGCAGCACGTGGAGCTTTACTGCCCCCACCACACAAGATGTAAATGGGTTGATCCGCTGACACCTGAGTTAGGCTCTCTGCTGAAAGATCGTTAATAGGCTGATTCACCGCCCCTTTCACGTGTGCTTCAGCAAAAGCACTTGAATCGCGTACATCCCAGATAACTGCATTTTCTGGGAACTCAAATGTTGTAATTTCTTGTTTACGGATCATTGTGCACTCCTTTGATGTAAACAACGCTTGGCAAATGAAGAAAACATCCCTAGCATCTCAGATATTCTTTCCATTTGTAAAGGTCTAAACCATGCCTTCTTTCGACATTGTATCTGAATTAGAAATTTTTGAAGTAAATCATGCTGTTCAAAACGTACAAAAAGAGATTGCGACCCGTTTTGACTTCCGTGGTCAAGACGTTTCTATTGAACTGAATGAAAAAAACAAGGAAATCAAAATCTCGACTGAAAGTGATTTCCAGTGTGAACAGGTCTATAGCATGCTCGAAAGTCACTTCTTTAAACGTAAAGTCGATATTCAGGCACTTGATCCGCAAAAAATGACTGCTTCGGGTAAAAACGTGATTCAGGTAATCAAACTCAAAGATGGTCTTGACTCTGATACCGCAAAAAAAATTAATAAAGCCATTAAAGAAAGTGGCATTAAAGTGCAATCTTCTATTCAGGGTGACAAGATTCGTGTAACCGACAAGAAGCGCGATACGTTGCAACAAGTGATGGCATTCTTGAAAGAACAGCAATTTGGTCTGCCTTTACAGTTCAACAACTTTAAAGATTAAGACCGTTCTGTGTCTTAAAGTAGGAATTATGATGCATAGCAACCGACTGACCAAACTGGTAAAAGCCACTTCCAGATTACCTCCAAGTATTCGCAGTACTTTATTGAGTAAAACTTTTGGCCGGGTTGTTCCAATGGTGGGATCAGCCAAGATTCGCTATGTAGAGCTGAGTCCAGACAAAGTCGTGGTCACAATCGCCAACCATAAAGCCATGCAAAACCATATTGGTCAGGTGCATGCCTGCGCCATGGCTTTACTGGCAGAAACAGCGACCGGCTTTGTGATGGCAATGAATGTTCCTGATACAGCAATTGTACTGATCAAAAGCTTAAAGGTTGATTTTAAGCGCCCGACACGCGGTGCCATGACTGCCGTTGCCACGCTCACGTCGGAGCAGCAAGCCCTGATGCAAAACTCGGATAAAGGTGAAACCCTGGTTCAGGTCACGGTCACGGATGAATCAGGTGAAGCCCCCATTCAATGTGAAATGCTCTGGGCCTGGATTGCCAAAGATCAGCTGAAAAAATCATCATAATTTCTGCAATAAAAATCCCGGCTCTGATTGCCGGGATTTTTATTTTAAGCCATTTATTGGGCGGGCTGTGATTCCAAGAACTTCTGTTTCGCTTCGTCTGGAATAAGACGCTTGTTACCTTTCACATCGACTGCAACAAAGGTAAACACACCTTCTGTCACGCGAATCGGTGGGCGTGAATCATCATGACTGTCCCAGACCTCAATTTCCATCTGGATGGAGGTCTTTCCAACTTTTAAAATTTTGGTATAACAGCTAATCACATCCCCGACTTTCACTGGCACCAGAAAGGTCATCTGGTTAATTGAAATCGTGGCACAACGTCCCTTTGAAAATCGCTCTGCGTGAATCGCGCCTGCCAAGTCCATTTGTGAAACAATCCAGCCACCAAATACATCACCACTCCAGTTGGTATCTGCAGGCATTGCGATCGTCTGTAGGGAAAGAATCCCCTCTGGTTTTACTTGAGAATCTGACACGTTCACTCCAGGCATTTGAATTAGGGTTGGGTAGTTAACTGCTGATCAAGCCATTTTTGCAGTTCGCTTGATCGTAATGCACCGCTTATTCTAGCAATTTCGTTGCTTTTATTCATCAACACCAGCGTCGGAATACTGCGAACATTAAATGCTGAACTTAAGCGCGGATTAGCTTCAGTATCAATTTTTGCAAAAACCACGTTTGGATATTGCTTCGCGACAGTCGCAAAATGCGGCGCCATCATTTTACAGGGACCACACCACTCTGCCCAGAGATCAATCAGGATCGGCAAGTCACTATGCGTGACAAACTGGCTGAAATTCTGCTCATTCAATTCAATCGGTGCCAGTGGAATCAGGGCCTGATGACATTGACCGCAAGCAGGATTCGCAGTGAGTTTATCCTCAGGGACACGGTTTTTGGCCAGACATTCCGGACATACAATAATCATCTAGCGCACTCCAATATGTTGATGTAAGAATTCTAGTTGGGTCGAAACTGCTTTTTCAAACCATTCGCCATGATAAATATCAAAATGCCGGATATTCCACTCATGATATTGTACAAATGGTGCAATATTGGTCGCAGTTTCCCGACTGGATTCAATAGGAATCAGACTATCCAGTTTTGCCGCAATAAATAGCACCGGAATAGTGATTTGTCTTACTTCCTGAATCGGTCGATAACGCATCACTTGAAAGAATGCCCAAGCGGGAATGTGACCACTCCAGTAATAATCCGGATTGACTATAGACAAATAACCTTCATAGCTGTCCTGTGTCGGCATAAAACAGAGTTCATGCGGATCAACCACTGGCAGGGTTTTCGGTCCCATACCGACCTTGGCACCCATATAATCCTGACTGGAAACTTTAAGCGCCTTGGGTAGTTGCTGCAAAGGATAAAGCTTGGCACTTTCTGCCCCATCGACAAAAGGTACCTGTACCAACACAGCCTGAATATTTTTAAGTTCTGCGGCCAGCATTAACACATGCCCACCACTCAAGGCTGTTCCCCAAAGCACGATCCGTTTACTATCAATCGATTTGCGTTCCTGAATATGGCTGATCATGGTTCGCCAATCATCGAGCTGGGCAGAAATTGATACCAGCTCACGTGGACGTCCGGTGCTGCCACCCCAATAGCGATAATCAAATAAAACCACTGCATAGCCTGCACTGGCAAAACGCTGGGCATATTGCACCAGTTTAAATTGACGTAAGGCAGCCAGACCATGGGCCATCAAGATCACGGCCGGTTTTTCTATATTTTTAGGCCGATAAAAATCTGCAGCAATCACTTCCTGGCCGCTTTTAACATACAGTGGCTCAACTGTATAAGCCTGCATACGCGCTCCATTGCGTTATCTTATGGTTATCATCATTTATAAAAATTTCAGAACAGGTTCAGCATGTTTTCCGCTTAATGCTATCATAAAGCATATCGATATAAATGAAATGATGGAGTGGCGTCATGAGTGAAAAAGTAGGCTTTGCTGGTCAAATCAATCCTGAACAGATAACTCAAGTGGTCGAGAAAGGTTTTAAATCGATTATCAACAATCGTCCCGACATGGAAGGTGGTGCTGAGCAGCCGACCAGTGCACAGATTGAGGAAGCTGCACGTGCAGCAGGTCTGGATTATGTATTCCAGCCGGTGGTCGCTGGTCAAATTACTGAGCTTGATGTACGCACTTTTGCCAATCATTATAATGAACTACCAAAACCCATCTTGATGTTTTGCCGTACTGGAAACCGCTCGAATAATTTATATCAACTGGCAAAACAGATGGACCTGCTGGATGACTAAATCATTTTGGAAAAGTGTCGTACTGGTAAGCTGTTTTAGCTGTACGTCACTTGTTTTTGCTGCACAGGATCTTAGTCGTGTACTGACCTCTACGGTAAGTGTTACGGGACAAATGACATTGGATAAGTTTGAGCAATTGATTCAGCAAGGCTTTAAGTCTGTGATTGTAAACCGTCCGGATCAGGAATCTGGCAATACGGTGTCGGTAAGTCAATTACGCTCCATTGCGGAGAAATCTCAGGTGAGTGTGATTTATCAACCTGTGGTGAGTGGCCAACTTTCTCAGGCCAATATTGAGGAATTTGCTCGATACTATAATGAATTACCGAAACCTATTTTGATGGTCTGTCGTAGTGGCACTCGTTCAGCAGCTTTGTTTAACCAGGCTAAATCTCAAGGATTGATTCATGAATAAGTTATTGATTATTTTATGTTGTAGTTTGGCATTCGCAGGTTGTAGTTCAATGAATCTAAAGCCGACTGTGGGTGTGAATGTGGGAACTCCACTATAAGGTTTAAGCAAATGAAAATGGTGCTCTTTGCGCCATTTTTTTTATATGATAATCTTACAAATAGTAAAACTATATTCTTTTATATAATTATTTTGGGGTAAAACATGAAGTTTAATAAAAGTGTGTTTGTAATCACTTTATCAGGTTTTTTAGCCGCATGCGGGGGCGGTGGTAGCGATGGTTATTATGATAAATCCCCTTCAACTGGAACCAATAATGGCGATAATTCAAGTATTCCATCTGGTGAACAAACCCCTCAACAAATCTTGGACACCATAAAACGTGAAGGCCAGTTCTTATTTGGAAATTACGATCCAAATGATGAAAAAATGGCTAAAGGATATATTGATCATGCTTTAAATGCTTTTGCACAAGGCCCTTTACAACTTGCCTTAGATGCCAAAAAATTATTTGATCAAGATAAGTCTGCTTTTGTATATCGCGAAAAATGTATGGGCTCAGGCACATATACAAATACTAGTTGTTATATTCTTTTTAACGATTTAACCATCAAAAATCAGTTAAATAGAGTAAGCCCTAATAAATATTCAGCATGGGATTTTGATGTTAACGATAATGAACTTACAGGCATGAAACTTTCAGATGAACAGATTGATAAGTTCACTGGAAAAACTATGATTATTATTTTTGACAATCGAAATGCTGATAAAAAATTTAATGATATTTGGGTAACGGGTGTATTTGGATATCCTTACAAGCAGTCCTGGGGTCTTACACAATCAGATCAATTGCGTATTGTAAGCATGAATGCAGCCAATAGTGAATATGAGGTTACTCTAACTTATGATGATGAAACTACAGAAACTAAAGGTGCGCTTAGTATTTATAAAGACCCGACTTCTACAGATGGTGAACTGTACGTCCTGCAAAACAACTCAAGTTTTGATGTATTAACTAACGATAATCCAAATACGCCTGAAGTCGAAACAGTTAATTTCGAAATTAATTCAGTTGTTGGCGATCCAGCAGCACTTGCAACGTACCGAGTCAAAGCGAACGCACAACAAATTCTTGATATTCCAAATGTAAGTGCAATCGTAGGTAAACGGGTAGAAAATGAAGCTCCATCAAAAAATGAAAAAAACTTTGTTGCAAGTATTCATTTTGAAGGAGAAAATATTTTCAGATTTAAAGAATCTTTAAATGGTAGTATTTTAAAATTCAAACATATTATTGATAGTGTTACCTATGAGGGTAATTCAACAAATAATAATGGCACTATTCAAACAATCTTGACCTCTCCAACAAATGTAAAATATTAATGTAACTATTTTATAAAAGCCCTCTTTAGAAGAGGGCTTTTTTGTATAGTTAAATAAAGTATATTTTATCAGAGATCTTCAATGTACGACCTTATCATCATCGGCGCAGGTACTGCAGGAATTAGCGCCTATAACGAAGCCATCAAATACACCCAGAATATTTTAATTATCAATGAGGGTCCGTGGGATACGACCTGTGCTCGTGTAGGCTGTATGCCGAGTAAACTGCTGATCTCGTCTGCGAATCGTATGCACGATATTCATTTCTCGAAAGACCTCGCTTTACAACATGATGCTAAAGTTGATACCTCAGGTGTGATGCAACGTCTACATAGCTTAAGAGAACGTTTCATTCGCGCCACCTTAAAAGGTGTTGATCAATGGGAAGCTTCACATAAAATTTCTGGTCAGGCGAAGTTTCTTGATACCCATACAGTCGAAGTCAATGGACAATCTTATCAAGCCAAAAGCTTTATTATTGCAGTGGGTTCACGACCTAATATCGATAAATCATTAAAGGAAGAATTAGGAGATAGATATCTAAGCTCTGATGAAATCTTTGAACTGTCTCAATTACCTGAGTCTTTAGCAGTGATCGGGAGTGGTGTGATTGCCATTGAACTGGCTCAGGCCATGCAACGACTGGGTGTAAAAACTACGATGTTTGCGCGTAGTCAGAAAATAGGCACTTTAAGCAGCCCTACTTTACAGTCATTAGCACAAAAAGAACTCAGTCAAGAGATCAACATCAAGTTTAAAATCTTGCCAGACCAAGTTAAAAAACAAGCTGATCACATCAAGATTGATTTTACTGAGCATGATCAAGTTCAAAGTATTGAGGTTGACTATATCCTGGGCGCTACAGGACGTCAGACTAATCTTGACCGCTTGGACTTAGATCGGTTAGATCCCGCCTTTACTGATATCAAAAAACTGCCTATCAATAAAAAAACCAAACAACTCGCAGAGATGCCGATATTTATAGTGGGCGATGCCGCCCCTGATGCACCTATTCAACACGAAGCTGCTCATGCGGGTAAGCAGGTAGTTCATAACTGTTTAAATTATCCTGAGATTAAACCGATTCCAGTACTCACCCCATTGGCAATCGTATTTTCTCACCCTGAAATGGCAATAGTCGGGCAAAGTTTTAAACAGCTAGAGCAGCAAAAGATTGAATTTATTCGAGGATTTGCCTCATATGAAAATCAGGGACGTGCGCTGGTACTCGCTGAAAATAAAGGTGGCATCGAGGTCTATATTGATAAAAAATCAGGTAAATTATTAGGCGCAGAACTCTTCTGTTCACAAGCTGAACATCTTGCCCATCTTCTCGCCTGGACGATTGATGCCGATCAGGATATTCATCAAATCCTTGCCAAACCTTTTTACCACCCAACGCTAGAAGAAGGCCTCAGATCTGCATTCAAACATGCTCGTCGTCAACTTCAGCAACCATAAGGGAATGTTGGCGATCCTTTAACACATTCACCAGACGAAGACTATGTGAAATCAAGCGCTCCAACCAGCGCTGAGCCGCCAACAACTCCAAAGTTTTCACTGCATTCAACTGATAAGTAGAGGCATAAATATTTATTTTTTCTCGTAATTCAGCATGATACTGTTTGCTCCATTTTTTTAAGTTTTCCAGCTCTATATAGAGTTGTTCAAGATCTTCAAATGAAGACAGATCCAGTCGAACATTTCCCTCATTTTCCACTATCTGGATAAAGTCCAGGGCAATCTGATAGATTGCAGGTTGGGTCCGGATATTTAATACATACTCTCGATTTTCCAGATCACTACGTAATACTTTTAAATAAACCATGATCCTCAACAAGCTAAATAGCCGGGCTTGATCTTGACTATTTTCGGGCACTATAATTTTTTCTAAATAATCCTGTAACTTATAAATTAATTCATCCTGCTGTTTTAACTCATTGGCCGAAACCAGTTCGGCCGACTTGATGGCTTTAAGTATCCAGAAATACTGGGTTCCTACTGTTTTAAAAATTACTTTTTCTGCTGTATTAATTGCTACCGCGGGTACAGCCAAACTGGCATCATCCAAAGCTTGTAATAATGAATCTTCGTGTGCCGGAATATATTTCACTAACAGCCGTTCAAAAGGCCCGATTAATGGCATAAAAAACAAGGCACCAAATACACTAAAAGCAGTGTGAAAGGCAGCAACAATTACTACATTATCCCAACTGGATAAAAAATACTGCGGTTGATGAAGCCATAAAAATAAGGGGACCAAAATACAAAATGCAAAAATCGCACTCACGACATTAAAACAGACATGTACAGCAGCAGTTCGTTTTGCATTCGCATTTGCGCCAATGGATGCTAGCACTGCAGTTGCAACCGTTCCAACATTCTGACCAATAACGAGCATGAGAGCCTGATCAAGCTGAATGGCCTGACTTGCCAATGCTGCAAGTGTAGCCGTAATCGCAGCACTGGAGGACTGTAAAATTACAGTCATAACCAAACCAAAAAGTACCAACAATAATTTGGAAGCAAAGCTTTTGGTGGAGAAAACTGAAAGGTCAAGATGCTCTGCGACACCAGACATTGCGACCTGAAGCAAGTCAATTCCAAAGAAAATCAGTCCAAAGCCTGCAAGTGCCAGGCCGGTGAGTGCTGTACGTCCATGCGCTAATATTTTAAGTAAAGCACCTATGGCAATCAGAGGTAAAGCCACTTGCCCGATAGAAAGCTTTAACCCTAAAAAAGCCACCATCCAGCCAGTACTGGTAGTACCGATATTGGCACCAATAATGACACCAATCGCTTGCGAAAAAGTAAGAACACCCGCGCTGACAAAGCCAATAGTTGCTAAAGTCGTGGCTGTAGAAGATTGCACAATCAAGGTCAAAGCAATCCCTGAAGTCATTGCTTTAAAAGGAGAACCAGTAAACCGCCCCAACCACTGTCTTAATGTTTCACCGGCGATATCTTTAAGACTATCGGTCATTAAAGTCATGCCAAGCAGGAATAAACCAATCCCGCCACACAGCTGTGCAAATACCTCAAACACGCATATTCCTAGGCTCTAAAATTTAAACGATTAAAACATAATCAGACTGATTTAAAAACAGCAAATAACCTGGAGTAAATTCAGAATATTATTTTTACTATATTTAATTTCGTTATAAATCCCGCGTATAAAAAAACACCCCCTGTCTTTAGACAGGGGGTGTTTCGAATAATGAGCTGGCGATGACTTACTCTCACATGGGTAACCCCACACTACCATCAGCGCAAAGAGGTTTCACTTCTGAGTTCGGGAAG
>NZ_JAGFXZ010000021.1 GCF_019038395.1 Acinetobacter sp. BY419
TCGCTTTATCGTTTGTTCAGTGTCTATAATAGTGTCTAAGACCATAAACATGATGTCCATTTAATAAATAATGGACACTATCGGGATGTTAAGCAGATAAGAAAAGTGGGGTTCAGCGGACGCTTACCAATTAATTATATTTATGACCAATGGTTTTGGAATCTTTTGTTATTCCCATCATCCTTTAATAAGAATATAAAAGATATTAAGCTTATTATAAGAATAAAAACTCTAATGAATAAAATTGAAATCTTTATAGTTGGATTAGCTATATTAGTTATATCTTTAATTATTTACTCCATAGGACAGACATTCAATTAGAAAAGCATTACTCCAAACCATGGTTTTTTAACAATTGAACCCCTAAGTAATTATCTAATATTTCGATAGAAAAATACTTAAAATGGCTAAACATAATATTACAAAAGTATCTGGAAATGTAATCGGGTAAATTAAAAAAATAATGTAAAGTTTCGCTCTAAATAAAGAGACGGCGCTTTATGAAGAATTTAGGTATATTGATATTTATTGCAATATTAGCAGGTTGCAGCTATCAGGAATTCAACGAGCAGAAACCTGATCCGAACGTATTGATAGAACAGCAGCTCAAATCTGCAAGAGCGATAACCAAAAAATTCCTTCTAAATCCTGATTCGGCTAAATTTCGTAATCAAATAAGAGATTGCGGGGAAGTTAGTTATAAAAAAGAAGGAGGTAACATTACTAATGCTTTTCAGCGTTTTATTGTGCTGGATAAAAATATAGTCCTTTTAGAAAACGGGATAGATCAAACACAGTTTGAGTTATCTTGGAAGAGCGCTTGTACACCAAGCTGGATGTGAAAAATATAAAGCCCTACGAGAGGGCTTTTTTAAATCATCCGATGATTCTGATTTATTCTCTTTTCAGCTGCATACTCTAAAGCAATTTGTTGTGCTTCAGCGGCAGCTGAGGCTTCTATGGGTATAGGTTCAGCTGCAATAGCTAAAGTTCCAGTGAGTCCGAATAAACTTAGTAATAGAACTTGCGAATACTTTTTCATTTGAATTTTCTCTCCGTTTCTAAGACTAGATTTCAGCGTATAGTCTAAATTAAAACCCACATGTATCAGCTATGTCCGGATATGTAAGATAGTCAAGCTTAAAGTTATAGATATACCGGGTTATGTAAGAGCAATTATCTAAAGATTTTTTTTGTTATTGTTTTAAAAAATCAGTAACTCCTAGTGATTAAACATTTTATTTTTAGTATATGGAATGCAGTTATAGGTGAGGGTGTATAAATAAAGCCTGCTTTAACGGGGGGGGGCTGCCATTTTTTCATTTGTAAGATACAGTAAATTTTTGGCAGTCTTAATGTTATCAAGTGTTCACTTTATTTATTATATAAATAATAAAAGGTGGAAGTTTGACTCGCTAACAAAGTAAAAGTTCTTATGATTGAGGGGAATACTACTAACTTTAAGCTGACTGTTTATGAAATGGGTGAGGAAAGTCATTGGACATTCTATTAGTTAGGCTCTGGTACAGGTGCTAAATTAAGTCTTAAATCATTAAGAATCACCTTCGTATAATTATGGTTAAGTATAAGTACCCAGCTAAAGATTGGTTATATAGTGCTAAAGAAAAGATAAGAAAGTATTTCTTTCTCATATGAAGTGAAATCGTAGTAAAGTTTAAAAAATATAGGGATAAATATGAAAAATGGTTTATTAAGAGTGCTGGTTGTTAATGCAAACGATTCTCTCGTTGTAGAGAAGAAGGAGACACTACCTATTACTTTGAGTGTAAATGGTCAGCTGATTAGTGGTGAATTAATATCTAGAAGTGAATTCTTCACCCTCGAACAGAATGCGACATTGAAATACCACGTGGATATTATTGATGCCGAGATAGTTCAGAAAAAAGGTGAAATTCCAGAAATACCAATGGAAGAAATCCAGTTTCTTCACCTCAAAAATGCGGCGTATTGGGTTAATGGGGTCAAAGTTCCTTCCAGTCAAACCAGCATAATCGTTAATATCGATTCAGTAGATGCCTTCAATATTGGCATGTTGCAATGCAGTTAAGGGGCTGCTCAAAAAGCCAGCCTTAAGTTTCTTCAGGATGGCTTTTTGAGCTAAGGCGTACAGCAAATAGACAGGGCTTTGTTGCATAAAAATTTAAAAGATAAAGCTACCTAACCTGCTTAAATTTAAGTGGCTTCTTGGATATGAAGTCGACCTGATTCCGTGAAACTTTTGAGCATGGCTATAGGTGCAGGAATTGCATTGACCTGGCGGTGAAAGTTCTTTGCATTGGGGGCATCTCCTCATAAGTTAATGTAATACATTTTGTTTTCTATCCAACTTTGACGGTGATAACCTGCCTATTTTTTCAGATCATTGTTCCTAAACTTTTGGCCATTTTCAGTAATTCATTTCTCTCAACTGAGCGGGCGCTTTTGTCTTTCTATAAGATTACATTTTTTTTCTGGGTAGAATCAGCACATGTACCTGCCCGTTTGTACTGATCCTACGGCAATGTATAGTTTCATGAGCGCCATCTCAAATTCAATCAGTACAGTCTCTAGCAGTTCACCATGCAAACTTCACATGCACAATAACGGCCTTGATATTACTTAGTCTTTAATATGTGCAGGTGCTAAACCAGCAGTTCCTTTCACGGGATCACTTTTTCTATGCATAATTGCATAATCAGAAAAGTCTTGTCGTGCTAAAGAATAGATATTCTTCTCGGAAATATCTAAACTAGCGATATGCTGTAGTGCTCCTGTTTTTGTCCTGGCAAAGCTGCCTGCTTCTTCCAAATACTGAAAAATGAATTCTCTGAGTATTTTGTGCTTTATTTGCACTGCCGTATTCAAGATTTTTTCAGGGTACAATTCGATTTCTGCTTCTGTACGTTAAATCCAGTCCTTAGCTAATGATTTCTTGCTGAAGGTCTCGGACTTTTTTAATTTAGGGTAGCCTTGACGTTGTACACGGACTTGAGCTCTATACTGAGGTGTTCCATCTTTTGTTTGTCGCCTAGTGACAGTTCCCATGAATTTGCATCATTAAAATATTGGGGTGCAAGTAAGGTGTAATCAAAGGACACTAAAATTCACTACGATGCGGCTAAACAAAGTTAAACGAGGTTAAAGATTTTGAGCAAAAACAATGTAATTGAAGAATTGTTTGGAAGATCAATAGATAGGAAACTTTGGGTGGCTCCCATGGCAGGTGTGACCGACCGTCCGTTTAGAACCTTGTGTAAATACTTTGGTGCAGGCCATGCGGTTAGTGAAATGATGACATCCGACAAAACTTTGCGCATGAGTAAAAAAAGCCTATATCGTGCCAATTTTGATGGAGAGCTGGCACCAATCTCGGCGCAGATTGCCGGTTCAGACCCGCATGATCTGGCCGAGGCTGCACGTTATCAGGTAGCCAATGGCGCACAAATTGTGGATATTAATATGGGCTGTCCAGCCAAAAAGGTCTGTAACCGACTGGCTGGTTCAGCTTTGTTGCAGGATGAAGGTCTGGTGGCACGCATTCTGGATACTGTCGTTGCTGCAGTGGATGTACCGGTGACTTTGAAAACCCGTCTCGGGTATTTGAATGGTCAGGAAAATATTATGCGGGTTGCAAAACGTGCTGAACAAGCCGGAATTGCAGCGCTCGCCTTGCATGGCCGTACCCGTGAAGACATGTACCTGAATACCGCACGTTATTCACTCATTAAAGATGTGAAGGAAATATTGAATATTCCCGTAATTGCCAACGGTGATATCGATAGTCCTGAAAAAGCCAAATATGTACTGGATTATACTGGTGCAGATGCGATTATGATTGGTCGTGCAGCACAAGGTCGGCCCTGGATCTTTCGTGAAATTGCACATTATTTAAAAACCGGTCAACATCTGGATGCACCGAGTATTGCAGAAGTTAAAAATGTACTACTAGGACATTTGGCAGAATTATATGAGTTCTATGGCGAGTATTCTGGCTGCCGAATTTCCCGTAAACATATTGCCTGGTACACCAAAGGTCTGCGTTCCAGTAATGAATTTCGCCAGAATATGTATCAGGTAGAAAACACGGCTGATCAATATCGTGTGGTAGAAGATTATTTTAATGCCCTGCTGGAACATGGTTTAACCATGAATGATGTACAGGTCGAGCAGGTGAATTTACTGGAAACCAAGTAATAACTGGCAAAAATCTGCGAAGCTATTAATATTTTTTGTGTGAAATCCCTACCTTTTTTATCTTGAGCAGGCGGATTTTAGCATTCTGTTTACACTTCAGCCTGTCTAATACAGAGCAACATATTTTGTTCACTTAAACTGGACAGGACTTGGACATTGCTTACTGAAGCTTCCTCTATGATGAACCTATCTATATATGAACCAGATGTGAATCGTCTGGTTGATTGTTATCATTGAGGGAGATTTATATGACAAATACCAATCGTCCAGTTACAGAATTTAGTCATAAAACGTCAACTGAATTGCCACAAGAACGTAGTGAAGGCCTGAATATAAATCCTACAGATACCAATGCACGTCCAGATTTGAATACACCCGTGAAAGATAATCCTCATGTTCCAGATATGAATGAAGGTAAGGATAACCTGGCTGCGACAGGTGCCGGTACTTTAGGTGGGGCTGCTATAGGGGCCGTTGCAGGTTTGGTAGGTGGCCCTCCAGGTGCAGTGGTAGGTGGTATTATTGGTGGAATTGTTGGCGGTATTGCAGGTAATGACATTGCAACGCCGGATCATCAAAAGCAGACAGATAATTACCAGCATCCAGAGAATTTACCTGAAGCAGATAACTATCAACATCCAGATCATCTCAGTGCTGAAGATAACTACTGGAGAGATGAGTATCATAACCGCCCGTATTTTAATGAAACACGGACTACATATAGCGATCTAGATTATGACCGTGATTATCGTGGGGCCTATCGTGTGGGTTATGAAAACCGTGCGATGTATGATCGTGATACTGATTTTGATCATGCGGAACCTGAATTACGTACCAAGTGGGAACAGGTGAAAGGTGATTCCCGCTTAAATTGGGAAGAAGCCAAGTTTGCAGTCAAAGACGCCTGGCATCGACTTACACACTGAAATCTGAATAAATTAAAAACCTCTCCTATTGGAGAGGTTTTTTATGATTGCACTATATCCTATTAAGGATGTCTCATTTCCAGAACAAGTTGGTTAATCAGATCAGAAGCTTCCATTTCACGAATCTGTGCCACATTTGAGCCTGCCCAGAAGGCGCCATAACCCTGATCGCCCTGTTTGGCTGCGGCGGCATGTAATTGTTTGGCCAGATCATAAGTATAAGGATAAGCCGGAACATCCAGCCGGTCTGGTGTGTCAACTTCAATATGCCAGTGGTTGATGATTCCGCGTGCAGGACGACCGGAAATACTGGCGCTCACTTGAGTAAGTGGCCTGGAAAGTAACGCTTTACGATAGGCCTCATTGGCATTGGAAGATTTGCACTGTACAAATGCAGTCCCCAGTTGCACGGCATCGGCACCAAAATCCAGCATCTGTCTTGCCTGCTGACCATCCATGATTCCGCCTGCTGCTACAATCGGCAGGGAAGAATGCCGTTTGATCAGCTTCACCAGATTGGAAGTTTTGACTGAGGCATCAAACTTAGTAGAGAAAATCCCGCGGTGTCCGCCGGCCTCAATACCTTGTGCAATAATGATATCAATTCCGGCTGCTTCAATAGCCTTGGCTTCGGCAAAATTTGTCGCAGATACCATAGTCAGAATTCCGGCCTGCTTTAAGGCCTGAATCTGATGCAGATGCGGGATACCAAAATGAAAGCTAACAGCCTGTGGCTTGGTTTCCAGCACCAGATTCAGCGAATCATCATTGTCTTTAAAACTTGTATAAATACAATTTAAATGGTCGGGTGCCTGTACCCCATATTCTGCAAACTTATCTTTAAACTGTGCGATCCAGGCTTGCGCGACAGTTTCCTCTAAAGGCACGCTCTCATGACAGAAAAAATTTACCTGAAAAGGGTGATCTGTCAATTCCTGAGTTTTTAAAATCTGTTGTCGTGCTGCTTCGATACTGCTGGCCCCCAAGCCCAGTGAACCCAAGCCGCCTTGATTGGACACTTCGGCTGCAAGCTCAGGTGTGGAGACACCTGCCATCGGTGCCAAGAAAATAGGATGTTTAATTCCGAGATTTTCTAATAAAGACATAGATTTGCTCCTTGTTATGCTTTTACTTTGCCTTTGAGCACAATATTAAGCAAATCATATTGGTTATTTTATTTTGAAATACTTAAACTTTGTTTATTTGGTGTTTACACCTCTTACGGCACGTTTTGTCGCTAGCATGACGGAGCGCCTATAGAGCCGTAATTTAAGACTTTATAATAGTATTTTGGTCAACTCTTTCTAAGCGTCTGATCGTATCCGTGAAAAAATGCAAATTTTAGCCGATGCTGCCAAGTGTGATGTGTCGTGTTTATTCAGTGGAAGTAATCGTAAAAACAAAGAGAAGGGCGTGGGCAATACCGGAAATGGCATCTGTCATAGCTATACTGAAGATGGCCGCTGTGTTTCCTTGCTGAAAATCCTGTATTCCAATGTCTGTATTTTTGACTGTTCCTATTGCGTCTCGCGCCGTTCCAATGATGTCCAGCGTGCTGCATTTACCGTACAGGAAGTTGTAGATTTGACCATGAATTTTTATCGCCGTAATTATATTGAGGGTCTGTTTTTAAGCTCCGGTATTTTTAAATCGGCCGATCACAGCATGGAACGGATGCTACAGGCAGTCAAAAAATTAAGACTAGAAGAAAACTTTAATGGCTATATCCATCTGAAAACCATTCCGGGTACTTCACAGGAAATCACTACCGAAGCCGGACTGTATGTAGACCGTATGAGTATTAATCTGGAAATGCCGACTGAAGCCGGATTACAGAAATTTGCGCCTGAGAAAACCCATGCCGAAGTACAAAAAGACTTAGGAATTGTACGAGACCAGTTAATCCAGCTCAAAGATGAACGCAAGCTAATCAAGTCGGTGCCAAGATTTGTGCCTGCCGGGCAAACCACACAGATGGTGGTCGGAGCACATAGTGAAACCGACCAGGATATTATTTTGATGGCCGATCGGCATTACAAGGATTTCAAACTGAAATGGGTGTATTTCTCCGGCTATATTCCGATTAATCTTGAAGAAAAAGCCTTGCCTGCAGTCGGTTCCGCACCGCCATTATTAAGAGAAAATCGTCTCTATCAATCCGACTGGCTGATGCGTTTTTATGATTTTTCTGCCGATAAAATTGTCGATGATCAGCATCCGAATCTGGATATTGATCCCAAACTCAGTTGGGCCGTGCGTCATCCTGAAGCCTTTCCGGTGGAGATTAACCGAGCAGATTATAAAATGATTTTACGGGTTCTGGGGGTTGGGGTGTGTTCGGCCAAAAAAATTGTGCAGGCATGCCGTTTTGGTCAGCTTCATATTGATCAGTTAAAACGTATGGGCGTGGCTTATAATCGGGCGCAGCATTTTATCCGCTGTGCCGATACGCCGAAATTCAAGAAAGATCAGCAATCGCATCAGATCCATCAGCAGCAATTATCGCCGCAGCTTGGACTGGCATTCTGATGGCCTGCTACTGTTTTGATGGCAGCATGACAGGCTTGCTCAGTTGTGTATTTCGTGCTTTCGAGTTTAAAGAACTGGATGCCCGCATCACCGCCAATCCTCAAGGGCAAAATGGCCTGTTTGATGAATTTATCCATGTCGCATTCCAGTGATCAACATAGACAACGGGTCTTGCAGGGATTGAAGCAGAAAATATCTTCCAGCAGTTTGCATGCCTTTTACTACACTTTTCTGGCAGAACAGGAAGCAGCGTTTCAGACTCTGTTTGATTTTGCAGTCTATGTATTTCAAAACCAGCGACCCGTCGATAAAGACTATGGTCATCCTGCCGTCATCGGCATGTCGCAGGGCCAAGCAAGTGGGCCGGGAAAAGCATCGTATGGAGGCTTTTGTGCGCTTTAAAAAAGCCAGAGATAGATTGTTTCTAAGTCTGATCAGACCGGATTTTAATGTCTTGCCTATTATTTCCCGACATTTTAGGAGCGCTATCAGGATCAACCCTGGCTGATTTACGATGAGCAGCGTAATTACGGTATTTATTATGATTTAGAGCAGATGCATCAGGTCGAAATGAATGCTGAAGTGATCGATCAACACATCCAGATTGGTCACAATCAGTCCTTCAGTATTGAACTGGATGAGGAAGAGTTACTATATGACGAGCTCTGGAAGGATTATTTTAACAGTGTGAATATTCAGGCGAGCAAGAACATGAAATTGCATATTCAATATGTGCCGAAGCGTTACTGGCGCTATATGAATAAGAAAACACTTTAAACAATACATCTGGCTGCTTTGAGGCATAATAGGTGTTTATATATTTAAATTGAGTGTATAGACATGAAGGTATGGCTAACGTCATTGGCGCTGCTTGTTGGATTAACTGCATGTTCGGAACAAGTACAAAAACCTGTTGTGGATCCAGTCAAGTATCAGGTTCAGACGGCACAAGAACTGCAGCAACGTTTTGATACACTCAATCTCCAGTTAGCGCAGGATTTTCAGAAATTTAAAAAAGTAGAAAGCATTGCTTTCGCGCATCAGTTTCCTTTAGATGTGAATAATTTGCAAAGCTTGAACCGCCACTTGGTCAGCAGTACGGCATTAAAACCAACTAAAATGGCCTATTGCGATATGATGAATGCTTATTTTGCAGATATGTACCGTTTGGGGCATTACAATTTGGACCTGGTCGATGACATCAAACTGCCGAATGCTGCGAATGAAAATTTAAAAGACGATTTTTCAGATGCTGACCATTTTTATAATTTTATTATGGATCGCTATACCACTTATCGTCAGGTACAGCAGATCATGGGTTATGGCTGTAATTTAAAAGCTGCGCTTTAAATCCTGAAGTCAGAAAAAAGCCCATTATTTCCGATGGGCTTTTGATTTCAACCATTAACAGCCGGTCAGTTTTTCAGGCTGGGGTTTTTCATTCGGGAAGAAGATCGGACGAAGTTTTACCCCAATCCCATTACCAATAAAAGCGAAGACCAACCATAACCAGCCATGCAAGCTACCTGAGGCAATACCACTGAAATATGCACCAATATTACAGCCATAAGCTAATCGTGCGCCGTAACCGAGCAGTAAACCACCTATGACAGCAGCAATCAGGGAGCGTCTTGGAATATTTAGATTTGGCGCAAATTTACCTGCCAGACTGGCCGCCAACAAAGCACCCAGCATGATGCCAAAGTTCATCATCGAAGTGATGTCATACCAGAGTGAGTTGGCCAGAGCTTTTGCATTATCTGCTTGTTGCCAGTAATCCCAAGCAGCTACATCAACACCGACTAGCGTAGCGCCTTTTGCACCCCAAACCGCGAGGGCAGAGGTCACACCCCAAGGACGACCCGCCAGTGCTAGCGTAGCAAAGTTGAGTAAGGTCAGGATAATACCGCCCCAAATCAGAGGCCATGGACCACGAGTAAAGCGCTTCCAGCCTTTGTGTTCACTGCTAGGCTCAATTTCGAGACTGCCATGACGTTTCTTTTCGAAATAAATAGTCGTCACAGCAATGATGGCAAAAACCATAAAACTCAATAATAATCCAGGGATTACACCCAAACTTTCTACCAGTGAAATTGGTTCAAGATGTGGCAGGGCAAACCACCAGTCTAAGTGCGAGGTTGCAATTACAGAGCCGATACAGAAGAACAAGAGGGTTACCAGCATACGTGCACTACCGCCACCCACGGTATACAGCGTCCCTGATGCGCAACCGCCACCCAGCTGCATGCCGATGCCAAAAATAAAGGCACCAATCATGACTGACATAGAAACAGGGTTAACGTTACCTTTGACCGGATTGCCAAACAATTCACCTGCACCTAAAGCCGGGAAGAATAACAATACTGCCAGCGCGAGCATAATCATTTGGGCACGTAAACCACGACCGCGACGCTCCTTGATAAAGACACGCCAGCTCGAGGTAAAACCAAATGAGGCATGGTACAGGGTCATACCCAGTGCACCACCAATCAAGAATAACAGGGCTTGATTTAAGCCTACGATTTGATAGGCACCGATCGTACCAATGATAAGCAAAATAAAAGCCACCCAGACCGAAATATTCGACCTTTGGGTAGCAGCAACAATGACTGACATGAGAGATTAAATTTTAAAATAAAGGCTGGTATTCTACTGAATTTCAGCTTAAATACAGCCTGTTTTGCCAAATGAATCACGATTAAGTCATTCTAATAGTTGATAAGTTTTATTAGCTTAACTGATCTTATGGTCTTGTGTAGCTAAAGCATTGATTTCCTCAACAAATCAAGCAGCTTTAACTTTAGCGAATTCAATATCTAAAATCATCTTTGATAAAAAAGCCTGCAGTTTGCAGGCTTTTCAATATCAAGCTGAACGCTAAAATCAGTTTTCAGCTTTTTCCCGCACGTCTTGAGCACCATCTTCAACTGCCGCAGCGGTAGAAGCAGTTGCTTTTCGTGCTGCTTCAGCAGTGGCATCCGCGGCGCGGGAAGCTGCAGCAGCTGCATCATCGGCAGCTCTAGCAGTTTCTTCTGCTGCCTTATCCAGAGCCTGTTTTGTTTTGACTTCAGCTTCACGTGTATCTTCTTTGATATCATGACCGGCTTGATCTGCGGCATTTTCTAGATGTTCACCTGTAGTGGCACCTGTTTCAGGCGCTTTTTCTTTATTACAGCCTACCAGGGCAACAGTTGTAACTAAACCTAAAGCAATAAGTAGTTTTTTCATCGAGTAATATCCTTTTGTTGTTGTAGAGCTGAGATCTAATTTAACAGCTATTTATTTGAATTTATGCTAGAAAATAGATCAAAAATTGTTGATCAAATGTAACTTTTATAAGGTTTAAAGAAGGTGGGTATGCGATTGGGATTTTGTAGCTAAATTATTTTAATTTTCATCGAACCTGATTTAAAGCATAAAAAAGCCCGCATAGAGCGGGCTTTTTCAGGAATAAATTACAGGCCGGCAGCGGCTTTAAGCGCTTCCACTTTATCTGTTTTTTCCCAGGTAAAGGCAGTATCGGAACCTTCACGGCCAAAGTGACCATAAGCAGCAGTTTGCTTGTACATCGGCTGGATCAGGTCAAGCATACGGGTAATACCATATGGACGTAGGTCGAAGTGTTCACGTACCAACGCAATAATCAACTCTTCAGATACTTTCGCAGTATTGAAGGTATTGATGGAAATTGAAGTTGGTTCAGCAACACCAATCGCATAAGATACCTGAATTTCACACTTGTCAGCCAGGCCGGCAGCCACGATGTTTTTCGCAACATAACGACCTGCATAAGCGGCAGAACGGTCAACTTTTGAGGGGTCTTTACCCGAGAAAGCACCACCACCGTGACGCGCCATACCACCGTAGGTGTCTACGATAATTTTACGGCCAGTCAAACCACAGTCACCGACAGGGCCACCAATCACAAACATTCCCGTTGGGTTAATATGGAATTTAGTGTCTGCATGGAACATGTCAGCAGGAATGATTTTTTTCACGATTTCTTCAATCACAGCTTCTTTCAGGTTCGCTTGAGTGATTTCAGGATCATGTTGAGTCGAAAGAACTACAGCATCTAAACGTACTGGCACACCATTTTCATAAGCAAAAGTTACCTGACTTTTTGCGTCTGGACGTAACCATGGCAACGTGCCATTACGGCGTAATTCAGCCTGTTTTTCCATCAAGCGATGTGCATATGAAATCGGGGCAGGCATCAGTACATCAGTTTCACGGCTTGCATAACCGAACATCAGGCCTTGGTCACCGGCACCCTGATCTTCAGGTTTTTGACGGTCTACACCTTGAGCAATTTCAGGGGACTGTTTACC
This sequence comes from Acinetobacter sp. BY419, assembly GCF_019038395.1. Classification (GTDB taxonomy): domain Bacteria; phylum Pseudomonadota; class Gammaproteobacteria; order Pseudomonadales; family Moraxellaceae; genus Acinetobacter. The sequence continues at coordinate 11,981 of NZ_JAGFXZ010000021.1, forward strand.
AATCATGTTGATCACGGCGCAGGTTGAACCATCAAAACCAAGATCAGAATGGTGATAACCAATTCCGTTTACGGTATGACGTACAATTGCCTCAAAATCAACATTTGCTGTCGTTGTGATTTCACCGGCAAGTACAACCGCACCTGTTTTTACAAGCGTTTCACAAGCAACCCGTGCATATGGGTCTTCTTTTAAGATTGCATCCAAAATAGCATCACTGATTTGGTCAGCCATTTTATCTGGATGGCCTTCGCTTACAGATTCCGAAGTAAATACAGCGTACTCGCGCATAGTCCTATCACAGTTAATTTTAAAGACCCGGTATGTTACATCGAGTTGCGCTCTAGGACTAGCTTAACACGACAAAATTGGTCGAAATTGTTTCAAATTATTGTGTTTTTAATTGATTAATAGAATTAAAAAAATTGATATGTCTATTTAGTCAGCATTATAGATTAGGGAATAAGAAACAATAATATTTTAACGCTTCAGACAGGCGCAAAATTAAATTGTTAGATTTCAAATTAAATTTAAAAACTAGATGATAGAAAAAATATAAAGCTAAAAATTCAAACCTTATTTAAGCAAGTGATCATTACATCAATAAAGAAAATCCAGATGCTGTGTCATGCGACCAACTGTCTTGTCGATGTTCGGGTATGTATTCATATTTAGCCTAAGTCTTCAACATTCACCGCTTATGAATGGCTACATATTTTTGTATGGACTTCTTGGAGCAAGACTATACGGAGATCAGAAATCATGTATCAAAAGGCATTTACCCTGATTGAAGTACTGATGGTGCTTATAATCATCGCGATTTTAGCCACAATGGCTTTTATGACTTATCAAGGCTATGTCGTGCGTACGCAATTGGCAGAAGTGTTTCAGCAGGCTGGAGCATATCGAACCCAGTTCATTGCCTCGGATCAACCCTGTGATGCTGGACGCCAGATTGGTGGTCGTAGTCAATATATCGAAAAAGTTATCATTAACGCTGCGTGCCGGATCGAGTTCAAAATGCGACAGCAGGGTGTGGATACCGCGATTCGCGGGAAATCACTTGCCTTTGATGTATATAGTGGTAAATGTTACTCAACTGATATTCAGCAGCGTTATTTGCCTAAAGATTGTCAGGGACAATAATATCTGTGGATATCAAAATTTAGCCTAAGCAAATTAGAATTTTATATGGATATGCAAATATTCTGATCAATATTAATTAAAAATTACATCATGTATAGCTCAGTTAAATCTATAAATTTTCTTCAAAAAGACTAATTTAAGAAGTATGAAATAGAGACAAAACCAGCATAAAGTCAATCATGTTTAACAGCTTAAAAGCTGAAGACTGAAAATAAACTCAATAGTGAGATGCGGGATAATTCAACCTGAAAAGCAGCAGAGCGAATCAAAGCTGAAGAAGAAATGTGGAATAATTGTACGATAAGGCAAGAGACACCCAATAAACCAATAAATATTGTTGGTTAGTCTTTACCCCTCGCTGTTTTTTTAAGACAATAGGCAGCAGTTTTGAAAGTCTTTTCATCATTTCCTATTTCTGAATATTTTGGACTCTGATTTATGACAACCCCGCTTAATGAACGTCGTATTGCAAACGCAATTCGTGTATTGGCAATGGATGCTGTGCAAAAAGCAAACTCAGGACATCCAGGTGCTCCAATGGGGATGGCAGATATCGCTGATGTGGTTTGGCGTGAATTCATGAACCATAACCCGACCAACCCGAATTGGGCAAACCGTGACCGTTTTGTATTATCAAATGGTCATGGCTCTATGCTTCAATATGCGCTTCTTCATTTAACGGGCTATGATCTTTCAATTGAAGATCTAAAAGCATTCCGTCAACTTCATTCTAAAACACCTGGTCACCCGGAATTGGGTTATGCACCAGGGATTGAAACGACGACTGGTCCTTTAGGTCAAGGCATCGCAAATGCTGTTGGTTTTGCACTGGCTGAAAAAACTTTAGCTGCACAATTTAACAAAGATGACCTTCAGGTTGTAGATCACTTCACTTACTGCTTCCTGGGCGATGGCTGTTTAATGGAAGGTGTTTCTCACGAAGCATGTTCTTTGGCAGGTACATTGGGTCTGGGCAAACTGATTGCTTACTACGATGACAATGGCATCTCGATTGATGGCGAAGTGGAAGGCTGGTTCTCTGACGATACAGAACAACGCTTCCTGGCATACGGCTGGCAAGTCATTAGAGTTGATGGTCACGATGCTGATGCTTTACGTGCCGCAACTTTAGAAGCCAAAGCTGAAACTGCTCGACCAACGATCATCATCTGTAAAACAGTGATTGGTTTGGGTTCACCAAACAAACAGGGTAAAGAAGACAGTCATGGTGCACCACTGGGTCATGACGAAATCATCCTGACGCGTGAAGCATTAGGCTGGACTGACGAAGCCTTCGTGATTCCTGAAGATGTTTACGCAGCTTGGGATGCGAAAGCCAAAGGTGCTGCAGCTGAAGCAGCGTGGAACGAAAAATTTGCTGCCTATGCTGCAAAATATCCAACTGAAGCTGCTGAGCTTAAACGTCGTTTATCGGGTGAATTACCGGCTGACTTCGTTGCAAAAGCGGATGCCTATATTGCAGAAGTGAATGCCAAAGCTGAAACGATTGCGACACGTAAAGCAAGCCAAAATGCATTGCAAGCACTTGTTCCGTTATTGCCAGAAGTGCTAGGCGGTTCTGCAGATCTTGCAGGTTCTAACCTGACGCTTTGGAAAGGTGCGCAAGGCGTACAGGATAATCCGGCAGGTAACTATGTACACTACGGCGTACGTGAATTCGGTATGACTGCTATTGCCAATGGTGTTGCACTGCATGGCGGTTTCATCCCTTATGTAGCTACATTCCTGATGTTTATGGAATATGCACGTAATGCAGTACGTATGTCTGCATTGATGAAACAGCGTGTGATTCATGTTTATACGCATGACTCAATTGGTCTGGGGGAAGATGGTCCAACGCATCAACCTGTTGAACAGATTGCATCACTTCGTAATACGCCAAACCTGAACACATGGCGTCCATGTGACACCGTTGAAGCAGCAATTTCGTGGAAATCTGCATTAACGCGTGCTGAAGGTCCGACAGCATTGATCTTCTCTCGTCAGAACTTGCCATTCCAAACCCGAACTCAAGCACAAATCGAGAACGTGGCGAAAGGTGGTTATGTACTGGCTGAAGAAAAAGGTGAATTAAAAGCTATCATCATCGCGACTGGTTCCGAAGTATCTTTGGCAATGGAAGCCTATGCACAGCTTGAAGGCGTGCGTGTGGTATCTATGCCATGTGCTGAAGAGTTTATGAAGCAGGACGCCGCTTATCGTGAAGCGGTGCTTCCATCGAATATTCGTGCACGTGTGGCTGTTGAAGCGGCACATGTAGATTACTGGTGGAAATTTGTAGGTCTTGATGGTCGCGTAATCGGTATGACGACATATGGCGAATCTGCCCCTGCAAAAGATCTGTTCAAGTTCTTCGGTATTACCACTGAAGCAGTTGTAGCAGCTGTAAAAGAGATTACTGCATAATCAACTGATTAGGTAGTTTTTAAAAGGCGCTCCAGTTTTGGGGCGTCTTTTGTTTTTTCGCTTTTTAGCGTTGTTTTCATGTGGCAACCGTTAAAAAGTTCTCCCATAGTCGAAATGAAAGAGTGAGATGAACATGAGCTTGTATGAACAAATTAACGATGAAATTACTTTAATGGATGCCGGTGAACTGAAGTGGATCGGACAGGAGTTGCCTCTTGAAGCGATGGTTGCAGTTGATTTAATGCTGCAAGAATTAGCCGAGGAAAAGGTCATTAAAGTACGTCGTAAAAACCATGAAAAGACGACTGGCCTAAAACAGGTAGATCGTATTCTGGTTGAAAAACTTTAAACATAAAGCGTTAAAAAGTCCCTGATCGGGGCTTTTTTTATGCCTAATGATTTTCATCTCACTGTTGCTTATGAACACTAGATAAGATAAAGCTAAGTTTAGGCCGCTATAAAAACTCAGCGACCACTATCGAAACGACTTAAATTAAAGAAATAAGCCAAAAAAGAAGCGGGTAAACATGAACATACAGCCCCAGATCCAGATCAAATCTTTAGAGCAAATATCACAGCCAGAATGGCTGTTTTTATGGCAAGACTATCAACGCTTTTATCAGACGCAAATTTCGGATGAGGTGAGTGAAAATACCTGGGATAAATTAACCAATTATGAATTAGATTCAATGTACGGTTTTGCTGCAATGATGGATAGAAAAGTTGTGGGAATAGTGCATGTTATTGAGCATAATAGTAGCTGGACAGTAAGACCTTATGCCTATTTGCAGGATTTATTTGTCCATCCGGATTATCGTGGCCAGGGCGTGGCGCGCAAGTTGATTGAGCATATCTATCAGGTAGCGCAGCAGCGTAATTGTGACCGGGTTTACTGGTTGACTCAGGAATCGAACCATCAGGCACAAATGCTTTATAACAAAGTTGCCAAGAAAACCGGATTCATCCAGTACCGTATGGATTAATCACCAAAAATTAGAAAAATAACTGACAATTTTATCGTTTCATCACTGCAACAAAACGTTTTATCTTTAGGGCTGTAAACGGTTCCAGATCCTATACACTTGATAACATCCAAAACGAGAGATAAAAACATGAATTTCAAAACATTAGCATTGGGCTTGGCAGTTGCATCTGTAGCTACATTATCTGTGGCTAAGCCGGTTGCTTATACCATTGACCCAACGCATACTGCCACTGTATTTAACTGGGATCATTTCGGTTTTTCTACGCCATCAGGTAACTTCTCAAATATTCAGGGTACCATTAATGTCGATGAGCAAAAACCTGCAAATTCATCTGTTAATGTGACGATTCCATTATCGAGTATCAATACCAACGTTAAAGCTTTAGATGAGCATCTGATGGCAGCGGACTGGTTTGATGCAGCGAAATATCCAAACATTACGTTTAAAAGTACCAAAGTTGAAACTCAGGACAAAAAGAAATTTAAAATTACCGGTGATTTGACCATTAAAGGCATTACTAAGCCTGTGGTACTGGATGCCGTCTTGAACAAGCAAGGCGCACATCCAATGACTAAAGCTGAGACAGTGGGTTTTAATGCAACTACATCGTTCAACCGTTCTGCATTTGGTATCGCAAACTATGTACCAAACGTAGGTGATAAAATTACCGTACAAATTACCACTGAAGCAAGCGTGCCTGCAGCTAAAAAGAAATAAGCATGACTTAATAGAGAAAAGCACCTGAATACAGGTGCTTTTTTATTGCTGTTATTGAAGCTGCAGGTTTTCTAAATAATGCATCAATACCGAACTGGCTGCCTGTTCAAGCAAAGGGGCATAACTTTGATGGTCCGCCCGCAGTGCGGGAATATTTATCTGGGCTTTGCGTAACTCACAGGTATGTCCGATCAGCCATTTTTCCAAACTTTCACTGGCTACTTCAGCGTGGAATTGCAGTGCCAGAATATTTTGTCCTACCCGAAAGGCCTGATTTGGATAAAGCGCGGAACTGGCCAGTAATTCAGCCTGTTCAGGCAAATCAAAAGTATCACCATGCCAATGCAGAACTTCGGTATTTTTTAGAGATTTCAGTGGGTTATTTTCTATAGGGGCAAGGTTGAGTTTAGACCAGCCAATTTCCTTCGCATCTCCCGAATACACTTTAGCATCCAGTACAGCAGCAATTAACTGGGCACCCAAACAGATACCTAAAGTCGGTAAATTCTTTTTTAAGCGAACTTTAAGTAAGTCTATTTCTTCTTGTAAAAAAGGATAATCTTTAGTTTCGTAGACTGCAATCGGGCCACCAAGAATGACCATTAAGCCGGGATGTTCAAAAGCCTTGCGGAGATCATCGATGCCGGCTTCAAAATAACGCACGCGTAGCCCGAGCTGATAAAAAATATCTTCCCAAGCACCTAAGTCTTCGAAAGCCAGATGTTGAATTGCATAAACTGTATCGGGTAAATGGGCGAGGTTCAGCATAGTTTTTTGATATCAAGGGAATGATTTAATTTAACGTGATTCAAAAGCAAAATAAAAGGCTTTATCTACCGATCCTGCGAAAAATAGAAAATAATGAGCATCACTTCAGAAAAGAGTAATTGATGTAGAATCAGCAGATGCCTTCCAATTCGATATTTCATTCGCCAAAAAAATGTTTAGATCTTAGAGTAGCCCTAACCAAAGAAATTCGGCGATTGGTAGATGTAGCAATACATACACACTGGACGATGTATGGTTGACTGAACATTGCTCAATTGCAGACTTTGATCTGGCCTTCATGCTGCATCGTCTGCTGACATACCAACTGAAACTTTCTATAAGAATAATAGAATATATTGAGCGAAATTTTAAGCGTACGTCGGTACAGACTTCGATGACAAAGAACGGAAAGGCTAAAATGTCATCCCTTAAAATGAATAAAACAATTCATAAAAAACTACTTAAATAGATAAAAATTAAGCGTAATATCAATAAGAACAAAGCTGGAAATATACTGAGGATGCAGTCCTCAGCGAATAATAATGCAGGAGTGGCCGGTGGATAATTCACATCATCATGAGCATAGTCATGTCAACGTGACTGCAGGAAATGCCAGAAAATTATCGATAGCTCTGGCATTAACCACCACTTTTTTAGTTGTGGAAGTGATTGCCGGTTTTCTGACTCAAAGTCTAGCCTTACTCTCTGATGCTGCGCATATGTTTACCGATGCTGCTGCACTGGCTATTGCACTGGTAGCCATCAAAATCGGACAAAAACCGGCAGATAATAAACGGACTTTTGGCTATCAGCGTTTTGAGATTCTGGCTGCCCTGTTTAATGCCTTAATGCTCTTTGTGGTGGCGATTTATATTTTATTTGAAGCGTATCAGCGCTTGAGTCACCCACCGGAAATCCAGAGTCTCGGCATGATGATTGTTGCTGCCTTGGGACTAGTCATTAATCTGATTTCCATGAAAATTCTGGTGTCCAGTAGTCAGGAAAGTCTCAATGTTAAAGGCGCTTATCTGGAAGTACTCAGTGATGCGCTGGGATCGGTGGGGGTGATTATTGGGGCACTGGTGATTTATTTCACTGGCTGGATGTGGATAGATACGCTAATTGCGGTATTGATCGGATTTTGGGTATTGCCAAGAACGTGGATTTTGCTGAAACAGAGCATCAATATTTTGCTTGAAGGTGTGCCGGAGGAAATTGATATTGAAAAATTACGTCACGATCTTTTGGCGCTTGAAGGGGTTCAGGATATTCATCAGCTCAAGGTCTGGGCAATTACTTCCAAAAAAGTCATGCTAACCGTGCATCTGGTTGCCCCGAATGTAGATTATCAGAAACTGCGTCATCAGGCCTTTGAGATGCTCCACCATGAGCATCATATTACCGAGATGACCTTGCAGATTGAAGCGGAAGACTGTCCACCGGAACATCGGGGACAATCCTCACATCCGCATGGACATAGCGAGACACCTCAGCATTGAAACAGAAAAATTCTAAGCGTCGGAGATATTAATTCTTTTTTAGAAGTGAACCGATGACATCTAAATAACTAGGCGGAGCCTTGACATAATGACGCTCCCTTAACATCTGATGCATCTTCGCCAGCTTTTGATGCGGAACAGAGGCCATCAAATGATGTTCAATATGATAGTTCACATGAACAGGCGCAACAAAAGCACGCGCCAGCCAACCTGCACGCGTAGTTCGGGTATTACTGAGGGCAGAATGACTGGTTTTTAGCCCGGCATGTTCAGCCATGGCACGGATGCGGATAAACAAAGGGAACGGAGTGATATAGGCAAGAGGCCATAATAAATACAGTTTAGGATGTCCGCTGGCCCAAAGTGCAGAAAAAATTGCTGCATTTGAGATCAGCATACCGGAACTATTTTTAAGCAGATTTTTTGCTAACTCTAAATTGCTGCGATCCCCACGCGGAATTGGCTTGGGGTCGTTGGAAACACTCCATTCCAATAATTCAAGATCCATCAATACTCGACCTGCAAGAAACTTAAGTCCAGACTGCCCATTCAGATCACGGAAGAGTTTTCTGAATAATGATCTTTGAGTAATGGGGAAATTTTTTACCAAGCCCAAGTCGGGATCATCTGGCTGCGAGGTTTTAGCATGATGTTTCAAATGATGGGGACGATACTTACTGACATCATTCCAGATCGGGCGTGCACAGAACCAGTCAGTCAAATGGGTATTTAACCATTTGGTTTTGAAAAGGCTATGATGTGAAGCATCATGCATCAAGATGGCCATTGCAAGCTGGCGTCCGGCCAGAATGGCCAATGCCAGCGCGCACATCAGTACTTTTCCCCATGCAGGCAGATATTCCCAGCTATAGGCTACCGTCCCAAAGGTCATGACAATCACGGCCCAGGTCGAACCCACTGCCCAAACTCCCTGTACATCGGAGGTCGTGGTAAGTTCTTTAATTTCGTCGCGACTAAAAAGTTCTGTGACGCTGACCTTGCTGTTCATTTATCTGCCTGTATTTAGTTCTTATCGCTGTATCTAATATATTTACAACAAATATTACAGTCAATTTATTTTTGTGTGTAAAAAAGAAATGAATTAGACCCCTTGGTCTTTAAAATATTGTTGCCATAAAAATTGTCCCTGTTTTTCTATTTTGCGGACTGTGAGCTCAAATTGATGTCGAGCATCGGCATCTATCCATTCTGCAGGAAGCAGGGGATCTGCACGCAAACTAAATAGGGCAGATTTACCCAGATAAAAAGCACTCTTTGCAGCATCTGCTAGAGTTGGATCCGGGTGGTTTTTAAACCATTCATTGATATCATGCTGGACTGCGTGATAGGTCTGATGTAGCGTAGGAATGTTCCATAAGCTACGAACGTCAGTTTCATTTTCCAGCTGACTGACTTGAAAAAAACGTGCATCTGGATCTAAACCAAACTCAATTGTGGCTGTTTTTAGTATACTTAGGCTCAGTGTTAAATTATCTGGACGAATAAAAACATTTTGCTCTAATTCCTGAAAACCATAATAACGTAGTGCTTTTTCCCTTTTAGATAATGCCGTACGATCTACGCGTCCTAAAGCACCCGTATAGACCAGTACATATTTTCCATCCCAGGTGGTCGCCGTTTGCATATAGGGTTGTTTATTTAAACTGATAAAAGAAGTATCGAACTTTTTCTCTACCAATTGATACACCCCGCGCTTTACAGATTGAATGATATTTTCCTGATTTAATCGGGCCACAGCGACACGAATGCCATTGTCAGATATATCTAATAATTCAGCTGCCGCTAACATCCGCTTGATAGAGAGGGTTGAGTCTTTAGAAGCGTAAAGAAGGTCTAAAACAAGATGACGTGCGTTCAGTTTATAAGTCATGAAACGATATCGTAATTAAAGGAATTGAAAGTTTTGAAGTTTATTTACAATAGCACTTTGTTGTGAATAACCCAAAAAAGTTGTCGAGGTAGAAGTAGGACAAGACGTGATTTTAGATCTGCTTTTTATCAATAAAAATTTTTAAAATACAATAAAAAAACCCTCATCTTTCGATAAGGGTTTTTCGTATTCTGGAGCGGGAAAGGAGACTCGAACTCCCGACCCCAACCTTGGCAAGGTTATGCTCTACCAACTGAGCTATTCCCGCAATGAGGGCTATTATAGAGAATCCTAGATCTGTGTCAACTCTCTATAAATCTGTTTGACTAATTAATCAGCACGGCGCCAAACAGTACCTTGACGGGTATCCTCAAGAACAATCCCCTGATCAAGCAGGGATTGGCGAATTTCGTCTGCACGCGCAAATTCTTTGGCTTTCTTGGCGTCTTTACGTTGTTGAATTAAACCTTCAATTTGTTCAGGTGACAACCCTAGAGCTTCCTGACCAATGTCAGATTTGAGGAACTCATCTACATCTTGCTGTACCAGACCGAGAATATTGGTCAGATGGCGTAAAGTAGCGTAGTAGATCGCTGCCTGTTCCGCATTTTCTTCTTTCACCGCACGATTCAGCTCTTTGTTAATTTCAAATAGCACTGCAATGGCTTCAGGCGTATTGAAATCATCACGCATGGCAGCATTAAAACGCTCAACCAAAGCGTCATCCAGGGTTTCCACCCGATGATCGCCATAAACAGCCTGATAGGTTTTAAATGAATGGTAGAAACGAGACAATGTGTTTTTCGCTTCTTTTAGCGCAACATCGGAATAGTTCACCGGGCTACGATAGTGTGAAGACACAATAAAGTAACGCACCACTTCCGGATGGAATTTTTCAATCACGTCGCGAATGGTAAAGAAATTGCCTAAAGACTTAGACATTTTCTCGCCATCCACATTAATGAATCCGGCATGCATCCAGTAGTTCACATATTGTTCACCGGTTGCTGCTTCTGATTGAGCAATTTCATTTTCATGATGCGGGAAGGTCAAATCGGCACCGCCGCCATGAATGTCGAAGTGATTGCCCAGGCAGCAGGTCGACATCGCTGAACATTCAATATGCCAGCCTGGACGGCCATTGCCCCAAGGTGATGCCCATGAAGGCTCGTTCTCTTTGGCATGTTTCCAGAGGACAAAGTCAAACGGATGCTTCTTTTGCACTTCAACGTCTACACGCTCAGAAGCACCAGCCTGCATATCTTCCAGTTTACGGCCAGAAAGGCGACCATATTTGGCAAATTTCTCGACTTCAAAATAGACATCGCCATTATTGGATGAATAAGCCGTACCTTTGTCGACCAGATTGCCGATCATGTCTTGCATTTGATCGATGTAATCTGTCGCTTTAGGGGCAGCATCAGGCGGGAGACAGCCCAGCTTGGCAAAGTCTTCATTCATCGCATCAATAAAGCGACTGGTCAACTCCGAGATACTTTCGCCATTTTCATTGGCACGTTTAATAATCTTGTCATCAATATCAGTAATGTTACGCACGTATTTGACTTTCCAGCCTTGGCTACGCAAGAAACGGATAATATAGTCAAATGCAACCACTGTACGTGCGTGTCCTATATGACAGTAGTCATAGACTGTCATTCCACAGACATACAGGTCAATCTGACCTTCAACACGAGGTACAAATTCTACTTTTTTGCGTTGCTCTGAGTTATATAGAACAAATGGTTGCATAGCTGTTCAAAAGACTTCAAATGAAAGGATGAATCATCTTAACCTAAGCATAATTTTTCATAAAGATAAAAGCGTAAAAAGCCTCAGTTATTTAGCAAAGTTAGGCAGAGCGACTGATTGAGAAAAAGATAATTTTTGAGCGAAAATGGAGATGTTGAGCTCAGCTTTTTAGAGGCAGTGTTTACTAGGAGGATTAAGTGATATGGGGATGGGTATGATCTCATTGAAACTCTACTTATTGAAGAGAGAGTGAGCGTGCTCCGATAGAAAATAAAACAAGCACATTTTACAGCGCTAAAAATGGAGTAAATGTAGAGGCAGAGATACCAGATTACGCAAGTCAAATACAATCGAAATATATTAAAAATGCGTAGAATCTTCTACATTTAGAAAGCTCGTAATTGCATAGCTATGCTAAAATTGCGAAAATTATACCCATCAAACCAGAGTTTTTCTCTGTCCTTAGCGTAGGTAAACAGGCTTTGAATTCACAAAAAACAATGAATCAACTAGATTTCCAGAAAGTCGCACTTGAAACACTGCGCATCGAAGAAAATGCGTTACAGATTTTAGCAACACAGATTGATGACCGTTTTAGCCGTGCCTGTGAAATCATTCTACAGTGTACCGGCCGTCTGGTGATTACCGGAATGGGCAAGTCAGGTCATATTGGCCGTAAAATGGCGGCGACCTTCGCTTCGACCGGAACCCCGTCGTTCTTTATGCATCCTGGGGAAGCAGGTCATGGTGATCTGGGGATGCTGGTGGCAGGTGATGTACTGATTGCAATTTCAAACTCGGGCAAGAGTGATGAAATCATGATGCTGATGCCACTCATCAAGCATCTAGAAATTCCTCTGATTACCATCAGTGGTGACGACCGTGGTCCAATGCCACAAAACGCCGATGTGGCTTTGACGCTCGGTAATATTCAGGAAGCTTGTCCACTCGGTTTGGCACCGACATCTTCAACCACGGCAACTTTGGCCTTGGGTGATGCTTTGGCGGTGGCTTTGCTGGACGCTCGCGGCTTTACTTCGGATGATTTTGCACGTTCACATCCTGCGGGTGCGTTGGGTAAGCGTCTGTTATTACATGTGAAGCATCTGATGCATACTGGCGCTGATTTACCTAAAGTCTCGCCGGATACTGCCATGAACAGAGTATTGTACGAAATTTCCAATAAGCGTTTGGGCCTTACTACAGTGGTCGATGAAAATGATGTTCTGCTGGGAATTTTTACTGACGGTGACTTGCGTCGCTTGATTGACAAGCAGCAAGGCTTTGATGTCAATCTCGCAGTTAAAGATGTGATGACCAAGAATCCGTTGACTATTTCTCAGGAAGTACGTGCAGTGGTAGCGCTGGAGCGTATGAATGAACATAAAATTAATCAATTTGTAGTCGTGGATGATGCCAATAAAGTCATTGGCGTGATCAGTATGCATGACCTGATTCAGGCTGGGGTAAATTAATAAATGGCATCTTATGTATTATTAGAGCAAGCACGTCATATTGCAGCACTGGTGCTTGATGTAGATGGTATTTTAAGTGATGGCTTTGTAACGTTGACCAATACTGGCGATGAAATCAAATCATTCGATATTCGTGATGGTCTGGGCATGAAACTGGTTCAGCAAGCTGGGATCAAGGTCATTATTATCACGGGACGTAAAAGCAATATCGTAGAAAAGCGCATGTCGGATCTTGGTGTTGATCTGGTCTATCAGGGTCGTGAAGACAAAGGTACAGCACTTCGGGAAGCATGTGCACAGCTTAATATTGATCCTGAAGGTTGCCTGTACATGGGCGATGACTGGCCTGATCTGTCTGCTTTTGCCATTGCGGGCATGAAAGTGACAGTGCCTAATGGTCATGTCGAAGTTCGCCGCCGTGCCGACCTGGTAACTCAGGCTCAGGGTGGACGTGGTGCGGTTCGTGAAATCTGCGATATGTTGTTAATGTCCAAAGGCATGTACCAAGAGTTACTTGAAAAATATATTCGTGCGCCTTATTAATAAGTCCTATCTTTTGGATTAAGTACACCGCTTATGGATACTAAAGTTTTATACATTACGGCTGTGATTATTGCCGCAATAAGTGGTGGTTATTACTATTACAGTGGCAAGGGCAACAAGCTGCAGGCAGATTCTGCGCGCAGCATGACCTACTCCGCTCAAAATATTAACTTAACCCAGACAGATGAATCAGGTCAGGTTTCGGTTCGTGCTCAGGTGGACCGACTTGAGCAGAACCTTCAGCTAGAAACCTCAACGCTGGAAAATCTGCGTGCATCGACTTATGCCAATGGTAAAGTCGATGCAACTTTCTTTGCCAAAATGGCGCATGGTTATGATGACAATACAAAAGTTGTACTCTCTCAAGAAGTGCTTGCCACCAAAATCATGCAAAATGGGAAATTGCAGTTCCGTACTGAAGAACTGACAGCTTTTCCAAAAACGCGTGAAATTGAAACAGACAAGACAGTGATTGTGGAATCTCCACAGGCTGAATTTGTCAGCCAGGGTCTTAAAGCCAATCTTAATGATGGTCAATACGAATTCTTTAATATTCGAGGAAAGTATGAACCAAACTCCTAAAGCCAAAATGATGCACACTTTCCTGAAGCGTATGACGCTGGCAACTGTGGTTGGACTCGGTTCAATCTCTGCTTTTGCCTTGCCATCTGACCGTAACCAGCCAATCACCTTGCTGGCTGATCGGGCGACTTTCAATGAGCGGACTGGTGTGACCACGTATTCGGGCAATGTCATCATTGAGCAGGGTACCATGAAACTGCAAGCCAACTCGATTGTGGCAAATCTGAACAACAAGCGTCAGATCAGTCTGATTACGGCTACAGGTAGCCCGACACAGTTTCAGCAAAAAGTGGATCCGGCCAAAGGTTTAACCAAAGGGCAGGCGCAGAAAATTGTCTACAATGCTGAAACTGGGATCATTACCCTATCTGGCAATGCATTCTTGCAACAGGATGGCGCCAGTATTCGCGGTAATACCTTGAAGTACAGCATGAACAAAGGCGATATCGAAGCCACAGGAACACCAAATAAAACCGGTTCATCAGCGGGCCGTGTACAAATCGTGATTCCACCATCCACTTCAAAATCCTCTCCGGGAGCGCGTGATTAATGGAGCAATCGCAGCAGGTTCAAACCTTAACCATTAAGCATCTGGCGAAAAACTATAATAAACGCTGGGTAGTGAAAGATGTGTCGTTCAGCATGCAAAGTGGCCAGATTGTCGGTCTGCTGGGGCCGAATGGGGCCGGTAAAACCACCAGTTTTTATATGGTGGTCGGTCTGGTGCGGATGGATAAGGGCGAAATTTATCTGGATGATTTGGATCTTTCCGACCTGGCCATGCATGAACGGGCACGTAAGGGAATTGGTTATTTGCCGCAGGAAGCTTCGATTTTCCGGAAACTGACGATTTCCGAAAATATTATGGCGATTCTGGAAACCCGTAAAGGCATGACCAAGGTACAACGCCAGCAACGTCTGGCGGAGTTACTGGCAGACTTTAAAATTACCCATATTAAAGATTCCTTGGGAATGAGTGTATCCGGTGGTGAGCGACGTCGTGCCGAGATTGCACGTGCCTTGGCCGCTGATCCTAAGTTTATGCTACTCGATGAGCCTTTTGCCGGCGTCGATCCGATCTCGGTTGGTGATATTAAAGATATTATTACCAACTTGAAAGATCGTGGGATTGGGGTGCTGATTACCGATCATAATGTGCGAGAAACATTAGCAATTTGTGAGCATGCCTATATTGTCAGTGAAGGTGCATTGCTCGCTGAAGGCACACCGGAAGAAATTCTGGCGAATGAGACCGTGAGAAAAGTTTATCTGGGTGATGATTTCACTGTTTAAATGATTCTGTTCTATATAAAAAAAACCTGCATCTGACGTCAATTATCGGGTGCAGGTTTTTTTAATTAACGGCAAAGAGCCATTTCATTAAATGATCTGATCAATTATCAGGCTAAAACACAAAACCTTAAGAATTCAATGTCCTTGCCGAAGCAGAAAAATGAGTAAAAAGCAGGCAAGAAGGCAAGTTTTCCGGATCTGATGACTTTTAAAGTCCCTTAAAACAATCGAGTAAAATCAGGTCTCTCCGTAGAGAGGCTTTTTATTTGTCTGTGTAAAGCGGGTATACTGCAACAGTGAGAGTTTAAAGCCTGAAATTATGCCATTTACCATTGCCAGTCTGGTCAGTTTTGAGGAAGACATTAAAAAAAGCCGCTTTCAGGCATTTGCCATACCTGTAGAAAATGAACAGCAGGCTAAAGATTTTCTGGAAGCCTATCGCGATCCAAGCACCACGCATCAATGCTGGGCCTGGAAAATTGGTCATCAGGTACGTTTTAATGATGATGGTGAACCTTCAGGTGCCGCAGGACGCCCGATACTGGCCACCATTGAAGGCAATGAGCTGACCAATGTGCTGGTGCTGGTCAATCGCTGGTATGGCGGAATCAAGCTGGGAACAGGTGGTTTGGTGCGGGCCTATGGCGGTTGTGCTGGACAATGCCTGCTACTAGCAGAAAAAATTGAACTGATTGAAAAGAAAAAAGTGCAATTTTCCTGTCAATTCAATGAGTGGGCCATCTTTCAATATGAACTGAATCAGCTGCAGATCGACTATCAGGAAGATTATACCCCCGATGGGGTACAGGTTAGTGCCTTATTTCAGTTAGACCAGATTCAACCCTTTGCCCTGAAAATTCAAGATGTGACTCGTGGCCGTGAGCAGCTAAAAATCATAGAAGAAGCAACAGATGACTGACCAAGATCCATTACTGAAATATCGTGAGCAGCACAAACATCGTCTGAACTATATGCCCTGGCTGTACTGGTCCTTAAAGCCGAAAAATCGCGTTTGGGCAGAAGCATGGCAAAAGGAATACCAGGCTTATCTGATGGAGATGGAAACCGTCGAAATTGGTGAAAACTGTTTTATTTCACCACTGGCACATATTTTTGCCGAGCCGGGACGCAAAATTATTATTGGTGATAATACCTTTATTGCCGCACATTGCACATTGCATGGTCCACTGGACATCGGTAATGAAGTAGCGATCAATCATCACTGCATTCTGGACGGTGGCCGGGTGGGAATTAAACTGCATGATCAGGTGCGTATTGCCGCTTATTGTCATCTTTATGCCTTTGATCATGGTATGGATCCGGAGCAGCCGATTTATCAGCAGCCGGTACGTTCGCAAGGCATCGAAATCGGCCGGGACGTGTGGCTCGGTGCACATGTGGGCATCAAGGATGGAGTCAAGATTGCAGATCAGGCGGTGGTGGGGATGGACAGTATGGTGACCAAGAATATCGAGGCACGCGCGATTGTTGCCGGCAATCCGGCCAAATTTATTCGCTATCGTGAATAAGCTTTTTGAAGTCAATTGCTTGACAGGAAAGTCTGACTCGGCAGATAGGTCAACATGCCGATCTATCGGTGTTCACATAAAAGTTAACATATTTCAAGTCCAGCCTTACAGATTTCGCTGCACATTTTTATATGCTTATGCTAAGTTAAAAATAACTAAGAAATTTTTATCATAAATAGAGAGGCTAAACATGAAACGTGTCATCGCCTGCATCGACTCATCACCATGTATAAACGCACTGGCAGACGCGGCTGCATGGATTGCCAAACAGACGGGACGTGAACTGGTCTTGTTACAGGTTTTGGATTACTACCCAGCCAGTTATCATCTGGGGGAAATCAGCGGGGTTATCGGTTTTGAAAGTAATGCGATGTTACTGAAAGAACTGGCCGAGCTTGAACAGAAACAAAGTGAAATCGCGCTGGATTATAGCAATAACCTGCTGCAACACATTTCCGAGCGGATTCTGGCAGAACACGGTATTCCAACCACCCATATTCAGGAAAAGGGCGATTTTCTGGAACAAAGTTTCTTGATTCTGCAGCCTGATGATATCGCGGTGATCGGATTACTTGGTGAACGCTCGGCTGAAAAAAACAAACCGATCGGCACCAATGTCGAAAATTTTATTCGTGGCGCCAATTGTACTGTGATGACAGTCGGAGAACAGTTTAAGCCACCGACACGCTTTATTTTTGCTTATGAATATTCACCGACCTGTATCAAGATGATGAAACGGATTGCGGAAAGTGATCTGCTGCGCTTATTGCAATGTCATCTTTTATATATCGGTGATCATGCTGAAATTCTGAATGAGCCTTTGCAATATTTAACTCAGGCCGGTTTGGATGTGGTGCCACAATATCGCTATGGCGATGTCGCAGAAAATATTCTGAGCTATCAACAGGAACAGGGGATTCAACTTATTGTTCTGGGTGCATTTAGTCACAGTAAAATTCACCAGTTCTTCTTGGGCAGTGTTGCAACCACGATTTTCCGTAATTCCAAAGTCCCTTTACTGGTTGCGAAGTGAGGATTGCATAAAATAGCCAAGTGCGAAGTCTAATGTTAAATTGTTACAGCTTGATTTAAAAGTGATCAGAGTTATCCTCATATATTGTGGATAACTCTGTGGTTAATTTTTATAAGTACATGTTATTTATGATGAATACTGTATTGGGTGATTTTTGTTCTTCTTGTTTTATTTGACAATCGCGAGTGCAAAACCATCATGTCCTTTGCTACCAACGGTCTGCAAAGCGGTACATGACAAGATACGTGGATGATTTTGCAGGGCTTTAAACATGTCACGAATGCCTTCAATACTTGGCTTATTATTGTCCGGATTAATGATTTCACCCGCACGAATCACATTGTCCAGAAAAATAAGCGTGCCTGAATGCGACAGGTTTAAACTGAGTTCCAGATATTCCGGATAACTCTGTTTATCTGCATCAATGAAGATAAAATCAAAAGCTTCAGTATCTTCAGGCAGCGCTTTCAGTACATCTGCTGCACGACCACACTTTAGTTCGACAGTTTGTTTGAGCTGGGCGCGATCAATATTTTCCTGACCTATGGCTGCATGGGTATCACGTCCTTCAATAGTCAGGATATAACCGTCATCCGGCAAGGCGCGTGCCAGCCACATGGTGCTATATGCCGCAAATGTTCCAAGTTCCAGTACCCGTTTACATTGGTTCATCTGGATCAGCATCTGCAACAACATGCCTTGATTAGGTGCCACTGCCAGATGATCGGGAAAACCGTGCGCTGCGGTATTTTCAAGGGTCTGATTCAGGATTGGGTCTTCAGGAATTAAATGTGAATCAATGTAGTGATCAATATCTGTCCACATTTTTTGCATAGTCTTAGCACCTTGATTGCGATGCCTGCATTTTAAACTTTTCGCGGCAGAGCGCAATTTATTGTTCTATGGCTGCTGATTTTTTAGGCTATACAAAGTCCTAAATGAACTTTGTATAGCACCTGTAATGGCTTAGTAATTACACATCGAAGAGTTTCGGCCTAAACTCGGTCCCCAGGTACGGTAACCTTGGGTGTCGATATGGATCTGACCAGAAGCATACATGCCGAGTCCCATATTGAAACTTTGACCATGCTGCAACCAGAACTGGCACAGTTTGAACTTGGTATTTTCAATATAACTATAATCTTGCGCCTGAGGATATTCTGGGCCAATCCGGAAATCGATAGCAGAGTTATACAGATGGCGTGAAGAATTGGCCCCACCGGCACACTGGTTCAAAGGCAGGTCACGATAGACCGAAGTGACTTCAAAATCAGTCAGCACATTGGCTGCGATCAGATATTTAAAGACTTTTAACGTCGGCACCTGATTGGCCCATAATTCACGGCTTGGAATCATGTATTGGGAACGACCACACTTGGCCCAATCACGTGCAGTACGCATCAACTCGAAACTCGGAATGATATTGCCAACCCCGTTACGTTCCAGAAAAACTTCATATTCGCGTACACGTGACAAATTATCCAGTGCCGATACCCAGTGGGTATAAACATATGGGACAGTTTTCGGGTAGGCTTTGCGGTCATATTGAACACGTTCTTGTGGAATGTAAATCCGTTTTCCTGCAGGTGTGGTGGTCTGACCAGGTTGTTTTGTGGTGGCACAGCCCACAAAAACGAGAGGAATTATACAAAGACTCAATAATCCCTTTAACAAGTTCTTCATTTATACAAATCAGATATTTACAAAATAGCGCTATTTTAGACTAAATATAGGGAGAAATTTGGAGAATATTGCAATGAAATGTGTGCATTGAGTATAAAAAAGATCAGCCTATGCTGATCTTTTAAAGTTAAAAATAATTACTTTTCAAGATATTGTAATTTATCTGGTTTGCCATTCCATTCTTCACGGTCTGCTGGCTGTTCACCGATTTGTGTGATATTTGGCCATTTTTGCGACAGGTCTGCATTCAGTTCAATAAAGACTTCCTGACCTTCTGGCAATTCGTCTTCAGAAAAAATTGCATTTGCCGGACATTCAGGTTCGCATAACGCACAGTCGATACATTCGTCCGGGTTAATCACAAGGAAGTTAGGACCTTCATAGAAACAGTCTACAGGGCAAACTTCTACACAGTCTTGATATTTACATTTAATACAATTTTCAGTGACAACGAAGGTCATGGCGACAGCTACCTAAAAAATATGGTTCTAATTACGAATGATGTATTTTAGGCAAAAACAGGGGTAACTAACAATTCCTTTTATTGATATTTGTTATATATAGGGCTGTTAAATTTGAAAAAAGGCAACATACTGCTGAATTACAGCATTCATCAGTATGATCGGGGCATTGACCCCATACAAGATGAGGTCTGATACTCAGAATTAACTTGGCTGCTTGAGCAGATCTTTTAGTGCATATAATTGCTGTAAGGCCTCACGAGGAGTCAGGCTATCTATATCGAGATCTTCGAGTAAGTCCAGTGCAGGCGACTCTTTCTCGATTTCGATGATGCGTTCCACAGGCTCCATAATTTCAGGCATTGCAAACAGATCATGCTGCGGACTCAGCGGTTTCGCCTGATGCTGCTTTTCCAGAATCCTTAAGCGGTTTTGCGCTTCTTTGATCACTGCAGCCGGAATACCTGCCAGTTTGGCGACCTGCAAGCCATGACTCTGACTGGCTGGGCCATGTTGCACCTTATGCAATAAAATCAGATTGCCATTCAGCTCTTTGGCCGTAACATGGTAATTATCAATGCCACTTTCTTTATCCAGTTCGGTCAGTTCGAAATAATGGGTAGCAAATAGACACAAACATTGAATACGTTTCGTCAGATCCAGCACACATGCCCAGGCTAGAGACAAACCATCATACGTACTGGTTCCACGACCGACTTCGTCCATGAGTACCAAAGACTGACTGGTGGCATGATGCAAAATTTGCGAAGTTTCAGTCATTTCCACCATAAAGGTCGATTTACCTGTAGATAAATCATCAGCAGAGCCAATACGCGTGAAGACACGGTCAACCGGACCTAAAGTTGCAGCTTTGGCCGGAACATAGGCACCGCAATAAGCCAGTAACACGATCAATGCCGTCTGGCGCATAAAGGTTGATTTACCGCCCATATTAGGGCCGGTAATAATCGCCATCCGATGGGAGAAATCCAGTCGTGTATCGTTCGGAGTAAAGGCTGTTTTACTCAGGGCTTCTACCACCGGATGTCGACCGGCAGTGATGCTTACACCGACTTCAGGGCTGAATTTTGGACGCGACCAGTTGCGTAAACGCGCCTGGTGGGCAAAGTTAGCAATCAGATCAATCTGTGCAATGGCGCTGCTCATCATCTGTAAATTGCCGATATCCTGACGCAGCTCATCCAGCAGCATTTCAAACAGCATTTTTTCACGGGCCAAGGCGCGTGATTCGCTGGACAGGACTTTATCTTCAAATGCTTTCAGTTCAGGCGTGATATAGCGTTCGGCATTTTTTAAAGTTTGCCGGCGAATATAGTGCTCGGGCGCCTGTTCGGCCTGTGCCCGGGTCAGTTCGATATAATAGCCACTGACGCGGTTGTAACCGATTTTCAGTCCCGGAATGCCGCTGGCTTCACGCTCTTTAATTTCCAGATCAATCAGGAACTGGCTGGCATGATCACGAATCTGACGCAACTCATCCAGTTCACTATCGAAGCCTTCGGCAATCACATTGCCATCGCGTAAGAGCACTGGCGGATTCTCCACAATGGCGGACATCAGACGTTGATGCAGACCATGAAAATCACCCAGTTCTGCATTGAGCTGGACTAAGAGCCCAGACTGTTGTTGGCTTACAATCGGTTGTAAAGCATGACGTAAAAACGGAATTTGTGCGCAGGCCTGACGCAGTTGCACCAGATCACGCGGACGGGCACTGCCAAGCGCAATACGGCTCAGCACACGTTCAATATCGCTAATCTCTTTAAGTACAAGACGTACCGGTGTCTCGTGGAAACCCTGCAGCAGGGCCTGGATGGCATCCAGACGATCATCTAACAGGGCTGTATCCCGTAAAGGTTGCATCAGGGTGCGACTCAGTAAACGTCCACCCATGGCAGTCTGGCAATCATTGATGAGTTGGAATAGCGAAGTACCATGGTCAAATAAAGGCTCAATCAGTTCCATGTTACGGCGTGTCACCGGATCCAGCGCAATAAAGTCTGAACTCTGTTCTAACTGAATCGAACGAATATGCGGTAAAGCGGTTTTCTGGGTTTCTTTGGCATAGTGGATCAGGGCCGCCGCAGCAGCTTTGGCGAGCGGTAAATGATCAATACCAAAACCGGAAAGCGTGCTGACGGCAAACTGGTCACACAAGGTTTTTTGCGCATTGTTCAGGTTAAAGTCGACATTAGGACGTTTAGTGACAGAGATATCCAGCTGCTGTTTGAGTTGCTCGGTCAGCGTCGGATCAGCAATATTCTCATCCAGCAGAATTTCGCTTGGCATCAAACGCGCCAGTTCAATCATCAGCTGGTTAATATTATAATCCTGCTGCTGCACTTTGAATAAGCCGGCGCTCAGGTCGAGAAGTGCAATCCCGATCTGATTTTGTTGAATGCATAAAGCCACCAGGTTTGAGCTCTGATGTGCACCGAGCATGGCATCATCGGTCAGGGTGCCCGGTGTGATGATTCGCACCACACCACGCTCAACCGGTCCTTTCCCCGTAACCTCGCCGATCTGCTCGCAGATCACCACCGTTTCGCCTTTTTTGACCAGACGTGCCAAATAGCCCTCGGCTGCATGGTAAGGTACACCCGCCATTGGAATAGGCTCGCCATTGGCTTTACCGCGATGGGTCAGGGTAATGCCTAAAATTTTGGCTGCCTTATGTGCATCTTCAAAGAACAGTTCATAAAAATCGCCCATACGATAAAACATCAATGAGTGCGGATGCTGCATTTTCACCGACATGTATTGCTGCATCATGGGCGTTAAGGTAGAAAGATCAGCCATAATTTCTGAACTGGTCATTAAAAATAAATCCTTTCAACAAGAGAGAAATGCAAATACTGATAAGCAGCTTATGCAAAAAAATTTAAAGCACATCTAAACAGATCTATAAAAATATTTTATCGAGGATCTGCTCAGGAGCATAGTGAATGAAGTCGCTTAGCTTAGGGTGCTTTAAACCAAGATTGAAGCAAGTCTATCAAATTTAATTTTCAGAAAGAAATGAAATTCCTGATGAATCTTTAAGTCAGTGCCCGGATCTGCCGCTTTAGGTTCTTATTCATCACTATTTGTATTTTTAAAAAAATGAACCACCGGATGCGAACATACGGTGGTTCATCTCAATCAAGATGATGGTTGTTTATTTCGGATCATAAAGACCGAGGTCTGACAGATGTAATCTGAGAATCCGGCGTAATTCCAGTACAGCTTCCGGAGTTTCCTGAATTGAATGACCGCTCTTAATGACCTTGTTGGATACCGCACCATTTAGGTAAGCACTCTCATATGAAACGATATCATCGCTCATCAGCTTAGGATCTTGCGTATCTACCATGTTGCCGATAATAGAATGAAATTTGATATTTTTAGAAGGCTGAATATCCTCGGTCAATGCAGTAAACTTCGAATTTTCACTCAGATCACTCGGACCATTCTGAATCAGGTCATGTCCCAGTTCTTTAACAAACTCCTTTAACCCGATCTCACCTTGCAGGGTATCGGCAAAGGCCCCCAAAAATGCGCCCGGTATCCGGATAATTTTACGGGCCAGTTTGGTATGCCAGCGATCGGCATATTCCGTTCCACGATGTGGAGTTGCCAGAAAAATGGCGCGGCTAAAGTTCGGAATAGGCTGCATTTGCAGGCGTGCTTTAAATAGGGGATTATCCTTAAACTGTGCAATGCGGGTATTTTGTACCAGCTTAAATGCATCTTGGGTAATATCGGCCTGGCTGACCATCAGGCGGGCAATCACACCTCCCATACTGTGTCCGACCAGTACCGCATCTTTTTTGGCGGGTGCATTGTTCGCGACTTGGGCAAAGCCTTGCTGAACCAGGGCATTAATTTGAAAACGACTTTCCAGAATCGGCATATTAGTTGAGTAAAATATCTGCCAGACCTGAAAATTTTCTCTTAATACCGGATCACCCATAATATCATTGGTCAGACGAATCCAGGCTTCAGGACTGCTAGCCAGACCATGAACCAATACCAGCACTTTCTTGTCCGGATTATAAGGTTCCAGCATATACAGGTGCGGCATGCTCAGGCTGTCATCACGATTAATCAGGGTCAAATAGGCCAAACGGCCCAGATTGTTCTCGGCCAGCCATAAACCGTAGGGTGCGGAAAAGTTGGCAGCCAACGCGTATTCTTTTGAAGCCACCTTGATCTTTTCAT
Source organism: Acinetobacter sp. BY419 (assembly GCF_019038395.1). Classification (GTDB taxonomy): domain Bacteria; phylum Pseudomonadota; class Gammaproteobacteria; order Pseudomonadales; family Moraxellaceae; genus Acinetobacter. The sequence goes on from NZ_JAGFXZ010000021.1 coordinate 35,987, forward strand.
ATTTATAAGGATCATGCAGTTTCAGCTGGAATTCCGAAGTAGATAAAATCTGTTCAGTCGAATTTGCTGATTTGGGTGCCGCAGTGATAGTAGTCGCCAGATATCGTGCTGAATGAATATTAGGATTTATGCCATTGGGGTAGTTGTGCTTGAGTGGATCGGCAGTATATTTTTCATCCTCCTCAGATTGCTGTTCTTCTGGTAAAACCACCAGAAATTCCGAGCCAAAACCGTCACGGCGGGTAATAGAACGTAGACCCGAGAAATTCATATTATAAGTAGACAGCAATTGCTCAATGGTCTGGTTTTTTAGTTGCGGAAAATTTTCCAGATCAATGCTATAAACACTGTCACCGACCTGAATCCGCTGGCCGGAACGCTTGGTTTCATAACGTTCAGCATAACGCTGAATCAGATGAGCAATTGCCAGGTTATAAAAATCACGGATCTGGACCTGACGGTTGTCAAAAATACGGTCTTGCGGTGCACGCTCGGTTTTAAACAGATAGGCGTAGCTATAACGAATGCTTTTATCCAGCATGGTGAGCTGCTGATCCAGACATTTCTGGATGGTCTGTTTTTGCAGCTGCTGTTTTTCCTGTGACCGGGTTTTGCTCAAAACACTCGTGTTGCACTCGGCTGACTTGGCATTTTGCAAGGCATTAGCCAGATATAATTCACTTGCTGTAGACAGTAATTGTTCATCTAAAATCTGAGGAATATCTTTAAGATCATTCACACATTCTTCAGGCTGATCAACACAGACCTGCGCTTCACGGCCGGTCATGGACAACACATTCAGACTGGCTTCGCTGAGCTTGTCACGGGTCAAGATACTGTCACGTTCATTGTTGAGTGTGACATTAATGGCCTGTTCCTTAACACTGACCACCTGACAGCCGCTGAGTACGCTGGTGAGGAGTAAAGTGCAAAGTATTAATCTTTTATTAATTTTCTGGGGCATAAAAACTTTTCACTAAATCAAGCTATAAAGCGGAGTAATGTTTTGTATTTTACTAATTTTTTCTCATAAAAATAGACCGCCGTAGCAGTCTATTTGTAATCGGATCAAACGCAGAGGTGTGGATTAGGGCGTGGCAGGGGCTGGTGCCGGAGCTGCTGTGGAAGTCTGCATGACTTGCCATACATTCCAGCGGCCATTATTTTCAATTTCCTGAATTAAGCGATCCGCCACTTCAGCTTCTTGTGGATATTTGACCTTGTAGTTGTTCAGGGTCTGAATGGCATTTTTCTTATGCTCTAAGGCAATATAGTTATTGGTTGCAGAAAGATAGGCTTCCTGAACACCTGCTTTCATGGCTTTGTCCAGATATGGAATGGCTTCACGTTGACCACCCCCTTCTGACAGGCCAAAACCAAACCAGAAGTTGACTTCAGGATCATCTTGGTTAACTCTCAGAATACGTTGTGCGTAGGTGAGAGACTTGGTGGTATAGACTGACCCCAGATCCAGATTACGTGCCATGACACTGGCTTTAAAAGCGCGTAACAAAACATCGAAAGAAGCATTTGGAAGGGCTGCTAAAGTATCCAGTTGCTGGGTGACTTCTCGCAATTTGGCTTCAAAACCGCGGCGTTCCTGACGATCACTGAAACGTGGTGGATAATGACGTGCCTTACCCTCAACCAATTGCAGGAAATCATCGATTTCAGTGATATCGATTTCATTGTCATTTGCCAGCGCAGCATAACGCATATTACGGGTATTGCTGTCGACAGTCGGAATAATCAGTTTATTCACATCCAGAGTCAATTGCTTGGATGGATCATTAGGATCTGTCACCACCATCTTGGTCACAGGCTGTGCTGCTGCTTTTTGTAAATGCAGCTCAAACGGAGGTGGTTCATTATAATTAAAGGGATTTAGAGCGTAAAATGGAGGACTAAGAGCAGGTTCAACAAAAACAAATTCTTCAGATTGTTTTGATGGAGACTGTTTTTCGGGCATGGTTGAACACGCCGCAATGCTGAGTGTTAAGCAAGCAAGTGCCAAGGGCTTAAAGGTCATAATATTCATCCATTCTGTTATTTTTAAAAAACAGCCAGTACATAAGTTGCATGAACGTCAGTCTATGAAAAGTATAACGATCATGCAAGTAAACCCGTGTTACAGAGTTAAATGTTAAATTCAGGCTTTGGATTGGCTGGTTTGCGCTTCACATTCACGCCGCGCTTCTTCCAGAATCTTTAATTCTTTTTTGCTCAAAGGCTGGCCATCTTGTTGCTGCTTGTTGAAGGTCGGATCAAGCAAAGAAAGACGGTTGCACAAGTTGTTCATGCGTTTTTCATTTTGCTGAATACGATCCAGCAAAATCCGCATACCTTCCAGAATTGGATCAGACTGGTCTTCAGTTGCAGCATAGGGCTGGAAACCAATACTTTCTGCATAGTCACGACGACGGGTTTCAGCATCATCTTTAGGTTTTTCTTTGATAATCAAACGTGCCGGATTGCCCACAGCCGTAGCATTTTCAGGAACGGCTTTGGTAACCACCGCATTTGAACCGACCTTGGCATTTTTCCCTACGGTAAAGGGCCCTAGAATCTTGGCACCAGCACCGACGACCACGCCATCTTCTAAGGTCGGGTGACGTTTGCCTTTATTCCAGGTCGTTCCACCCAAAGTCACACCATGATATAGGGTGACATCATCGCCAATTTCAGCAGTTTCACCAATCACGACACCCATACCATGATCGATAAAGAAACGGCGGCCAATTTTGGCACCGGGATGGATTTCAATACCAGTCGCAAAACGGCTAAACGAAGACAACGCACGCGCAGTTCCTTTACAGTCTTTATTCCATAGCTCATGTGCCATGCGATGCATAATCAGCGCATGGATGCCAGGGTAAGTCGTTAAGACTTCTAAAGTATTGCGTGCTGCAGGATCGCGCGCAAAGACAGCTTGTATATCTTCTTTGAGCTGTTTTAGCATTAGATTTGATCCTCGTCCTGTGATGATGTGTTTGAAGATTTTTTCCAGGTGCCGTTATTCATGGCCTGAACACGGCTGAAAATACCACGAAGTAAATGATATTCCATACGATCTAATTGTATACGTCCAAAGAGACGACGCAAGCGTAAAGGTAATAATCTTGGATTTTTTGGGTCCATAAATTCAATTTCTGCCAGCATTTTTTCCAAATGCGGATAGAACTGTTCCATCTGGGCATGATTCACCAAAGGCTCATCCCATTCCATTTCAATGCCATCAATCACTTGCATGGTTGCCTTAGCATCACGCGGTTGTTCAATTTGGCTCATGGCTGCCATGCGCATTTCATAGCAGATTACCTGAATTGCCTGCGCCACATTCAGTACGCCGTAATCAGTATTAACTGGAATGGTCAGGTGATAGTTGGCCATTGCCAGTTCTTCATTGGTCAGACCACGGTCTTCACGGCCAAATAGAATCGCGACTTCCTGCTGTTCTTGTACTACGGCACTCATGGCTTTTGTCGCAGCGGGGCGTACATCTAAAAGTGGCCAGGGAATGGTACGGCTGCGCGCACTGGTTCCAAAGACAATCTGGCAATCTTTAATTGCATCTTCGAGTGTTTCTACAATCTCAATCTGCTGGATCAGATCGGATGCGCCAGCTGCCAGCGCATCAATATCCGGATGCGGGTAGGTTTTAGGTGCCACCAGAACCAGCTTGGACAGACCCATGGTTTTCATGGCACGTAAGGCACTGCCAATATTGGCAGGTAAAGTGGTATTGACCATGACAATACGCACATGGGAGAGATGTGCTGAAACAGCAGCATTGTCAATTTGACTCATGAGGATTCCAATTTTAAGGTTTTTAAAGATCAGGATTTATGAAAATTGTGGCTGGGATTCAGCCTGATACAGTTCCAGTGCATCATCCATGCTCATGCCAACAGGCGGCGGAGGAATATCCACTGGTTTGGCCTGTTCATAAGACACGGCTTTAGCAGCTTTGGATTTGACCTGATATTCAATGTGCAATGCTTCTTTACCAAAATAATCACGTAATTTGGCTAATAACTCATCCAGTGGGGCAACTTTCCAGTTGAGACCCAGATGAAGTTCAGTCGTGGCATAAGGATAGTCTAGATACAGAATTACCGGAATATGTGCTGACATATCGATATTGGTATAAGGAGTCAAAATCTGCTGCAAGTCACGACTCAGGCTTTTGCTGAAATGCTCGGCAGTTAAGGTGATTTTGATACTGTTGGCACGTTTCTGGCGAATTTCGTTCAGGCTAAACGCTTTTGTGAGACGCCCCATCGGGCGGTCAAAGCCTTCACGCTCATAGATTTCACCTTCGATCACCACGACTTTATCGAGCTGGATAACTTCTTTAAAGCGGTTAAAGCGTTCGTGATTGGCTGAAATCTCAATTCGTGCCGTACCATCATCCAGGGTCATCATCATCCGGTTCGGGAAGTTGGCAATATCCACCACTAGTCCTGCAAACACGGTGGTGACACCACGGCGGGTGGGGGTGAGTTCATTAATCTGACAGGGCACAAAGGCTTTCAGCTCATTGCGATAGACATCAATCGGGTGGCCGGTTAGATAAAGTCCCAAGGTGTCTTTTTCACCTTTCAGGCGAACTTCATCTGCCCAAGGCTTGACTGGTTTAGATGGCTTGCGCTGAACTTCTGCAACCTCACCAAACAGATCCATGATGCCAGTTTCACGATTGGAACGGGCTTGATCCGCGGCTTGGACTGCCTCAGGCAATTGTGCCATCAGGTCAGCCCGATCAATCCCTAAGCAATCCAGCGCGCCGGAGCGAATCAGTGCTTCCAGGGTACGCTTATTGATTTTTTTCAGGTCAATACGGTGACAGAAATCAAATAGGTCGCGGAATGGACCTTCTTGTGTACGCGAGTCAATCACTGACTGCATCGCAGCTTCACCGACGCCTTTAATTGCACCCAGACCATAGACAATGGTTTGTTCATCCGTGGCATGGAATTGATACAGCGACATATTTACGGAAGGTGGTAAAACTTCTAGATTATTTTTACGACAGTCATCGATCAGGAATACCACGTTGTCGGTGTTTTGCATTTCCGAGGTAAGCACCGCAGACAGGAACTCAGCCGGATAATGCGCTTTTAGCCAAGCCGTCTGATAAGCAACTAAAGCATAAGCCGCAGCATGTGATTTGTTGAAACCATAGCCGGCGAATTTTTCCATATAGTCGAAGATATGGTTGGCTGTTTGCTCATTAATATCTTTTTTCGCCGCACCTTCAATAAAGATCTGACGCTGCTTGACCATTTCTTCAGGTTTTTTCTTACCCATGGCACGACGCAGTAAGTCCGCGCCACCCAGAGTATAGCCAGCACAATACTGTGCAGCCTGCATCACCTGTTCCTGATAGACCATAATCCCGTAAGTCGGTTCTAAAACACCTTCAAGCAGTGGATGCAGGTATTCAAAGTCGCCCCCATGCATACGGTGGATAAAGTCGGGAATCAGATCCATCGGACCCGGACGGTACAAAGATACGAAGGCAATAATTTCTTCAAATTTGCTTGGGCGTGCCTCTTTCAGCATCTTTTTCATGCCCACGGATTCAAACTGGAATACCGCGGTGGTGTTGGCATTGGCAAAGACTAGATACGCGTCTTTATCTTCAAGCGGGATATAGGCAATGTCTAAAGCTTTGTCGCTTGGGAGGCGTTTATTAATATTTTTAACCGCATCTTCAATTACGGTCAGGTTACGCAGACCCAAGAAGTCGAATTTGACCAGACCGGCGGATTCGACATCGTCTTTATCAAATTGTGCCACGCGTCCAGTACCATCAGCATCACACATGACCGCAGAGAAATCGGTAATCTTGGTTGGTGAGATGACCACACCACCGGCATGTTTACCTGTATTTCGGGTAATGCCTTCCAGTTTCAGTGCCATTTCCCAGATTTCGGCTGCATCGTCGTGGTCCGGATTGGATGGATTGGTGACGATATCCTTGAGCTGTGGTTCGGCTTCTAGCGACTCAAGCAGGCTTAAACCTAAAGGCTTGGTCGGGATCATTTTCGAGATACGATCCGCCAGACCATAAGATTTCCCAAGTACCCGCGCCACATCACGAATCGCACCTTTGGCAGCCATGGTACCGAATGTTGCGATCTGCGAAACTGCATCACGTCCGTAAGTACGCGCCACATAGTCAATCACGCGGTCACGGCCTGCGATACAGAAATCGACGTCGAAATCGGGCATCGAGACACGTTCTGGGTTCAAGAAACGTTCGAACAGCAGTTCATAACGCAGCGGATCAAGATCGGTAATTTTTAGGCTGTAAGCTACCAGCGATCCTGCACCTGAACCACGACCCGGACCTACCGGGACGCCGTTACTTTTCGACCATTGAATAAAGTCCATCACGATCAGGAAGTAGCCTGGGAATCCCATCGAGTTAATGATATTAATCTCGTATTCAATTCGCTCATCATAAGGCTTGCGAATTTCCGGCCAGTCTTCATCACGTTGTTCAGGTGGATAAAGGAAATTCAGACGTTCTTCCAGACCTTCTTTGGACAAGTGTGCAAAGAAGGTGTCAATGGTATGACCTTCAGGAATCGGATAATCGGGCAGGAAGTATTTACCCAGTTGCAGCGTTACATTACAACGCTTGGCAATATGATAGGTGTTCTCAATCGCAGACGGAATATCCGAGAACAGCGCCGTCATTTCTTCAGCAGATTTAAAATATTGTTCAGGTGAATAGGTTTTAGGGCGGCGATTGTCACCAAGTACATATCCATCGGCAATGCACACCCGTGCTTCATGGGCTTCATAATCGTCACGGGTCATAAAGTGCACATCGTTATGTGCGACCACACCGATATTATATTTTTTTGCCAGCTTGACAGCTTCCAGAATGAAGTCATCTTCATCCGGACGACTGGTGCGGGTCAGGGCAAGATAAACACGATTGCCGAATTTTTCGACCCATTCTTCTAGCAGCGGTTCGGCTTTTTGCGGATTTGAACTCATCAGCATCTTGCCAACATCGGAATGCATGCCAAGCAGGGCAATCATGTCCTCAGACTGATTTAAAATCCATTGTTTTTGAACGCAGGGAATATCCAGTTGCTGACCACGGATAAAGCCTTCAGATACCAGTTCAGTCAGACTGCGCCAACCCTTATTGGTCATGGCCAACAAGGTCATGCGATGTTCGGCATCATTCAGGCGAATTTCAGAACCTAAGATGGGCTTGATGCCTTTGCCTAGGCATTTGCCATAGAACTTGACTGCAGCATGCAGGTTAGAAAGATCCGTTAGCGCAAGGGCAGGCATCTGTTCTTTTTCGGCAGCTTTGACCAAGTCGGGTATCCGTACGATGGATTCAGTAATCGAAAATTCTGTATGAATACCAAGATGAACAAAGTGCATAGATGAGTCCCTGCTAAAACCATTGAATAGTTTAACATGGGATTTATTGTTGCAGTTTGAAAATGAGGGGGGAATGGCGAAGTTTTCATTAAATGAATGAGGTTTTGCCTCACTTACTTTTAAGAGATGAGCAGCGCGGCTGAGCAAGGAAATAAAAATCTTTTGTTAGCTTGATGATACATCCTTGTCTGACCAGCCAATCGGCGATATCCATGTCGCTATCCTCGATAGCTAGTAGGGGTATCAGGGAATTATCAGTTTTTATATAAGAAAAGCCCTCTTTTTAGAGGGCTTTATATTTAAATAAATGGTTTAGCGAAGTCGGGATAACCAGTCACCTAAACTTTGTACAATCTGTACCAGAATCAATAAAACGATTACCGTCATAATCACCACAGATGTATCAAAACGCTGATAACCGTAAGAAATTGCCAAGTCACCTATACCTCCGGCACCAACAGCACCAGCCATTGCAGTTGCACCAATCAAGCTGATGGTTGCGGTTGTGAGGTTTAAAATGAGTGAGCTACGTGCTTCAGGTAAGACAAATTTAAAAATAATCTGCATGGGGGTGGCACCCATCGCTTGCGCGGATTCGATAATACCTTCATTCACTTCTAGCAGTGAGGTTTCTACCAAGCGCCCAATATAAGGACCAACATAAATAGTTAATGGCACAATTGCAGCCCATGTGCCAATCGACGTTCCTACCAAAAACTTGGTCAGTGGAATAACGGCAATAAGTAAAATAATAAAGGGTAGTGAACGTAGCGCATTCACAATTGGATTGAGACCATGATAAATCACGCGATTTGGCAAAATTCCATTAGGACGCGTTACCACCAAGGTGATTGCCTGGATAAAGCCCCAGATACAGCTAAACAGCATCGCGAAAAATACCATATGAAAGGTTTCTTGCAACGCTGTCACAAACTGATCCATCGACAGGGAGCTTTTCCAGAATGGCGCAGTGATCGTCGTCAGCCACTGTACAATTAAATCTCTCATGCCTGTACTCCCGCCTGATTGACTTGTACGCCGTGTTGTTCAAGAAATTTTATTGCTGCCTGAATTTCTTGCGTATCACCTAGTAACTGAATAAACATCTGGCCAATAACCACGCCATTAATTTCAGTCATGTTGGCAAACAGAATATTTAAACTGATATCAAACTGTTTAATCACTGCTTGAATCATAGTTTCCTGTGCCGAACTGCCAAGAAATTTCAGGCAATAAATACTGTGATGATTCTGGTTTTCCAGATTATGCAGAATATTGACCGGTAAATGTTGCTGGAGCACGGTCTGAATGAAATTTTTGGTCGTTGGATGTTGTGGCTGACTAAATATTTGTAAGGTACTGCCAGTTTCAATTACATCGCCTTTTTCCATTACAGCAACATAGTCACAGACCGTTTCAATCACATCCATTTCATGGGTGACCATGACAATAGTAATGCCTTGTTCTTGATTGATTTTTTTAAGTAATTGCAGAACCGATTTGGTAGTTTGCGGATCAAGTGCAGAAGTCGCCTCATCACAAAGTAAAATTTTTGGATGATTGGCAAGGGCACGAGCAATCCCGACCCGTTGCTTTTGACCACCCGACAACTCATCTGGAAAAGCATGTCGTTTATGTTTTAGGTCAATGAATTCTAATAATTCTTCGAGGCGTTTTTCCCGCTCTGCCTTGCTCCAGCCCAGAAGCTTCATTGGCATTTCGATATTGGCTGCCACGGTTTTGGTTTGCATTAAATTAAAATGCTGAAAAATCATGCCGATGCTGGCACGTTCTTGACGCAATGCCTTGGCGTCCAGTGCGGTAAAGTCTGTTCCGTTAATGATAATCCGGCCCGAGCTTGGACGTTCAAGCAGGTTGATCAGACGGATGAGGGTGCTTTTACCGGCACCACTATAACCGATGATGCCAAAAATGCTGCCGGTTGGAATCTGAAGATTAATCTGATTCAAGGCATGCAAGGTTTGACCCTTAAGCTCATACTGTTTTGAAATATCTTTAAATTCAATCATAGTGTCAAAAACTGCATCACGGATAAAAAAACAGGCAAGAAATCGTCCTTGCCTGTTCTAAAAGTCTATTATAGTACTATTTTGATTCAGTTAAATACGTCACAGGTTTGTTTACCGCAACTTTAGTACCGCCAAAATGCTCATCTACATAGGTTTGAACTGCTGGCGTATGATACAACGTACCCACTTTTTGCAGTACTGGATCATTTTGACGGTCTGCTGCAACCGCTAATACGTTTACATTCATTTTTGTGCTTTGGTCAGTCGGCTCATAGTAAATCGCATCTTTCAATACGTTTAAACCACCTTCCATTGCCAGGGTATTGCCCAGCACAATCGCATCGACTTCGTCTTTTACGCGTACTGCGGTCGCCATTTGAATCGGTTTAATCACGATTTGTTTTGGATTTTCGGCCACATCAGAAGTTGTACCTTTGACATTATCAAAACCAGGTTTTAATTTTACCAAGCCTGCAGATTGTAAAAGTAATAATGCACGTGATTCGTTTGCGCCGTCATTTGGAATGGCAATGGTCGCACCTGGTTTAAACTCATTTAAAGATTTTACCTTGCTTGAGTAAATACCCATAGGCTCTAAATAAGTCGTAGACAGTGGTGCAATTTTTGCTGTGTTGGCATCATTATAGGCAACCATATAGGCATAAGACTGGAATGCATTAACATCGATTTCTTTGTTGGCTACCGCTGTGTTCATTGACACGTAGTCAGTGAAATTTTTCACATCAAGTTTGATACCAGCTGCTTTGGTTTCAGGCAGTGTTGCGATATAACGCCATACATCTGCATCTGAACCGGTCGAAGCCATGGTTACAGTCTGAAGACCATTTGCATCTTTGGTTTGCGCTGCATCGGTAGCAGGCGCTTCTTGTTTGCCACACCCAGTTAAAGTCAATACAGAGGCACTCAAGATAACGCCAAGTAACTTTTTCATGAAATTGTCCTAATTCTATTCTGGCCTAGAGTATAAGCATTTTTAAATCGTGTTAAATAAAAGTTTTATTACGATCTAAAGTAGGTGGCCTGATCATTGTTGAAGAAGGCTCGAAGTTGGAAGATACAAGCCTACAACTACAGTTTTGATGAACTTGATCAAGTCAGAGACAGCCCAAACCCGATGTGAATGATCTATTTTAGAGAGAGAAAATAGATATTTTATAAGTACATGGTAGGGTTTGGGTGTTCCGAAGTTGCCGATATCATAGCAATAAATCTATATTCGATATACTGGATAGAAAAGCCTTACTTATCTCTTTAGTTGAATATAAAAATAATTCTTAAGAAAAATATTAATTAAAACAATATATTATTTATATTGAAATTGTGGTTTTAATAGCTATGTTTAAATAGTGAGCTTTATAAGATTTTATCCAATCTAAATCATAAAAATGGATATATGTGATTCATTGATGGAAGCGGGTTTCTCTGGAGACAACTTCATTTGGGAAATAGTGCGTGAATTTATCGTCCGCACACATTTGGATAAAGGGTGCAGTATCGGAGTCTTGCCATTGGTGGAGGATGAGGTGAGGGGTTTGGATAGATAGTATGTTTAAAATTTATTTAACTGCTTTTGAAATAAAAGTATTGGTTGATTTAAATCGTATTAAAGTTAACATTTATTAAAATTTGACAGAATTTATTACTTTTATGAATCAAAAAATTATAAAAAATTTACTAATGGGTTATGTGGTTATCATTGTTGTTATGGCGGTTATAACCCATTTCATGGTTTATCCACTGGCTACAGATAAAGGAACGGCGATAGCAACCATGTTTGGATGGTCAGCTGGAATATTTGCACCTGTATCTGCCTTTATTTTATTGAACGCTTGGAAAGAACAAAATAATTTTATCGTAAAGTGAGATTTAATGATTAACATGTTAGATCATCTGGATGAAGCATTTAGAGCGATAGGGCAAATTTATTGGTTAATATTTATTAATAAAACAAACAGTTATTTCTATCCATATAATGAAGAACCATTACCACTTGAATTACATAAATTTATTATGGATGAACACACAATATTTGTTAAAAATTTGGGGAAGTTTCATAAATTAGGACTAAGAATAATAATTGAAAATGAAGAGTTTGAAGAGTTATATAAAAAGCTAAATAATTTTCATGATTCAATTGTTTATGCACTAAATGTGAAGAGTCAGAAGATTGAAGTGGATATAGAAACTTATAACGGAAAATTTCCAGATTTATATGACTATTACCACGAAATTTTAGAATATAAGAATAATTTTGAAAAGATAGCTCATGACTATTTAATTGCTAAGTAAAAAAACCCCGCTCTCAGCGGGGTTTTTCTTAATCAAAATTAAGATTAAGCATTTTCACGTGCAATCGCACGGTAACCAATATCTTCACGGTATTGAACGCCGTCGAACGTCACTTTTTCGCAAAGTTCTAATGCTTTCGCCTGTGCTTCGCCAATGGTGTTACCGAGTGCAGTCACACAAAGAACGCGACCACCGGCAGTCACAATCTCGCCATTTTCATTGGCTTTAGTCCCTGCATGGAATATTTTGGCATCGGTCATTTCAGTATCTAAACCTGAAATAACATCGCCATTGCTTGAAGTTTCTGGGTAGCCTTTAGATGCCAGTACGATACCGACAGTCTTGCGCTCATCCCATTCAGCTTCAGCAGGCAGGTTGCCCGCAATGCCAGCTTCAACCAGATCAACTAAAGACGATTTTAAACGCATCATGATAGGTTGAGTTTCAGGGTCACCAAAACGGCAGTTGAACTCGATCACTTTAGGCTGACCCTGTTCATCAATCATCAAACCAGCGTATAAGAAACCTGTATATACGTGACCGTCTTTTTTCATACCTTCAACGGTAGGACGCATCACTTCATTCATGGTTTTTTCAAATACGTCAGCAGTTACAACAGGCGCAGGAGAGTAGGCACCCATACCGCCCGTATTTGGACCCTGGTCACCTTCAAAAATACGTTTGTGATCTTGTGAAGTCGCCATTGGCAGGATGTTGTCACCATCAATCATACAAATGAAAGAAGCTTCTTCACCGGCAAGAAACTCTTCGATGACAACACGAGAACCTGCGTCACCAAATTTGTTGCCAGCAAGCATGTCATCAATTGCATCGAATGCTTCTTGATTGGTCATGGCAACAATCACGCCTTTACCTGCAGCAAGACCGTCAGCCTTGATCACAATCGGCGCGCCATTTTTTTCAACAAAGGCTTTCGCAGCGTCTACTTCTGTAAATACATCGTAGAACGCAGTTGGAATATTGTGGCGTTTAAGGAAGTGCTTCGCAAATGCTTTAGAGCCTTCAAGCTGTGCAGCAAATTGCGTTGGACCCCAGATTTTAACCCCTGCAGCACGGCAAGCATCGACTACACCGTTTACTAATGGTGCTTCTGGGCCAACAATGACAAGCTCAACTGCATTGTTTTTTGCGAAATCGATAATCGCAGCATTGTCTAAAATGCTTAAATTTACGTTTTCACATTTATTTTCAGTGGCTGTACCTGCGTTGCCCGGAGCAACAAAGACTTTAGCGACTTTATCGTCTTGTGTGATTTTCCATGCCAATGCATGTTCACGACCGCCATTACCCAAAACTAAAATATTCATCGGTTCATACTCCATGAATCGAAAATGACATAAAGTCCTCAGCCTGAAAGCAGGAGAGGACTTTATGCAAGATTAGAAATCTATTTTACTCAGCATAGCTAACTGAATATATGTCATGACTATTGTCGAAAATTAATGACGGAAATGACGCATGCCAGTGAACACCATGGCAATACCAGCTTCATCAGCTGCTGCAATCGTTTCTTCATCACGCATAGAACCACCCGGCTGGATAATGCATTTGATACCCGCTTTCGCAGCGTTATCAATACCATCACGGAATGGGAAGAATGCATCAGACGCCATTACAGCACCTTCAACCACGAGTCCAGCATGTTCAGCTTTAATTGCAGCAATACGAGCAGAGTTAATACGGCTCATTTGACCTGCGCCTACACCAATCGTTTGACGGTTTTTAGCATAAACAATCGCATTAGATTTCACGTATTTCGCTACTTTCCAAGCAAAGATCATGTCATCAATTTCTTGTTCAGTCGGAGCACGTTTGGTGACTACTTTAAGATCATCTTTAGTAATCATGCCCAGGTCCTGGTCTTGAACCAGTAAACCGCCGTTTACGCGTTTGTAGTCGAGTTGCGATTGACGCGCATCGATTGCTGGAAGTTCACCGCACACTAAAACACGTACGTTTTTCTTCGCGCCTGTGACCTCAAGCACACCTTCAGCAATGCTTGGTGCAATAATCACTTCAACAAATTGACGGTCTACAATGGCTTGTGCTGTTGCAACGTCTAATTCACGGTTGAATGCAATGATGCCGCCGAATGCAGATTCAGGATCTGTTGCATAGGCAAGGTCATAAGCTGCTTGAATGCCGTCTAAAGACACTGCAACGCCACATGGATTTGCGTGTTTCACAATGACACAGGCAGGTTTCGCAAAAGATTTAACACATTCAAGTGCTGCATCTGTATCTGCGATGTTGTTATAAGAAAGTTCTTTACCTTGTAGCTGTTTCGCAGTTGAAACAGAAGCTTCAGCCGCAGTGCTTTCTACATAAAAAGCTGCTGACTGATGCGGGTTCTCACCATAACGAAGGTCTTGCGCTTTAATTAATTGAGTGTTGAAAGTACGTGGGAATTTATCCGCTTGTCCTTCTTCTTTACCTACGCGAGCGCCTAAGTAAGATGCGATTATGCCGTCATATTGCGCAGTATGTTCAAATGCTTTCACCGCAAGGTCAAAACGAGTCGCATGCGATAACGTACCGTCAGCTTTAAGCTCGGCGATGACAGTGGTATAGTCAGAAGCATTCACCACGATACCTACAGATGCATGGTTTTTTGCCGCAGCGCGAACCATGGTAGGACCACCGATGTCGATGTTTTCGATAGCATCAGCCAGTGAACAGTTTGGTTTTGCTACAGTTGCAGCAAATGGATAAAGGTTTACAACGACTAAATCAATAGCATCAATGTTGTGTTCAGCCATTACAGCTTCGTCTAGACCACGACGAGCCAGAATACCACCATGAATTTTAGGATGTAGCGTTTTTACACGGCCGTCCATCATCTCTGGGAAACCAGTATGCTCTGAAACTTCAACTACAGCTACATTATTGTCTTTCAACAATTTGTAGGTACCACCTGTAGATAAAATTTCTACCCCTAGAGCAGCAAGTTCTTGTGCAAATTCAACAATACCAGTCTTGTCAGACACAGAGATTAAAGCGCGTTTCATAGTCATGATCTTCGTCACAGTTTTCAAGGAACAGAATAAAACAAAATCAGCAATTTACAGGTTAAAAAAAATGCCTGCGGAAGCCGCAAGCATTTTATCATTTATTCACTCATTAAACCGTGAGCTTTTAACTTTTTACGTAAAGTACCACGGTTGAGTCCGAGAATCTCGGCAGCACGTGTTTGGTTACCACGTGTATATTCTAGAACTACAGATAGAAGAGGTTTCTCCATTTCTGCTAGCACCATGTCGTATACCTGAGATGGTTGCTCGCCCTGTAGTTGCGCAAAATAATGGCGAACTGCGCGATCTACGTGGATACGTAAAGCAACATCAGATTGTGCAGTAAAAATAGGAGATTTGCTATTCATGCGAATTAATCCGAAAAACAAATATCGCTTGGGTAAAGCGATATAAAAAGTGGTCTAGAAATTGAATGAACTCCGCTTTAGATCCTAAAACTGGAGTTCTAAAACTTAATCATTGCATTGAGCCAATAGCTTGACACATCTCAACGTTTTGGTCGAAAAATAAGCGTAACAATAGTTAAAGTTTTGTTACAGACCAAAATCAAAACAAAAAAATCTGCACGATACGCAATAAATTTTATAGCGCATTAGGCAAGACTGTATTTGTTGTGAAAAAGTCGCGAGGAGTTGCAGCACATGGCTTTCGTGGCGCGTATCATACCATTGTCTAAGCAAAAGTGAGCAAGAAAACTGCATTTTTTTTAAATTTTTTTAATTTTCTAATGCTTTCTCAGGGGATTATGGGCGAATTATTTCCAAAGTATAACGATCAAAGCTTTTGCGATCGACTGGAAGCTTAAATTTGAATTTAAACGGGCTGTTTTTCGGAATGCGTTCAATATTGACCAGACTTTCAATCAGGTACTCTTTGGAAGACAGGTTATAAGTCGCAACAACTTCACCGCGATGTTCCAGATTAATTCTTAAAATCGGTAAAGCCAGGCTACGATCATGGAAATTGATCAGCTCCCCGCTAAATTCAGTTTCATTTTTACTGGTTGCCTTAATCTTGACTTTATTGGCCTGAATCAGCGTGTAGTATTTTTCCAGATTGGAACAATTAAACACCTCGCATACACTGTTAAAAGCCAGACTCATCACATGACTGTTTTTGATGTATTGCGGATTGAACCAGAAAAATTGAAACAGCAACAGGCTAAACAGCGAAAGATTAATTAAACTCCAGCCTATATAGTACATCGGCCCGTGTTTAGTTTGCTTTTCTGCCTGATCTTCCCAGTTCATGCTTGGCAGCGCTGAAATTAGCTCGGTACTGAAATAATTCAGGTTGTTTAAATAGGTTTCCAGATCAATATTGGAATGCTCAACTTTCTGATCGAAAATCTGTAGCAGACTATGACGATTATGCTGCTGATCAGGACTATAACCAGTGGATTTATTTTGAACATCAGTTTTGCTGGCTTCGTTAGAAACCAGCTGAGCGTGAGAAACTGAGGTGGTGACCGAATTTCGTGCTTCGGTCACCAAATGCGATAAGGCATTAAAGGAAGTGGTACATTTGGGACAGCAAACCATACCCTGCGCAATGGTAAGTTGAGCAACTGTGACCTTATAGGTAGTGGAACAGGTAGGGCAATGGGTTCTTTTGTCACTCATAGATTCTTTATAGGCTCATTCATTCTTATGGCGTTTACCTGAGATGCGGCACCAGTGCTCGTCTCGTTTTTCTACCTCCAATATATCAAAATAATTTGAGTAAATGCTAGTAACATCAGCAACTTGCTCTTCGATAACTCCGGCAAGTGCGAACTGTCCCTCAGATTTAATTAAAGTTGCGAACTCAGGAGCCAGCATCATCAGTGGGGCTGCCAGAATATTGGCAACAAATACGTCAGCTTTGGTGTTGCCGAGCTCATCTCTAAATTCTTCTGGCAGGCCGACATAAAGTTTGTCCAGTACGCCATTCAGTTCAGCATTTTGCTTAGTGGCCAGTACGGCTTGTGGGTCGATATCGGTGGCATATGCTTTTTTCGCACCTAATAATAGTGCAGCTACCGCGAGAATGCCTGAACCACAGCCATAATCGATGACGATTTTGTCTTTTACATCAATCTTGCCGAGCCATTGTAAACATAGGAAGGTTGAAGCATGGTTACCTGTTCCGAAAGCCAGACCTGGATCCAGTTTAATATTTACTGCATCGGCGTCAGGTGCTTGCATCCATTCAGGTACGATCCAGTATTTGTCAGCAATCTGAATGGGCTCATAGGCATCCATCCAGGTGCGTTCCCAAGCCTGATCTTCAATCAACTCATGACAGATTGGAGCATCTGGTATTTGCGCACGAATAAAGGTTTCTAGTACAGCGACATCAATTTCTTCATCATCTTCCTGCGCATAAATACCGGTCACAATCACTTTGTTCCAGAGCGGTGTTTCACCTGGAAGTGGTTCCAGCAAATCCTGGTTTTCAGCATCATCCAAAGTCACACTCACTGCACCTAGCGAGCTGAGTAATGTCTCAGTAAAATCAACTTGAGCCTTTTCAACCGTAATATGAATTTGTAACCACTTCACAGAAATAACCTATACATTTTTCAAAAAGCTATTGTAGCGGAAGTTCGGACTCAACGCTGCTATCTTATTGATCCATTCCCAAAATAAAAAAGGATGCCTGGGGCATCCTTTTAGCAGTTCCTGACTTTGTCTAATCCATGTTTGTCAGTGGTTTTTGCGCTGGAAGTGGGGCAAGCCGATTCAGCAAGCTGCCAAAAATTGCAGCAAAGATATACATAAAAATAGAGTAAACCGCAGCTGGCATTGCGACTGCAGCACTGCCAATAACTGTCAGGGCAATCGTCATGGCAAGGGTACTGTTATGAATGCCAATTTCAAAAGCACTGGCACGAGCTTGAGCGCTATTAATATTAAGTAGCCGCGGAATCAGATATCCAATACCTAGGCTCAGTATGCAGAACAAGGCAGTCGCCAGGCCAACCTGGGCCAGGTATTCGCCGATATTACTGCGTTCTTTAATGATCGTGGCAATAATAATCAGGACCAAAAAACCAATGGAAAAAATCCGCAGTGGACGATTCAGTTTTGCAGTCACGCCTGGTGCATAGTGCCGAATCAACATGCCAATCCCAACCGGAATCAGGATAATCGCGAAGACTTGCAGGATTTTACCGAATTGCAGGCCGATTTGCTGGCTGTCCTGCATGAAATGCATAATCGAAAAATTAATAATGAAAGGTAGGGTAATTGCTGCAATGACTGAATTGATTGCAGTCAGGGTGATATTAAGAGCTAAGTCACCTTTAAACAGGTAGCTAAACAGGTTGGCCGTTGCACCGCCTGGTGAAGCTGCCAAGAGCATTAATCCGACTGAGAGTAATGGTGGTAAAGCGAATAGCTTGCAGAGTAAAAAGGCAATTCCCACCAGAATTACCAGTTGGCAAAAAAGCGCTATAAATACGGCTTTGGGGTGGCGAGTCACACGGCTAAAATCCCGAGGCGTCAGTTCAAGGCCAAGCCCCATCATGATGATTGCAAGTGCCAGCGGCAGTAATATAGTTATAAGGCCAGAATCCATCTGTATGCTCCTTGTCAAAAAATATTTTAATACTTCTGATTTTTTCTTTGGAAAATCATACCGTTTTATAGCGGAATCCGCTAAATAAATTACAAATCTGATAAGCGACCATTGTTGTTATAAACCACTTGCTGGCGGCTGATGAGTACACCGAAAATGGTCGCGAAACTATACATGACAATCGTATAGATCCCTGCAGGAATAGCTATGGTGACATTATTCAATACCGAAATTGCAATGGTCAGGGCAATGGCTGTGTTATGAATGCCAATTTCAAAAGTGCAGGCACGTGCCATTTTTTCTGGAATTTCCATCAGTAGCGGAATGCAATAGCCAATAAACAGACTGGAAAAACATAAAATCGCAGTTGCTGTTCCAATGCTGGCAAAATATTCGACCAGATTAAAGCGTTCCCTGAAAATGGCGAATATCAACAGTATTACTAAAAATGCGACGGAAAGTAAGCGCATAGGCTTGCTGACTGTAATGGATAAATTCGGAAATTTGGCCCGAAGCAGCATCCCGATAATCACGGGAATTAGGGTAATCAAGAATATCTGCACAATCTTTTCAACTGGAAAAGTCATATTTGAGTCATGACTCGTAAAATAATGCAATGACAGATTGATAATAAAGGGCAGGGTAATAATAGAAATGAGAGTGTTAATGGCGGTCAGGGTAATATTGAGTGCTACATCACCTTTATATAAATAGCTAAACAGGTTCGCTGTTGGGCCACCAGGTGAGGCAGCCAGAAGCATCAGACCTACAGCAAGTAAAGGGGGTAAATCCAGAATCAGACAAATAAAAAAGGCAATACTGGGCAACAGCACCAACTGCGAAAATAAAGTAATAAAAATGACTTTAGGATAGCGGCTTAAGCGCAGGAAATCTTTGAGGGTTAACTCTAGTCCCAGTCCCATCATCATGATTGCCAATGTAATTGGCAAAAAAAAGCTAAAAAACCCCGAATCCATGTATCTGCCTTTTTATTATACATTTTTAAGTATATTTCGAGTTTAGCTTAGATCAATAAATAAGCAATAAAAACGGGCAAAATGCAGTCACTTTACCCGTCATAACTTTTACTTGTAATGTAGTCAATTTATAGATATGACTGCTTACATATTACATGCCGGGCTGTGTTTGAGAGCCCTGCTGCATTGGCTGAGTGTTGTTTTGTTGTTGCATACGCTGATTTTGCATTTGTGACTGATTCTGCATCTGTGATACAGGAGGGTGTGGTGGGGTAAAGCCTAAGGCGCACTTACCGCTCATTTGCGTACCATTGATGGTCGCTGTGGCTGTACCACTTGTGGTTGTGCATGTAGTATAAAGTTCAGGCTCATCACCTATGATGGAGCTAGGATTACCGGCAGGAAAGAAGCGTGGTTCACAGGTACCATTCCAGAGAATCCCGCGCGCAGCATAACTGACCCAAGCACCTTGGGTTTTGCCTTTACAAACTTGTTGCCACTTTTGAGGATTATAACTGGTCGCAACTTTATCATTTGCGATAGCCGCAAATGGAGCAAGACATAAGCCACATAAAACAGTTGAGAGCAAAATATTCTTATTCATCTTCTATACCTTTGTTTGTAATGTCATCAATGTATAGATTAAAAAATATGCGAAATTAAACAATGCAAATCGAGTAAATTTCTTGGCTTATATGTTTAATTTATATAGTTACTCTGCAAAGTTAAATTACATTGCATTATCCAATTGCTATATAAAGGTTGTTATATCAGGATAAAATCGATTGAATTCGTCTACTTTAGTATGAAATTTGCTATAATGCTCAGCTATTCTTTTTATCTCTCAATTTACTACTATGCATTATCCTAAAGTATACGATGTTATTGTTATCGGTGGCGGTCACGCCGGTACGGAAGCGGCCTTAGCTGCGGCGCGTATGGGTCGACAGACTTTACTCTTAACTCACAACATTGAGACTTTAGGGCAGATGAGCTGTAACCCGGCCATCGGTGGTATTGGTAAATCGCATTTGGTGCGTGAAATTGATGCTTTGGGCGGTGCAATGGCGCTGGCTGCCGATAAAGGCGGTATTCAATTTCGTATTCTAAATTCACGTAAAGGTGCTGCGGTACGTGCAACTCGCGCGCAGGCTGACCGTGTGCGATATAAAGCTGCGATTCGCGAAACCTTAGAAAACCAGGCCAATCTGGATATCTTCCAGCAAGCGGCAGACGACCTGATTCTTGAAGGCGATACCGTTAAAGGTGTTGTTACCCAAATGGGTATCCGCTTTGATGCGAAAACAGTGGTATTAACCGCGGGTACATTCCTGGGTGGTGTGATTCACGTCGGTCTGGAAAAATCCAGTGGTGGCCGTGCCGGTGATCCTCCGTCTACGTCATTGGCAGCACGTTTGCGTGAACTGAATTTACCAGTCGGTCGTTTAAAAACAGGTACGCCACCGCGTATTGATGCACGTTCGGTTGATTTTTCTGTGATGACGCCGCAACCGGGTGATTTCCCGTCTCCGACCATGTCATTTATGGGGGATGCTTCGATGCATCCGGAACAGGTGAATTGCTATATCACCCATACAAATGAGCGCACCCATGAAATCATTCGTGGCGGTTTAGACCGTTCACCCATGTATACCGGTAAAATTGAAGGTGTGGGTCCACGTTATTGCCCATCGATTGAAGATAAAATTCATAAATTTGCCGATAAAGACTCGCATCAGGTATTCCTTGAGCCTGAAGGTCTAGATACACACGAGCTTTATCCAAACGGTATTTCAACATCATTGCCATTTGATGTGCAGTATGAATTGGTTCGCTCCATCCGTGGGATGGAGAATGCACACATTCTTCGTCCAGGTTATGCAATCGAATACGATTACTTTAACCCTCAAGCATTAAAATTTACGCTTGAAACCAAAGCGATTAATAATCTGTACTTTGCTGGTCAAATTAACGGTACAACCGGTTATGAAGAGGCGGGTGCCCAAGGTTTACTTGCAGGTCTAAACGCAGCACGCCGTGCCTGGGATCAGGAACAATGGACTCCGAAACGTGATGAAGCATACATGGGTGTTCTGGTCGATGACCTGATTACACTCGGTACTAAAGAACCGTACCGTATGTTTACCTCACGTGCAGAATACCGTTTGATGTTGCGTGAAGACAATGCAGACCAACGTTTAACGGCAATTGGTCGTGAAATGGGTCTGGTAGATGACGCGCGTTGGGCAGTTTACTGCGAAAAAATGGAAGCAGTTGAAAAAGAAACAGGCCGTTTGCAACACCTGTGGGCTGCGCCAAACAACCCGATGGGTAAAAAGTTTGTAGAAATGACGGGTGCGGATCTGTCCAAGGAATGTTCGGCAATTGATCTTTTGAAACGTCCAAACATTTCATTTGCTCAAATTGCAGAATTAACCAATTCTGAAGTATCACCATTTGTCGGTGAGCAAATTGAAATTGCAGTGAAATATGCCGGTTATATTAACCGTCAGCATGAAGATGTCGCTCAAATGAAACGTCTGGAAGAAACTCGTATTCCTACAGATTTCGATTATGACATCGTATCGGGTTTATCACGTGAAATTACTCTGAAACTAAAAGATGTTCGTCCTGAAACACTGGCGCAAGCCAGTCGTATTCCAGGTGTAACGCCTGCAGCAGTTCAACTGGTGATGATTACGATTCGTAAGAATGCGCAAGCAAAAAAATCTGCTTAAGATTTTAAAGCTTAGATTAGCATTTGAAGTGCAACACCATGTTGTTGCCATAATACCTGACTCGGACTTTTAAAGCCGAGTCTTTTTCTTGGACGATGATTTATACGGTCAGTGATTTCTGAAATGTATTCATCCGT
>NZ_JAGFXZ010000022.1 GCF_019038395.1 Acinetobacter sp. BY419
TTCTTGGGTAAGGTGAGTATAGTTCATGATGCAACTTTGACTTTGGTCGGTCGGAAGCAAAATGCTAGCTCATCTTGCTTCTTTCCAATAATTTAATCTCTGTTGCACTTCATTTGAGAATCTAAGTTAAATAAATAGTCGTGAAATTATCGCCCTGTGTCAAATTGTTTTATTCATCGGTAAATAATTAAAGTCATAAAAAAAAGCCACTAAAAGTGGCTTTTGCTTGCGCTAAAACTTAGCGTGCACGATAGGTGATACGACCTTTGGTCAAATCATAAGGTGTCATTTCAACCTTCACACTGTCGCCAGTTAAAATGCGGATATAGTGTTTACGCATTTTACCAGAGATGTGGGCAATCACTTCGTGACCGTTCTCTAAACGTACTCGGAACATAGTATTAGGAAGCGTCTCGGTGACAACGCCTTCGAACTCGATGAGTTCCTCTTTATTGGCCATAGCCTACCTGAATGAATAAATTGGAAAGGCGCAAATTATAGTCAATTTTTTTGCAGAATACAAGACGAAACGGGCCTTAGACTGATCATCTGCCAGTAAATTAAGCGAACTGTCACGATAATTTTTTAACTAAAAAGACACCGGTTTATGTTGTCAGTTTGGTCAATCACAGTTAATCTAAAATTAATCTTTTTAAGTATAAATGAAGTACATACAAGGAAGGCTTTTGAGTGAGTCAGCTAACGGATGCATCAGTCGTATTGCGTTTAGGCTATCAGGCGATTCGTCGTGCGGGTTTGCCAACAGAAGAACTTTTGACTAAAGCAGGAGTCGCTTTAAATCAGGTAGACGCCAATGACCGTACGCCACTGAGTGCCCAGTATGCTTTCTGGGTAGCCGCAGAGGAAGTCAGCAAGGATCCGGATATCGGATTGCACCTGGGTGAGCACCTGCCACTTTATCGTGGTCAGGTCATTGAACACCTGTTTGTTTCATCTGAAAATTTTGGTGAGGGACTGAAACGTGCTCTGGCATATCAGCGACTGATCAGCGATGCCTTTGCTGCCAAGTTAGTGATTGAAGATGATCGTTGCTATTTGACCAATGGTGAACAGCCTTTTTCTGAAAGTCTGGTCAACCGTCATTTTACTGAATGTGCTATGTCAGGCATACTCCGTTTCTTCAAATTTATTACCGAAGGGCGTTTTGAGCCGATTTATATCGACTTTAATTTTTCCAAAGGGGCACCTGATGATGAATACTTCCGGGTTTATGAGTGTCCGGTCAGCCTGGGCCAGAAAGAAACCCGTCTGTATTTTGACCCAGGTATTCTGGAATATCCGCTATGGCAAGCTGAACCTGAGCTGTTGCAATTGCATGAACAGCTGGCGATTGAAAAATTACAGGAACTGGCACGATACGATCTGGTCGGTGAGGTGCGTCGTGCGATTGGCTCTACTCTGGAAAGTGGGGAAACTACGCTGGAAACTGTAGCTGCACAACTGAACATCACACCACGCCGGTTGAGAACGCAACTAAGTGAGGCGCATACCAGCTTTCAGCAGATTCTGTCTGATTATCGCTGTCGTCTGGCCAAGCGTTTGCTGGCGAGTACCAATGAGAGTGTCGAGCGAATTGTCTATCTGACCGGTTTTTCCGAACCAAGTACCTTTTATCGTGCCTTTAAACGCTGGACCAATGAAACACCAGTAGAATATAGAAAGCGTAAGCAGCGTTAAGAACTTTTCTTAAGTCCCTCCTTTCTTGCACTTCAGCTTAAAGCAGTGCTTAAGCTTTGCTCAGGAGGGGAGTCCTCCCTTTTAGAAAGGGAGGTTAGGAGGGATTTAAATTAAAAAACTATTCTGGCATATTCAGCCAGTGAGGCCCCAAAGGCAATTCAGGTAACTCAAACTGAGCCGGATAGTCGGCATGAATAAAATATAAGCCATCTGCAGGCGCAGTCACGCCAGCAGCTTTACGGTCTTCTGCAGCGAAAATACTATCAATATGGTCGGCAGCATACATGCCCTGACCAACTTCCAGTAAACAGCCCATAATATTTCGCACCATATGATGCAAGAAGCCATCGGCCTGAATATCGAGCACCAGATATTGACCATGCGGGATCAGACGGCAATGACTAACATGGCGAACGGGTTGATTGGACTGACAGGCTGCAGCGCGGAAGCTTTCAAAATTATGCGTGCCTTCAAACTTTTTCGCAGCCAGCATCATCTGTTCAATATTGAGCGGTGTATAGACATGAGTGACCTGTTTATGCAGCAAGGCCGGGCGAACCCGGTGGTTGTAAACGACATAGCGGTAGCGGCGTGCCTGAGC
Organism: Acinetobacter sp. BY419; assembly: GCF_019038395.1. Classification (GTDB taxonomy): domain Bacteria; phylum Pseudomonadota; class Gammaproteobacteria; order Pseudomonadales; family Moraxellaceae; genus Acinetobacter. The sequence continues at coordinate 2,300 of NZ_JAGFXZ010000022.1, forward strand.
CTTAAACCGGGCATGGAAGCTGTGATCCATTTCCTTGATCCACTGGATCGAGATATCTTTAGGTAGCTGGCTATTGCAGCCCATTAGCCAGCCACGTTCAGAACGCACGGCATCAGTATCAAAATGCGCTACCATATTGGTCGCATGTACACCCGCATCCGTCCGTCCGGCTCCATGCAGGCTAACCGGTTGATCGGCAACCCGGCTCAGGACCTTTTCAATGGTTTCCTGCACACTTGCAACACCCGGCTGTTGAGTCTGCCATCCCCGATAATGCATCCCACAAAACTCAATTCCCACCGCAAAACGCTGCATAATGACCTCAAAATCTTATTGATCGTACCAATGACGATGCCATTGCTCTACAGTGTCATATTGTAAATACATTTTCAGGGCTTTTGCATACAGATCGGCATGGCCATAATTTTCATTGAGCAGAATTTTGCAGTGATTGACCCATTCTGCAATGGCATAGCGCTGATCTGTCGCGCCAAAAGGCACCTGAGTAGTCAGGACAGAGATACAGCCCAGCTCATACAGTTGATCAATGAGCGCAATCATGGCGTTATTGACCGCGAGGTTGCCGGTGCCGAAACCTTGCAGAAATAAAAAATGCGGTGGTCGAGTCAATAGGTTATTCAGGTTATTGAATTGCTGGGTCAGGTCAATTGGCTGCATCATGATGCTCATGCAGTTAAATCCAGCCGCTTTCGTAATATCTTTAGCTTTGATCTGATAACACTGTTGGTTGGCCTGGATTGTAATATTGGCCTCCAGACCTGAAAAGGCATTTAACTCGGTGGTATGTTGTTTGAGTGCAGTTTGCGCATGAATCAGCTGATGATGGAACGCCAGATAGACCCCAGCAGCACACTCACTTGCCGAATCCAGTGCGAATTTCAGGTTATCCAGGGCATCGCTAAATTCACGCTGCTCATTGCCTTGAGCATTTAGCAGTGGATATTGGCTACCGGTCAGTACCACATGTGCCGATTTGCCGATAAAGTGTGCCAGTACTGCACTGGCATAACTGAGCGTATCTGTACCATGAATAATCACAAAATGCTGGATCTGACGTGATTGCAATTGCTGAATAAACTGTACCAGTTCTAACCAGTCGGCTGGTGTACAGGCACTACTGTCCTTGATGGCTGGTGCATGGTGGCATTCGATATAATATTGCTCTGCAAGCACCTGTTCGAGTTTGGGAATAAATAAATCAGCAGGCATCGGTGCGAGAGGATCTCCCACACAGCCGAATGTGCCGCCCATATAAATTAATGCAATATTTTTTATCATAAAAAAAGCAGCCAACCTTTGACTGCTTTAGTGTAAATCGAAATGCATCAAGATGCGATTTGATTCAGTAATTGCTCTGCCCGTTGTTGTTGCTCGGCTGTATATTCAGCTTCTCGCTCCGTAATGATTTCACGGGCAGCAGCATAAGCACCGAGCTGAATATATTGCTGGGCAAGATCCAGGTTCAGACTTGCTTCATTAACATCCAGTAATTCCGGGAAAGATTGCACCAGTGGATCATGCTGATCTATCTCTGCGTGAGCTGACGCAGCAGGAATATCAAAATTCAAGCTGGTGGCAGCAGGCGTTTCTGGCATGCTTTCTAAATGATCTAATTTAAAATCCAGTCCGGACAGATTGGTCGGGGCAGCCGGATCTGTTACAGGTGCTACAGCGGTCAAACCAGACAGATCAAACTCAGTCGCAGGCACAGCAGTTTTTTCAGCTGTAGGTGCAGGCGCGTCAAGTGAGAATGAAAAATCTAGAGGCTGGATATCTTCTGTCACAGCTGGTGCTGTTTCTACGGGTGCAGACTGCTGTAATTCCAGCTTGAAGTCTAAAACAGGTGCTGTTTCTGTTGCAGCTGCAGGCGTAGTTTGAGAGAGAGTAGTGGAAATATCCTGAACTTCAAAATCTACAGAAGGCGCAGCAGGTACAGGTGTATCTTCAACTTTTGCTGTTTCTACTACAGTCGTCTTTGGTTCAAAATTAAATTCAAGTGGCTGAATATCGGCCACAGGTTCTACCATAGTGACCGGCTTGGGCTGGAAGTCCTGCTGCAATTGTTCAAATGCCAGTTCATTGGAAGAAGCCGGTGCCACCAGGTCGTCAAAGGCATCTGAAGCCGCTTCTTGTGCAGGGGAGGTTGCAGGCTGGGCACTTGGGAAATCAATCGTATCCCGAACAGCAGATAACGATTTATCAAATTCACGCTGTTTCGCTTCTGCTTGTGCCAGAATCTCATCTAAATGTAAAGAACGGATATGGTTTAGCAGCTGTGAAATCGCAAACTCATCTTTTTGTAAGATATGAATATCCAACAGCAGCAGATAGAGTTCATGCTGGGAATTATCCCGGTTCAGTGCCTGGTTAATCTGCGCTTCGGCCGCAAAAAAATTACGTTCCTGAATCAGGCCTTCAATTTTCTTGCGTGTTTCTGCTGATAATGGCGTTGCTGATTTTTTTGCGACTCCGACTGGCTCAACCACTTTGGTTTTTTGTGGGGCAGCTTTTGACGCAGAGCCAGTTTTTTTTGCTTTTACAGTTTTAGTGTTTGCTTTATCTGATTCTTGAGCATCTTGTCGTTTTTTGAAGACAATTAATACAATAATCAATATCACTAATGGAATCACATAAATCAGCATGTTTTACCCCTTGGGGATAGAGTAGTTTAAGTTCGCCTATCCCAATAAATCGTTATGTATAACTTTTTAATTAATTGGCTTCTTATCTGCTTGTTGGGCTTTGAGCTGTTGTTGCAACTGGGCCAGACGCGCATTTAATAACTGAATTCTATGATCCTTCTGATTGAGTGCCAATTCTAATTCAGTTACGTTGCTCTGTAATTTAACGGTTTTCTCTCGGGCTGTCATAACTTTTAATGACAATTCCTTTGATGTTTGATTGCGTTCTGTGTTCTGGTTTGCAGAAAGCTGTCCAGAATCGTGCTGGTTCTCAGCCACCAGGCTCATTTCTGCCTGATTCAAACGGTATTTCGTCTTGCTAGCATGCTTGGAAGGCAGCTCTGTCTGCTTTGCTGCGCTGACTTTAATGGGTGCAGGCGCAGTGTGAATTGTGTTTAAGTTGAGTGCTGCACCCTTGCGTAGACGATTGGCATTTCCTCCAATAAAGGCATGCTCATTGTCTTTTTTGATTTGCTGCATCACTTCATTGACCGGACGTTGCTGTTGCTCGGCAATTCGTGAGGCAATCCCCCACAATGACTCATTGGATTGAACCACATAAGTGGGTTGGGTCTGACTTGAAGCTGCTTTAACGGGTTTAGCTTTAGTGGTAACTGGAGCTGGGGTTTTTACCGGATTGGCAGCTTCAGCTGATTTTTGTGCTTGCTCGTCAGCAAATTTCTTGACCAGGGGATCACTAGAAGCTTTTTGAGTATCAGAACGAGATTCTGCAGCTGATGCAAGCGTTGCCTGTGAAGTGCGCTGTTCTGAATCTGAAAGAGCAGGAGCAGGTTTAACCGGGGCTTGAGCAGGGGGCGTCGTTATAGATTCACTTTTAGGTACAGGTGCGATCGTATGCGTCTGAATAGCTGGAACTGATGTGGTTATAGCGGGGGCAAAGGCAGTTTTTGGAATGGAATTATTCGATAATACAGGCGGCGCTGTACGTTGCAATGCCAAGGGCTTTTCTAGAATCGCTGGTTTATTTAAAGCTGTTGGAGCTGTACTGTAATGGCTACTCACGGGCAGGTTGAGTGCAAGATCTTTTTCACTGACCACGATAACTGGCGCCAGCGGGCGTTCATTCTGCTTGAGACTGGCTTTTAGTAAATCGGTTTTAGCTTGTAAGGGGGTACGAATATGTTGCAGGCGCGAGGCATTGCCTTCCTTGATTTTGACAATAATATTCAGCTCTCCCTCAGTCATGGGGCGAGAAGAGGTAATGGTAATGACTCCGGTGCCATTATTGCTACGCCGGGTAAAAAAGTTCAGATGACCCGGTGGCTGATGCGATGCGCCAATCGACATTAAATCTTCAGGTGAAGCCAGACTGACCTCAATTGGTAAGCTCATGTCAGATTGCCGGAAAGTCATTTCTGCATAAAGTAGTTCCCCAGGTGCAGACTGAATCTGAACCGGATCTACATTGATCGCATAAATGTTTTGTGAAGCAACAATGGCTAAAATCGCAAGCTTTAATTTGTTATATACAGTCATCTTAATCGTGAGCTCAGTCATTATCGCATAGCGAAAATTATAGATTACCGGGATGTTTGTTTTTTGTAAAATACTTACGCAATAGTTACATAAAAAAGCCGATCAATAAAGATCGGCTTTTAGCTTTATATCCATGTCAGGATATCAGGCATTTTTATAATCAATCAGGATGCGAAGCATACGGCGTAGTGGCTCGGCCGCGCCCCAAAGCAACTGGTCGCCGACAGTGAATGCACCGAGGTATTCTTTACCCATATTCAGCTTGCGCAGACGGCCGACTGGAACAGATAAGGTACCAGTGACTGCAACCGGAGTCAGATCAGTCATTGATGCTTCACGTGTATTTGGAACCACTTTAGACCAGTCATTGGCACCTGCAATGATGTCTTCGATTTCATCCAAAGGTACATCTTTTTTCAGTTTCAGGGTTAATGCCTGAGAGTGACAACGCATGGCACCAATACGCACACAGTGCCCATCAATTGGCACGATCTGCTGGTTGCCCAGAATTTTGTTGGTTTCTACCTGACCTTTCCATTCCTCTTTCGACTGGCCGCTTTCCAGTTGCTTGTCGATATAAGGAATTAATGAACCCGCCAAAGGTACACCGAAGTTACTCGATGGGAAACCCTCACCACGTTGTAATTCAGCAATTCTAGAGTCGATATCCAGAATTGGAGAACGTGGGTCATCCAGCAACTCTTTGGTATTGTTATATAAATAACCCATACCATTGATCAGCTCACGCATGTTTTGCGCGCCCGCACCTGAAGCAGCCTGATAAGTCATTGACGTTGCCCATTCCACCAAATTGTTCTGGAACAGACCACCCAAGCCCATCAGCATAAGTGAAACGGTACAGTTACCGCCTACAAATGTTTTGGTGCCTTTCACTAAACCGTCTTTGATCACATGCATGTTAACCGGATCAAGTACGATGATGGCTTCATCATCCATACGTAAGGTCGAGGCTGCATCAATCCAGTAACCGTTCCAGCCTTCCGCTTTCAGTTTCGGGAAAACATCAGAAGTATAGTCGCCACCTTGACAGGTAATAATGACATCCATTTGCTTCAGACTGTTAATATCTGATGCATCCATAAGTGCTGGGGCAGTCTTACCGCCAAATGCCGGCGCTTCACCACCTGCATTACTGGTAGAGAAATAGAATGGCTCAAAATGAGCAAAATCATTCTCTTCAACCATACGTTGCATAAGGACGGAACCCACCATCCCGCGCCAACCGACCAGACCTACTTTCATGTCACTTTGCCTCGGTGCGTTAAAAAAATCAAAAGGGATTCGAGTGTATCAAAAAGGGACTCAACTGCAAGTGCTACACAATCAAAACATCAATATTCTTGAGCGAAATATCTGCTTTATGATACATACAAAATTGATAACGTCATTTTTCTTTAAGAAAAATTAATAACTTAATAAAGAGCACGCTTTATGATATGGACTATCCAAGTTATGGCAATCATTGTCATTTGGTTAAGTTTCTGGTCACTGATCCCACGCGATGAATGGTGGATTCGGGGGGCAGATTTTCCACGCTTACAAATTCTGGTATTGGGCTTTATTGCCTTTGTGCTGTTCTTGGTTATTGAACATCCCTGGACCTGGTTTAACCAGCTGCTTTTTATTGGTCTGATTGCATCTTTGGCTTATCAGCTGAAAATGGTGTTGCCCTATACCTTTGTCTGGAAAAACCAGGTCAAACAGGTCAAGCCGGACCAGCTGGATCCGCAGCGGCAAATCTCCCTGATTGTTTCAAATGTACTGACCACCAATAACAAATATCATCTGCTGGTTGAACAGATCCAGACCTATCAGCCAGATCTGGTGTTAACACTGGAAACGGATCAGACCTGGCAAAATGAAATGTCGGTGATTGAAGCAGATTATCCTTATCGTGTGGCTGTACCTTTGGATAATCTGTATGGCATGCACCTGTATAGCAAGCTCAAACTCAGCAATACCCAAGTCAAGTTTATTTTAAGTGACGATCTTCCTTCAATTCATACCACTGTGATCTTACGCTCGGGACAGCCGGTGCGGCTTTACTGTCTGCATCCAAAACCGCCGAGCCCCACCGAGGCCAAAGATTCCACCTTGCGTGATGCTGAATTATTGATTGTGGGTGATCAAATTAAAGATCTGGATGAAAGCTGTATCGTCATGGGTGATCTGAATGATGTGGCCTGGTCACGTACCACACGGCTGTTTCAACGCATTAGCGGGTTGCTGGATCCACGGGTTGGGCGTCATTATGTGAATACCTTTCATGCAGATTATCCTTTTTTTCGCTGGTCGCTCGATCATGTTTTTCATAGTACCGATTTTGCCTTGGTACATATGGAGCGTCTACCGCATATGGGCTCTGATCATTTTCCGGTCTTTCTGGTTTTACAAACCGGTCGGGTGTTCGAACAGATTCAGGAAGAGCAGGAGCAAACCGATGAAGATGAGCAGGAAGCACAAAAAGCCATAAAAGAGGGCATTCAGAAAGCAGATACAGAGGAAAAAATAGTGACCGATGAAATTACTATGGCGTATAGAGAAGCAGGTAAAGTCTCTTAGGTTTTTAGAAGAAAAGTGTACGATATTGCTTACAACAGTTTCCGCTTCTTGCGAATGGGCAAGGCTTTGGAATTTGGGTATTCTAGGTTTATCAGCACAGGGAGTCGAGAAAGGATATTCTCATAAGGAAGACGAAGCTGAATGAAAGCATCATGGACATGATGATGAAAGGGAAATCACAAAAATACAGAACTAATTATAATATGTGAAAGCACGACCTCATTAACCCGAGTTTTACAGGATGTAGAGCTCGGGTTAAGTTATTTTGAGGACTTATTTTTTATAATATATTCTTGATGATTACAATGATTTGTTTAATTTAGAGTCATAGTTCGAGAGCGTAGAATGGAAATTGTCCTTGCCCGTGAGAAGTACTTCAGTTCTATTGTATGAATCAATGGTCTGCCGCTAAAAACCATGAGGTTATTCGGGATTTTAAGCTATAGCTCTTCAAAATTCCGTGATCATATAGATTTAGTAAATTTCCTTATAACCTTCAGGACGTGTCTTAAAACGGCGGTGGAACCACATATATTGAGTCGGTGCGATGCGCAACTGCTGTTCGATCACCAGATTCACGCGAGTGGCATCCTCGATTTCATTCTCACCAGGGAAATTCTCCAGTGCCGGTTCAATCAGCACATGGTAACGCGGATTTTTGATATCGCCATGTCGATAGAAATATAAGGGAATTGCAGTAGCTTTGGTCATTTTCAGTAAACGCCGATGCGCGGTTACAGTCGCTGCCGGCACACCAAAGAAAGGTGCCATCACGCCTTGTTTTAAACCATAATCCTGATCCGGACTGTACCAGATCGCATGGCCATTTTTCAGCTGACGCACCAAACCACGCATATCATCATGATCAATCTGGTTGGCATAAATCGTGGCGCGACAACGGTAAATCAGCATATCCAATAGTGGATTATTCTGCGGGCGATAGACCACATCCGGGTCAAAATACTGTGCGCATAGGTAGCCACCGGCATCCAGCAAAGTTGAATGCGTGCCTAATAACAGCATACCTTGTCCTGCGGCCTGTGCCTTCTGAATGTGTTCCAGCCCTTCAATACTGACGCGGCCCTGAAACCATTTCGGACTATACCAGGCATTGAGTGTCTCAAACACACCCAACATTTGATCGATAAACACCTGGTGTGCATTGTCCTGTACTTCTGCCGAAGACCATTCAGGAAAACAGACTTCCAGATTGCGAAGTGTAGTTTCACGACGTGATGGCAGGTATTTAAAAGAAAGATGGCCCAGCAAGTATGCCAGACGATGCTGGATTGCCCAGGGTAAGATCGCCAAAATCATCAGGAAAATAATACCCAGCCAGTTAACCCAGTATCGAGGTAACAGGAATGTCCATTGAAATTCACCGGGTTTATATTCTGGCTGGGTACTCATAGGGCAAGGCAGTGCTAAAAGATTAAACGCAGTCTAACAGAGAAGATTCTTGAAATAAAAAAAGCATCTGTACGAATACAGATGCTTGAGTAAATACTCGTGGAATATTTAGCCGTTACTCATATTGTCCAGCTCTTCCCAGCGCTCCAGCTTTTCCAATAACAGCTCATCAATTTCTGATAAACGGTTAGAAAGTTGCATCACTTTATCGGAATCAGTCACAAATAAGGAGCCATCAGCCAGCTGTGCATTGATCTCTGCCTGTTCTTTCTCTAAAGCTTCCATTTCAGCGGGTAATTGCTCTAAAGCACGTTGATCTTTGTAGCTGAGTTTTACTTTTTTCGGAGCGGCTGCAGCAGCACTGGCTTCTGCTTTTGCCAAGGCCTTTTTTACATCAATTTTTTGATCAACTGCGGTTTGGTCCGGGCGTTGTTCTAGGTAATCTTGATAACCACCGACATATTCATCGATATGACCTTTACCATCAAAGACCCAAGTGGATGTCACCACGTTGTCCATAAAGGCACGGTCATGCGAGATCAACAGCAATGTACCTTTATAGCCACCGAGCATTTCTTCTAATAGCTCTAAAGTCACCATATCCAAGTCATTGGTGGGCTCATCCATCACAATCAGGTTCGATGGTTTAAGTAACAATTTTGCCAGCAAGATACGGTTACGCTCACCACCAGACAAGGCTTTGACAGGAGTACGTGCACGTTCAGGTGAGAACAGGAAATCTTGCAAATAACTGTAAATATGACGACGTCCGCCATTTACATCAACAAAGTCTGAACCTTCAGAAACGTTATCTTTGACTGATTTTTCCAGATCCAGTGCATTACGCAATTGGTCGAAATACGCCACTTCAAGTTGCGTACCGGTTTTTACTGTACCGCCATGTTCTAGCTCGCCCAGAATGGCTTTAATCAGAGTGGTTTTACCAACACCGTTATCACCGACTAAACCAATACGGTCACCACGAAGTACCAGTGCAGAGAAATCTTTGATGATGGGTGCATTGTTGCCAAAAGCCACGCTGAGGTTTTGTATATCAAATACAAGTTTACCTGAACGGTTGGCATCTTGCGTTGCCATGCTCACTTTACCTTGTTGTGAACGGCGGGCTTTTGATTCTTCACGTAAGGCTTTTAAATCACGGACACGGCCTTCATTACGGGTACGACGTGCTTTGATGCCTTGACGGATCCAGACTTCTTCTTCAGCCAGCTTTTTATCGAACAGCGCATTTTGCTTTTCTTCAGCTTCCATTTGCTGGGCTTTCAGGTCTAGATAACGTGAATAATTACCTTCATAGCTGCGCAGTTGACCACGATCCAGCTCGACAATACGGGTGGCAATGCTATCGACAAAGGCACGGTCATGCGAAATGAACAGTAGGGTCAAATTGTTTTGATCGAGCAGGAATTTTTCCAGCCATTCAATACTTTCAACATCCAGATGGTTAGTCGGTTCGTCCAGCAACAATACATCTGGCTGGGTGAGCAAGGCACGCGCCAGTAGCACACGACGCTTACGGCCACCAGATAAATCGGCAAGATCCGCATCTGGGTCCAACCCCATTTTGCTTAAAATCGAATTAACCTTGGTTTCGAGCGCCCAGCCATCCAGCTGGTCCATTTTGTGTTGCAGATTACCCATGCGGTCACAGGCATCCATATCGCCCAGCACACAGGCTTCACTGGCAGCATGATAGGCACGCAAAACTTCAGATGCTTCGCCCGCACCATCTGCCACGATGTCAGCCACTCGGCCTGAGTCCATCGGTACATCTTGCGCCAGCATCGAAATCGTGATGCCATTTTGTATTGAAACTTCGCCGCTGTCAGGCAGTAAACTTCCTTCAATCAGCTTAAGTAAGGTAGACTTACCCTCACCATTACGGCCAATCAAACACACTCGTTCGCCGCGTTCCAAGTTAAAATTCGCGCCGTCGAGCAGGGCGGGTCCACCAAACGCAAGTTGGACATCCCTTAGGGTAATATAGGCCATAATGTTTCCTGAAATCCAAATGAGGACTTTAAATGACTAAACAACAAAATCTAAATGATCAGGCGTCATTTTCCGCACCCATTGAAGATTTGCAAGTGCGAATTGCATTTTTAGATGATTTAGTTGAACAGTTGAATGATCAGGTGGCCAAGCAGACCCTGGAAATCGCTGATCTAAAAAAACAAATGATGCTTTTATATCAACGTGTTGAGTCTTCAGATCTGTCTGAAGGAATTGCAGAATTTGATCCAAAGACTGATCGTCCACCGCATTATTAATTTGCAACCAATGATTTATTGAACAAGAACTCTTGCCTGGTGCGAGGGTTTTTTATTTAAAGAAAGAACAGAACAAGAAGACCAGTTATAACGGAAACGTAAAATATTCTGGGTGAAATACCGCTGGGGAAGAGTATTAAAGTAGGTGATGCAATAGAGCTTGGAGTAAATGTTTCTATGTATTTTACCCATGCCACAGCTTTAAAAATGGCTCATTATCTTTTTTTGAGCTTCTTTTAAAAAGCATAACGGTTTAATTTTACCTCAAACCACGACTCACAAATTTGACTTCAGGATTAGCGTTAAACGTAAAATTGTTTGACCTTTCACTCACTTCCTACTCTAATACTTGCTTCCAGGTACATTTCAGGAGCTTGTCCTATGCACCCAAAAGTTGTTCTACTCGACCTCGAAAATAACTTTCCAACAGCCAAGTTAATGCGTGAGATTGTGGCGCATTATTCGACTTTATATCTGTTTAGCTGTACCGGAAAATTTGAATTCTCATTGGAAGATTTAACCGAGCTTGCTGGCTGGATTGCGAGTGGACAAATTATAATTTTGGACACCCCTGAATCGCCACAGAAAGAATATGAATATGCAGTAATTGTCGGTCAGCTTATGGCGCTCCTGGAACCGGATACCGAGGTTGAGTTAATCTCGGCGATGGACAGCAGTGACATGCTCCAGCAGATGCTGCAGGCTTCGGATATTCCATGTAGCCTGATTCAGATCCAGCCCGATGAAGTATCTGTTGCAGCAGAACCTGCTAAAAATCAGCTTCCCAGTCTGGAGGCAATCAAGAACAAACCTGCCCTGCAGCTGGTCAAAAAATACTGTGATGCTTTAGGGAAAATGAGCGGCAAACCAAATACGGTAGAAACCCTGAAAAATTCAGTGGCGAATATTCTGCAAGTAATGCCGGTAAAAGCGCAGCATGTGGTCGGTATGCTGATCAACCTGAAAATCGTCAAACGTTATGATGAACAAGTCAGCTTCCGTAAAAAAGTGCTGAAACAATGGCTGCAGCTCAATCTGGATGAACAAAGTCCGGTTGAAAATCCAAAGCTGGATCAGGTCATTTCCCAGCTAAAAGTTGATGAAACTCCAGTTGAAGCATTCCAGTCACCGATCCAGTCGGCCCAGCAAGACCTGTTCAAGAACTTTGGCCGGATTGATCCAGTCCAGCTGGAAGTGGCGCGTAAACTGCGTGAACTCCAGGGCGATAAACCCAAAGATATTTATGAATTACGTGATTTACTGGAACAGTTATTTCCAAAATCAGATATCCGCTTGCTGCTGAAGGAGCTGATTGAGAAAGGTTATATTTACTGGAATGGTCATGAAATTTTATATAGTCATGAAATGTTCTTGAATTAATTTTATCGTGCAAACTTGCGTTTTATATTGTGCTTATGCAACTCTAATAATAGAACATAAAGGTTGAACTATGGAAAACACTGGAATCTGGGTGGCGGTGGTTATCATCATTTTCGTTCTGGGGTCGATTTTCGGGTTGCGCGTGAGCCCCCGGGAAAAAGCTTTGGGCATGATGCGTGACAAAGCCCGTAAAATGGGTTTGCATCCACGTTTGGTGGTGGCACCGGACTGGACCAACATCCCGAAGGCGACTGAAAGTCGTGCCAGTATGGTCGCGTACTATAGTGTGCTGATGCCAGAAGCTCGTTTGCCCCTGATGCGCGCTCGTGTTGTCGACAATAAACTCGAAATCGTGCAGGGTGATGAGAAATTTAAAGATTTTCCCATTGCATTAAAAGGCATTTATGCTATTGATATGCAAGCCAACTGTGTCGGCATCTATTGGGATGAAAACGCTGATTTAAGAGCCACCCAACTCGACGATATCAAAGCACTATTACATGCTTTGGCTGAACTTTAATTTAGAAATAAACAGGATTAACGGTTAATTATGGCGAACGCTCCTCGGTCCACATCAAAAAGCAGCACAGCGAAGTCTCCCGACGCTGGAAAGAAGCGCGCCTTAGTGATTGTGGAGTCGCCTGCAAAAGCGAAAACAATCAATAAGTACCTTGGTCCGGACTATATCGTAAAATCCTCAGTGGGTCATGTTCGTGACTTACCGACAGGTGGTTCTAAGTCGACAGAGAAGAAACCTGCGACACGCACCAAATTGACCGAAGCCGAAAAAGCTGAAAAATCACAATCGGCCCTGATTAACCGAATGGGTGTTGATCCGGAACATGATTGGAAAGCCAAATACGAAGTCCTTCCGGGCAAAGAACATGTGGTTGCCGAACTGAAAAAGCTGGCATCGCAAGTCGATGAAGTCTATCTGGCAACGGATATGGACAGGGAAGGGGAAGCGATTGCCTGGCATTTAAAAGAAGTCATTGGTGGTGATGATTCGCGTTATCAGCGTGTGGTCTTTAACGAAATTACTAAAAATGCCATTCAGGAAGCCTTCAAGCATCCCTCACGCCTCGATACCAACAAGGTGAATGCCCAGCAAGCCCGTCGCTTCTTAGACCGCGTGGTGGGCTTTATGATCTCACCATTGCTGTGGGAAAAAATTGCCCGTGGTTTATCGGCGGGTCGTGTGCAGTCGGTTGCAGTGAAACTGGTGGTTGAGCGTGAACGCGAAATTCGCGCCTTCATTCCTGAAGAATATTGGCAGGTGTTTGCCGATACTAAATCGAAAAAAGATGATATCCGTCTCGAAGCAGTCAAGCAGAATGGCAAGACGCTCAAGCTGCACAATAAAGACGAAACTGATGCATTATTGAATCTGATCAAAGATGCAGATTATACGGTTTCTGCGCGTGAAGATAAGCCAACCAAGGTGAATCCAAGTGCGCCGTATATCACCTCAACGCTGCAACAGGCAGCCAGTACCCGTCTCGGTTTTTCCGTGAAGAAAACCATGATGCTGGCGCAGCGCCTGTATGAAGCTGGTTTTATTACCTATATGCGTACCGACTCGACATTCTTGAGTGATGACGCTGTCAATATGGTGCGTGGGTATATCGAATCCGAGTTTGGCGAGAAGTATCTGCCTGTCAAGCCGAACCGTTATGGCAATAAAGCTGGTGCGCAAGAAGCGCATGAGGCAATTCGTCCATCCATGGTTGGCCTAAAAGGCGACAGTCTGGTGGGTGTGGAGCGTGATGCGCAGCGTCTCTATGACCTGATCTGGCGTCAGTTTGTGGCCTGTCAGATGACACCAGCTGAATATCTGTCTTCAACGATTTTAGTCAATGCCAGTGGCGTAGAACTGAAAGCCAAGGGTCGTACCTTGGTCTTTGACGGTTTTACCCGCGTGCGTGGTGCCAATAAAGCGGATGACGACATTTTATTGCCTGCAGTCAAAGTCGGTGAAGTCCTCAAACTTGAGAAACTTGACCCATCTCAACATTTTACCAAGCCACCGGCGCGTTTTACTGAAGCCTCACTGGTCAAAGAACTTGAGAAGAAAGGTATTGGCCGTCCTTCGACTTATGCTGCAATTATCTCGACCATTCAAGACCGTGGTTATGTGAAGCTGGATAACCGTCGTCTCTATGCCGAGAAGATGGGTGAAATCGTCACTGACCGTCTGGATGAAAATTTCAATAACCTGATGAACTATGCTTTCACCGCAGATCTTGAAGGTCAGCTGGATAAAGTGGCAGATGGTGAACGTAACTGGAAAGAGCTGCTAGATAGCTTCTATGGCGATTTTAAACAGCGTTTAACCATTGCGCAGGGTGAAAACGGTATGCGCCGTAATCAGCCTGTAGAAGTAGATGCGGTACATTGTAAAGAATGTGACCGTCCCATGCAGATCCGTACCGGTACGACCGGTGTTTTCCTGGGCTGTTCAGGTTATAACCTGCCGCCGAAAGAGCGTTGCAAGGGAACCTTGAACCTGACGCCAGTCGAATCGCTAGCAGCATTGTCTGATGATGATGCGGCAGAAACAGTTGACCTGATGTCGAAGAAACGTTGTCCTATATGCGAAACTGCGATGGACAGCTACGTGATTGACGGTGGTCGTAAACTGCATATTTGTGGCAATAACCCGGACTGTAGTGGTTTTGAACTTGAAGAAGGCGAGTTCAAGATCAAAGGTTATGATGGCCCAACCATTCCATGCGACAAATGTGATGGTGAAATGCAATTGAAGACCGGGCGTTTTGGTCCGTACTTTGCCTGTAACAGCTGTGACAATACCCGTAAAGTATTAAAAAGCGGTCAGCCTGCACCACCGCGTGTGGACCCGATCAAGATGGAACATCTGCGTTCGACCAAGCACGATGATTTCTTTGTACTGCGTGACGGTGCTGCCGGTTTATTCTTGGCGGCCAGCAAGTTCCCGAAAGTGCGTGAGACTCGTGCACCGAAAGTGGCTGAGATTCGTTCTGTTGCTGACCAACTGGATCCAAAGTATCAGTTTATTCTAGAGGCACCTGATGTTGACCCGGAAGGAAATCCGACTCTGGTGAAATTTAGCCGTAAGAACCAGTCACAATATATTGGTTCGGAAAATGCTGAAGGTAAACAGACCAAATGGTCTTTGGTTTATCAGGATGGGAAATGGGTGGAAGCCTAAATTCTAAGATTGAAAAAAATGCTGACGAAAGTCGGCATTTTTTATGTCAGAATCATTTATACAAAAAATTAAAAATAATATTTTGGGGTAAATGTGGATATTCGGACAAAAAAGTTTGCTGTATTAATCGATGCGGATAATTCTTCCATCAATGCCATTTCATCAGTTTTGGAAGAAGTGGCGAAATATGGAATTGCCAGTGTCAAACGTGTGTATGGGGACTGGAGCAGCGAAACTTTAAAGAAATGGCGCGATGTACTTCTTCCTCATGCCATCACCCCAGTACAGCAATTTGCGTATACCAAGGGTAAAGATGCGACGGATATGATCCTGATTATTGATGCCATGGACTTGTTATATGCCGGTGCCCTGGATGGTTTTTGTATCGTTTCCAGTGATAGTGATTTCACGCCTTTAGCATCAAGAATCCGTGAAAATGGTCTGAGTGTGTATGGTTTTGGGAAAAAGACGACTCCAGAAGCGTTTAAAAAAGCATGTGATAAGTTTATTTACATCGAAAATCTGGTCGTTGAAAACGATCTGAAAACTGTAGAAGAAGATGAAGTCAGTAATCTACAAGACAAAAAAATGCTGGAAGCAGATAAATCTGTAGATACAAAATCCGTGCTGCAAGTGAAAGATAATCCTGCTGCTGACATCATGGACCGAGCCACGCTGAATCTGATTTATAAAGCTGTAAAAGATAATGCAGATGAAAATGGATGGGCGAATTTGGGAAGGGTGGGGCAGTATATTAGTGCAGTAAAGCCTGATTTTGACTCTCGTAACTATGGTCGCGCCAAACTGTCAGGATTAATAAAAACTTTAAATTTATTTGAAACAAAAATAGAAATGAGCCAGATGTATTTAAGAAAAATGAAAAAGCAGAGTGTGTAATCGCCATGTGGAAAAAAATTCGGATTCTGGTTTTATTGCTGATCTTATTGATTGTGGCGGTAAATGCCTATCGTGACCAAAACCAGGATTGGTCCAAACCGGTTATGGTTCTGTTGCATCCGATTAATGCAGATGGCTTGCCGGCCACCCAGCAATACATCCAGCAGCTGTCGATTCGGGACTTAGAAACGGCAAGAGACTTTCTGCAAAAATCAGCCCAGCAATATCGTGGTCAGCCGACTTATTTTTATTTCAATGTAGGCCGTGAACTTAAAGCTTTACCGCCGAAAGTCCCTGAGCAGGCCTCCCTCATCGATACGGTTTTATGGAGTTTAAAATTCCGTTTTTATGCATGGAAACAGCATGAAAATACTGACGGTTCACCCAGTGTGACTTTATATTTAAATTATTATGATCCTGCGCAAACCCGGCAATTGAAGCATTCAACTGCCCTGCAAAAAGGGCGGATCGGTTCGGTCAACTTGTTTGCCTCCCCAAAGCAGTCTGAACAGAATAAAATTGTTCTGGTACATGAGTTGCTACATGCTTTTGGTGCAAGTGATAAATATGATTTAGCGACAGGACAGCCGCTTTATCCGGTAGGTTATGCATTTCCAGATCAGCAACCTTTGTTTCCGCAAGCCAAGGCAGAGCTGATGGCAGGTCATATTCCCACCTCTCAAACAACCAGCAAAATGCCGGAAGCTTTGGAGCAGACATTAATCAATGAGATCACAGCCATTGAACTCGGCTGGACAGAGTAATGGTATCTATGTTGCTCACATTTTGGGTATCGCCGGCCTGAAGTTAGAGGGTGATGAAAGCTGCATTTTTTATACATTTTGGTCAGTTGAATCTATTAAGATAGAGTAAATAAACAACTTATTGAGAAGAATAAAAATGAAAACAGTAGGTGATGATCTTGTCTTTAGCTCCTTACATCGAAACCGGAAATGGTATCTCATCTTTGGTATCTTGCTGATTATTTTCGGCCTGATATTACTGGCAACTTTACCCCTTGCGACGTTATCTGCAGTATTTATCTTTGGCGTGCTTATGATGGTCGGAGGGGTGTTGCATATTATCGCAGCCTTCAAAATCTTTCAGGGTGGGTTTCGCTGGTTCTGGGCCTTATTTGGCGTGCTGTATTTACTTGCCGGATATTTTGCTTTTACTACACCCGTGCAAACAGCGATTGTCCTAACCAATGTTCTGGCCATTATCCTGATTATTGGGGGGGTAATCCGGATCGTAAATGCCTTTCTGTTTCGTTCAGTGTCCGGGTGGGGCTGGATACTGTTTTCTGGCATACTCACCCTCCTGGCTGGAATTATGATCTTGCAAACACCAGATGCTCCGTTCTGGGTGTTGGGCTTGTTTTTAGCGGTTGATATTCTATTTCAGGGTATCAACTACCTGATGCTTGCTTCCTATATTCGCCGTGAAGTTCCAAAAAGTTCATCTGAAGTTTAATCCTTTGCTGCATGAACGTTATGTGCACACTTTTTGATATCGTATGATGTACCAAAAAGTGTGATCATCTTTATGCCAAAAATCTTTGTTCTTGCACCAGATGCCTTTAAAGAAAGTATGAGTGCTGAACAGGCATGTTGGGCAATGCAACGCGGTATCCAGAAAGTAAGCCCGGATGCCCATATCATTCATGTGCCGCTGGCTGATGGTGGTGAAGGAACCGTTGATGCGCTGATCTCAAGTTTAAGGGAACAACGGATTGCATGTGAAGTGACCGGACCATTGCCCGATCAACGCGTCCAGACTTACTGGGGATTTATCCATAACCGGCAAACCGCAGTGATTGAAATGGCCAAGGCCAACGGTATGCATTTGCTTGAGGCTTCTCGGCGTAATCCGTTGTTGACCTCAACCTATGGAACCGGGGAGATGATCAAGCAGGCACTGGACCTAGGGGTGAAAAAAATCATTATTGGACTGGGTGGCAGTATTACCAATGATGCGGGTGCCGGCATGGCACAGGCTTTGGGTGCCAGATTTCTAGATGCTCAAGGGCGAGAAGTTCAGGCTTGTGGTGGAAATCTGGATCAGATCCATACTATTGATTTGTCGGCTTTTGATATCCGAATTAATACTACCGATATTCTGATTGCTTCTGATGTCAATAATCCACTGTGTGGACCCAATGGTGCTTCGGCAATCTTTGGCCCACAGAAAGGTGCAACACCTGAAATGGTGAAGCAGCTAGATCGAAACCTCAGTTCTTTCGCTGATCTGGTTGTCCGGCAGACTGAATGTGATTGTCGTCATAATGCAGGTGCGGGCGCTGCAGGTGGCCTCGGTTTTGGTTTGATGGCTTTTGCCAGTGCTCAAATGCAATCGGGTGCAGAGCTGATTATCAAGGAAACCAATTTGGCCGAAAAGATTGCACAAGCAGATTATGTGTTTACAGGTGAGGGCAGTATCGATTTTCAAACCCAGTTTGGTAAAACGCCTTGGGCTGTTGCCCAAGTGGCCAAGCAATTCAATAAGCCAGTCATTGCTTTTGCGGGTTTGGTCGGTGAAGGTATTGAAGATTTGTTGGGGGTAGGATTTAGCCAGATTATTGGTATTAATCCACCAGATTGTCCCTTGCAAGAAGCCTTAAAAAATGCAGAAGTAAATCTGGAAAATGCAGTCGCAGAGATAGTCAAAAATCTTTTGCCAAATTAAAGTTATCTCTCTCTGCTCCAAGCCAGCAGATGGCCTCCCTACCAACATCCATCTATCGAATCAAGAAATGAAATTGGAGGTTCTTTCAGGGTAATTGAAAAGCCATAATTCTGGAAACGATCTGTTAAACTACATGCATCCACAAAATGATGAGTGAAAATGAGTTTAGCCACCCTGATTGATGAATTAAACCCTCAGCAAAGACAAGCAGCCACCACAGATACAAAACATAGTTTGGTGCTGGCCGGGGCAGGTTGTGGCAAAACCAAGACCATCGTGGCACGTGCAGCTTATTTGATTGAGCAGGGTGTGCCTGCCAACCAGATTCAGATTCTGACCTTTACCCGCCGTGCGGCCAGTGAAATTGTGGCACGTGTCGAACTGGCTCTGGGTGAACAAGCCAAAGGTCTGCGTGCATCGACCTTTCATACATTCTGTATGTATCTGCTGCGTCGTATTCCGAAAGCCTTTGGTCTGGAACAGTTTTCAATTATTGATCGTGATGACCAGCTGATGATGTTCCGTCTGATTCGCGGTCGTGATGACAAGAAAAATCCCAATCATCTGCCAAAGCCACAAGAATTATGTGACCTGTACTCCTTTGCACGCAATACCCGGCAAAAGCTGAGTCTGGCGCTGGAAAAACAGATGCCGGAATATCTGGCCTTAAAGGATCAGATCGCTGACATTATGAAGGAATATGAAGCACGTAAGCAGGCGCGAAGTTTTCTGGATTATGACGATATTCTGGCGATAGTTGCCACCGCATTGGCGCAGTCCGAAGGCTTGGTCGATTATGTCGCTTCCATTTGCCGGCATATGCTGGTCGATGAAATGCAGGATACCAATCCATTGCAATGGGCTTTGTTGGAGCCACTCAAAGACCGGATCAGCCTGTTTTGTGTGGGTGATGATGCGCAGTCGATTTATGGCTTCCGTGGTGCAGACTTTGAAAATATTCATCATTTCAAAGAACGCGTGCCAGATGCGCAGATTTTTAAATTAGAAAAAAACTATCGCTCGACACAGGAAATTCTGGATCTGTCCAACTGGCTGCTCGATCAAAGCGAAATCAAATATGACAAACATCTGGAAGCTTATCGCGGAGAGGGTATTAAGCCGCGCATGCATGTTTTTCCGAATGAGTTTGATGAAGCCAAGTGGATTGCGATTGATATTAAAGAACGTCATTATCTGCAAGGCAGCAAATGGAGCGAGCATATGGTCCTGGTTCGTTCCAGCTTTGCCGCACGGCATATTGAGGCGGCCTGTATCGCGGCCAATGTGCCGTATCGCTTTATCGGCGGTATGAAGCTGCTGGAAACTGCGCATGTAAAAGATTTACTCAGCATGCTGCGGGTGGTTGCCAATCCGCTGGATGATATTGCCTGGATGCGTTTCTTGACCCTATGGAATGGCGTTGGTGATGTCGGTGCAAGCAAACTGGCACAGCAAATTTTGCTGGAACCTGAAATAGACCAGATTGCAAAGAAATTAGAACAGTTTGGCAAGATCCCGCTAGAAGCCATTTTGATTATGCAGCAGATGAGTGTGCTCAAAGGCGAAGTGCAAGCCTGTGTCAGCCTTGCGATTCAGGCGATTGAATCTCAACTGGCAGAAAACTACAAAAAGGACTGGTCACGTCGTCAGAGTGATTTTGAGCTGGTCAAACAACTCGCCTCAAAGCATTCACAGCTGAGTGAATTTTTAGAGGAATATGTGCTGGATCCGGTGTCGATTTCGGAAATTGAACGTCAGTCCGATCATGATGTGGCGACGCTGATTACCATTCACTCGGCAAAAGGTACCGAGCAAAATGTCTGTTATGTAGCCAATGTTACGCCTGGGAATTATCCGCATGCACGTGCCCAAGGTGATTTTGATGATGTTGAAGAAGAGCGTCGTGTGCTGTATGTGGCATTGACCCGGGCAAAAAATGAATTAATTCTGACCAAGCAAAATTTAAATCACTGGGCACGGGAAACGGTCGATGAGCAGGGGCGTAAAGTCGAAAGCTATTTCCTGAATGATCTCACCCGGCAGTTATGCACCACGGAAACCCATTACAAAACCCGGCAGCAAACCGTAAAAAGTGCCTTGATTGAACGCAAGTCGATTAATTTAGATTTTGGCATTGATCTCGATTAAACTATAGCAAAGTGGTTTCATACAAAAAGTAGAGTAGGCGCGTGCTTTTTGATATTTTTTGCCTATCTTCTTAAGGTTAACAGATGAAAATTTTAGTTCGCAATTTAGAACGTACAGTGACAGAAGCTGAATTGCTCAAGTTATTTCAAGACTACGGCACCGTTGAGACCTGTACTTTGGTGCTCGATGCAGCAACAGGTAAATCAAAAGGTTTTGCTTTTGTAGAAATGCCGCATGGCCGTGAAGCAGTCAAAGCCATTAAAGGCCTCAATACTTTGCGCTTGCACGGACATGGGATCCGCGTGAAAGCCGTAGAAGATAAGCCTCAGGCTTAAACTAAAAAAGGAGCACTTGATAGGCTCCTTTTTTATGGCTGTAATTTAGGATATTTCAATTTGCTTAGTGAGCTTAATGCTTTGAAGTCGAATCTGGATTAATTCAGTTTAAACATCTTTTGATTGCGAAATGCAGACGAACCTTTTACTTTATAAAAGCCAAAATTTGTTTTAAACCTTAGGAAATCTCGATGACCCGTGTTGCTCGCTATCATGCGGACCGTACCAATCAAAAACTGTATTTTGCCCGTCTTTCCTGCCAGCAGGCAGAGCAAACCGAACATGTACAACAGGCTCAGGCTCAACGTGAGGCAACTGTATTTCATTTGCATGGTGCCTTGTTAGCATTTCTACAGGAACTGGTGCGTTATTATCGCCTGAATGATCCTAATCCAACCCTGAAATCAATTGAAGAACTGATGGCGGCCAAAGGCCAGATTTCGCCAGAAGTGGCTGTGCTGCAACATCTGTCTAAAAGCGGTTTCATTGCTGAACTGAAGCGCGCCTACCGTCTATGCCAATATGCGCCGGAACCAAGTACACCAGAACCTGAAGACGAAACCTCCTCAAATCTCATCATTAAAGTCACACAGTCTCCACAAGCATGGTTACCTGATACTGCTATATTGAGAGAATGGCATCGTGATCTGACACAATTAATTGATGGGTTTCGTAATGAGATGATTGAATTTTAATCGGATCGACTGTGCTTGCTCTACTTGAAATTACATTTTTTAACCCTATATCAATTACTCTAATGATGCAAAGTGCACTCGGCTCTTTGCCACCATGTTGAACATGGAGGATATATGTCTATAGAACAGTTGAAAGACTTATTTGGTAATCAAGACGCGATTTTAGAACTCGTTCAACTTGAAGGTGGCGCATTGGCGTTACGCAATGCAGGATCACATAAACAGCCTTTGGTGATGATTCAGTTTAATGACGAGGTGAAAGCTCTACTTGGAGAGCAGACTCCGTTCGTTGCACAGCAGATGATTCAGGCAGCCCTATATGGATTGCTGGAACAACAGGTTAATGAATGGCAGGCTGAAATCGTGGATGAAGAGCCAAAGTATATGAGTTAATCGTTGAAACCTAGAGTAAAAAGCACACAATCCGTGTGCTTTTTTGGTTTTATAGGATATGGAAAATACAGATTTTCAAGTATAAGAAAGACCTTTATTTAAATATGAAGATGAAAAAATCAGTATTTTAAGATGTAGGGCGTGAGCAAGCTAAAAACAGTGTACTGGTAAAATCTTTTGCTCATGGATATATTCATGCCCATAAAAAAGTTGCCAGATCAGGCAACTTTTTTATTCAGTATTTATTCAAAGAAAAACTTTAATGAGACGGGGTATGCTGATGCGCGATCTCAATCTGGTTCAAAATATGATTACTCATATTTTTTGCCATTTCTTCTTTGGCATAATACACCGCACCAATATTATCACGACGGATCGCTTCAGCTTCTTCCTTGCTTTCCGCACAGACCAATACCTGAATTTTAGGATTCAAGGTCTTGGCAATGTCTACAATTTTATGAATATCGATGATATCCATCGGGGAAATGACCAGTAAGCGCGCATGCTGAATATGCGCCTGAATCAGGACTCCTGCTTCAGTGGCAACACCGCAAACAGCCGCAATACCTTTTTTACGCAGGTTTTCTACGATGTCACGGTTTTCTTCGGCAATCACCACCTTGATGTTTTCTTCCATCAATGAGCGGGTAATACGACGCCCGACCTCACCATGGCCAATAATCACCACCTGATCGCGCAGGTAATCCTGGGAGACTTCATCCGGCAGCATTGCCAGTGGGTCACCACTGCGTTCCAGTAAACGGGCAAGAGTCGAGCGTTCCCGGATCCATTTCTGTACTGGTTCAATTGCAGAGAAAACGAAAGAATTGAGGGTAATTGAAATCAAGGCACCTGCCAGAATCAGGTTTTGACCTTCCAGTGAAAGCAGGTTGAGTGAGACGCCGAGCGCCGCCAAAATAAAGGAGAACTCACCAATCTGTGCCAGCGAAGCACCGACGGTCAAGGCCGTATTGATCGGGTAACGGAAGAACAGCACCAGTGCCATGGCCGCTATGGTTTTACCAATCATGATAATCCCGACCACAGCCAGTACATGTAAGGGCTGTTCCAGCAAAATGCGCGGATCAAACAGCATTCCGACTGCGACAAAGAATAGAATCGAGAAAATTTCACGTAATGGTAAAGTTTCTTCTTCGGCACGATGGCTGAAATCAGATTCTTTTACCACCATGCCGGCAAAAAAGGCTCCTAGTGCCATGGAGACGCCAAAGATCTTGTAAGCACCAAAGGCGATTGAAACAGCAGCAGCCACCACGGTTAAGGTAAACAGCTCACGTGAACCGAGGCGTGCCACCACTTGTATGATCATCGGGATCACACGTTTACCAATGATCAGCATGAAAGCAATAAAGCCTGCGACTTTGAGAAGGGTAATCCCTAAGGTGAGCCAGATATTTTCATCACTTGCGCCTTCCAGTGCCTGCCCGCCTAAAAGCACCGCAGTTGCAGGTAATAATACCAGCGCCAATACCATGACCAGATCTTCAACCAGCAACCAGCCGACAGCAATTCGGCCATTGATCGAATCGAGCAGGCCGCGATCGCCTAGCGCTTTAAGTAGAACTACGGTACTGGCACAAGACAGGCTTAGGCCGAAGACCAGCGCTGAACCAAAGCTCCAGCCCCAGAGCATCGAGACACCGACCCCGAGCAGGGTGGCAACTGCAATTTGTAAAATCGCACCAGGTAATGCAATCCGGCGTACCTGCATCAGATCGTTCAGGGAAAAGTGCATCCCGACACCAAACATCAAGAATATGACGCCAAGCTCTGCCAGCTGGTTGGCCAGATGAATATCACCGACCACACCAGGCGTGTGGGGACTAATCAAAATGCCGGCAATCAAGTAGCCGATTAAAGGGGGAAGACGCAGCCGTGCAGCAATATAGCCAAAGACCAAAGCCAAACCAAAACCAACAGCCAGTAATATAATGAGCTCTACGTCATGTGGCACTAAATACTCCTTTAGTTAGGTTTAATGAGAAATAAGCACAAAAAGTGCCAAAACATGCAGAAAGTTTATCAAGCCGGATAAAAAAAATGCAAAAAAAAACGACCTGCAAGGGTCGTTTTTTTAAAGAAACTAAAATTATTTAATTTTAGCTTCTTTGAAGATTACGTGTTGACGGATTTTGGGATCAAATTTTTTGATTTCCATTTTTTCCGGCATAGTACGTTTGTTCTTAGTCGTGGTATAGAAATAACCTGTACCAGCTGAAGAAACTAAGCGAATTTTATCACGCATGGTTCAGACTCCTTAGATCTTTTGACCTTGAGCACGTAGGTCAGCAACAACCTTTTCGATGCCCAATTTGTCGATAATACGCATACCTTTAGTGGTTAAACGAAGACGTACAAAACGTTTTTCGCTTTCTAACCAGAAACGGTGGTGGTGCAGGTTCGGCTCGAACCGGCGTTTAGTTTTGTTGTTGGCGTGTGAGACGTTGTTACCAACGACTGGACGCTTGCCGGTAACTTGGCAAACCTTAGACATGGTGTAACTCCATTGATTTAGCCAACAGCAAATCTGTATGGCCAGTCAAAAATAAACGGATTGAAATCATTCAAGGGGCGTTTTATATCAAAAATGCGCTTAAAAGACAAGCGATTTTCGTCAAAACGCAGCACGAGCTATATCGATAGCTCATGCCTTGATCATTTAACGGAGAAGTGTCTTCGAAATCAGCTTGTGAATCGGTTTATTGAACGGCGGCAGAATGTATTTCAAGCTATACAGCTTTGGGTTCGACATTACTGAGCGTTCATGCGACAAACTGAAGAAGCCTTCTGGACCATGATATTTACCCATACCTGATGCACCGACACCCCCAAATGGTAGATCGTCCTGTGCAACATGGGTCAGTACCGTATTTTGCCCGAAATGCCCTGAATGGGTACGCTGTGCGACATAATCGGCACGCGCTTGATCAAAGTCGAAGTAGTATAAAGCAAGTGGACGTGGACGGCTATTAATAAAGTCGATTACATCATCAATTTGATCATATTCCATGATCGGTAGCAGTGGACCAAAGATCTCATGCTGCATGATCTGCATGCTTGGCGTGACATTGGTCACGATGGTGGGTGCAATTTTGCGGAGATCAGCTGAATTTTCATGGCGCGGATTAATTTCAATCACTTGTGCACCCTGTTCGCGTGCGTCATCCAGATAGCCTTGCAGACGGTTGTACTGTTTGTCATTGATAATCGAAGTGTAATCCTGATTATGTGTGATATCCGGATACATGCTCTCCACGCAGGTTCTAAAATGATCAATAAACTCAGCTGTCTTGCCACGTGGCAGGAACATATAGTCAGGCGCTACACAAGTCTGACCGGCATTCCAGAGTTTACCTACCGCAATCCGCTGCGCCACATCACGCAGATGAATCGATGGATGCACCAGAACTGGGGATTTACCACCCAGTTCCAGAATCACCGGAACCAGATTTTCTGCTGCGGCAGCCATGATGGTTTTACCCACCGCAGTTGAACCGGTAAAAATTATTTTATCAAAGGGCAGGCGACAGAAGGCATCCGAGATGACACCACCGCCGTTCACTACCGTGACCAGTTCTTTCGGAAAAGCTTCAGCCAGCGCTTTTTCCAGAACTGCGCCAAAAGTAGCCGATGAACTGGAAATTTTGATCATGGCATGGTTGCCGGCTGCCAGTGCGCAAATCAGGGGGCCAATCGACAGTAACAGTGGATAGTTCCACGGCGCAATAATTCCGACCACGCCCAAAGGCTGATATTGTACCCAGGCTTTGGCTGGTTGGTGAATAATACCCACATGACGCTTGGACGGTTTCATCCAGCGGGTCAGGTTTTTGCTGTAATATTTGATATGCTCTAGACAGGTGAGCAGTTCACCAATTTTGGTTTCTCCGATCGAGCGGTTACCATAATCCTGATTAATTGCCTCGGCAAATTGATCTTGATACTTAACTAAGATACGCTTAAGTCGAGCTAAACGATCGATACGTTCCTTTGCAGTTGGCAAAGGGTAGTGTAAATAAGCGTGTTTTTGTTGCGCCAAGACTTCATTTAGGTACTGGCTATCAAAAAAATGTGGTGTCATTGCTGTTGTTTTTGTGTGACTGTTCATGCCGCACTACCATTTCAAAAATCGATTAATTAATTTTTAGAGCAAATACTCTAATTAGTCAAGTGACTTTGTGTGTTAGCCTGCTAATGCACGAACTGAATGGTTGTTTTAGGATGTCTCAAACCAAAACCTTAAAAACGAAAGAGCGTATCTTGCAGCTCAGTTTGCAGCTGTTTAATGAGCGTGGCGAACGATCGGTGACCACCAATCACATTGCAGCTGAACTCGGCATGAGTCCGGGTAACCTGTATTATCATTTCCGCAATAAAAATGAAATTATTAAAGAATTGATGGAACAGTACCAGCAGCAGACGCTGGAGATGTTGGCGCTGCCGGATGACCGTTTACTGGATGCCAATGACAAGGTGCATTACTTTCAGGTATTGAGCAGCCAGTTGTGGGCTTATCGTTTCCTGCATCGTGACGTCTATCATCTGGTGGAAAATAACGAAGATTTTCGCAAGATGTATCCACGCTTTGCCGGTCAGGTGATGCAGCAGGGCCAGAAAATCTACAAAGGCTTTGTCAACGCAGGCCTCATGGAAATGACCGATTCAGAAATTGAAGCCCTGATCATTAACCTGTGGATTGTACTGACCAACTGGACCAACTTCCTGTATATGTCGGGTCATCTGACCGATTCCAATACGCTGGAAGAGAAATGGGTCTGGCAGGCACTGCGCCAAATGGTGTTTTTGGAAGGGGCCTATTTACGTGGTGAAAGTCGTCAAACCTATGAAGGTTTATTGAATAGTCTGGGCTCTTCCGAGCTTTTTGCCAGCCTGTCTTCATCTAAAGATTCTGAATCTGAACAAACTATTCAGAATATCCAAGAAACGCGCTAGAATACCCGGCTTATTTTTTAATTTAACTGATTAGTGACTTAAACCAACATGAATATGACGACTGCTAATACCGCACGGTTATTGATTACTTGTGAAGATAAGCCGGGCATCGTGCAGGCTGTTTCGAGCTTCTTGTATCATCAAGGTGCCAACATTACTGCGCTTGACCAATATGCGACAGCAGCGCAGGGCGGACGTTACTTCATGCGCGTTGAATTTGAATTAGATAATCTGCAAAGTCGTAAAGAAAGCATTACCCAGACTTTTGCAGCGAATGTCGCAGAACGCTATGACATGCAATGGCGTCTGGCTCTGGTCAGTGATGTGAAGAAAGTTGGTATTTTGGTGTCTAAGGTGGATCATGCCCTGCTTGAGCTGTTATGGCGTCATGCACGTGGTGGTTTGCCTTGTGAAATTACCAAAGTGGTATCGAATCACGAAACCTTACGTGAAGCAGTTGAAAACTTTGGTATTCCATTTGAAGTCGTGCTAGTGACCAAAGACAACAAGCCTGAAGCCTATGCAGAAATTGACCAGTTGATGCAGGGCAATGACCTGCTGGTGCTGGCACGTTATATGCAGATTCTGGATGAAGAGTTTGTCAGCAAGTGGGAAATGAAAGTGATCAATATTCACCATTCTTTCCTGCCAGCTTTTGTGGGTGCCAATCCGTACAAGCAGGCCTATGAGAAAGGTGTGAAACTGATTGGTGCAACTGCGCACTATGTAACTGCTGATCTGGATCAAGGTCCGATCATCGAGCAGGATGTGGAACGCGTTAACCATGACTTTACCGTTGAACAGTTACGTGAACTCGGTCAGGATGTAGAGCGTAATGTATTGGCTCGTGCAGTGAAATGGCATCTAGAAGACCGTATTATTGTGGATGGTAACAAAACCGTCGTTTTCCAATAAGGCTTGCATTGAGATTTAAAAAGGCATACTTTTAGTGTGCCTTTTTTTGTTTTTGATGTAAAAAAAATCAGTCAAAGCTATGATTAGCAGTTGCAAATGAAAACACTTCTCATTTATTATTGGCGTACTTTAATTGTGCTAACCGATGAGCTTGATAGTTTGTTCCCCATCATCTCCTCAAGGTAATAGATTTAATGAGTCAAGTTGCTGCGCCCCAAATTCCTACACCGTCGAATCAGATGAAAAAGAAAATCATCTCTATCGTTACGGCTGTACTGGTTGGGCATGTGGGTGTCTTATACGCGATCAGCCAGATGGAAGCACCTGAATTGACACCCATTGATAAGCAACCCTTAAAAGTGCGCTTCGTAAAACTGCAGGAAGCACCAAAACCTTTACCTCCAAAGCCGAAGGCTGAGCCACAAAAAGAGCCACCTAAGCCCAAAGAAGTCAAAATTGTAGAGAAACCGCTGCCACCACCACCGAAAAAAGTTGAAAAAATAGAACAGGTGAAAAAGCCCGAGGCACCAAAAATAGTGGCAGCACCGCCAGTTGAAGCTAAACCAGCCCCAACTCCGGTGGTACCGACAGTGGTCACTGAAACTAAAGTTAAACCGGCACCGGCTCCAGTTGCACCACCTGCACCTGTGGCGCCGCCTGCACCTGCTGCACCGCCATCACCGAAAAGTGTGTCGATTGGTGGAGGCGTGTCTTGGCAGCGGTCACCAAAAGTCTCATTATCTGCGGGTGAATTAAAATCAGCCTGTTCGCTGGTGGTGGACGTTTCAGCAAATGAACAGGGTAAAGTAGTCTCTGCGACTGCACGAAATTCAGATTGTAGCCCGGCGGTAACGCGCAAAGTAGAAGCAGCGGTACGTCGTGCACAACTCACCAAATATATTGAAAATGGTGTGGCTTATCCAACCCGTGTGGAACAGCCTTTCGATTTTCAGGTTAAATAACGGCTAACCCATTAGGAGTTCGAATATGAACTTTTCAGTTTATTGGCAACACGCTGATGCAGTCAGTAAAACGCTGTATTTCGTGTTATTGGCGATGTCGATTGCGACATGGACCATTTTTGTGCTGCGTTTGATGGGCACTCGCCAACTTAAGCAGATTGCCTATGCTCAGTTATCTCAAGCATTGGAACAACTGAAAAACAAACTGGCTCCTTTGGGCTTTGAGCAGCGTAAGGCAGTGGCAGAACAAGCATTGTTGCGCCAGATTTCAGCAGAAAAGGCCAATGCCGAAAAAGGGGTAGCAGTTCTCGGTACGATCGCTTCAATTTCACCATTTGTCGGTTTGTTTGGTACGGTATGGGGAATCTTCCATGCGCTGGTTGCTGTCGGTAAAAGTGGTCAGGCTGGTCTGGCACAAGTGGCAACTCCAGTGGGTGAAGCTTTGATTATGACCGGCTTAGGTCTGGCAGTCGCGATTCCTGCAGTACTGGCTTATAACATCTGTGTGCGTTTCAATCGTGGCTTGGCGCATGAATTACAGGACCAGGCACACGGCCTGTTGATTGATACCATGCTGCAACAGGAATCTGTTGCAAAAAAGTCTGATGAAAAAGTAACACAACAGAGTCTCGTGGGAGGTCAAGCTTAATGGCTTTTCAACTGGGTGAAGACAACGATGTAGGCATGAATGAGATGAACCTCATTCCCCTCATCGACATTATGTTGGTATTGATGATCATCTTCTTGGTGACAGCGACCGTTGCAAACCCATCAATTCCATTAACCTTGCCACAAACCACTGCAGAGATTATCGATCTGCCACCTGAAAATGTGACGATCAGCATCAATGCGGAAGGTGACATTGCCTGGAATGGTGATGTGCTGACACTAGAGCAACTTGAAACCCGTTTCAATGAAGCCAGTCAGGTTGAACGCCAACCCACGATTGTGCTGAAAGCAGACAAAGAATCACGTTATGATACGGTGGCGCAAGTCATGTCGCGCGCGAGTGGAGCCGGACTCAGCGATATTGCCTTTGCAACCGATAACTAGGCTGCATATAATCCATATTCAGAATCAAAAAGCGACTAATTGTAGTCGCTTTTTTATGCCCATTCTTCATAAAACTTAATGGGTTTTTAACAAGGTCATAAACTTGCTGCGTAATTTATTCAGTTTTGGCGGAATGGCAAAATTGCAGTAACCCTGGCTTGGATTTTTTGCAAAGAAATTCTGGTGATATTCCTCAGCAGGGTAAAAGGTCGGCATCGGACTCAGTTCAGTCACAATATTCAGGCCTTCACTTTTTAAGGCCGCAATGGCTGCTTCAGCCTGCGCTTTTTGTTCATCATTCAGATAATAAATCACAGAACGATACTGGGTACCGACATCATTGCCCTGACGGTTCAACGTTGTGGGATCATGAGTCGCAAAAAATACATCAAGTAACTGGCTATAACTGATCTGGTTTTCATCGAAATCTATCAGAATAACTTCGGCATGTCCGGTTTCACCCCCGCACACGTCGTCATAATTTGGGTTAGTCGTATGACCGCCTGCATAGCCACTCAGGACCTGCTGAACCCCTTGGATTTGTAAAAATACGGCTTCGGTACACCAAAAGCATCCACCACCGAAAAGTGCTTGTTGCATGGTTGATTCCTCATTCAATTGAATTGGGCTGATGGTTTAATCCTAGCTCACCAGTATGAAAGATCAAAAAGCCTGTCAATAAAGGCTTTTTGTAGGGAAGTATTAACGTGGTTGAACCGCACTTTCCAACTGAATGAGCAAATTGCCATGACGATCCAATAATTTTAAGGTTTTACCAAATACCTGATAATGAGTCACTTTGGCTAAAGCTTCATTAAATTTCTGATCGAGCTGATCGTTATTCATACAGGCCATACGTGTAGTCGCCATTTGGCTTAAATTTAAGGTGTCTTTGCCCGCCGTATAGCTGCCCATGATCCGGTTACAACCATCTGAACCTGAAACACGCTGTGTGCTGGCATCAAACTGCAGGCTTGGAATATTGCTTGAAGTTGGCGCTGTCTTGATTTCAGTATTGCCAATCTGTGTAGCAATCCAGGTGCGGTTTTGCAAAAGTTGTAATTGATTCGCGGTTTGAGTCGTGGCGGTATTGGGCACAGTTTCGCAACCCATGACAGTTAAAACCGAGCCTAAAACAGCGATTGCAGTTAATTTTTTTAGCATAATAGATACTCTGATTATTGACTAGCTATTTGTATATAAACAAAAAAATGATCAAGGTTCCAGTTGATTTTGTATCTTTATTGAAGTGAATTTTGTTGTACAGTTATCGCATGTCTGGTTTTGGCAGGCCCTGGCGGATCAGTCGTGAATAGTCTTGGCTGGACAGGTCGGCGGTCTGTTTAACCCGTGGATTAACATGCGCCCGTTGATACCAGGTGTGCATATCCCAGGATTGGTCCAGTACTTTCAGATCATAGAGATAATTCGATAAATAGCCGGAAGCCAGTAAGCGGTAATCTGAGGGCAGTTGTTTTTGCGATACCGCCTGAACCATATCAAAGACCAGGGTGGTGCAATTACTGGTCAGGGTGTTATACCACTTGGGTTCTCTGGCCAATTCATCGGCCTGAGTCAGATATTCTTTAAATAATGCTTTGGCCTGAGCTTGTGGCATGTTCACCGGAAAAAAATACACCTGTTCACCACGGACATTGCTACGGGTATAAACAATATCTTTTTCGTCCGATGCGACTAGACTTAGTTCATATTTTCGGAAAAATCCACCAATTGCAGAAAATTCTTCATGTTTTTCTTTACGGATTTCAATGGAAAAAGTTAAAGGTTTTTGATTGGCAAAATCAAAACTGACCAAGGTATGGGCAATTTTCGGTCCCATCCAGTAGGAGGTAATAATATTTACCCCGGTAATCTGGTTCAGGTCAAAACTGCGGCTTTCCCAGCGTTCGATATAGTGACCATCAGCTTGCCAGTTAAAGTTACGGATATTATGCAGGGTGACCCGATCGCCTTCTTGTTCATAATACAGCAACTGAGCCACTTCAGGATTCCATTCCCGATCCTGACGTGCCTCCAGACTAAAATAGCCGAGCAGACAAAACAGAAAGACCAGAAGGTAAAGAATACTATCGACTTTACGGGAGATCAGATGCCGGGTGAAGTAAATTCCGAGAACGACTAAAGCAAAGGTCAGCCAGAGTCCAATCAGGATCAAGCTGCCAATCTTGCCGAGGGGCTGCTGAACCCAGAGCATCAGGCTGAGCCACAGGCTCGACAGCATAACAAATAAGGTGAAGAGGCTGCCCAGCAGCCACAGACTCCAGTGCCTGGAAATATATTCGCGTCCCTGCATGTTCACTTTTTCATGAGAAATAGGCTTTATTTTCTGTATGTTGCGAACTCAAAAGCAATCCCGGTTTTGTCGTCTATATGTTGCTCGGCAGCAACTTTTTTAAATTCAGTGGGAATTTCAGGATAATAGGCATGACCTTGTACATCCAGTTCCACATGGGTCAATTCCAGACGGTCGGCAATGTCGAGGGTCTGTTTAAAGATCTCACCGCCGCCAATAATATAAATAGACTTTGGGTTTTCTGAAGCTTTTACATCTGCCACAGCTTGGTTCAAGGCATCCTCAATCGTATGGGCGACTTTAGTGCCTTCAAAAGACCAGTCAGGATCACGGGTGATCACCCAGTTCACGCGTTTAGGTAATGCACGACCCATCGATTCAAGTGTTTTGCGGCCCATGACAATCACGCCGCCCTGAGTGATTTCCTTAAAGTGTTTCAGATCCGCTGAGATATGCCAAGGCAGGTCATTGTCCTTACCAATACAGCGCTGCTGATCCATTGCAACCACGTGTACCACTTCTAAATTTTGAAATGCCATTTTGAAAAATCCGTTGAAAGCATCCCTGAGTTCATCCAATTTTTTACTTTTTGAGAGGGATGAACACGGGATTAAAAACTTGGGGTTGAATCATTCTTCATTTTTAGGCGGGTTAGTTTGAGGTTTTGACCTCTCCCTAACCCTCTCCTAATAGGAGGGGGAATACCGAAACAGGTAAATTAAACCGCAACGGGTGCCTTAATACCCGGATGTGATTCATAACCAACAATTTCAATATCTTCAAATTTAAAATCAAACAGGTCTCTGATCTCAGGATTCAGTTTTAACTGGCATAAGCCCAAAGGCTCACGGCTTAGTTGTAACTGCGCTTGTTCGAAGTGATTGCTATACAGATGCGTATCGCCACCCGTCCAGACAAAATCACCAACATCCAGATCACAGACCTGCGCGATCATATGGGTTAACAAGGCGTAGCTGGCAATATTAAACGGCACACCTAAAAAAACGTCAGCGCTACGCTGGTATAGCTGGCAGGACAATTTGCCATTGTGTACAAAGAACTGGAACAGGGTATGGCAAGGCGGTAATGCCACTTGGCCTGCTTCATTCGGATTCCAGCCAGATACAATCAGACGGCGCGAATTCGGATTGGTTTTAATTTCATTAATCAACCATTTGATCTGGTCAAAACCGTCCTGATTATAGCTATTGTCTGCATTTTTGCTGGAACCAAAATTACGCCACTGGTGACCGTAAACTGGACCCAGTTCGCCTTCAGGACGACCAAAACGCGCGGTTTGCTCTGCAGTTGCCCATTCGTCCCAAATTGAAACTTTATTATCTTTTAAATATTGAACGTTGGTATCGCCTTTTAAAAACCACAACAATTCAATGACGATAGAACGGAAATGAACTTTTTTGGTGGTCAGTAAAGGAAAACCTTGAGAAAGATCAAAGCGCATTTGATGACCAAAAACCGAACGTGTCCCTGTGCCGGTACGGTCGCCTTTATCGCCGCCGTTGTCGAGGATATGTTGTAAAAGGTCAAGATATTGGCGCATAGGTCTCTCTTAAAAATTTGTTTAAATTACCTTTTTTCAGCAGAAAAAGTCTATCTCAGCTAAAGCCTTTTCTGTCGAGCTGGGCAAATTGAATTGAATGCATCATAACATTTTTTTCTAATATTTCTGATATTGCAGCTGCTAGAAAAATATTGGCCATCATTCAATGTAAAAAAGCACCCAAGACGGGTGCTCATTGCTAAACAGACTTAAGCAGTTTTATGACCGGTATGTACAGTATAAATCAGATCAGATAGGTCATAACCTATCGATTCTGCATAGCTTAAATATTCGCGTTTGGTGGTTTCATCTAAGGTCGTACCGTGATGTAGCAGCCATAAGTATTGTTGATTGGGTTCACCCACCAAGGCAGTTTGATCGCTTGGATCAATTTTTAATACCCAATACTTGCCTTTGGTAAAAGGTACCCAGCGTGAGCCTTCAGGTAAAAAGCTTACTTCAAGCTTGGTATTCTCTGCAGCAATGATGCTGGCTTCACCAATCGACTCATCTAGTTGCTGGTCCTTATCTCAACAGCGATTCTGAATCCGAATTTTACCATTTCCTTTCAAGCTATATACTGCAGAAATATCGGTACTGTCTTCAGGCTGGTGCTTCATTGGCAAACGTGCGATTTCATACCAGGGTCCTAAATATTGTTCCAGATTGAAATTTGAAACAGTGGCTAAATCCTGAGTCATTTTATCTTCTCCGTTTATCTCAATCAGTAAGTGCCGGATCAGTCTAATATATGATCTAAGGCCAAAAGCACTGCTATCCTGTAGAGAGTTGTTATCCTTTTTTTCGATAAGTAAAATCGGAAAATATTGCTGCAGATAAATAGTTAAGAGAATAAATATAGTAAGAAATTTGAGGTTGTAATAATTTACTTTGATCGGAATAATATTAAAAAAAACTAAATGAAATTATATTTTTTATAAAAAAATTTCCTAAAAATAATACGAAAAAAAAGAATAGTTTAGTTTCATTAAACCAACAATAGAAAAATCTTATTACATATTTAGTGTGAAAAATAACATTTAACCGTCTAATATTCTCCATTCGTTAACAAATGAAAGCCGATATTTACGGCGTGGAGTATAAGTTAAAGCATGGTTTATGATCAACCAATGGACATGAGTGCAGTGCATGCACCTGCTCAAGCGAACATCATATTGCGTTCTCAGGCTGGACAAAATCCCAAAAAACCTTCAACAGGTTCTACCCATAAAGCCGTAAGCTCAAGCAACGGCCATCGTATCAATATCGAGAAATTCACCAGCTATTTGCAAGGCATTACCCGTCGAACCAGTACTCATTACTGCGCACGCAGTATCCGTGTCGGTTTACAATCTTCAGGTGCCAAAATCGTGAATCATCCGGCCGCAGCAGCAGACTGGGGAAATACCCTGATGCAATTAGGTTATAAGAAAATTAATGCTTCTTTTGACCGCCCGAAAAAAGGTGATATCTATATTATTCATCGTACCTCGATTCATAAACATGGACATATTGCGGCGTATTCAGGAAGTGCCTGGGTATCAGATTTCAAGCAAAATAGTCATGCAATCTATCGCACCAAAAACCTGACCTATAGTTACTATCGTCTGGAAACATACTTCTAAAAAACTGTGAAATGTTCACTCTTTGAAACGTTTTTCATGGTTTTCATAGACTGAGACTATAAATAGTCCAATCGCGGTAAAACCAAAACATTGCAAACCCAAGGCAAATTTTTTCCATGGCTCATGCTGTTCGGGTAAATAACCGAATAGGGTGATCAGGGCAATGATGGGAATTACCCGGCCCAAGGCGCTAAAGCCATTTGCATAGGGATTGGACTTCAAGATTTTTAGGCGGAAATGATGCAGTAAATGCACGACAATTCCAATGCTCAGGCTGACTGCTACAAACACCGGACCTAACTGGGCTACAGTTGATGCGGTATAAATCAAAATACAGGTCGCAATAATAGCCATCAGCTTGATTTGACGGTTACAGCGTTCGGAATACCAATATTCAAGCATGCGGTGGCTCTGGATCGTGAGGGTGCTGATTCAACAAAGAAAGTGGTGAAAACAAGCAGATTGCCAGAGCCATAAAGGCAATACCCTGTGCACCCGGAATCAGGATTTCACCCTGCTGCATATTCATGAAAATTAAAGCAAGTAATAAGGCAATTGGAATCCAGGTCAAGAGTCTATACAGCAAACCCGTCGGGTTTTTGCTGGCAAAGTGGATTTTGCAGTAACGACAAATCAGAAAAATAATGCCGGTACCGACAAACATCAGAATTGCGTCTAAGGGTAGTGGTTCCATCCAGTACAACACTGCAGCTGCCGTTGCAATCACAATGAAGATGAACAGTTTTTTGAGAACAGATACCTGCGGATTAAACCAGAACTCAAGCATAGTGATGAAGAAATAGAAGAGATAATCGGCACTTTAGCATATTTTTAGCCTAAAAAAGCGAGGCCTCTGCCTCGCTGAATTAAGCTATTTCTAGCTGTTTTTCTGTGGACCCCAGTCATAAATTTTCTTCTGGTAGGCATACCACATCATCCACAAGCCAATCAGGATCATCGGCAGGCTCAGGAATTGTCCTTTGCTCATCCAGCCAATAAATAGCTGACCATTGTCCGGTTCACGGAAGAATTCAACCACAAAACGTGCCAGGCCATAACCGATCAGGAATAGCGCAGACACGGCCATACGCGGACGCGGCTTGGAGCTGAACCACCAGAGGACAATAAACAGGATCAGACCTTCACACAGAGCCTGATAGAGTTGTGAGGGATGACGAACCAGTTGCAGGGGGTCGGTCGGGAAAATCATGCCCCAGGCAAAGTTTGGGTCGGTCACCTGACGGCCATACAGTTCACCGCCAATAAAGTTGCCAATCCGGCCAAACATCAGCCCCGTGGGTACGCAAGGTGCGATAAAATCCAGGGTCTGGAACCAGGTCATCTTATATTTCCGACACCACCATAACATGGCCAGAATGACACCGAGGAAACCGCCGTGGAAGCTCATGCCGCCCGTCCAGATCTGGAACAGCCATAAAGGATCTGCCAGGAACTGGGAAAAACCGTAAAATAAGACATAACCGACCCGGCCACCGATGATCACACCGAGTGCGCCGAAGAAGATCAGGTCAGACACCATATCCGGTGTCCAGCCACGCTGTTTGGCGCGAAACGTTGCCAATCCCCAGGCAAATAAAAATGCCAGTAAGTACATCAGTCCATACCAGTGGACTTGTAAGGGCCCGAGCGAAATCGCGACGGGATCAATATTGGGATAGGTGAGCATTCCTGTTCCTTGTGATTCTGTTTTGCACAGATTTTAGCTGAAAGCAAAGAAAAATGTTGTACATTCAATGTGTAAAGATCGAGAGCGTAAATTATGTGTATCGTGGCACTGGCTTGGCGGGTTCTGGATCAGACCCCATTATGTCTGATTTCAAATCGGGATGAATTCTATCAGCGTCCTACACAGGGGCTGCATGAATGGGAGAATAGTCCCATTATTGCCGGGCAGGATTTACAGTCGGGCGGCACCTGGATGGGCATTACGGCTTCAGGTCGCTGGGCGGTCATTACCAATTTTCGTAATGGACAGGACAAAGGATATTATCCGACTTCACGTGGCCATATTATTCAGGACTTTTTAAATTCCGATTCAACGCCCATTCGTTTCGCGCAAGATCTGGAACAGAGACAGTGTGAGTATGCCGGTTTTAACCTGTTTGTGGGAGACCAGCAGCAGGCGGTGTATATGAGCAATCGGGGTGAAGCACCGCAAGTCTTGGCACAAGGTGTATATGTGGTTTCGAATGGTCTGATGAGTGAAGACTGGTACAAGACCCGGCATTTACGTAAACGCTTTACCCAGGAACTTTTACCGATGCTGCAACAACAGGAAATAGCAGAAGCGGATCTGTGTCATACCGTTTGGGATATTCTGGAAGATGAGCGCAAGGTGACTCCTGAACTGCTGCCAGAAACAGGCATTTCGGTCGAAATGGAACAGCTGCTGTCCTCAACTTTTATCCAGAGTCCGGCCTATGGTACGCGCTGCTCCAATTTTTTAAGAATGCAGCAGGGGCAATGGCACTGGATCGAGAAAGCACAACAGGGTGAAAACGCAGGACAATCAGTGGAAAAAATCATTTCTTTGCAAAAATAAGGAAATAAAAAATGCCGACATCTGCCGGCATTTTTTCTCAACTGATTTTATGCTGACACTTGTTCCAAGGCTTCTCCGGCAATCGCACCACCATCTTTACGGGTAATGACCACAGTCGCAGAGCGAGGTGCTTTGCCCAAGCGACTATAACGCTCGCTTTGGTTCGCAGGCCATGCACCCCCTGGATGCTGCACATTGACAAAGATCGCTTTATAATCTGGGGTGATGGTAACGCCGGTAATTTCACAGCCTGATGGGCCGGTCAGGAAGCGACGAACCCGGTCATTATTCAGCTTGGCACCGACAAAAGTTTGCTGTCCTTCTGGCTTGGTACTGGCAGCAATTGCCTGTGTTCCATCGCCGACACTTCCTGGAAGCGCTGCCAGCATCATGCAGTTGGTTTCATCGGTATACTGACCGTCATCAGTTTGAATCCACAAGATACCGCGCGGATCGAACCACATGCCGTCCGGGCTGGAAAAGTCATTCAGGTCATCCAGACCCGAAAGGTTAATATTAGACGCGGCCCGTGCTTCTGCACCGAACAGGAAAACATCCCAGGCAAAGGTGGTAGCTTTGACATTATTCTCATTTTCACTAAAACGAATAATATGCCCATTCATATTGCCTGAATTGCTGGCATTTGAGCCTTTGAAATCGATATAGCTACGCGGGTTGGCTGCATCGGTTGGGTAGTCGCGTCCACGGTTACCATTATTGGTGAGTGTGACATAGACTTCGCCATTTTCCGGGTTTACTGCGACCCATTCCGGGCGATCCATTTTAGTGGCTTTGACATAGTCAGCTGCCAGACGCGCATTTACTGCAATATCTGCCTGGTCTTTAAATGGATACACCGGATTCGATGCATCCAGGCCGTTTTTACCATGGCTGAGTTCCAGCCATTGACCGGTACCATCTTCTTTAAACTGGGCAACATAGAGCGTGCCTTTGTCCATATATTTATCGCCGATGGCATAACCGCCGTTGATATCTTTGGCATCCCAAACTGCATCTGAAACAAATTTGTAGATATATTCACCGGTCGCATCATCGCCCATATAGAATGCGAGCGGCTGGCCAGGTACAGGATTGCTGCAACGGCAATCTTCATGTGCGAAACGACCCAAGGCAGTACGTTTTACCGGACGGGCACTGGCACTAAACGGATCAATTTCAACAATAAAGCCACAGGTATTCATGGCATTACGATAATCACTTAAAGCAGTGCTATCTGCTTGTGCAGTAATATTCCAGCGGTCATACAGGTCACGATCACCGCTCAGTTCTGCATCGGTTTTATCCCAGCGATATTGGCTATTTGCAGGTCCGCCACGACCATAACGTGACAAAGCCACTTGTTCGGCATCTGTACGTACATCGCCTTCGTCACGGGAGAAATAGCCACTCCAGTTTTCTTCAGCGGTCAGGTAGGTTCCCCATGGGGTATAACCATTGCCACAGTTGGCAAAGGTGCCGCGTGTCAGGGTGCCGGTTGGCGAGAAACGGGTTTTGACCAGATCTGAACCTCGTGCCGGGCCACGTAATTCCATTTCAGTGGCGGCAGTAATGCGACGGTTAAATGGCGAGTTCAGGTTGATTTTGACGGCCTGGGTATTCGGATCTTTCTGGACTTCAATGACCGATACGCCATGGGCATTCACTTCACGCAAAATCTGGTCTTCAGGACGTTTACCTTCCATAGTAACCGTACCGCCCGGGGTATGTAACTGCGATTGTTGCAGGTACTCATGGTTCAGGACCAATAGACCTTGTTGTGACTGTTTTGCAGAGTAATTCTTCTTCTGCGGATCCATGCCAAAGAAAGACATGCCATCATGGTTGTCCCCGGCACGGAATTGATAAGAAGCACCCGATGGAAGTTCTGAATCTGATTTTTCTGTCACCTGGGTATTGATCGGGTCGCCGACAGCATAGAGCACATTTAACTGATAGCCTTCCGGCACCGTAAAAAAGTTCTGGGTATTTTTCTTGACTGCTTCAAACGTGAATTTGCCGGGGCGCTGCGCCAAATCGCTCCATGCATGCTGGTCCACTGGCTTTTCATTCGCCGGTGGCGGTGTTTCTGGCGCAGGAGCATCATCATTGTCATCTGAACAGCCACTTACAGATGCGGCAAAAGCCAATGCCATGGCACCACTGCCTGTTTTTGCAATGAAGCTACGGCGGTTCATGTATTGGTTCAAAATCGTTTGGAAGTGTGTATTGTTAGAATTATTGCTGTCTTCAACCAGATCCTGGCAAGGTATCATGTCTTCGTTTTTCATTTTAAAGTCCCAATTAAAAATAAGTGCTTGGTGGTGTAGAAGTTTTCAATACCTTAAGTCCAGGATGTGACAGTAATCTTAAAGAGATGTTGCATTAATATTAAATAAATCAGCTGTATGTAGGTTGGTATAAATAAAAAAAAGACAGCCGAGCTGCCTGAGTTAAAGCATGTTTTTTTTGTTTTGGCTCATTGCTCTTATTGAGTTTTTAAACGGCGTTTTTCGAGCAGTTTGCCTGCCAGTAAACCCAGTTCAAACAGCAGCCACATCGGCACGGCCAGCATGATCATCGACAGGGCATCCGGAGGCGTGACGAACATGGCCACAAAGAAGCAGCCCACAATAATGAATCGCCGTTTCTCTACCAGCGTCTGGGTTGAAACCGCACCAATCAGGATTAAAATCAGGGTGATAATGGGGATTTCAAAAGTAAAACCAAAGACCAGAAACAGTTTTAGACAGAAGCTGAGGTAGCTGTTAATATCTGTCATCGGGGCCACAGTTTCAGGCGAAACACTGATAAAAAAGTGCAGAATCGAGGGCAGGGCCACAAAGTAGGCAAAGCTGATCCCGGTGTAAAACAGCCCAATACTGCCGATCAAAAGCGGCAGAGCCAGACTCTTTTCTTTGGCATACAGCGCCGGCTTAATAAAAGTCCAGAGCTGATACAGAATGAACGGCATCGCGATCATCAGCGCCACAAAGAAGTTCAGCTTAAACGGTGCCATGAAGGTGGCTGTGACATCTGTCGCAATCATGGTCGAGCTTGCAGGCAGTTGTGCACGTAACGGTTCAGACAATAATTGGTAGGTTTGATTGGCAAAGGGCAGTAAGAAGAAAAACAGGCCAATCAGGACAGCAACCACTTTAAACAGATGCTTTCTTAATACCACCAAATGCTGGGTAATCGGCATCTGTTCAAGGTTCTGCGTTGCATCATCATTGGAGGCTGGTGTGGTCGGCAAGGATGTCATACGGCCACCTTCATTTTTGTATAGCGTTGTTCGGAAATTACTGTTTGAGTTGCTGCAGGCTGAGGTAGATACACGCAGGATACGGGTTGTCTCACCGGCTCATAACTGACCAAAGCTTGCGCTGTCTGTGATTTTACTTTTAATTCATCGCTTACCATCGGCTGCTGCAAATCAGTCATTTGTGCCTGCATCCTGGCTTCTAGTTCCTGGATCCTTTGCATTTCAGCCTGCATCTGTTCACGTAGCTCAGACAGCCGTAATTCACGATCAAGATCATTTTGAACATTGCTCACCATACGCTTGATCTTGCCGTACCATGTTCCGCCAAAACGTACTGCCTCAGGAAGCTTATCTGGCCCCAGTACTAAAAGAGCAATAATCCCGAAAATCAGCAGCTCGGTCATTCCGATATTGAGCATAGCGAACTCTTAACTTTTGACCGAATTTTCAGGAGTTTTGACCTGGGCATCGATGGTGCGTGGCTCTGCTAGCTTGGCCTGTTCAGCATCTTCATCTTTGACTGATTTTTTAAAGTCCTTAATCGCGCCCCCGACATCTTTACCCAGATTTTTAAGTTTTGATGTGCCAAACAATAAAATCACCACAATTGCAAAAATCAGCACATGCCAAATTGATAATCCTGCCATTATTTTATCCTCTATATTTCATGCAGCTATATCAGCAGGCTTGTATGACAATGCGGTGACGCTTTGATGACAGTTTGCCGACACAATCGCAGCACGCCGAATGATTCATAGGGAAAAATCTATCACTAGATGAAAAGTATGCTGTGCTAGCATACGGCCTGATAAGGAAACTTCAGTAGCAGTATCATGGCCTTGATTCTTCCCCTCCTGTCTTTTTTGATCGGTTATTGGGGCGTGCAATATTTAAAACCGGTTCGGCCTCTGCTGGCAGCTTTGTTGGCCCGTGTGCTGATTCCGGTACTGATTATTTACAATATGGTCTTTTATCAAGAGGGCAGTTTGTGGCTAATTGCCTTTAGCTTTTTCTGTTCCTGTCTGTTTTTTGCCTTATTTTATTTCACCCTGAAAAATAAACTACGTGCCTTATGCCTGAGCTATTTAAATGGGGCGTGGCTGGGGATTCCTTTTGCGCTGGCAGTTTTTGGACCGCAAGCGACCAGTACCGTGGTGGCGCTGTATATTGGTGGTTCTTTGTTTGGCAATGTCTGTGCCGTAATGGCAGTCAATGAAGCCAGACAAGATAGCGGCTATATTTTAAAAAATGTGCTGCTCTCACCGCCAGTGGTGGCTTTGTCGATGGCGGCTTTGTTGTCATTTTGGGATTTGAGTCACTGGCAGCAAGTACCTTGGATAGAAATGCTGTATCAAGCCAATAAAGTGCTGGTGACTTTTAGCGGCATGTGTGTATTGGGAATGTGGCTAAGCAATGTGCGAATCAGCCGTTTCGATTTACAGCACAGTCTGCAACTCATTTTCTGTCGTGGGTTATTTGCCATTTTACTGTGTGGCGCAGCTTATTTTTATTTGCCTATTCCGCAACAGGCACTGACCTATGCGGTGATGCTGATGTTCTTTTTATTGCCGCCTGCAGCCAATATTGTGGCTCTGGAAACCCATTATCAGGGAACCGGGCATTCCGCCAAATATATTGCTTCGGGAACTTTGGCGAGTGCGATCTTGATTGCCCTATATGGAGTGGTGTTGCATTTATTCATGCCGGGATTATAAAAGCATAAGGGAAAATATAAGAAAAACTCTCTCTCCCAAAGGGAGATGGTTAGAGGGAAGGTGTAAAGGTTTTAGGTAAGGATGATTTTCCCTCTCCTTTAAGGAGAGGATTAGGGAGAGGTATATTCTTTATATTCAACTCCCTCTAACTCCTTTGAGAATTTAGATTGATTTCTCTAGACTCGCCTTAAACAGCTGCATTGCCTGACCACGATGGCTGATTTTATTTTTCTCGGCCTTGCTCATTTCTGCACTGGAAATCCCCAGTTCCGGCAACCAGAACAGTGGATCATAACCAAAACCATTTTCACCACGTGCAGCTTCCAGAATTTCTCCGTGCCAGATGCCCTGGAAAATTTGTGGCAATGGATCTTCAGCATGTTGTACCAATGCCAGTACACAAACAAACATGCCTTCAATGACTTCGCCGTTTTGACGCAGTAGTTTAAGGTCAGCGAGCAGCTTT
Source organism: Acinetobacter sp. BY419 (assembly GCF_019038395.1). Lineage (GTDB taxonomy): Bacteria > Pseudomonadota > Gammaproteobacteria > Pseudomonadales > Moraxellaceae > Acinetobacter. Next base: position 45,916 of record NZ_JAGFXZ010000022.1, read on the forward strand.
TCATTATTGGCTGCATCATTACCATGTTCCCCGGCATAGCGTGCCGAGTAAATGCCTGGAGCTCCGCCAAGAACCGGCACACAAATTCCTGAATCATCCGCAATAGCCGGTTTTCCGGAAATTTTAGAAGCATGGCGGGCCTTAATAATGGCATTTTCTACAAAGCTTAAACCGTCTTCGATCGCATCTTCGATATTCAGCTTACCCTGAGCCACGACTTCAACCGGCAGTTGTAGCTCGGCAAACAGTTTTTCAAACTCGGCAATTTTACCTTTGTTATTACTTGCCAGTACCAGTGTGCCTTGGGATAACCAGTCAGTTGAAGCCATGTCAAAACTCATTATTAGATGAAGAATGGGCGCTATTTTAGCAATGGATGAAGAGCTTGCGGCAATAAAAAAGCACCCGAAGGTGCTATTTATACAATTCAGCTTATTGTGCCTGAATCCATCTGTCAGCACGGTCACGCGCCTGACGGATCTGTTCTTGGGTCAGGTTGGCTGCCAAGGCAGTTTTTCTGCCTTCAGACAGTGTAATCACTTTATTGTCGAGCATGCCGTCACGGGTAGACAGTTCATACCACTGGTAAGCGCCCATATAGTTTTTCTTTTTCTCTTCCATCATAGCCAGGTTAAAGCTGGCACGGTTATCGCCACGGCTGGCTGCTTTTTCAAAATACTGACGAGCCAGAGCTTCATCTTTTCTGGTGCCCAGCCCATCTGCCAACATACGGCCGACATTCAGCTGTGCAACCGCTAAACCTTGATCCGCAGCAGCTTTATACCAGGCAAATGCCTGTCGTTCATCTTTCTGGATATCTTTACCATACTGGTATTTGGTGGCCAGATAAAACTGTGCCCCGGCCTGACCAGCCGTCGCTGCTTTGGTCAGACGATTGATATCCATGATGGAATACTGAGCCGCTTGACTGGCAACAGAAGGACTAGGTGCAACATAATCTGCATGGGCTTGCATGCCAAAAAGTCCAGCCAGTAGCGTCGTACTTAATAATAATTTTTTCATAGCGCGCTCACTCGATAAATTGCGACTTCACCAAATAGATTAGGGAGATGCTTGCTGAGCAAACTATCTTCTTGATTCCCGTTCACAGCGAGTCGATTAATAATTTTAATGTTATTTTCCGCACAAAGTGCTTCAAAGTCACGAAATGTACATAAGTGGATATTCGGGGTGTTATACCACATATATGGCAAGGCTTCAGAAACCGGCATTCTCCCTTTGATTGCCAGGAAAGAACGGGTCTTCCAATGCGCAAAGTTCGGAAAGGTAATAATCGCCTGTTTCCCCACACGCACCATATCACGCAATAAGACGTCAGGTGCATCTACAGCCTGCAAAGCTTGTGCCATGACCACATTGTCAAAAGACTGGTCAGCAAAGCGGCTTAAGCCGAGGTTTAAGTCTTGCTGGATGATATTTAACCCGCGACTGACCGCAATTGCAATCTTTTCCTGATCAATTTCTAATCCGTATGCACGAATATCGTGCTTTTTGCTCATTTGTGCCAGCAATTCACCATCACCACAACCGAGGTCAAGTACGCTAGAACCGGGCTTGATCCACTTTTCAGCGAGCTGTTGATCGATACGCATTATACGGTCTCCTTCGGTGTTGCTTTCAGGAGTGCTTCACCCCCCAGGAATGCACGCAAAGATTTTACATACAGTGGAATAGGGAACAGGAAGGAATCATGGCCCTGTTCGGCATCAATATCCAGATAGCTGACAGGTTTGTGACTGCTAATTAAAGCATCCACGATTTCTTGCGAGCGGGCAGGGGTAAAACGCCAGTCAGTCGTAAATGACACCACCAGGAATTTGCACCGGGTATTGGCCATGGCTTTTTTCAGTGACTGTTCATATTCACGTGACGGATCAAAGTAATCTAGTGCCTTGGTCATAATCAGATAAGTATTGGCATCAAAGTTACGGCTGAACTGTTCGCCCTGATAACGCAAATAGCTTTCGACCTGAAATTCAACGTCAAAGCCATACATAAATTTGCCAGATTTTAAATCACGGCCAAACTTCTGCTTCATGGCTTCTTCTGACAGGTAGGTAATATGACCGACCATGCGCGCCAGAATCAGACCGCGTTTTGGATAGCTGTCATTTTCCAGATAACGCCCGTTATGGAAGTCCGGATCAGACAAAATTGACTGACGCGCCACTTCGTTAAAGGCAATATTCTGTGCAGACAATTTTGGTGCGCTGGCAATAATCACGCATTTTCTTAAACGGTTCGGATAATCCACTGACCATTGCAGTGCCTGCATGCCACCCAGTGAACCACCAATGATGGCATCCCAGGTATCAATCCCTAATCGGTCTGACAGCAGAGCTTGGGTTTTGACCCAGTCACGGACCGTGACGAGTGGAAAATCCGGGCCATAAGGACGGTGATCATTTTCAGGATTTGGCGATGTAGGACCAGTAGAGCCACTACAACCCCCAATATTATTCAGGGAAACGACAAAGAATTTTGAAGTATCAATGGCTTTTCCGGGACCGATACATGAGTCCCACCAGCCGGCTTTTTTATCATCTTCATGGTGATAACCTGCAGCATGGTGATGACCGGAAAGGGCATGACAAATCAGGATGGCATTTGACTTATTGGCATTTAAAGTACCGTAAGTTTCGACCATGATGTCAAAACGGGGGAGGATGCGACCACATTCAAGCTCTAATGGCTCTTCAAATTGGAACTTTTGTGGGACAACAAGGCCCACTGAGTCAGCTGGAAAAGACACGGGGAGGATTCGCCTTAAATCTTTAGTATGAATAATAAAAGGATACCACTAGCGGATATCCTTCTAAAGTCATTTTAGTGCTATGAATTATCGCTAATTCTAATAGAGCCTGTTAGACCGCAGCTGCAATCACCTGATCCGTGCTTAATACACCTTGATCAATCAGACGGTTGGTACATGCAATAATCGCTTCGATCGAAGAGGTCACGATGTTGTCATGTACCCCTGCACCAAAGGCAGATTTACCCATACCTTTGACCTGAAGTTCAATCAAGGCCAAAGCTTTGGCATGCGCACCCGAACTGATGCTACGCTCTTCATAGTTCACGACATCAATCGGCAATTGAAGTGCATCCAAAATCGCTGAAATTGGACCATTGCCTTCACCGCGAACACGGCGTGACTGACCATCAATTTCAAGATCAAGCTCGATGACCTGATTGCCGTTATCATCGGATAATTTATAGTTTTGGGTCGAGTAATGTGTATTTTTTACATCCACATAGGTCTCTTTAAACAATTTCCAGATCTCGGTCGCAGAAATTTCAGTCCCTTGTTCATCGGTACGTTTCTGTACAATTTGCGAGAATTCGATTTGTAAACGACGTGGTAAGGTTACGTTGTAATTCGCTTCTAACAAGTAGGCAATACCGCCTTTACCTGACTGTGAGTTAACACGAATGACTGCATCATAGTCACGACCCAAGTCTTTTGGATCGATTGGTAAATATGGCATATCCCACATTTCTTGGTCTTTCTGGAACTCGAAACCTTTTTTGATTGCATCCTGGTGCGAACCCGAGAATGCAGTAAAGACTAAATCGCCCGCATATGGATGACGTGGGTGCACTGGCAAACCGGTACATTCTTCAACCGTCGCGATAATTTCGTTAATGTTGGAGAAATCCAGGTTTGGCGCAACGCCCTGGGTATACATGTTCAATGCGATTGCAGCAACGTCAACATTACCGGTACGCTCACCATTACCAAATACACAGCCTTCAACACGATCGGCACCGGCCATAATCGCCAATTCAGATGCCGCGATGCCGCAACCGCGGTCATTATGGCAGTGAACTGAAATAATCACGCCGTCACGGCGCTGAATGTTACGGTGCATCCATTCGATTTGATCGGCATAGATATGTGGACCTGAGACTTCAACCGTTGCTGGCAAGTTCAAGATCACCTTATTGGTAGGACTCGCTTCCCAGATTTCAGTTACAGCATCACAGACATCTTTTGCCACTTCTAATTCAGTCGCAGTGAAACATTCCGGGCTGTACTGGAATACAAATTCAGTTTCAGGCTGTTTTGCTGCATATTCTTTCACTTTCTGTGCAGCATTGATGGCCAACTGTTTTGCACCGGCAATATCTACGTTCAATACTTTTTCGCGGAAAGTCGGTGAGTTGGAGTTATAGATATGCACAATCGCACGTTTCGCGCCTTGTAAAGACTCAAACGTACGTTGAATCAAATGATCACGTGCCTGTACCAAAACTTCGATGTAGACATCATCCGGAATATGACCTTCTTCAATCAATTTACGGGTGAAATCGAAATCAATTTGTGATGCTGAAGGGAAGCCGATTTCAATATGCTTGAAACCGATTTTCACCAACATCTGGAACATCTTGAATTTCTGCTCCATGTTCATTGGCTCGAAGATCGCCTGGTTACCATCACGCAGGTCGGTACTCATCCAGATTGGCGCTTTGTTAATTTCATTGTTCGGCCATTGACGGTCTGGTAAGTCCACACGTTGATACATGCGACGGTATTTTTTACTTGGATCAGCCAACATCATGAGAGAGCTCCTTGTGTAACCTGAAGCCTGTACTGGATTGAAGCACTGGCAAAGGTTACGGAATAGATTTTGTCTATAATCGTCTGCATGCAGATTGGAACCAGGGTTAAAACTAAAAATCTTCTGAAATATTTAGGATTTAGTTTTAATCACAAAACCTGCATGATTAACTTATAACTTATAACTTTAAGTTTAATCCAGTTAAACCGAAAAGTTTTTGCTTTTTTTATGGATTTTAGTCGTATCTCAATAAAGATTTTCTTATAAAGTTTGATTGACGAATTTTTTTTTCATATATTTCTGCTATGGCGTTTTATATTTTCTTGATTTTAGCAATATGCATTATTTTTTGCGCTCAATAACGCAATCTCGCAATATGTTTTGATAGAAAACAGATGCAGACATTTCAGAAGGTCATTCAAGCTATAAGGTCTGTTAAAGCTCAGCCCATTTTCGCATTAAGTTGTGATACAGATTGGTCAGTTTCATGACTTCGGCGTGCTGATCGCCTAGTTGCAATCTTAAACTTTGAATGCTTTGATCCAGATTAAACAGCATATGACGCTCTGCATCATCTCGAATCATGCTTTGCACCCAGAAAAAAGAGGCAATTCGACAGCCTGACGTGATTGGGGTGACTTCATGCAAGCTGGTAGATGGATAGAGAATCATATCTCCGGCAGGCAGTTTCACTTCGTGATAGCCATAGGTGTCTTCGACCACCAGTTCACCGCCCTCATATTCTTCCGGCTCACTCAAGAAAACCGTACAGGATAAATCTGTTCTGAGCCGCTCATTTGTCCCGCGTATGCGGCGAATCGAATTGTCGACATGAAAGCCAAAAGCTTCATTGTTTTCATAGCGGTTAAACAAAGGTGGAATAATATCCAGTGGAATTGCTGCCGATAAAAATAAAGCATGCTGTCCTAGGGATTCAAGAATGATATTGCTTAAATGATGGGTCAGCGGATGGTCTTCAGGCAATTGCTGATTCTGTTTCACCGTTGCAGAGAGGGTGCCAGCAGTGACCTTGCCATTGACCCATTCGATTTTATTCATCTCCTCACGGAAATATTGCACTTGCTCTTTGCTCAGTACGTTTGGAATATGATGCAGCACGAAGACTTCCCGAATATTTTAGTTTGGAAATAGCATAGCCTCAATTTAGAGGCTATGCAGATTTATTGCTCAAGAGTGATCAGTATTTAAAGTTGACTGCCAAGACTGCACTACGACCTTCAGCTTCAGTCGCATAGTGAGATGCATACGCTTTGGTGAAGTAACGTTTGTCGGACAGGTTGTTCACGTTCAATTGCAGGTCCACATTCTTGTTTACGTTATAACGAGCCATGGCATCATAACGGGCATAACCTGGAACCCACTTCGTATTGGCTGGATCACCATACACTTTATCCATTGCCACAGCGCCCGTACCTAAAGTTAAAGTAGGAGTTACAGCATACGTAGTCCAAAGGGTCGCAGAATTTTTAGGCACACTCTGCATTTGTTTACCTTTGGCGGGGTTGTCAGGTGTACATACGCCTTGACGGTTACAAGATGGACCTGGGTTCACATTTTCACTGTCCAGATAAGCATAACCAGCAGATACAGCCCATTTATCGGTAATTTGGCCATTTAACCCTAGCTCAATTCCGTCCACTTGGGTTTCGCCGCCATTGGTATATGTGCCAGCATCCAGTTGAATCCGCGTATTTTGTTTTTCAGTACGGAAAACGGCAGCAGTTAAATTCAGTTTTTCATCTAACAAGTCCCACTTTGTACCGATTTCAAAGGTACGGCTCTCTTCAGGATCCAGATCCTTATAGGCTTGGCCAATCGCTTCTGAACCATCGCCGCCATCAATACCTACTGGATTAGCAGAAGTTGCATAACTCGCGTAGATAGAACCATTTTCAACAGGTTTAAATATTAAACCAGCTTGATAGCTAAAGAAGTCGGTATTATTTTCAATAGAATCGCCACTAGCATTTGTGGTTTGCTTGGTATCAAATTTATCCCAACGTGCGCCCAAGTCCAATAACCATTGAGAATTAATTTCAATATTATCTAAGAGATAGACAGATGTAGTCTCGGTCGTGGTTGTAGTGAGATTTTTGTTGGCTGCGGAAGAGCCCAACCATTGATCACGTGAGTTTGGATTAGTTAATGATGTACACCATGCATCGTTGCTAGTACAGTCGCTGTTGAAACCACCTGTGGTGGTACCTGGATAGCCTGGATAACTTGTTAAGTAGTTACCTTTGTCAGATTCTTGGTCCGAGTATTCTGCACCGACATTAAAGCTATGTTGAAGTGAACCGGTATTGAATTTACCTGTTAAAGCAAGCTGGTCTGTAAAGATGCTGGTATCGGTAATACGTGAGTTAATACGACGCCAGACTTTATCATTTAGTACGTTACCTTTAGAGTCATCTGGCTGAGTCCATAAGTAGTCGTTCTTGGCGGTGCTATATACCGCTGTATTGCTCAGGGTCAGGTTGTCGGTTAAATCGTGTTCCAGTTTGATGGTACCGATTTGATTTTCCTGTTTCTGGAAATCACGACTTAATAAACCATAATAAATGCCTTGTTTTACATCGACAGGTTTACCAGTAGCAGTATTGTCTGCAGAATTCCAATATGGAACACCCGAATCAGGCGTGTCATCAGTTTTTAAGTAGTAATAGCTTAAAGTCGCACGTGTAGGGGTATCCAGACCAAATGTAATACTTGGTGCAATACCGGCACGTTTATATTCGGCACCATTTTTCTGGCCAGCTTTTTCATTATGGTGGCCCATCACTGCCACACGTGCTGCGATCCCATTTCCGAAATCTTTATTGGCATCTAAGGTAATACGTTGATAGTTGTCAGTGCCGCCAGCGACTGAGCCTTCTAAAAGGTCGCCTTTCTTCGCAACTTTAGAAATCATGTTGATACTACCGCCGGTCGTTCCTGCCCCGCCCATGGCAGACGCAGACCCTTTGGTCACTTCAACCTGCTCAACAGCAAACATTTCACGGTTTTGTGAAGTAGCGTTCCGCACGCCGTCTACATACATGGAACTTTCAGAGTTATAACCACGAATAAACGGACGATCGCCATTTGGATTACCACCTTCACCTGCGCCCAAGGTAATACCCGGTACAGTACGCAAAGCATCACTTAAAGTAGTGACTTGCGTATCTGCGATCAGCTGTTTTGAAATCACTGAAACTGACTTTGGTGTGTCGAGTAAAGGAGCAACAAATTTGCTGTTCGCAGATTGATCTACTTTTAAACTGGGTGCTGGTTCGGCTTTGACTTCTTGATGAATAGTTTCTAACTGGATCACCTGTTCTTCTGCCATCGCATTTGCAGTGACAATGGATAAAGACGAAACAATTGCAGAGGAAACGATTTTTTTACGTGTTTTAATGAAGGTCATGTTAAACCTAAGAACGGAATATTAAAAATGTATGCGAATAATAATGATTCTTGTTTTTATTTTTATCTTTTTATCATGGGAATTGATGATCTTCAGGAAAATGTTAAATGAGATTTCAAATGTAATGATATAACAGTTTCATATAAGATTATGTTTTTAATAAATATTGATAAAATTATATAATCTATAATTTTTTATTGAGAATAATGATGATGAAATGAGTCCATTATTTAGCAGTTATTTGGAAAGCATTAATCGCTGAGTAAGCAAAAAACCCTGCCAGGACAGGGTTTTAATAACTTTCACTTAAATATTAGAAGTCGTATGAAACAGATAGCCAGTAGTTACGGCCTGGAATGTAAGTACCCGTTGTACTAGAACCAATGTCTAAGTATTTATAACCAGTGGCAGTTTGTTGACGACCACGGTTGTCTAAATATTCATATGATTTTGCCCCTTCGGTAAAATCTTTGTCCAGTAAGTTGTTCACGGCCATATTCAGACGTAATTGATCACTGACGGTATAACTTGCACCGAGGTTGAATACGCTATAGCCCGCTAACTTGTCACCAAATAATTTATATTCTTCATAGTCGCTTGAGCCTAAACCTGAAGCAGGTGCTGTTGGCGTAGTCAGGAAGCGTTGACGATCAGATTTATATTCGTACTGTAACCATAAGTCTACAGCAGGCACCAGATGCCATGTCGAAGTGAGGTTAAAGGTATTACGTGGTTGGTTATTATAATAAGTACCTTCATTTTCTCCATCAGTAATTTTACTTCTGGTATAGGTATAGGCAGCTTTCATATCCCATTCAGGCAAAATGCTGTATTGCAAAGTTGCTTCTGCACCATAAACTTTGGCTTTATTCGCATTCACGCTGGTTGAACATGAGCTTGCAGTTAAGCATTCAGCTGATACAGGAAGATTCTCTGAAACAATCGCATCTTTAATCTGGTTGTAAAAACTGGTTGCCGTGAAATTGATATTATCTGTCGGCTGTAGATTAAAACCTAATTCATAGTTGGTCGATGTTTCAGGCTTTAAGTCAGGGTTACCAAATGTCAGATTTTGTCCCTGTCCACTGAGGCCAACAACGCCGTCATAAAGGGCTTTCGCAGAAGGTGCTTTATAGCCTGTGCTGACACCACCTTTGATGGTCAGCATGTCATTGGTATTCCAGACAAGATATGCACGCGGGCTAAAATGACCGCCAAAACCTGAGTGATCTTCAAAACGACCACCATAGGTTAAACTTAAACTATCCAATAGGCGCCATTCATCCTCAGCATAAACTGACCAGGATTTTTTATCGAATTCGTCTACACCAGTCGAATACAGGGCGATATTATCTTTATTAGTTTGCTCTTTGTATTCCGTACCCACGGTTACCTTATGCGCACCCAAAGTTGAAATAATATGGCTGTCTGCAATTAAATCGGTATTTTTTAACACCCGATCTGCACCAATTTGAGCATTTCCGGCAGGTAATGCAGCTGAAGGTATAGTCCGGCCTTTGGTTTCGGTTTCTGAGTGGCTAATATAGGTATTCCACTGACCAAAGCTATAGTCACCATCATGCCCAATTGCAACCTGAGTACGATCAAAAATTAATTTATCTTTATAGCCATTTGCAGTTGTTTCAGTGTCTAGATTACCTAAACGATTGTCTTCATTTTTATAGTTTTGGTGACTATAGAATGAGTCAAGCCATAAGGCGTTTTGATCATCTACTTTATAGGTTAGTTTACCGCCAACATCATAATTGTGAGCAGTCGTTGGACGTGGATCACGGCCAGTTGAGCCTTCGACACGGTCAGACTGACCACGGTCATAATAACTACCGCGAAGCTGCAGGCCAAGCACATCGTTGACTAATGGACCATTCACCAAGAAGCTGGTTTTCCATGAATCTGCCTCAGCGCCATGTTCCATAACGTTGCCACTGACAGTAACGTTAGCATTCCACTCATCTGATACTTTTTTAGTGATGATATTAATGACACCACCCATCGCATCTGAACCGTATAGTGTCGACATTGGCCCACGAATCACTTCAATACGCTCAATGGCTGAAAGGGGTGGCATAAAGCCTGTCGCTGCTTCACCAAAACCATTTGGGGTAACATCAGTTGATGTTGTTTGACGACGGCCATCAATCAAAATGAGCGTATCATCAGCATTCATACCGCGGATGCTGACATTTAATCCTGCAGTTTTACCTACGCCATTACGCACATCGACCCCAGGGATATCAACCAAGAGGTCCGCAATATTGGTAGCATTCTTACGTTCAATATCTTCTTTAGTGATCACGCTAATTGAGGCAGGGGCATCTTTTAATTGTTGTTCAAAACCTGATGCAGAGACCACAATGGTAGATAAGGTGGTAGTTGGAACGTTTGAGGTACTATTTGTCTCTGCAAAAGCAGAGGTTGCTGTGACCCCAAGAATTGCCAACGTAAGTGGACGAAGACTAAAACTATGCATGACCAAATTCCCGAACCGAAGAATAAATTAGTATTGTTGCTTAAATAAGAAACTGGATATTAATGATAGTACTTATCATTTGCAATAAAAATATACAATTCCTCCCTTTAAATTGGGTTGACTGAATATTTAA